>NZ_JBBXMY010000002.1:0-463145 GCF_038442315.1 Methylobacterium litchii | reverse complement strand
TGACGCGTTGAGCCGACCGGTACTAATCGCCCGATTGACTTGATCGCCCCCGTGATCCGTGTCCGCATCTGGTTCGGCAGCCGCAAGGCTGGCGGAGCCAGACAGCGGTCCGGTCGCACAAAGACAATGCTTGCCGAACACACGCAGACGGCTCCGCCGTCTGCCCTTGCGTTGCGCCGGTCTGGTGGCTCGAGCGGCGTGCCCAGAACCCGATCCCATCTCGAACTCGGCCGTTAAACACGCCAGCGCCCATGGTACTGTGCCTCAAGGCACGGGAGAGTCGGTCGCCGCCAGACCCGCACAACGCAAAGACACACACCATTCCCTCTCACGACCTCACACGAAAAGGCCGCCCTTCGGGGCGGCCTTTTCGCGTTTAGGCTCCGACATGACCAAGCCGTCATGTCTGGGCGATCCCACCGTAAGCTTGCAGGCGTCATGGTCCCACCGTCCGGGGGAGGGGAGGGGCCATGCTCGTCGATTCACATTCCGCCGCATCGTCCCGTGCGCTAAGAGGCCTGATCATGCGGCTTCTGGTCATCGAGGACGATCGCGACGCGTCCGCCTACATCGTGAAGGCCTTTCGCGAACTTGGCCATTCGGCTGAGAGCGCCGAGAACGGCCTCGACGGTTACGCCCTTGCGAGCGAGGGCGAATACGATGTGCTCATCGTGGACCGGATGCTGCCGAAGCTCGACGGGCTTTCGGTGATCCGCTCCCTGCGCGAGCAGGGCATCGCGACTCCGGTGCTGATTCTCTCGGCCCTCGGGCAGGTCGATGACCGGGTGAAGGGCCTGCGGGCCGGCGGCGACGATTATCTGCCGAAGCCCTATGCCTTCTCCGAACTACTCGCCCGCACCGAGGCCCTGGCCCGGCGGCGCGGCGGTTCGAACGCGACCGAGGAAACCCGCTACCGGATCGGCGATCTTGAACTCGACCGGCTGTCCCATCGGGTGATCCGGGGCGGTAAGGAGATCCCCCTGCAGCCGCGTGAATTCCGCTTGCTCGAATACCTCATGCGCCATGCGGGACAGGTCGTGACCCGGACGATGCTGCTGGAGCACGTCTGGGATTACCACTTTGACCCGCAGACCAACGTCATCGACGTCCACGTCTCCCGCCTGCGCGGCAAACTCGACAAGGGTTTCGCCCATCCGATGATCCACACCATCCGCGGATCGGGCTACGTGCTGCGCGCCGAGGAAGGCGGACCGGTGTGACGGCATCCTCCCTGCCGGGCATCGATGGCGCACAGCGCGAGGCGCTCGCCGCCCGGGTGTCGAAGCTGTTCCGAACGACGGCGTTCAAGCTGTCGCTCGCCTATCTCGCCGTCTTCGCGATCTGCGCCTTCCTGGCGTTGGGCTATGTTGCCTGGAATGCGCGGGCGGTGCTCGATGACCAGATCGTCTCGACCATCGACGCCGAGATCAATGGTCTTTCCGAGCAATACAATTCCGGCGGCCTGCGGCGGCTGATCAGTGTAGTCGAGCGGCGGTCGAAGGAGCCCGGCGCTTCACTCTATCTCGTCACGACGGCCAATGGCGACCATGTCGTCGGCAATGTCGCCTCCGTGCCGGCGGCGGTCCTGGCCAAGCCAGGGCAGAGCGAAGTCAGTTACGGGCGCGGCGAGGCCAGTGCCGACGAGCATTATGCCATCGTCCAGGTCTTCACCCTGCCGGGTGGGTTTCGTCTCCTCGTCGGACGGGACACCGAGGAACGTGACCGGCTCCGTGCGGTGATCGGTCGGGCCTTCGCCTCGTCCCTCGCGGCTGTGATCGTGCTCGGTATCATCGGCGGCTGGCTGGCTGCGAGCCGTGTCCTGGCGCGGGTCGATGCGATGACGCGAACCACGCGCGCCATCATGGCCGGCGATCTCGATGACCGCCTCGCGGTGGCGGGAAACGGCGACGAGCTGGACCGGCTCGCCACGAATCTCAACCAGATGCTGGAGCGTATCGGCGAGTTGATGCGCGGGATGCGCGAAGTTTCCGACAACATCGCGCATGATCTGAAGACGCCGCTAACCCGCCTGCGCAACCGCGCCGACGAAGCCCTCCGCCGATCCAGCTCCGCCGAGGAACTGCGTGCCGCCCTGGAAGCGGTGATCGAGGAGGGGGACGGGCTCATCCGCGTCTTCAACGCGCTGCTCATGATTGCGCGGCTCGAAGCGGGAAGCGCCGGCGAACTCATGGCGCCCCTGGATCTCGGCGCTTCGGCGCGCAGCGTGGGGGAGCTTTACGAAGTCCTGGCTGAGGATCACGGCCTCACCATCGAGGTGCAAGCGCCTGAAGGCGTCGTCATCCAGGCGAACCGCGAACTGATCGGGCAGGCCCTGGCCAACCTCGTGGACAATGCCCTCAAATACGGAAGCCCCGCCGAGGGGGGCGTCGGCCGTATTCTCATCGCGGTCGAGAGGCGCGCCGGGGCGGCCGTGCTCACCGTGTCGGATCACGGGCCGGGTATCCCGGAGGAGGAGCGGGAGCACGTGCTGGCGCGATTCGTCCGCTTGGAGAAGTCGCGCTCGCGGCCGGGCTTCGGGCTCGGCCTCAGCCTCGTGAACGCGGTGATGCGCATTCACCGGGGCACTTTGAGGTTGGCCGACAACGGTCCCGGCCTGAAGGTCGAGATGGTGTTTCCCGTGACGCCTTAATCGCCGTGACGATCCTGCCACGCTGCCCGTGGACTTCACCCTGCGGTTCGGCCAAGTGCTCCCTGACCCTCTCTCGACCACGCTTCCGGAGGTTGCCATGAGCCTGAAGAGCAAGACCGCCCTCGTCACCGGATCGACCAGCGGCATCGGCCTCGCCATCGCGAAGGGCTTCGCGGGGCAGGGGGCGAATGTCGTCCTGAACGGCTTCGGCAAGCCCGACGAGATCGAGCGCACCCGCGCCGGGATCGAGACGGAGTTCGGTGTGCGGGCTCACTATTCTGGGGCGGACATGACCAAGCCCGCCGAAATCGAGGCGATGGTGGGTGAGGCTCAGGAGATGTTCGCCTCCGTCGACATCCTCGTGAACAATGCCGGCATCCAGTTCGTCTCGGCCATCGAGGAGTTCCCCGGCGAGAAGTGGGAGCAGATCATCGCCATCAACCTGTCCTCCGCGTTCTACGCGATGAAGGCGGCGATTCCCGGCATGAAGTCCAAGGGATGGGGGCGGATCATCAACACGGCCTCGGCGCATTCGCTCGTGGCCTCGCCGTACAAGTCGGCATACGTGGCGGCCAAGCACGGCATCGCCGGACTGACCAAGACGGCAGCTCTTGAGTTGGCGCCGCACAAGATCACGGTGAACTGCATTTCGCCGGGCTATGTCTGGACGCCCCTCGTCGAGGCGCAAATCCCGGACACGATGAAGGCGCGCGGCCTCACCAAGGAACAGGTGATGGAGGACGTGTTCCTCAAGGCACAGCCGACGAAGGAGTTCGTGACCGTCGATCAGGTCGCCGGCCTCGCTGTGTTCCTGTGTTCGGACGCGGCGAGCCAGATGACAGGCGCCAACCTGACCATGGATGGCGGCTGGACCGCTCAGTAAGCGGAGACGGCCCCGCCGAAGGGCGGGGCCGGACCTTCAATCAACGGCGCCCGTGCACCAGCAGGGCGAGGCCGTAGCCGACGGCGCCCGCGATGAGCAGGGCGAGCATCGGGTTCTCCTCGACCTGCGTGCTGACGGCGTGGCGACCGTCGCGCAGGTAGGACGAGCCGCGCTCGTACGCGTCGTTGGCGTAATCGCCGGCCCGGTCATAGGCATCGCCGGCATAGTCGCCCGCGCGGTCGGCGAGATCCGCTGCGGAGTCCTTGGCCTGGCCGTAGGCGTTCTGTGCCGTGCCCTTGGCTTCGCGGAAACGGCCCTCGACGGAGTCGCGATTCGACCCGAGGACGTCGCCTGCCGCACCCTGCGCCTTGCCGAGTGCCTCCTTGGCCCCCCCGACGATCCGATCAGTGTCCACCATGGTACTCTCCTCGACGCGGCGTCCGGTGCCGCCCGCGCGGACGCGCGGCCCCCGCGTCCACGGAACGCGCGAGCGGCGGTTTGTTCACCCGGCGCGCGCGTTTTTCTTCGGCGAGGAAACGCCGCTCTAGAGGCCGATCAGCTCGGCGATGGCGGCGGCCCCGGCGGCGGGGGACGTCTCACCGCGCGACACGCCGGATTCGGCTTCGGCCGTCTTCTGACGAACCTCCGCCGTGCCGACGAGGCGCTGATGCAGGTGCTCGTGCACGAGGGCCCACATCCACTTCACGTCCTGGCCACGGCGCTTGCTGGCGATCTCGCCGGTCGCGGTGAGCTTCGTGCGGTGGTCCTCGATCTTCGCCCAGAGGGCATCGAGGCGCCGATTGTGGAAGCCGGAGATCGTCACCACCGGAGGAGTCCATGTCGCCGAGGCGGGGGTGAGGATGTGCAGGGCCGCCCGGTATTCCGACGCCGCCGCATTCGCCCGCGCCTCGGCCTCGCCCTCGTCCGCCTTGTTGACGGCGATCATGTCCGCGAGTTCGAGGATGCCCTTCTTGATGCCCTGCAATTCGTCTCCCGCGCCGGGCAGCATCAGCACGAGAAAGAAATCGGTGAGGTCGGCCACTGCCGTTTCCGACTGGCCGACGCCCACCGTCTCCACGAGGATGACATCGAAGCCCGCCGCCTCGCAGAGCAGCATCGTCTCGCGGGTCTTGGCCGCGACGCCGCCGAGGGTTCCGGAGGAGGGCGAGGGCCGGATGAACGCCTTTGGATCGTGCGACAGCCGCGCCATGCGGGTCTTGTCGCCGAGGATCGAGCCCCCCGTGCGCGAGGAGGACGGATCGACCGCCAGCACGGCGACCTTGTGGCCCGCCTCGGTGAGGTTGGTGCCCAGCGCGTCGATGGTGGTGGACTTGCCGACGCCGGGCACGCCCGTGATGCCGACGCGAATGGCGTTGCCGGTCTGGGGCAGCACCGCGTCGATCAGCGCGGCCGCCGCCGCCCGGTGATCCGTCCGCTTAGACTCGACCAGGGTGATCGCACGCGCGAGCGCCGCCCTGTCGCCGGCCAGAAGCCTGTCCTTGAGCGAGTCGATGTCGAGCGGAGCAGCCATGCTCCTTCATGGCCAAGGCCGCGCCCGCCGTCGAGAGGCCCCTCAGGCCTGGTGTGGGAAAAGGGCGGGGGCGCGTCGAAGCGCCGTCAAGGTTAAGAGGTTTCGCGCCCGTCGGCGGCGGTGCCAAGCCGATGATGCCGTGGACGAATTCCCGTCACGCCGCCGCGCCGGACCCTGTGGCCGTTGCGGCACGGGGCCAGCGGCAGCACGGGAAACGCGCGGCGTGCCCCGTCTTGGTCACGATCCACTGGTTACGGTTCCGCTTCAAAGGGCGGCGCGGCCGCTCGATCAGTCCCGTGGATCATGACGCCTCGGTCTCCCTCTCGCCGCTTCCTCCTGCGCGTCGGCGCGCTCACGGCCGCCGCCGGAGCCATGCCGATGCTCGGCGGCTGCGTCACCGACGAGCTGGGCGGTCCGGCCCTGCCCGAGAAGCAATCGGCGCTCGATGTCATGCCGGTCCTGCTGGTCGCCACGACGCGCAAGCCGGTTGGGAGCCCGGTGCGGCCCCCGTATTTCTCGTCCGATCGGGGCAAGTGCCTGAGCTTCGCGGAAGTCCGGCTCTCCCCGCCGGATCGCTCGCTTCTCGGCAAGGTGTCGGCGGTCATCACCGGGGACTGGACCATCGGCGCGGTGCCGAAGGTCGAGACCGGGCCCGGTGCGGCGGACGCCTTTAGCCAAGCGGCGCTCGGCCGCGACGTGCTCATCTACGTGCATGGCTATCGCGAATCGTTCGAATCGGCTGCCGTCAGCGCCGCGCGGCTGTCTGACGGTATCCGCTTCAAGGGCGTTTCCGGCCTGTTCACGTGGCCGTCGGCCGCCGCGACGCTCGATTACGGCTACGATCGCGAGAGCGCGATGTGGTCGCGCGATGCGTTCGAGGACCTGTTGAAAGCCCTTGCGGCGACGCCGAACGGCGGGCGCATCTTCATCGTCGCCCATTCCATGGGGACGCTGCTGACGCTGGAGACCCTGCGGATGCTGCGGGCGGAGGCCGGCGAATCGGCGATGGCGCGGATCGGCGCCGTGGTGCTCGCCGCGCCCGACATCGATTTCGACCTGTTCTCGAACGGCGTCTCCCGGCTGGGACCGGACCTCACGAAGATCACCGTCATCTCCGCGACGAACGACCGAGCCCTCGAACTCTCGGCGGCCATCGCGGGTGGCACCCGCGCGGGCGCGGCCGACCGGGCGAAGCTCGAAGCCCTCGGGGTGCGCGTGGCCGATGCGTCGGATTACGGCGGCGGCCTCATCAACCACGATCTCTTCCTCTCGAACCCCGAGGTTCAGGGCGTGGTGAAGCGGGCAATCGCCCGAGGCGGCGCCGGGGTCTGAGAACCCGCTCGAACGGGCTTGGCCCGGGGCCGCTTCCCCCCTACAGCAGCCGCGTGCGGCGATGGTGCCGGCCAGATCGGCCGACCCGTCGCATCACGCGCCCCGGACGGGAGCGTGCAGGCGCGGTCTTGAAGAGAGGATGCCGGCCATGTTCACCCTGGAAATCGAGGGCACGGCGGTCGCGGTCATCAACAGCGATGAGGCCTCGGCCAAAGACCTGTTCACCTGCGATGGCTTCAAGGAAGACATCAAGACGATGACGAGCGGCGGCAAGCCGCTCTGGGACGGCAAGGCCGCCCTCAACGTCCGCCCGGCCAACGAGGACGAGATCGAGGTGTTCGAGGATGCCCTCGCCGAGGACGACGGCGAAGGCGATTTCGTGGACGACCCGCGCTACGCCGAAGCCGATGACAGCGAAGAGGACGAGGCCGACATCGTCTTCCTCGTGGATATCGACGAGGACGACACGGCCCACGCCTGAGGCTGAATACCGGGCCGGTCGATCTGTCGTGGAATGACCGGCCCGGCCCTCGCCATCGCGTGACGCTTCGTGGCATGTGGTGGACGCGGCTGGCTTGGCCGGGATCCGGGAACGATGACGTTGCTGCATCGCGCATTCGCCTTCGGTCTGGCGGCCCTCGCCGCCATGTCCTCGCCCGGCCATGCCGCCGATGCACCGACCCCTCCGCTGACCCTCTCGGCCCAAGGCAGTTTCTTCGTGGGGGGGCGAGACGTCTCGTCCGACACGCTGTCCACCCTGCCGGCCTATGCGGCCTCCGGCACGGTGACGGTCGATCAAATCTACGTGCGCTATCAGGTCCCCGTCTCGCCGACGCGGGTTCCGCTGGTGCTGATCCACGGCTGCTGCCTGACCGGCAAGACCTGGGAGACGACGCCCGACGGACGGATGGGATGGGACGAGTATTTCGTCCGCAAGGGTTTCCCGACCTACGTGATCGATCAATCCTGGCGGGGGCGCTCGGCCGGCAACCCGAGCGCGATCAACGCCGTGAAGGCCGGCAAGGCGGGCGCCGAGACGCTGCCGGCGGTCTTCTCGGCGGGGCGCGAGGCGGCCTGGGCGATTTTCCGGTTCGGCCCGGAATACCCGAAGGTCTTCCCCGGGATGCAGTTCCCCCTGGAAGCGCAGGGTGAGTTCTGGAAGCAGATGGTGCCGGATTGGTCGGCGGCGTTGCCGGTTCCGAACCCGACTGTCACGGCCCTGTCCGAACTGGCGAAGCGCCTCAAGAACGCGGTGCTGATCTCGCACTCGCAATCGGGCATCTACCCGTTCCAGACGGCCGCCCTCGACCGGACCGGCCTCCGCGCCCTCGTCGCCATCGAGCCCGCTGCCTGCCCGGATCCGGCCAAGGACGACCTCGCGCCCTACAAGGACCTCCCGATCCTCGTGCTGTTCGGGGATTACGTGGACCAATCGTCCCGCTGGGCACCCCGCCTGAAGCTGTGCCGGGCTTTCGTCGCCGCGGCCAATGCCGCGGGGGGCAAGGCCGAACTGATCCTGCTGCCGGAGATCGGCATCCACGGCAATTCGCACATGCTGATGCAGGACAAGAACAGCTTCGAGATCGCCGATTGGCTGGCCGGCTGGCTCGACAAGCGGGTGCCGGTGAAGGAGTGAGCCACCGCGCGCTGGCCTGCACGCCGGACGCTCTGCGCTCCTCCTCGGAAGACGTTTCCGCCGCGATGCCGCGACGCAACCGGCGTCCTCCTTGCCTTTTGCGTGTCGATCTTCGACAACCCGCCGCGAAGGCTTAAGCGTGCGCCGGTATCCGTGGCGCGGTGGACCGGATCGGTTCAGGGACGAGGTTTCCGATGCTCGATTACGCGCAGGCGCGGCGGATGATGGTCGACTGCCAGTTGCGGACCTTCGACGTGAACGACAACGCCGTTCTCGACGCCTTCGATTCGGTGCCGCGCGAATCCTTCGTTCCCAAGAACCAGGAGCCGTTCGCCTATATCGATCAGCCCCTGCGGCTCGGTTCGGCGGGCGCCGACCTGCGCGTGACCCCGGCCCCGATGGTTCTCGGCCGGATGATTCAGGCCCTGAAGATCCAGCCGGGCGTCGCGGCGCTCGATGTCGGCACCGGCTACGGCTACGCCTCCGTGCTGATGGCGCAACTCGGTGCCACGGTGACGGCGATCGAATCGATCCCCGAATTGGTCGCGGCCGCAAAGGAGCGGTTGGCCGGTAAGGCGAAGGTCATCGAGGGGCCGCTGCGGGCGGGTGCGCCCAGCGAAGGGCCGTTCGACGCGATTCTTGTGAATGGCCGCGTGGAGACCCGGCCGCAATCCTTGCTCGATCAACTCAAGGATGACGGACGGCTCGTTTGTGTCTTCGGGCCCGACCGGGGGGCAAAGGTCACCGTATTCGTTCGTGCCGGCAATGCCTTCGGATCGCGTCCGCTCTTCGATGCGTCCCTGCCGGCCTTGGCTGACTTCGCGCAAGAAGCGTCTTTTGCCTTCTGATACTCTCCAAGATTGAGAATTCATGGGTCCGGTGAGGTGTCGCCTTTATGCGCCACCCCTGAGGATTCAGGCGCGAGAGCGGCTGGACCCGGTGCCGAGTTAACGTCTTCCAGCTAAGGTCCGTCGCAGGGCGGGCTTGTTCGGATAGGTGCGGTTCGCCGCATGACCGCTGCTGAGGCGGGTGTCCGAGATCGCGGGGGCCGCAAGGGTTGAGCACTGTGAGTTTACGAGTGCCGAAAAACCGCTTCGCGCAGCGCCGCGTGGGCATCGCCGTCACGGCGATCGCCGCGGTGCTGGCGTCGAGCCAGGTGGGTGCGGAAACGCTCGAGAGTGCCCTTGTTCGGGCCTATCGTGGCAATCCGACCCTCAATTCCGGTCGGGCGACCGTCCGCTACACCGATGAGTTCGTGGCCATCGCCCAATCGGGCTACCGGCCGCAGGTGAACCTGAGTGCCGATATCGGGTCGCAGTACACCAACGGCCGGATTAGCGGCACGACCTTCAACCAGACCACGACGCCCGGCGGCGCGGGCCTCATCGTCAGCCAAACGCTGTTCAACGGTTTCCAGACGGACAACAACGTCCGCCGGTACGAGTCGACCGTCTACAGCCAGCGCGAGACGCTGCGCTTCACCGAACTCTCGGTCCTCTACGCCGCCGTTCAGGCCTACATGAACGTGCTGAGCAACACGGCGACGCTGGAGCTGAACCGCAACAACGTCGAAGTGCTCGAAGAGCAGCTCCGGCAGACGCGCGACCGCTTCAACGTCGGCGAGGTAACGCGCACCGACGTCGCGCAGGCCGAGGCGCGCCTCGCCGGTGCTCGGTCGCAGGTCAGTGCCGCCGAATCCACCCTGCGGACGTCGATCGGTGTCTACCGCCAGAACATCGGTGTGGAGCCGCGCTCCCTGGCACCGGGTCGGCCGCTCGACCGCTACGTCCCCGGCAGCCTCGACGCCGCCGTGACGATCGGCCTGCAGGAACACCCGCAGATCTACTCGGCGATCCACGCGCTCGATGCCGCCGAATCCCAGGTGAAGGTGCTGGAGGGCCAGCTCTACCCGCAGGTCACGGTGCAGGGCAGCGTCCAGCAGCGCTACGACTCGACCTTTCCGAACGACAATTCCGTGGCCGCCTCGCTCATCGGCCGCGTGACCATCCCGATCTATGAAGGCGGGCAGGTTTACGCGCAGGTGCGCCAGCAGAAGGAGCTGGTGGGTCAGCTCCGGATCGATGTCGACCGGATCCGCGATCAGGTCCGGGCGCAGATCGTGGATTTCTGGGGCCGGCTCGAAGCTGCCAAGGCGCAGGTCATCGCGGCCCAGGCGCAGGTCCAGGCGAACGAAGTCGCCCTCAACGGCGTGCGTGAGGAAGCGCGCGTCGGCCAGCGGACCACCCTCGACGTCCTCAACGCGCAACAGGAGCTGCTGAACTCCCGCGTGAACCTCATCGTCGCCCAGCGCGACCGGGTGATCTTCTCCTACGGCGTCGTCCAGGCGATGGGTCAGCTAACCGCGCGCTTCACGGCCCTGCCGGTCGAGGCCTACAGCGCCAAGATCCACTTCGATCAGGTCAAGGATCTGTGGTTCGGCCTGCGCACGCCCGACGGGCGCTGAGCCCGCCGCCTCTGCTGTGAGCATTGTCCGATTTTTCAAGGACTGTGCTGTCGGTACGCTTGTCGTAACTCAGGGGCGTGAAATACTGAGTTGCGGCTCCGAGTGAGCCGCCTTCCGGTCTCTTCGCATCCGAGCGCGCCGTCGTCATGAGTGCAGCAAGCCCCCAGGTTCAGGACAAGGCTGCCGATAAGGCGCATGAGCCGTCGATGGAGGAGATTCTCGCCTCCATCCGCCGGATCATCGCCGACGATCAGGCGGCCAAGCCCAGCGAGCCGGAGCCGGAGCCGGCCGAGGTCGATGACATCCTCGACCTCGCCGAGGTCGCCGAACCGGTGCCGCCGCCCGTCGCCCTGGTGCGACCCGTCGAGCCGCCCGCGCCGCAGCCGGCCCCCCTCGATCTCGATGAGATCAGCTTCGAGGATCTGGCGATCGAGGACGAGTTCGTGCCCGAGCCGCCGCCCGTCGCCAAGGCACCCGAGCCGGTGGCACCCGAGCCCGTGGCCCCCCCGGAGCCGCCCAAGCCCGCGCCGCGCATGGAGCCGCCGCCCGTCGCCAAGGCGCCCGAGCCCGCATTCGACCGTCTGATTTCGCCGACCACGGATGCGACCGTCGGACAGGCGTTCAACCTGCTGGCGCATACGGTTCTCACCAACAACGCGCGTACCCTCGAAGACATCGTGCAGGATATGCTCCGCCCGATGCTGAAATCCTGGCTGGACGACAATCTGCCCGTGGTGGTGGAGCGTCTCGTCCGCGCCGAGATCGAGCGGGTATCGCGGGGGCGCTGAGCCCTCTCGCGTGTTGACGCGGGCGGTCTGACGGCCGAAAGCGGGGGCTCGTTCCAGCTCAGCCCGCTTTCGGCCCGACTTTCGCGATGATGGACAAAACCTTCGACCCGGCTTCCGTCGAGGCGCGCATTCGCGCCGCGTGGGAGGATGCGGGGGCTTTCCGCGCCGGCCGCCCCGAGCGGGCCGGCGCCGCGCCCTATTGCATCGTGATCCCGCCGCCGAACGTGACGGGCTCGCTGCATATGGGCCACGCCCTCAACAACACGCTGCAGGACGTGCTCTGTCGGTTCGAGCGCATGCGCGGGCGCGACGTGCTCTGGCAGCCCGGCACCGACCATGCCGGCATCGCGACGCAGATGGTGGTCGAGCGCCGCATGGCCGAGCGCAAGGAGCCCGGCCGCCGGGAGATCGGCCGCGAGGCGTTCCTCGAAAAGGTCTGGGCGTGGAAGGCCGAGTCCGGCGGCGCCATCGTGGAGCAGCTGAAGCGGCTTGGCGCCTCCTGCGATTGGACGCGCGAGCGCTTCACGATGGACGAGGGCCTGAGCCGCGCCGTGCTCAAGACCTTCGTGGACCTACACAAGGACGGCCTGATCTACCGCGACAAGCGCCTCGTGAACTGGGACCCCCGGTTCCAGACCGCGATCTCAGACCTCGAAGTGCTACAGGTCGAGATCAAGGGCCATCTCTGGCACTTCGATTACCCCGTGGTCGATGCGGATGGTGCCGAGACCGGCGAGATCATCACCGTCGCCACCACTAGGCCCGAGACGATGCTGGGCGATACCGCTGTGGCGGTGCACCCGGAGGACGAGCGCTACATGTCCCTCGTCGGCAAGTACGTGCGCCTGCCGCTGGTGGGGCGCCTGATCCCGATCGTCGCCGACAGCTATTCGGATCCGGAGAAGGGCACCGGCGCGGTCAAGATCACCCCGGCCCATGACTTCAACGACTTCGAGGTCGGCCGGCGGCACGCCTTGTCGATGATCAACGTCCTCGATCCCGAGGGCAGGATGCTCATCGAGGGCAACGAGGCGTTCCTGGTGGAGGCGTCCCCCGAGGCGGATGTGCTGGCCCTGCACGGCGTGGACCGGGCGGCGGCGCGCAAGCGCGTCGTGGAATTGATGGAGGAGCGCGGTCGCCTGCGCACCATCGAGCCCAACACCCACATGGTGCCGCACGGCGACCGCTCGAATGTGGTGATCGAGCCCTACCTCACGGACCAATGGTACGTGAACGTGAAGCCGCTGGCCGAGCGGGCGATGCAGGCCGTCCGCGACGGCAAGACCCAGTTCGTGCCGGAGAACTACGAGAAGATCTTCTTCCAGTGGCTCACCAACATCGAGCCGTGGTGCATCTCGCGCCAGCTCTGGTGGGGCCACCAGATTCCCGTCTGGTACGACGATGACGGCGGCGTCTACGTCGCCGAGAGCGAGGCCGACGCCCTGGTGCAGGCGGAGGCGAAGCACGGCCGCGCCGTGGCGCTGACGCGCGATCCCGATGTTCTCGATACGTGGTTCTCCTCCGGCCTGTGGCCGTTCTCGACCCTCGGCTGGCCGGACAAGACGCCGGAACTCGCCCGCTTCTACCCGACCAACACGCTGGTGACGGGCAAGGACATCCTGTTCTTCTGGGTCGCCCGCATGATGATGCTGGGCTTGCACGTCACGGGCGCAGTCCCGTTCGACACCGTCTACCTGCACACGCTGGTGCGGGATGCCTCCGGCGCCAAGATGTCGAAGTCGAAGGGCAACGTCGTCGATCCTCTCGAAATCATCGAGCAGGTCGGGGCGGACGCCCTGCGCTTCACCCTCTGCGCGCTGGCCGTGCAGGGGCGCGACATCAAGCTGTCGACCGACCGCGTTCAGAGCTACCGCAACTTCGCGACGAAGCTCTGGAACGCGGCCCGCTTCGCCGAACTGAACGGCTGCACCCTCGATCCCGCCTTCGATCCGCGCGCGGTCACGGGGGCGATCAACAAGTGGGCCCTGGGTGAAGCCGCCCGCGCGGTGGCCGAGGTCGAGGCCGCGATCACGGCCTATCGGTTCAACGACGCGGCGAACGCCGCCTACCGCTTCACCTGGAACATCTTCTGCGACTGGTACCTCGAACTCGCTAAGCCGGTGCTGCAGGGGGAGGGGGCCGATCCGGCCGCCAAGGCGGAGACCCAGGCGAGCGTCGCCTACCTGATCGATCAGGTCGCCAAGATCCTGCACCCGTTCATGCCGTTCCTCACCGAGGAGCTGTGGGGCATCAAGGGCGAGGGCCTCGAAGGGCGCGGCCTGCTGGCGCTCGCCGCTTGGCCCGACCTCGCGGGGCTCGCGGATGAAGGGGCCGAGGAGGAGGTCGGCTTCGTGGTCGATCTCATCGGCCAGATTCGCTCGGCGCGCTCCGAGACGAACGTGCCGGCCGGCGCGCAAATCCCGCTGGTGCTCGTCGGCGCTGATGCGGCGGTGAGGGCGCGGGTCGAGGCGTGGCGCGAGACGCTGGTGCGCCTCGCCCGCCTGTCGAAGATCACCTTCACCGACGCGCCTCCGGCCAAGTCCGTGCAACTGCTGGTGCGTGGCAGCGTGGCCGCCTTGCCGCTCGAAGGCATCGTGGACCTCGCCGCCGAGGTCGCGCGGCTGAAGAAGGAGAAGGCCAAGGCCGAAGGTGAGATCAAGAAGGTCGATGCCAAGATGGCCAACGCCGACTTCGTCGCCCGCGCCCCCGAGGAGATCATTGAGGAGAACCGCGAGCGGCGGGAGGCCGAGAGTGCGCGCCTCGTGAAGATCGACGAGGCGCTGGCCCGTTTGAGCGGCGAGTAGACCGGCGATTGCTGGGCGGCCGTCACGCACGGCCGCCCACCTGACAAAACGGTAATCTGCCCGCCACACCGGGGTGAGGGCCGGGCGCCTAGAACGATCCCATCGACGGCCGCGACAGGCGTCGTCCCGATTGTTCCAGGTGTGAGAGCCCCATGACCGAGCCCCGTACCGCCCGCCGCTACACCAGCCGTGCCCTCGCCTCCGTCGCCGCCGCGGCGTTGGTGGCCGGTGGGGCCGTGGGCAGCGGCTACCTGCCCGCCGCGACCCCCGCCTTCGCCCAGGCCCTGCCGAAGTCGCCCATCGAGGCGCCCGAGCATCCGCCGGGTTCGTTCGCCGGCATCGTCAACAAGGTGAAGCCGGGCGTCGTCTCGGTGAAGGTGAAGCTCGACGATTCCGCGAGCGACGACGAGGACGGCGGCGGCAACAACGGCCAGAACCTCCAGAATGTCCCGCCGCAACTGCGCGAGTTCTTCAAGCGCTTCGGTGAGAACGGCCCGAACGCGCAGCCGCAGCGTCGCGGCAGCCGTGGCGCCGTGGGCTCGGGTTTCATCATCTCGGCCGATGGCTACGTCGTCACCAACAACCACGTCGTGGACCACGCCACGACCGTGCAGGTGACGCTGGACGACGGCCGCACCCTCGACGCGAAGGTCATCGGCAAGGACGCCAAGACCGACGTCGCGCTCTTGAAGATCAAGGACGGCGGCAACTTCCCCTACGTGCAGTTCGGCAAGTCCGCGCCGCAGGTGGGTGATTGGGTGGTCGCCATCGGCAACCCGTTCGGCCTCGGCGGCACGGTGACGGCGGGCATCGTCTCGGCCCGTGGCCGCGACATCGGCGCCGGCCCCTACGACGACTTCCTGCAGATCGACGCGCCCATCAACAAGGGCAATTCCGGTGGCCCGACCTTCAACGTCAACGGGGAAGTGGTCGGCGTGAACACGGCCATCGCCTCGCCGTCCGGTGGCAGCGTCGGCCTCGCCTTCGCCATCCCGGCCGAGACGGTGCAGGCGGTGGTGGATCAGCTCCGCACGGACGGCAAGGTCGCCCGCGGCTATCTCGGCGTACAGATCCAGCCGGTGACGCAGGACATCGCGGAGGGCCTCGGCCTCGACAAGGCCAAGGGCGCGCTGGTCGATCATGCCGAGAGCGGCACCCCGGCGGCCAAGGCCGGGCTGAAGTCCGGCGACGTGATCGAGAAGGTGAACGGCGAGACCGTGGACAGCGCCCGCGAACTCTCCCGCCGCATCGCCTCCATGAAGCCCGGTGCCGAAGTGAAGCTCGGCTACCTGCGCGGCGGCAAGTCCGACACGGCGACCGTCACCCTCGGCTCCATGCCGACCGACGGCACCAAGGTGGCGAGCCGCGATGAAAACGGCGGTGGTCAAGTGCACCTGGGCCTCGGCCTCGCCCCCGCCGCCGAGGTCGGCCTGTCCGATCAGGGCGTGGCCGTGATGCAGGTGGACCCGGATGGTCCGGCCGCCGCGAAGGGCATCGAGCGCGGCGACCTGATCCTCGACGTGGGTGGTCAGTCGGTCTCCAGCCCTGCGGACGTGGCCGCACAGGTCCGCGCCGCCGAGACCAACGGTCGTAAGGCCGTGCTGATGCGGGTGAAGAGCGCCAAGGGCCAGACCCGCTTCGTGGCGATCTCGCTCAACAAGAATGCCGGCTGATGCCGGCTGTTAAGGGGGAACCCCTCTTCCCCCGGTGACGCCCCTCGACTGGCGCCGGTCTCAGGACCGGCGCCATTTTTCGTTCAAGGCTGGGCGGCCGGAACGGGGATGCCGAGCCCATCGCCGAGGCACTGGCGACAGCGGGCGAGCACGGCGAACGCCGCATTCGAATCGCGTCCGAGGCGCATGAGGTCGCCGATCCGTGCCCGTCCGAAGACCAGGGCCGAGAGCACGCCCCGGATGTCCGGCTCGCCATCGGGCGTGAGGGCGTTGGCAGCGAAGGCGGGGAGCGCCCGGTCGGCCGGATCGCAGATCACCCGCAGGGCTGCGAAGGGCAGGCCGTGCCGCCCGGCGAAGGTCGCCGCGACATGCGATTCCATATCGACGGCCGCCGCGCCCGTGGATTCGCGCAGTGTCGTCTTGTCGGCGACGGCGAGCACCGCCGCATCGACTCCGGCAAGATCGGCCGAGATCACGCGATTGGGCAGGCCGGCGAGCAGGCCCACCATCGCGGCGGCCGCGTCGAGATCCGCCCGCCGCCGTCCATCGGCCGTGACGATGCCGGTGCCGACGACGACATCGCCAGGCTTCAAACTGGGATCGAGGCCGCCCGCGATGCCGAAGCTCACCACGGCGCGGCAGGCCGGGGGAACGCGCCCGTCGAGCAGCACGCGCAGGCGGGCCGGATCGCCACCCGCGCCGACGGCCTCGACGCCACGGCCGGCAGCGATCCGCCGCTCGCGGGCAAGTCCGGTGACGGCGAGGACGGGGGCTGACGGGTCGATCATGGGGCGGGGCTGGATCAGGTCCGCGAGCAGGCCGGGCGGAGGCCGGCGGCGGGGCTGATCGGGGTCGGGAGAGGGCAAGGGGCGCGCGGGTCGAGGGGGCCGCCGCTCGGGCGAATCACGGCCCTCATAGCAGGGCGCGGGCGCCGCGTCGTCATAAGCGCGGGGCGGGGCGGCGTTCCGCCCCGTCCCACGACGGGCCGGGTCACATGCCGAAGGCGACCTGGCGAGTGTTGCTCTTCTTCAGGTTCCGGTAGCGCGCGAGCGCCCAGAGCGGGAAGAACTTCGGGTAGCCGTGGTAGCGGAGGTAGAACACGCGCGGGAAACCCGTCGCCGTGTAGCGCTCCTCGCTCCAAAGACCGTCCGTGTCCTGCGTGCGGGTGAGGAAGTTGATGCCCCGCGTCACGGCGGGATCGTCCACGGCCCCCGCCGCCATCAGGGCGAGCAGCGCCCAGGCGGTTTGCGAGGCGGTGGAGGAGCCTGCCTCGAACTCCGGGTCGATCTTGTAGGACGAGGCATCCTCGCCCCAGCCGCCATCCGGGTTCTGGATGCGGATCAGCCAGGAGACGGCCTTCTGGACGCGCGGATCGGCGGACGAGATGCCCGCCGCGTTGAGGGCATTCAGCACGGACCACGTGCCGTAGATGAAGTTCATGCCCCAGCGGCCGTACCACGAGCCGTCCTCCTCCTGATCGTTCAGGAGGTAGTTCACGCCCCGGTCGAGGGAGCGACAGGTTTCGCGGGTCTCGCCGAGCTGCGCCAGCATCCCCACCACGCGGGCGGTCACGTCGGCGGTCGGCGGGTCGAGGAGCGCTCCGTGATCGGAGAACGGAATGTGGTTCAAGTACATGTAGTTGTTGTCGGCATCGAAGGCGGCCCAGCCGCCATCGGCCGATTGCAGGCCCTCGACCCATTCGCGGGCGCGGGCGATGGCCACCTTGTAGTCCGGCATCCCGGCCACGAGGCCATGCTGGCGCATGGCACGGTCCATCGCCATCACCACCACGGCGGTGTCGTCGAGGTCCGGGTAATGGGCGTTGGCGTATTGGAACGCCCAGCCGCCGGGGCGTACCTTCGGCTTGCGGGCCGCCCAGTCACCCACGATGTCGAGCACCTGCCGGGGCTTCAGCCAATCGAGGCCCGCGCGGGCCGTGGCTTCGGCCTCCGGGCCGCCGGCTTCGAGGAAGGCGTGGCTCGCAAGCGCGGTGTCCCACACGGGCGAGACGCAGGGCTGCACGTAGGCCTCGTCGTCCTTGATGACGACGAGCTTCTCGATGGCCTCCAGCGCGACCTTCACCTGCGGATGGTCGGGCGTGTAGCCCATGATCTCGTACATCAGCACCGAGTTCACCATCGGCGGGAAGATGGCGCCGAGGCCGTCCTCGCCGTTCAGCCGCTCGCTCACCCAGGCGCGGGCCTTCTCCATGGCGCGCTGGCGGGGGCTGCGCGGGAACAGGTGCTCGGTGCTCTGGAGGATGCGGTCGATGAAGCCGAAGATGGGCGTCCAGGGCCACGTCGCATGGGGTGAGCCAGGCCAGGAGCGGACGCTCTCCGGCGGCGTCACGAACAGTTCCTGGATGCCGATGCCGCGCGGATTCTTCGCCCGCGGCTTCGTCGCCTGCAGGACGAACATCGGGACCATCGTGCAGCGGGCCCAGTAGCTCACCTTGTCGATGTGGAAGGGGAACCACTTCGGCAGGAACATGATCTCGACCGGCATGGCCGGCACGGCGCGCCACGGCACTTCACCGTAGAGGGCCAGCAGGAAGCGGGTGAAGACGTTGGCGTTGGCCGCGCCGCCCCGGGTGAGGATCGCCTCGCGGGCCCGGCGCATGTGCGGGGCCTCGATGTCCTCGCCGATCATCTTGAGGCAGAAATAGGCCTTCACCGTCGCGCTCATGTCGAACGGCCCCTCGTGGACGAGGGCCCAGCCGCCATGCGGACCCTGCGTCCGACGTAGGTAGTTCCCGATCTTGCGCTCCAGGTCGGGCGCCGGCGGATGGCCGCGGAAATGGTGGAACAGGATGTATTCGGAGGGGATGGTCGCGTCGGCTTCGAGTTCGAAGCAGATATGCCCATCCTGCTGAGCCAGGGCGCCGAGAGCCCGGGTCGCAACGCTCACGCTGCGCTCGACGGTCTCCAGGCTGATGTCCTGCGTCTTCGGGCGCTGCAGCGCCTCTATCTTGTTCACGGCCTCTCGCATCTGTCCTCGCCTCACGGTCACCTGCCGCCCGTCCCGAACGCGTCCCGCCCGGAAAAGGCCTCAAGCCCCCATTTCACGCGCCCCCTCGCACCGGAACGGCCTCCGTTCCGGCGGGGAACGCTCAAGTTGCAACCGCCATGCCTCACGCTGCGCCACGCGCAGGTGTGTCCGCACACATCAACGCGTGGGCGGCCGTCTTGCCGGAGCGGATCGCACCCTCGATGGTCGATGGCAGGCCTGTGGCCGTCCAATCGCCCGCGAGAACGAGGTTCGCGTGCCGCGTGCGCGCAGGAGCCCTCCGCGCCGCCTCGGTCGGCGTCGCGGCGAACGTTGCACGCTTCTCCTTGACGATTTGCCAGCGTGGCAGTTCCGAAGCAAGATTGCCGAGCGTGGCGATCTCCCCCCAGATCTGCCGGGCGAGGTCTTCGCGCGGCACGTCGAGGAGTCTATCCGCCCCTGAAATCGTGACAGAATATCGGTCGGAATAGGCGAAAAGCCACTCCGTAAGACTATTCACCACACCGAGAACAAGCGGGCTGCCGGGCTTCGGAACGACCGCGAAATGGGCGTTCACGATCGAGCGAAACTCGAGCGGCGTGGGGACTTCGGGCAACAGGTCGGCCGTCACCCACGGCGGCAGCGCGAGCACGACCGAATCACCCGGCCCGATCGCCTCCGGCCCATCCGAGAATTGCAGCGCGGTGACGCGCCCGTCCGTGACGTCGAGCCCGCGCAGGCGGCGGCCGAGGCGCACCTGCGCGCCGCGCTTGGCGAGGGTCGCGAGCACCGGGTCGACGAAGGCGTAGGAGAGACCCTTCTCGGCCACCATCGGCTTGCAGGCCTTGCCGCCCGCGCCCAGCGTCTCCCGTAGGATGCGCGCGGCGAGGCCGACATCGCTGTCGCGGGGCTCGGTGTTCAGGGCCGCGAGGAGAACCGGGTGCCACAGGCGCTCGTAGAGCGGGCCCGAGCATTCCATGTTCTCGCCGATCGTCCCGCCCGCACCCTCGGCCTTGCCGGCGGCGGCGCGCAGAATCCCGAGGGGCGCGAGGTAGTCGCGGGCACGGGTGCCCGGCACCCGGCGCGACGGGCTCAGCACCCACCAGGGCAGGCGGCCGGCATTGGGGCGCAGCGTCCAGCGCTGGCCGGATTTCAGGTCGGCGAAGTCGAAGGCCGCCTCGTCCGGGCCGATCAAGGCATCGTCGGGCGCGCCGACCTCGCGCAGAAAGCCGAGCGCGTCGGCATTGCCGGAGAGCAGCAGGTGGTTGCCGTTGTCGATGTGAAGCCCGAGGCTCGGGTCAAAATACGAGCGGCAGCGCCCGCCGGCCTGCTTGGCGGCCTCGTGCAGCACGATCTGCTTGCCGCTCCGGCTCAGCGAGACGGCGGCCGAGAGCCCCGCGAGGCCCGCGCCGACAATATGGACCTTGGCCATCACAGTACGCCGTGGCGGAGGGCGACGAGGATCAGCGACAGCTTGCCCGGTTTCACCCGGGCGCGGGGCGGCGCCCACCCCCGGCGGATCACCGCCTTAAGGTAGAGGTGGTAGGCCGCCGCCATGAGCCGCGCCGCCTTGGTCGCCTTGCGCGGGCTGCGCCGGATGATCTCCCAGGTCGCCCGGTAATGCGCTTCGGCCTCCTGCGCGATGGCCGCGCAGACCTCGCCAATGCGCGGATGCATGATCGCCTGCATCGGCGTCGGGTTCGCGAGACCGATGGCCTCCAGCTTCTCGCGGGGCAGATAGAGGCGCCCGCGCTCGGCATCCTCATCGATGTCGCGCAGGATGTTGGTGAGTTGCAGTGCCCGGCCCTGGTGCCATGCGAGCTTCACCCCGTCCGCCTCCGGCATGCCGAAGATGCGCACGGAGAGGCGCCCCACGGCGCTCGCGACGCGGTCGCAATAGAGGTCGAGGGTCGCTTCGTCGGGGGCGACGATGTCTTCCTCGGCGTCCATCGCCATGCCATCGATGACCGCCTGGAAATCCTCGCGCTTCAGGCCGAAATGCTTCACCGGTTCCACAAGGTCGCGTGTGCAAGCCACCGGACGGCCGGCATAGAGCGCGTCGATATCGGCCCGCCAGCGGTCGAGTTCCGTGCGGCGCACGTCGCGGGCGCCGCCATCGTCGGCCACGTCATCGACGGCCCGGCAGAAGGCGTAGACGGCATACATCGCCTCCCGCCGCTCCTTCGGGAGCAGGCGCATGGCGGTGTAGAAGGACGAGCCGGCGGCGGGCAGCGCCGGAGCTTCGGCCTCGGCGGCGGTCGCGGGCGTCGCGGTGGCGCTCAACGGGAGGCTCCTTGCATGGCCGCGCGGACGATCCGCCCGCGGAACGGGCGGCGCGCGAGGGTCGCGGCAACGCCGCGCAGGGCGATGAGGGCGAAGGCCGCCTTGCCGTGATGGACCTTCTCGGAGAGCGGATCACGGTCCAGCAGGCCCTTCGACAGGACCACCGCGAGGCGATGGATCGCCGCGATCTCCAGCGAGAGCCGCGTGTCGTCGATCAGGTCCGGCAGGGTGGCGCCCTCATCGAGCAGGACGAGGCATTGCTGCGCCAGTTCGTGGAACACCGCGCGGAGCGCCGGAGGGGCCTTCGCCTCGCCGAGCATGGCGATGGTGGCACCATGCCGGTCCAGGCAATCCTGCGGCAGGTACACCCGATCGAGATTGCGGAAGTCCTTCCCGCAATCCTGGATGTGGTTGATGATCTGCAACGCCGCGCAGATCTTGTCCGAGGGGCCGTAGACCCGCGCCGGGTCCTCTCCGTGGATGTCGAGCACGAAGCGGCCCACCGGCATCGCCGAGAAGCGGCAATAGTGGATCAGCTCGTCCCAGTCGGCGTAGCGGTTCTTGCGCGCGTCCATGCGGAACGCGTCGAGCAGCTCTAGGGCATGGCGCGGCGGAAGCCGGCGGGTCGCGAGTTCCGCCTTCAGCGGCGCCGCCTCGGGGTCGGTGGGACCGGCTCCGGTGAGTGCATCGGCCAGCCCGTCGAGGAGGGCGAGCTTGCGCTCGGGCGTCAGGTCGGAATGGTCGGCCACGTCGTCGCCCGCGCGGACGAAGTTGTAGAAGGCCAGGATCGCCCCGCGATGGCGCGGATGGATCAGGTGCGAGGCGACGGGGAAGTTCTCGTCGCGATGGCCCTTGCCGGAGCGGGTGTCGGTCGCGGTGTCGAGGGTGGTCATTTCAGGTATCCCGCGCCCCGGAACCAGTCGATCGCGTCGGAGAGGCCCTCGCGATAGGGCCGCGCCGTGTAACCGAGTTCGGCCCGCGCCTTCTTGTCGGAGAAGAACATCCGGTAACGGGACATGCGGATGCCGTCGATGGTGGCGAAGGGCTGGTTGCCGGTGAAGCGTGCGGCCAATTGCGCGAAGAACGCCACCGGATACACGACCGCGCGCGGCAGATTCACGGTCGGCGGCTTGCGCCCGACCATTCCGGCGATGTCCGCCAGCATCTGCGACAGGAACACGTCCTCGCCGCCGAGGATGTAGCGCTCGCCGATCCGCCCCTTGTTCAGGGCTAGCAGATGGCCGTGGGCCACGTCGTCCACATGGGCGAGGTTGAGGCCGGTATCCACGAAGGCCGGCATCTTGCCGAGCGCCGCTTCCTGGATGATCCGTCCGGTGGGAGTCGGCTTCACGTCGCGGGGGCCGATGGGCGTCGAGGGGTTCACGATCACCGCCGGCAACCCGTCGCGGGCGACCATCTCCTCCACCACGCGCTCGGCCACGACCTTGCTGCGCTTGTAGGCGCCGATGGCCGTCTCCGGCGTGAGCGGCATGGTCTCGTCGGAGGGCGTGACGCCATCGGCCGGGGGGCGGATGGTCGCGACGCTCGACGTGTAGACGACCCGCTCGACGCCCGCGTCGAGGGCGGCCCGCATCATCAGCCGGGTGCCGTCGCGGTTGGTGCGGACGATCTCTTCCATATCGGGCGCCCAGAGCCGGTAGTCGGCGGCGGCGTGGATCAGGTAGCGCTGGCCGCGCATTGCCTCCGCAACGCTGCCTGCATCGCGCATGTCGCCCGTGACGATCTCGACATCGGGCCATGTGAGGTTGGTGCGGGGGCTCGAAGCGCGCACGAGGATGCGCACCGGGAAGCCGGCCCGGCGGAAGACGTCGACCAGGGCCGAGCCGAGGAAGCCGCTCGCGCCGGTGATCAGCACGGGGCCGGCCTCGGCCGGGCCGGATGGGGTGGCCACAGCCATCGTATCTCGTCAGGTCGTAAACAATGACGGCGGGCAAGATGCCCGCCGGTCGGCGTTCTAATAGGGCAGGCCCGGCCGCGGCAAGGCGCGGCCGTGCAGTCCCATCAGGCGAGGCGCAGACGCGAACGGCCGTCCTTGCGCTCGGGCAGCGTCTCGGTGACGACCTTGACGATGCTCGGGGCGTCGAGGCCGGCTTCCGCGTACATCTTCTCCGGCTTGTCGTGGTCCTGATACGCGTCCGGCAGGGTCAGCGTCCGCACCCGCACACGGCCCGCATCCAGCGCGCCCTTCTCCGCCAGAAGGTGCAGCACCATCGCCCCGAACCCGCCGCGCGAGCCCTCCTCGATCGTCAGCAGCACCTCGTGCCGCGACGCGAGGTCGAGGATCAGCGCCTCGTCCAACGGCTTGGCAAAGCGCGCATCCGCCACCGTGACCGCCACGCCCTGATCGGCGAGCGTATCCGCCGCCTTCAGCGCCTCGGCCAGCCGCGTGCCGAGCGACAGGATCACCACCCGCGCGTTCGCGTCCTCGCGCACCACGCGGCCCTTGCCGATGGGCAGGGCCTCGCCCCGCTCCGGCAATTCGATGCCGACACCCTCGCCGCGCGGGTAGCGCAGGGCGGACGGGCCACTGTCATGGGCGTGCAGCGTCGCCACCATGTGGACCAGCTCGGCCTCGTCGGCCGCCGCCATCACCGTCATGTTCGGCAGACAGCACAGATAGGCGAGATCGAACGCGCCCGCATGGGTCGCGCCGTCCGCGCCGACGAGCCCCGCCCGGTCCATGCAGAAGCGCACGGGCAGGTTCTGCAGGGCGATGTCGTGCACCACCTGATCGTAGGCCCGCTGCAGGAAGGTCGAGTAGATCGCCACGAACGGCTTGTAGCCCTCCGTCGCCAGACCGCCCGCGAAGGTCACGGCATGCTGCTCGGCGATGCCGACGTCGAAGGTCTTGTCCGGATGCGCCTTGCCGAACAGGTCGATGCCGGTGCCGCCGGGCATCGCGGCGGTGATCGCCACGACCTTCGGGTCGGCGTCGGCCGCCTTGATCAGGCTCTCGCCGAACACCCGCGTGTAGGCCGGCGCGTTCGGCTTGGCCTTGGCCTGGACGCCCGACACCACGTCGAACTTCACCACGCCGTGATAGCGGTCGGCCGAGGCCTCGGCCGGCGCGTAGCCCTTGCCCTTGCGGGTGACGACGTGCAGCAGGATCGGGCCGGTCTCAGTGTCGCGGACGTTCTTCAGCACCGGCAGCAGGTGGTCGAGGTTGTGGCCGTCGACCGGACCCACGTAGTGGAAGCCCATCTCCTCGAACATCGTGCCGCCGCCGACCACCAGCGAGCGGGCGTATTCCTCCGCCGCCGCCGCGCGCTGGTAGATCGCCTTCGGCAGGAGCTTGCCGAGCTGCTTGGCGGCGTCGCGCAGCGTCCGGTAGGTGTCGCCCGAGGCGAGCCGCGCGAGGTAGGCCGACATCGCGCCGACCGGGGGCGCGATGGACATGTCGTTGTCGTTGAGGATGACGATGAGGCGCGAATGCAGGGCGCCGGCATTGTTCATGGCCTCGTAGGCCATGCCCGCCGACATCGAGCCGTCGCCGATCACCGCGATCATGTTGCGGCGCTTCGGCGTCTGGCCCTTGGCCTTCGCGGCGGCGGCGTCGAGGTCGCGGCCGACCGCCATGCCGAGGGCGGCCGAGATCGAGGTCGAGGAGTGGGCCGCGCCGAACGGATCGTAGACGCTCTCGGAGCGCTTGGTGAAGCCGGACAGGCCTCCGCCCTGGCGCAGGGTGCGGATGCGGTCGCGACGGCCGGTGAGGATCTTGTGCGGGTAGCACTGGTGGCCGACATCCCAGACGATCCGGTCGTCGGGGGTATCGAACACGTGATGCAGGGCGACGGTGAGCTCGACGACGCCCAGCCCCGAGCCGAGATGGCCGCCGGTGATGGACACGGCGTCGATCATCTCGGCGCGCACGGCATCGGCCACGGATTGCAGCTCGCCTTCCGGCACCGTCCGCAGGTCCGACGGCTCGTTCACACGATCCAGCAACGCTGATTGCTCAGGGGTGATCGCCAATGCTCGCACTCGCTTGTTCACTGTGCCGCCCGCCGCGCCGATCCGGACCGGACACCGCACGGGCCTTGAGCGGGGCGCGACCGTATGAAATCCGGGATGCCGCCGCTATCACGATATTTCCAGTTACGAACGATCGGCGCTCCGATCAATGTCGGGATGACGCTTTTTTCCAGTCCAGTGCCCTTACCGCCACATGAGGTAATCCGTTGAGACCTGCTCGTCTCTGCAAGATCCTGCTGATCTCCATCATCCCATACTGCAGCCAAGCTTTGGCCGATCCGCGTGTGCCGGACGGCAACCTGGACTTCGCCTGTAACTTCCTCGGCATTTGCCCCGTCCGCACAGTGCCGGGAGGGCCGGACCGGGATGTGCGCCTCTTCGTCGATAGCCTCGGCCGACCCTGCGCGCGGCGTGATCGGCCGACCCCGGAGGGCACGCGGCACGTCCGGGCCTGCTGGTGACGAGCCTGCGTCTCGCCGCCCTCGCCCTGCTCGCCGCGACGGCCGCAACTACGGCCAAGGCGCAGACCTGCCCCGCCCTGTTCGCAGGCGGACAAGGGCCGGTGCTGGTCAATGCCAAGCTCACGGAGCGGACGACGGCCCTGTGCTTCGAAGCCTTCGCGGTGCTGCATTCCGGCGTGACCCGGACCCCACTCTATTCGGCCGAACATCTCACCCGCGAAAGCATCGCCGCCGCGCGGACGGTCGCCCGGGACGACACGTTCCACGAGGAGACGCGTCTGCCGCCGGAGGCCCGCGCGCGGCTGGAAGATTACGTCCGCAGCGGCTTCGACCGGGGCCATCTCGCCCCCGCCGCCGACATGCCGACCCTCTCGGCGCAGGTGGAATCGTTCAGCCTCGCGAACATCGTCCCGCAGGACAGGGCGATGAACCGGGGCATCTGGAG
Organism: Methylobacterium litchii; assembly: GCF_038442315.1. Taxonomy (NCBI): domain Bacteria; kingdom Pseudomonadati; phylum Pseudomonadota; class Alphaproteobacteria; order Hyphomicrobiales; family Methylobacteriaceae; genus Methylobacterium; species Methylobacterium litchii. The sequence goes on along the minus strand of NZ_JBBXMY010000002.1, from coordinate 437,217 downwards.
CGACATTGAAGAGAGCACCCGGCGTTTCGCGACGCGGCACGGCTCGGTCTACGTCGTGACCGGGGTGGTCTTCGCGGGCGAGTCCCTGCGCGAGATCGGCGAGGGCGTCCTTGTGCCGACCCAACTGTACAAAGCACTCTACGACCCGGCGACCGGGCAGGCCGGGGCCTATCTCGTGCCGAACGCGGCCGGGCGCGAGTGGAAGAGCCTCTCCCTCGACGAGCTTCGCACGGTGACGGGCGTCGATGTCTTCCCCGCCCTGCCGCCCGCCGCCAAGGCGAGCGCGATGACACTGCCGGATCCACAATCCGGCGGGCGCGGCGAGGCGCGGCGTCCGGACGGGTCGCAGGACCAGGGCTGGCGCGATTGGCTCTGGCGCGAGACGATGCGGGCGCTGAGAAAGGCCGTCCGCGAATTGCTGCGCGAGATCTTCTGAGGCGACGATGACGAAGACGACGCCCGACCGTTTCGAGCCCTTCGCGGACGAGGCTACCGTACGCAGCCTCGGCGGCCTGTCCATCGAGAACGGCACGGAGCGGATCGCCCTGCACGGCTCCCTCGACATCACCTGCGACAGGGCGGGGCTCGACGCGGCGCGGCGGCTGCGCGACACGGTCGAGGCCATCGTGAAGGCGCTGGAAGGACGGGAGCTGCCGGCGCAGGTGGCCGAGGCGCCCGAGGCGCCGCCGCGCGAGGTGAAGAACCCCTTCGCCTGAGCGGGGAGGGCGGGGCGATCCTTGCCGCTCTCCGGCCGTCCTGTTACTCGAGACGGATCATACGACACATCCTGACTCGCGCGACAGGGCCGGCCGAGATGCCCGCCGCCGTCCGCCGCGACTCGGACCCAATCCCGAACAAGGACGACCCGCGATGGCCCGCGAATTCATCTATCACATGAAGGGTCTGACCAAGGCCTACACCGGCGGCAAGAAGATCCTCGATAACGTCAACCTGTCCTTCTACCCCGATGCCAAGATCGGCGTGCTCGGCGTCAACGGCGCCGGCAAGTCGACCCTGCTCAAGATCATGGCCGGGATCGACACCGACTTCTCCGGCGACGGCTGGGTCGCGCAGGGCGCCCGCGTCGGCTACCTGCCGCAGGAGCCGCATCTCGATCCGAACAAGTCCGTCCGCGAGAACGTGATGGAGGGCGTGGCCGAGAAGCAGGCGATGCTCGACCGCTACAACGAGCTCGCGATGAACTACTCGGAGGAAACCGCCGACGAGATGACCGAGCTTCAGGACCGGATCGAGACGCTGGGCCTGTGGGAGCTGGATTCGAAGATCGATCAGGCGATGGAGGCCCTCGGCTGCCCGAGCGACGAGCAGCCCGTCGGCACCCTGTCGGGCGGTGAGCGCCGCCGCATCGCCCTCTGCCGCCTGCTGCTGTGGGAGCCGGAGCTTCTGCTCCTCGACGAGCCGACCAACCACCTCGACGCCGAAACGGTGAACTGGCTGGAAGGCCACCTGCGCCAGTATCCGGGCGCGATCCTGATCGTGACCCACGATCGCTACTTCCTCGACAACGTGACGAGCTGGATCCTCGAACTGGATCGCGGCAAGGGCATCCCCTACGAGGGCAACTACTCCTCCTGGCTGGTGCAGAAGCAGAAGCGCCTGGAGCAGGAGGGCCGCGAGGACATGGCCCGCCAGCGCTCCATCGCCCGCGAGCAGGAATGGATCTCGGCCTCGCCGAAGGCCCGGCAGACCAAGTCGAAGGCGCGCATCACCCGCTACGAGGAACTCGTGGCGAAGCAGCAGCAGAAGGTCGACGCCACGGCGCAGATCGTCATTCCGATCACCGAGCGGCTGGGCCAGAACGTCATCGAGTTCAACAAGCTCTCGAAGGCCTATGGCGAGCGCCTGCTGATCGAGGACCTGTCCTTCAAGCTGCCGCCGGGCGGCATCGTGGGGGTGATCGGCCCGAACGGCGCCGGCAAGACCACCCTGTTCAAGATGATCACCGGCAACGAGAAGCCCGACGACGGCGAGATCAAGATCGGCGAGAGCGTGCATCTCGGCTACGTCGATCAGAGCCGCGACGCTCTCGATCCCAACGCCACCGTCTGGCAGGAGATCTCCGGCGGCAACGACATCCTGTATTTCAACAAGCGCGAGATCAATTCGCGGGCCTATTGCGCGGCCTTCGCCTTCAAGGGCCCCGACCAGCAGAAGAAGGTCGGCACGCTCTCGGGTGGTGAGCGCAACCGCGTCCACCTCGCCGCGACCCTGCGCAAGGGCGGCAACGTGCTGCTCCTCGACGAGCCGACCAACGACCTCGACATGGAAACCCTCCGCGCCCTCGAAGAGGGTCTGGAGGATTACGCGGGCTGCGCGGTTATCATCAGCCACGATCGCTGGTTCCTGAACCGCATCGCGACCCACATCCTGGCCTTCGAGGGCGAGAGCCACGTCGAGTGGTTCGAGGGCAACTTCTCCGATTACGAGCAGGACAAGATGCGCCGCCTCGGCGCGGACTCGCTCATGCCGAAGAAGATCAAGTACAAGAAGTTCTCCCGGTAAGAAGCCAAGTCCCGGCGGCGTCTCGTCGCCGGGATCACCTGGCGGGGAACTTAACCCGCCCGACTGTCTTGCTTGGCAGCGGCGGCGACGGGATATGGCGGCCGCGGGAACGCCGCATGCCGGATCGCCGCTCGCTCTTCCTGGGCCTTGCCGCCGCCCTCTCCGTCGCGCCCGCGCGGGCGGTCGGCGCGCCGGAGCGGATCGCCCTCTGGCCCTCGACGCCGCCGGGTGGGGGAGGGCCGACAGGGCCGCTGCGCTGGGACGACAGCGGCGCCGTCAGCAACATCGCAACCCCCATCCTCGAAGCCTTCCTGCCGGATAAGCCGACCGGCGTTGCGGTGCTCGTCGCGGGGGGCGGCGGCTATGCCCGGATCGGCCTCGTGAAGGAGGCCTACCCAGCCGCCTATTGGCTCGCCGCGCAGGGCATCACCGCCTTCGTCCTCACCTACCGCCTGCCGCGCGAGGGCTGGAACGACGGACCCATCGTGGCCCTTCAGGACGCGCAGCGCGGGCTTCGGTTGATCCGCGCCCAGGCCGACCGCTTCCGCATCGATCCCGCCCGGCTCGGCATCATGGGCTTCTCGGCCGGCGGGCACCTCGCCGGCATGACCGCCTCACGCCCGGCGTTCCAATCCTATGCGCCGGTCGATGCGGCGGACGAGGGTTCGGCCCGGCCGGATTTCGCGAGCCTCATCTACCCGGTCGTCTCGGTGGAGGCGCCGAACGACAGGACCACCACCCGCCGCTCCCTGGTGGGCGAGGCGCCGAGCCAAGCCGACAGCGCGGCATGGTCGCTGCAGACCTATGTCCGGACGGGATGCCCGCCGATCTTCCTCGTCCAGACCGACGACGACCCGGTGATCGGCCCCGAGCATAGCCGCATCCTCGATGCCGCCTGCAAGGCGGCGCAGGTGCCGGTGGAGTATCACCGCTTCGCGCTGGGCGGTCACGGCTTTGGGATCGGCCAGTCAGAGACGCCGGTCGCCCTCTGGCCTCGTCTGTGCAGGCTGTGGCTTTCCAGCATTGCGCTGATGCGGTGAACGATGGACGCCCCAACCCCGGAGAGGACGGGCGGCGCGTGGACCGACGCGGCCGCCAAGCAGACCACGCGCAAGCGCGACCCACGGGTCGATGTGCTGCGCGGCCTCGCCCTGCTGATGATCTTCATCGACCACATCCCGCGCAACGCGCCGGCCGCCTTCACCCTGCACAATCTCGGCTTCTCGGATGCCGCCGAGATCTTCGTGCTGCTGGCGGGCTACTCGTCCATGGTCGCCTATGGCGGCATGTTCCGGCGCTCCGGCGTCCCGACGACGCTGCTGCGCATCGCGAAGCGCTGCCTGCGGATCTACCTGTTCCAGGCGGGGCTCCTCATCGCGACGCTGCTGATCGTGCGCGCCTGGATGAACATGACCGGGCTGGTGCCGCGCTTCGGCGTGAAGCCGCTTCTCGAAATGGGCCTGTGGCAGGGGATGCTGCGCGGCCTCTCCCTCAACGCCCTGCCGAACTACCTCGACATCCTGCCGCTCTACATCATCCTGCTGGCGCTGTTCCCCCTCGTCTATCTCGGGATCGCGCGGGGAATGTGGGGGGCGCTCGCGCTGTCGGCGACCCTCTGGATCGCCGCCAATGTCGATCACCAGCTCAACCTGCCGAACGCCGCCGCCGTCGATGACGGGTGGTACTTCAATCCGTTCGCGTGGCAGTTCCTGTTCGTGATCGGCGCCTGCCTCGCCGTGGCGGTGCGGAACGGCGGGGGCTACCTGCCCCGCATCCCCGTGCTGACGGTGGCGGCGGCCTGCTTCCTGGCTTTCTCGTTCTTTCAGGCGGGCTCATGGGGCGAGTGGGGCCTGCCCGACCTGCGCCCCCTGGCGATGGACCAGCCGGACAAGGGGCATGTCGCGCCCCTGCGGCTCATCAACATCGTGGCGCTGGCCTACCTGCTGTTCAGTACGCCCGCGATCCGCGCGCTTTCCGAGAAGCCGTTCCTGCGCGCGGCAGAGGCCTGCGGGAAGCACTCGCTGGAGATCTTCGCGGCCGGCTGCCTCGCCGCCCTGATCGGCCGCATTCTCTACCGGACCTTCGAACCGCTCTGGTGGTTGCAGATCCTCGTCAACGCCAGCGGCCTCGCGCTGATGCTCGGCCTCGGCCTCTATTTCGATGCACGCGCGCGCCGCCGCGCCGCCAGGACGGAGACAGCCTGATGCCGCCGATGCGCCGCAAGGGCGATCTGCCGACGAAGATCTGCGCGCAATGCGGCAAGCCGTTCGCGTGGCGCAAGAAGTGGGAGCGCGTATGGGACGAGGTCCGCTACTGCTCCGACCGCTGCCGCAGCGAGGCCAAGCGAGCGAAGTGATCTGAGGCCTGCGCCAGGGCATCGCGTGTATCGATGTCGAGGCTAGTCGAGGGATCGCCGTCGATTTCGATCACGTCCGAACGCCCGGCGAGGAGCGGCCCTGCGCCTCGGTCACCGCCGAGCGAGGCGATCTCGACCCCAAGCAGGCGCAGATTGAGGAGCACGGGGTTGCCCCGCCGCCCGCCATGGACGGGCACGATGGCCGCTGGTTTCGTCGCTGCCTGCTCGAAGACGTCCGCGATGCGGTCGATCAGGGCCGCGTCCACCAGGGGCATGTCGCCGAGCATCACGATGGCCGCGTCGCAATCCGGCAGGGTGGCGATGCCGGCCTTCAGCGAGGTGGAAAGCCCGTCCGCGTAGGCATCGTTGCGCACGACGATGAGGTCGAGGCCCGCGAGAGCCTGTCTCACCGCCGTGTCGTTGGCGCCCAGCACCGCGACGACCGGCCGAGGGCGAGCGGCCAGCGCCGCCTCCGCCGCGCGGCGCACGAGGGGAACGCCGTCGAGCAATGCGAGAAGCTTCGGCGCCTCACCGAACCGGGTGCCACGCCCGGCCGCGAGGACGACGATGCCGATCCTACTCATCGTCGCCCGCCGTCGCGCCGCCCGCGCGGGGCTGTGGGCGGGACACGATCTCCATAAGCAGCCCACCGACGCCCAGGGCCACGATGTCCGCGCGGCTCACCGGCACATCCGCGAGAAGGCGCTGCAGGATCCAATCGAACCCGTTCTCGCTGGGCGAGCGGGCGCAGCCCGGCGCGCCGATCACCGGCACATCGCCCCGCGCGCCCAGGAGCAGCAGGTTGCCGGGATCGACCGGCATACCGAGATGATCCACCCGACCTCCCGCCTGCTCGATCCCCGCCGGGATCACGTCGCGGCGGTCGGCGATGGCCGAGGCGCCGAACACCACCGTAAGGTCCGCCCCCGCCCCGTCGATGACCTCGGCGAGGCCGGACGCCACGCCCTCCGCCGTGTGGGGAACCCGCGTCTCTGCGACGATCTCCGCGCCGGTCGGCGCGAGGCGTTCGGCCAGCACGCGGAGCGTCTTGTCGATGGTCACATCCTTCAGGGAGGCGAGACGCGTCGAGACGACGCCGACGCGCCGCCGCCGGTAGGGCGCCACCGCGATGGCGCCGGCCTCGCCCTCGGCGCAGGCGCGGGCCAGGGTCGCGCTGCCCACCGCGTAGGGTATGATCTTCACGGTGGCGACCATCTCGCCCTCGGCCACCGGCTTGAAGGCCGGCAGGGTCGCGACGGTCACGGCCTCGTCCACGCCGTTCACGGAATCGATCCGGCCCCGGTCGATGAGCAGGATACCCCGGGACGTCGCGAAGAGGTTGCAGCGGCCGGTGAACGGTTCCTCCACCCGCAGGTTCTCCCCGGCCAGGATCGCGGCGAGCCGGCCCGCCGCCGCGTCCTCGCCGACGTCGCCGGTTTCGAGGGAGACGGCCACCACCTCACGCACGCCATCCGCTTCGAGCGTCGCGGCCATGGCGGGGGTGATGATCGAGCCTTTGCGCAGGGTCTCGCCCCCGCTGCGCAGGGAATGCGCGGTGATGAGCCCGGCGGATTCCGCCACCGGGACTGGGCCGAACCTCACGCGACCTCCGGCCTGGGGGCGCGACGCAACTCCGCGACGATCTCCGACAGGACGGAGAGGGCGATCTCGGCCGGGCTCACCGCGCCGATGGGCAGGCCGATGGGCGCGTGGATGCGGCCGATCTCGGCCTCCGTGAAGCCGGCCTGACCGAGCCGCGCCACGCGGGCGGCATGCGTCTTCCGCGAGCCGAGGGCGCCGATATAGAAGCACCCCGCCCGCAGACCCGCCGCGAGGGCTGGGTCGTCGATCTTCGGATCGTGGGTGAGGGCGGCGAGCGCGCAGTAGCGGTCGAGGGGCGGCACGGGCCCGGCGAAGGCCGTATCCGGCCATTCCGCCACGAGATCGATGCCGGGGAAGCGCTCCGGCGTGGCGAAGGCGGTGCGCGGGTCGATCACCGTCAGGGCGAGGTCGAGGGCGGCGGCCATCGGCGCCATCGCCTGCGAGATATGAACCCCGCCGATCACCACGAGCCGCACCGGCGGCACCTGCACGGTGAGAAAGGCTTGGCCCTCGCCGGTCTCCACGAGGCCGCTTTTGCCGGAGGCGAAGTGCTTGCGCAGCGTCTCGGCCAGGGGATCGGCCTCGATCTCGGACTCGCGCACGAGGCGCTGAGACCCATCGGGAATTGCGGTGACAAGGATCGCCGCCCGCCGCGCCGCGCGCTCCTCGTTCAAGGCGGCCAGGATATCCGCGCGCATCAGTCGACCCGTTCCACGAAGACGCGGATCCGCCCGCCGCAGGAAAGCCCGGCCCGCCACGCCGTCTCGTCGGCGACGCCGAATTCGAGCACGCGGGGCTGTCCGTTCTCGATCACGTCGGCAGCCTCCACCATGACCTCGCCCTCGACGCATCCGCCGGAGACCGAGCCGAGGAAATTGCCGTCGCCGTCGATGACGAGGTGGCTGCCCACCGGCCGGGGCGCCGAGCCCCAGGTCTCGATGACGGTGGCGAGGGCGACGTCGCGCCCCTCGCGCCGCCAGGTCTGGGCGGCGGTGAGAATGTCGGTATCGGTGCTGAGCATGGCCCCGCGCGCCTTGTTGGGAAGCGGGCCATGCCCGCTTAAAGAGAGGTATGGCTGCCGCGCCTCAGCGCAAGTCGCCCGACCTTGACGCCCGACCTTGGCGCCTCTTGCGCCGGCCGGTAGAAGGTGATCCCGCTTGGGGCCGGAGCCCATGCCGTCCATCGCCGAGATCACCCGCCGCAAGGCGCGCGGTTCGTGAACGCCGAGGATCCCGCCCTCGCGCGCATGCGGCGTGCGGCCGAGACGCCTTCCCGCGCCCTGTCGGCACCGCGCCGGCAGCTCAAGCGCCTGTCGCGGGCCATCGGCGACGTGCTGCCGAAGGGCCTCTACGCGCGCTCGCTCATCATCATCATCGCGCCGATGGTGCTGCTGCAATCGGTGATCGCCTACACCTTCATGGAGCGGCACTGGCAGCTCGTGACGAAGCGCCTTTCGGCGTCCGTGGTGGCGGACGTCGCCGCCCTCATCGACATCTACGAGAGCTACCCGCAGGACAAGGACGCCGACACTCTCTCGCGGATCGCGGGGGAGCGCCTGAACCTCGACCTCGACATCCTGGAGAACGCCAAGCTGCCCCCGCCGGGACCGCGGCCGTTCTTCTCGATCCTCGACGAGGCGCTGTCCGACGAGATCAAGCGGCAGATCCGCCGGCCGTTCTGGATCGACACGGTGGGCCGCTCGAACCTCATCGAGATCCGCGTGTCGATTCCCCAGGGGGTCATGCGCATCACCGCGCGGCGCTCACAGGCCTACGCCTCGAACTCGCACATCTTCCTCGTGTGGATGATGGGCTCGTCGCTGGTGCTGCTCGGCGTCGCGATCCTGTTCCTGCGCAATCAGATCAAGCCGATCCTGCGGCTCGCCGCCGTGGCGGAGGGGTTCGGCAAGGGCCGCGAGATCGAGTTCCGCCCGCGCGGCGCCCGCGAGGTGCGGCAGGCGGGCCATGCCTTCATCGAAATGAAGCGGCGCATCGAGCGGGCCATGGAGCAGCGCACGACGATGCTTAACGGCGTCAGCCACGATCTGCGCACCATCCTCACGCGCTTCCGGCTGTCGCTCGCGCTCTTCGAGAGCAGCGACGAGATCGACGACCTGACCCGCGACGTCGATGAGATGAGCCGGATGCTCGAAGGCTACCTCGCCTTCGCGCGGGGCGATTCGGCCGAGACCGCCACGCAGACCGACATGCGCGCTCTCCTCGAAGACCTGCGCACCGATGTGGAACGCCTCGGCGCGCACGTGTCGGAGGTGGAGCTGGTGGGCCGCCCCTTCGTGACGGTGCGGCCGGATGCCTTCCGCCGCTGCCTGTTCAACTTGGCCTCGAACGCCGCGCGCTACGGCGAGACGGTATCCATCACGGGCAAGCTTGAGACACGCAGCTTCTTCGTCTCCATCGAGGACGATGGTCCGGGCGTGCCGCCGGAGCGGCGGGAGGACGTGTTCAAGCCCTTCGTGCGGCTGGACGACGCGCGCCAGGATGCGGGCGGATCGGGCCTCGGCCTCGCCATCGCCCGCGACATCGCCCGCGCCCATGGCGGCGACATCACCCTGCACGACAGTTCGCTCGGTGGCCTGCGCGCCACCGTGCGGGTGCCGGCCTGATCGTTCAGGCGTCGGCGGGGCCGCGCAGACGGGTGTATTCGCTTTGGACGCTGCCCATCAGGTGCTGGACGCTAGCGCCGTCGAGCTTCGCCTTCGTCAGGCGGTCGAGGAGGCTCGCCTCGCCCTGCCACGCATAGCCGTGATCGAAGGGGAGATGGCGCAGCAGCAGCGGGCTCACCACCCTGTTCCGCCGATAGGCAGGATGCCGCACGAGGCGCGCGATCTGGCGCACGAGGGAATCGAGGTCGCCCGATCCGCTGGGAGAACCCGACCGATTCGCGGACGTAAACTGCATAGCGCTCCCCATGAAACCTTGATGTCTGTTTTGGGGCAGCTTCTGTAAATAAATTACTTGTTCCGACCTTCCGTGACGGGATGCCGCCGCCACGGCCAATCTCCCGCCGCACGGGGGGTGCCAACCGTCGCCGTGCGATGCTATGCAGGATACCTCACAGTTTGAGGCGCGCTCCGCGCCAGTTACCGAGTGCCCCGCATGAACCCGCTCGTTCCGCTGTTCATCCTCATCTCGCTGCCGCTCCTCGCGATCGGCCTGGTGCTCTACACGGATACGGGGATCGAGCCGGCCCTGTTCTACGCCTCGGTGAAGACCTTCATCATCCTCGGTGTCGTCTCGGTCGGCATGTCCGTTGCCGCGATGAAGCTGTCCGAGCGCACGAAGCCGTAAGGTGCGGCAGGCGGCTCGGCTCCCGTAGACGACGTTTCCGGCCCGGAGGCCGCCATGCTCCACGTTGTTCCGGCCTTCTCGCGCATCGGCGAGGAGAACGCCTTCGCCGTGCTCGCCCGCGCCCAGGCGCTGGCGGCCCAGGGGCGCGACATCATCAACCTCGGGATCGGCCAGCCCGACATGCCGACTCCGGCCCATGTGGTCGAAGCCGGCATCAAAGCCCTGCGCGATGGCCACCACGGCTACACGCCGGCCACCGGCATCCTGCCCCTGCGGGAAGCGATTGCTCGGGACATCCTCCGCCGGCACGATGTCGACGTCTCGCCCGAATCGGTGATGGTCGTGCCGGGCGGCAAGGTCACCATGTTCATGGCGATCCTGATGTTCGGTGAGCCCGGCGCCGAGATCCTGTATCCGGACCCCGGCTTCCCGATCTACCGCTCGATGATCGAGTACACGGGCGCGACCCCCGTGCCGGTGCCGATCCGCGAGGAGAACGGCTTCGCCTTCTCGGCGGCGGAAACGCTCTCGCTGATCACGCCGAAGACGCGGCTGCTGATCGTCAACTCGCCGGCCAATCCCTGTGGCGGCGTCAGCCCGAAATCGGAGATCGACGCTCTGGTGAAGGGTCTCGCCGACTACCCCGACGTGGCGGTGCTGTCGGACGAGATCTACGGCACCATGACCTATGACGGGGAGGTGCATCACTCCCTGCTCGCGTATCCCGAAATCCGCGACCGGCTGATCTATCTCGATGGAGCTTCCAAGACTTACGCCATGACCGGCTGGCGGCTCGGCTGGTCCGTGTGGCCGAAGCCCCTCTACGAGAACGCCCGCAAGCTCGCGGTGAACGCCCATTCCTGCGTCAACGCCGCGACCCAATGGGCCGGCATCGCCGCCCTCGACGGCCCGCAGGATTGCGTCGCCGAGATGGTCGCGGAGTTCGACCGCCGCCGGTCCATCGTGGTGGACGGGCTCAACGCCCTGCCGGGCGTGTCCTGCATCGTGCCGAAGGGTGCGTTCTACGCCTTCCCGAACGTGTCCCGCACCGGGTGGAAGGCCAAGGCCCTCGCCTCTGCGCTCCTGGACGAGGCGGGCGTCGCGACGATCGGCGGCCCGGATTTCGGCGTCCACGGCGAAGGCTTCATCCGCCTGTCCTACGCGAACTCGGCCGAGAACATCCGCCGCGCGTTGGATCGGATGAAGGATTTCCTGGAGAGCCGGACGGCGGCTTAGCCGGCCGGATCGGCCTCGCTTGGGCCGAGAAGATCGGCCACCCGTTCGGGCAATGCCGGCTCAGACCAGACCCAGTCGGTGAAACCGGCGGGAAGCGCCGCGAGCCTCGCCCTTGCTTCATCGAGGGTGGTGCTCCGGCGCGGTCCCGCCTGGATGCCTGCATGGGCGGCGCGCTTCATCTTGACGGTGCGCGCGGGAAACCGGCGCCCCCCGAGGCCCGGATTGACCGTCAGCGCTGCGACCGACAACGCCCTGCCTGCCGCACGCCCTGTTCGGACATGCAGGCCGGTCTGATCGAAACGATGAGAAGCGCGGTTCACGGGTTGAGCCTCCGCTTGAAAAGATAGACCGGAAGTCCCGGTGGCGCCACCCGAGCGTAACCGTGCGCGAGATACCGGTCCTCGACCTCTTCGAATGGGTCGATCAGCCGGGTTTCCAGCAGGTTCTGCGCCAGGGCCTGGGCCTCGAGCGCGGCAACAGCGAGGGGCAGGATCCGGCCCTAGAGCGAGTGGGGTTCCGGGCATCCTTCGAGGTAGTTGATTGCCAGCCAATCGGCCCCAGCCTTCCCATAGGCGAGGCCGCAGAGCACCCCATCCCACCAGAACGCGATCTCGAAATGGCCGCCGCCGCGCCGCTTGACGACGCGCGTCCAATCCCAAGACACGCGGCGGGGCGGCATTCGCCAGCGGCGCGCTGCCTGTAGGGCCGCGAACGAGATGCCGGTGATCTGCAGTTCGGGCCGCCGGAGGTCGAGTTGCAGACGCTCACGGACGCTTTGGCGGAGGGCTTCGTGTTCGGCCTCGCTGGCCAAGAATCGCTACCCCACCACCCGCAAATAATCCCCGGCGGCCAGCCCACCCCCGGCGATGATCTCCATGTAGACGCCGAGGTCGCGGTGGCCGAGGCGCTTGTCGATGGTCCATGGAATGTCGAGGTCGCGGGCGCCGGTCTCCGGATCGACGTTGGTGGCGGCGCAGCGCACCGTCCGCTTCGTCACCTTGAACCGCAGGCCGCTCGGCGCCTCGATGACCTGCCCAAGCATGTCGAGTTCGGCGAAGGGGGCCAGCCCCTCCACCAGCAGGTTGCCGCGAAAGCGCAGCGGGTTCACCGGGACGCCGAGTTCGTCCTCCAGCATCTGCACGCTCGCCCGGTTGATGAGCGAGACGTAGCCGATCGGCGAGTCGGTGAAGCGGTGCTGCGGCGGGGCTTCGAGCACCTTCGGCTCGCCCTTCAGGGCGCCGGGTACGAAGCGGCGCAGGAAATCCTCAAGGGCTTCACGCCCTTCGGCCTTGTCGAGCTTGGCAGCAAGGGTTTCGCCGTCGCCCTCCACGTGCAGCGTCGCGGTCGCGTCCTCGTAGCGGGTGCGTAGGCGGGCTAGAGCCTCGTCCCGCATCAGCATCAGGTACTTCGTCTTCGGCTGGTGGCGGTAGGCCACCGAGTTGAAGCCGGAGGGGCCGTTCTCGACCGCGTAGAGGCGGTCACCGGGGAAGAAGCCGCTCGTTTCCAGATCGACGCGGTCCACTCGCTCGGGGCTCAAGCCCTTCACCGGATAGCGGTAGAGGGCGCTGACGTGAATCAATGCGGTCATGCGCGGATCGTGGCCCTGAAGTGACATGTCGCGCAAGAGCGTCGTCGGGTCTTGTGGTGCGCATTTGCAACACCACATCCGGACAGTCGGTGGCCGTGAAGCGCCGATGCCCTCGCGCGGCAGATTGCCGGAGGGCGACGTTTCGGTGGCGCCGCGCCTCGTGTGGGCGGCGGATGCCGGTACGGGAGAGGCGATACATGAATTTCGAGAAGTACACAGAACGCGCCCGCGGCTTCGTGCAGGCGGCGCAGAATCTCGCCATGCGCGAGGGCCATCCCCAATTGCAGCCGGGCCACCTGCTCAAGGTGCTGCTCGACGATCCCGAGGGCCTGTGCGCGGGCCTCATCGACCGGGCCGGCGGCCAGTCCCGCGTGGCTCTGGCGCAGACCGAGCAGTGGCTCGCCAAGCAGCCGAAGGTGTCCGGCAACGCGGCCGCCCCGCAGGCGACGCGCGAACTCGTGCGCCTGTTCGACACCGCCGAGAGCGCCGCTCAGAAGGCCGGCGATTCCTATGTCACCGTCGAGCGGCTTCTCCTCGCCATCGCGGTGGAGAAGGAATCGGAAGCCGGCCGTGCCTTGCAGGCCGCCGGCGTCACGCCCGCGTCGCTGAACGCGGCGATCAACACCCTGCGCAAGGGTCGCACCGCCGACAACGCCAGCGCCGAGAACAGCTACGACGCGCTGAAGAAGTATGCCCGCGACCTCACCGAGGCGGCGCGCACCGGCAAGCTCGACCCGGTCATCGGCCGCGACGAGGAGATCCGGCGCACCATCCAGGTCCTGTCCCGGCGCACCAAGAACAATCCCGTGCTCATTGGCGAGCCCGGCGTCGGCAAGACCGCCATCGTGGAGGGTCTGGCGTTGCGCATCGTCAACGGCGACGTGCCCGAATCCCTCAAGGAGAAGAGCCTGCTCGCCCTCGACATGGGCTCGCTGATCGCGGGCGCGAAGTATCGCGGCGAGTTCGAGGAGCGGCTGAAGGGCGTGCTCTCCGAGGTCACGGCGGCGGAGGGCGGGATCATCCTGTTCATCGACGAGATGCACACCCTCGTCGGCGCAGGGAAGGCGGACGGGGCGATGGACGCCTCGAACCTGCTGAAGCCCGCGCTCGCCCGTGGCGAATTGCACTGCGTCGGCGCGACAACGCTGGACGAGTACCGCAAGCACGTCGAGAAGGACGCGGCGCTCGCCCGGCGCTTCCAGCCGGTCTTCGTCTCGGAGCCCACCGTGGAGGACACGGTGTCGATCCTGCGCGGCCTGAAGGAGAAGTACGAGCAGCACCACGGCGTGCGCATCCAGGATTCGGCCCTGGTCGCGGCGGCGACGCTGTCGAACCGCTACATCACCGACCGTTTCCTGCCCGACAAGGCCATCGACCTCGTGGACGAGGCCGGCTCGCGGCTGCGGATGCAGGTCGATTCGAAGCCGGAGGAGCTGGATTCCGTCGATCGGGAGATCGTGCGCCTGAAGATCGAGGGCGAGGCCCTGAAGAAGGAGACCGATTCCGCTTCCCGCGACCGCCTCGTGCGGCTGGAGAAGGAACTCGGCGACCTTGAGGAGCGCTCGGCCGCGATCACGGCGCGTTGGAAGGCCGAGAAGGACAAGCTCGGCACGGCGGCCGATCTCAAGAAGAAGCTCGACGAGGCGCGCAACGAACTCGCCGCCGCCCAGCGGCAGGGGCAGTACCAGCGCGCGGGCGAACTCGCCTACGGCATCATCCCCGGGCTGGAAAAGCAGCTTGCGGACACCGAGGGTTCCGAGAACGGGCGCGGCCTTATGGAAGAGGCGGTGACGCCGAGCCACATCGCGGGCGTCGTCTCGCGCTGGACCGGCGTGCCCGTCGACAAGATGCTCGAAGGCGAGCGCGAGAAGCTGCTCGCGATGGAGACGGCGTTGGCGAATCGCGTCGTCGGCCAGCGCGAGGCGGTGGAAGCGGTGGCGACCGCCGTGCGCCGCGCCCGCGCCGGGTTGCAGGATCCGAACCGGCCTATCGGCTCGTTCATGTTCCTCGGCCCGACGGGCGTCGGCAAGACGGAGCTGACCAAGGCCTTGGCCGGCTTCCTGTTCGACGACGACACGGCGCTCGTGCGCATCGACATGTCCGAGTACATGGAGAAGCACGCGGTCGCCCGGCTGATCGGCGCGCCTCCCGGCTATGTCGGCTACGAGGAGGGCGGCGCGTTGACCGAGGCGGTGCGCCGCCGGCCGTATCAGGTCGTGCTGTTCGATGAGGTCGAGAAGGCGCATCCGGACGTGTTCAACGTCCTGCTGCAGGTGCTGGATGACGGACGCCTGACGGACGGGCAGGGGCGGACGGTGGATTTCCGCAACACGCTCCTGATCATGACCTCGAACCTCGGGGCGGAATACCTCGTGAACCAGCCCGCCGGGCAGGACACGGAGGCCGTGCGGGACGAGGTGATGGGCGTGGTGCGCAGCCACTTCCGGCCGGAATTCCTGAACCGGGTCGACGAAATCATCCTGTTCCACCGCCTCAAGCGGGAGGAGATGGGTGCCATCGTCGAGATCCAGCTCGGGCGGCTTCAGAAGCTCCTGGACGAGCGTAAGATCGTCCTCACGGTGGACGAGGATGCGCGCAACTGGCTCGCCGACAAGGGCTACGACCCGGCCTACGGGGCGCGGCCCCTAAAGCGGGTGATCCAGAAGAACGTGCAGGACCCGCTGGCGGAATTGCTGCTCGCGGGGAAGGTCCACGACGGCGAGCACGTACCGGTCCATCTCGGGCCTGCCGGCCTGATGATCGGCGACCTCACGGTCGGCGCGGAACGGCGCCCGGCGGATGCCACGTTGAACTGACGGATGGGGAGGGGGGCCTAGCGCCCCCTTCTTTTTGTTTAGGCTCGTTTCCTCCGTAGGTAGGCCTGCCGCTCGCCCTCGGCTTGCAACGAGGCGGCGCGGATGCGCAGCAGATCGCGGCGGGTGAGGAGACCGACGAGGGCGCCGCCCTCCGCCTCGGTCACGAGAAGCCGCCCGCTGCCGTCGGCCAGCATCACGTCGAGGGCGTGGGAGACCACGTCGCCCGGATGCACCACCGGCAGACTCGCATCGGAAAGCCGTTCGGCCAGCGTCTCGCCCGCGCTCTCGTCGTCCTCCCGCGTCCAGAGCAGGATCTCGGCCCGCGAGACGATGGCCACCGGACGGCCCGTCGCGTCGGTGACGGGGTAGGCGTCGTGGCGGCCGGCCTCGATGGCGGCGGCGGCTTCCGCGATCGTCAGGCTCGCGCCAAGGGTCTCGACCTCTGTCGTCATCACCGCGCCGACGCGGGTGAACTCGTAGGGATCGATCCCGTATTCGCGCGTCACGTGCAGGCCGCGCCGGGCGATCTTCTCCGTAAGGATCGAGCGCTTCAGCAGAAGCACGCTGACGGCATAGGCCGCCATGGTCGCGGCCAGCAGCGGCGCCAGCGCGCCAGCATCGCCCGTCACCTCCACCGCGAACACGATTCCCGTGAGTGGCGCGGGCAGGGTGCCGCCGAGCATCGCGGCCATGCCGAGCAAGGCCCAGAAGCCGTGCGCGCCGGGCAGCACGGCCGCCGCGAGCGAACCGAAGGCACCGCCGAGGATCAGCAGCGGCGCCAGCACGCCGCCGGAGGTGCCGGACGCCAAAGCCACCAGCCAGATCACGGCCTTCACGACGAGGATCGTCGCCACCACCGACAGGGCCATGTGCCCGTCGAGGAAGCCCCGGATCACATCGTAGCCGACGCCGAGGGCGCGGGGCTCGATCAGCCCGCCGAGGCCGACGACGACGGCGCCGAGTGCCGGCCACCACATCCAGTGGACCGGCAGGCGCCGGAACGCATCCTCCAGCCCGTAGAGCAGGCGGGTGAGGAGCCCCGACAGCAGCCCGCAGGCGAGGCCGAGCACGACGCAGGCCGGCAGGCCCCACCAGGGCAGGGCCGGGTTGTCGGAGAAGGGAAAGAGCGGCCCGGTCTCGAACAGGGCCGGGCGCCACGCCATGGCCGTCGCGGCGGCGACCGTCACCGGCACGAGACTGCGCGGGCGCCATTCGAACAGCAGCACCTCGAGAGCCAGCAGCACGGCGGCGACCGGCGTGCCGAAGATCGCGGTCATGCCGGCGGCGGCGCCGGAGACGAGGAGCGTGCGCCGCTCGATGGCCGACAGATGGAAGAATTGCGCGTAGAGCGAGCCGATGGCCCCGCCCGTGACGATGATCGGTCCCTCCGCGCCGAACGGCCCGCCGCTGCCGATGGCGATGGCCGATGAGAGCGGCTTCAGCACGGCGACCTTGGGCGACATCCGGCTGCCGCCGATGAGGATCGCCTCCATCGCCTCCGGGATGCCGTGGCCCCGGATCTTCTCCGAGCCGTATCGCGCCATCACGCCGACGATCAGCGCACCGACGACGGGAATGGCGACCATCCACAGCCCGCGTGGCGCCGTGGCGAGGGAGGTGAGCGCCGTATCGAACCGGCCGAACCAGGCGAGGTTCGTCACGAGCCCGATCAGCGCCAGCAGCACCCAGGCGGCGCCCACCGCCGCCGAACCGATGATCACCGCCATGCCGGTGAGCAGCAGGATCCGCCTATCGACGGTGAAATCCGAAAGCGTTCGGCGCACCGGGCTATGGCCCGTCGCCTTCGTGGATGACATGTCCATTCCAACCTCCTGCGGCGGAAAATACATCGTGTTACGATATATTCCAGTGCGGTGGGGTCGGAGGCAGGTATGAGCGCCGAGCGGAACGATGGGCTCTCGCCCGAGCAATACGCGGCGCTGGCGGCCTTCCGGTACCGGCTGCGCCGCTTCCTCGCCTTCAGCGAGGCGGAGGCGGCCAAGCACGGCCTCCCGACGCAGCAACATCAGGCGTTGCTGACCATTGCCGGGCACGGCGGCGGCGGACCGGCCACGGTGGGGCTGCTCGCGGAGCAGTTGATGATCGCACCGCACACCGCCGCCGAATTGGTGTCGCGGATGGTCGAGGCCGGGTTGCTCACCAAGGCGCGGGGTACGCAGGACCGGCGCCGCGCCGAGCTGAGCCTCACGCCGCACGCCTCCGCGCTGCTGCAGGACCTGACCGAGGCGCATCTGCGCGAGTTGCGCGACTTCGGCCCCGCCCTCGTCGCAGCGCTGGCGGGGGACGCCGAAAAAGCGACGCAATCGCCGCCGACGAGCCCCGCGTGAGCCCGACGATTCCCACCACTACCGCGTGGCGGCGCTTCTCCCGCGATGCCCTCGGCGCGACGCTCCTGGCGGGGCTCGCCATCGTCGCCTTCATCGCGGCGGCCGATCCCTATGGCCTGCGGGCGGCGCCGGGGCATCCGCCAGGCCCCATCGTGGATACGAACCAACGGCTCTCCTACCCGGCCATCGCGCGGGGCGGGGATTTCAATGCTGCCGTCTTCGGCACCTCGACGGCGCGGCTCCTCGATCCGGCGATGCTCGACGCGGCCCTCAATGCCCATTTCGCGAACCTCGCGGTGAACGCCGCCACGCCCGACGAGCAGATGCGTCTCGCCGCCCTGTTCCTGGCCCGGCGCCCGGTGAAGGCGGTGCTGTTCGGGCTCGACGCGCCATGGTGTGCCGCGCATCCGGCCGCGCGCTCAAGCCACGCCTTCCCGGATTGGCTCTACGAGGAAGGGGCGCCCTGGGGCGTTCTGCGTCAGGCCAACCTGCGGGGCCTGACGGCGGCGGTGAACGCGGTACAGGTGCGGTTCGGGGATGGTCGCCCGCGTATCCGGGGCGACGGCTACGGCGTATTCACCCCCCCCGAGGCGAGCTACGACGCCGCCCGCGCCAACGCCCATATCGCGGCGGGGTCGGGCGATCCGAACGCGCCCTCCGATCCGCCCGAGGCGCCGTTCCCGGCCCTCGACGCGCTCGACGCGGTGCTCGCATCACTCCCGTCCGAAACTGAAAAGATCGTCGCCTTCATGCCAGTCCATGCGGGGGCGCAGGGTCAACCCGGAACACCGATGGGCCGCCGGGAGGAGGCCTGCAAGGCGAAGGCGGCGGAGATTGGCGCGCGGCGTCATGCCCTGGTCATTGACTTCCGCCGGATCTCCCCCGTCACGGCCGAGAACACGAACTACTGGGATGCCCTGCATTACCGCCTGCCCATCGCGGCGCGGGTCGTTGCCGGGCTGAAGGACGCCGCGCGAGGCGGCGGGGACGATCCGCAGGGCTTCTACCGGGTGCTGGCGCGCTGAACCCTCAGGCGGGCTGCCGTTCGGCCCGTGCCCAGCCCTCGCGGGTTTCAGCGCAGTAATCGGCGAAGCGCCCCTCGCGGATGGCGGCGCGGGCGCCGGCCATGAGGTCCTGATAGTAGGCGAGGTTGTTCCACGTCAGCAACATCATCCCCAGGATCTCGTTCGAGCGGACGAGATGGTGGAGATAGGCGCGGGAATAGTCGCGGGCGGCGGGGCAGGTCGATTGCTTGTCCAGGGGCTCGATGGCCTCGGCCCAGCGGGCGTTGCGCAGGTTCACCCGGCCGTGGCGGGTATAGGCGAGGCCGTGACGACCGGCGCGGGTCGGCATCACGCAATCGAACATATCGATCCCGCGCGCGACCGAACCGAGAATGTCGTCCGGCGTGCCGACGCCCATCAGGTAGCGCGGCTTGTCTTGCGGCAGGTGCGGTTCGGTGGCCTCGATCATCGCAAACATCACCGCCTGCGGCTCGCCCACCGCGAGGCCGCCGATGGCGTAGCCCTTGAGGTCGAGGTCCACGAGGGCGCGGGCGCTCTCGGCGCGGAGGTCGGGCAGGTCGCCGCCCTGCACGATGCCGAACATCGCCTTCCCCGGCTGTTCGCCGAAAGCCACCTTGCAGCGCTCGGCCCAACGCAGCGACAGGCGCATCGCCTTCTCGACCTCGTCACGCTCGGCGGGCAGGCGCACGCATTCATCGAGCTGCATCTGGATGTCGGAGCCGAGCAGGCCCTGGATCTCGATGGAGCGCTCCGGGCTCATGGCATGGGCGGTGCCATCGATATGCGAGCGGAAGGTCACGCCGCTCTCGTCGATCTTGCGCAGGGCCGACAGGGACATGACCTGGAAGCCGCCCGAATCGGTGAGGATCGGCCCGCTCCATTGCATGAAGTGGTGCAGGCCGCCGAGGCGGGCCATCCGCTCGGCGCCGGGCCGGAGCATCAGGTGATAGGTGTTGCCGAGCACGACGTCGGCGCCCAGATCGCGGACCTGATCGGCATACATCGCCTTCACCGTGGCGGCGGTGCCGACCGGCATGAAGGCCGGGGTGCGGATCGTGCCGCGCGGTATGGCGATTTCGCCGGTGCGGGCGGCGCCGTCCTGCCCGTGGAGGGTGAAGCCGAACGTCGTCGCAGTCTCGGAGGTCATCGCGTGGCTCCCGCTGCGGCCGGAAACAGCAGGCTCGCATCGCCGTAGGAGTAGAAGCGGTAGCCCGTCTCGATGGCGTGGGCATAGGCCGCCCGCATCGTCTCGAGGCCGGAGAAGGCGCTCACCAGCATGAACAGCGTCGAGCGCGGCAGGTGGAAGTTCGTCACCAGGGCATCGACCGCGCGGAAGCGGTAGCCTGGCGTGATGAAGATGTCGGTGGGGCCGGAGAAGGGGGCGATCCGTCCGTCTTCGCCCGCCGCGCTCTCCAGAAGCCGCATCGCGGTCGTGCCCACGGCGACGATGCGCCCCCCCGCCGCCCGCGTGCGGTTCAAAGCCTCGGCGGTGTCGGCGTCGAGATCGCCGATCTCGCTGTGCATCCGGTGGCCGTCGGTGTCGTCGGCCTTGACCGGCAGGAAGGTGCCCGCGCCGACATGCAGCGTGACGTGGTGCCGGCTGAGCCCCGCCGCGTCGATGGCGCCGAGCAGCGCATCGGAGAAGTGCAGGCCGGCGGTGGGCGCGGCGACGGCGCCGGGCTCGCGGGCATAGACCGTCTGGTAGTCGCTGGCGTCGCGGGCATCGGCCGGGCGCTTGCCGGCGATGTAGGGCGGCAGCGGCAATTCCCCGAGGGCGGCGATCCGCTCATCGAGGAGGGGCCCCGCCAGCTCGAAGCGCAGGACGATCTCGCCGGCCTCGCCCTTCTCCGCCACACTCGCCCGCAGGCGCGTCGCCTCGCAGGCTGTGCCCTCGGCGGCCTGCCCGAAGGTGAGATCATCGTCGGGGGCGAGGCGCTTTGCCGGGCGGGCGAAGGCACGCCACCGGTCCGGGGCCTCGCGCATGTGGAGCATCACCTCCGTGCGCTGGCCCGGTGCGCCGGGGCGGGTGCGGACGCCGTGCAGCCGCGCGGGAATCACGCGGGTGTCGTTGAAGACGAGGGCATCGCCCGGCCTCAGCAGGGTCGGCAGATCGCGAATCACCCTGTCGGACAGGGTTTGCCCTGGGGCCACCACGAGGAGGCGCGCCGCGTCCCGCGGCTCGGCAGGGCGGAGCGCGATGCTCGCCTCGGGCAGATCGAAATCGAAGAGGTCCACGCGCATCGGCGGGTGCGTGCACCGAACAGGCCGGCGATTCAACCGTCGCCAGAGCCGCGGCAAAAAGAAACCCGCCCGGCGGCGCCGGACGGGTTTCCTTCAGCTCATCTCAAATGAGATCAGCAATCCTTGTCGGCCATGTTGGTCGTGGACTTGGCGGCGGCGGCGTTGTTCATGGCGCCAACAGTGCCCGGCGAGGCGGGCTGGTTGCCGCCGGCCATGTTTTTCGAGCCGGCGTTCGCGCCGTCCTTGTTGGTCGTGCCGTCGGTCTGGGTCGGAGCCTGCGTGGCGCCGGCATTGTTCATGGCGCCGACGGTGCCCGGCGAGGCCGGCTGGTTGCCGCCCGCGAGGTTGGCGCTCGACTTGTCCACATCCGAGCTCTTCGGATTCATGGTCTTGTCCGGGGACTTGGAGGCCGTGGTGCCGGTGGCGCACGGAGCGGCGTAGGCAGCGCCGGACATCAGGACGAATACGGCGGCAGCACCGAGCGCGCGAGTAACCTTCATCAGACATTCCTCCAGATTTTGTAATCGCTGAAACAATGACCTGATGTGCCCGGAGGTTCCGAGACATTTGTCCCGAATGAACTTTACCGCCTGGCATCGGGGGTGGCGCATCCGCCTCCTTGCCGAGGCGGGGCCGAACGGGTACGGCTCTTGTGCCGTGGATGGCCGTCGGGGTGTGGCGCAGTCTGGTAGCGCACCTGGTTTGGGACCAGGGGGTCGTAGGTTCGAATCCTATCGCCCCGACCATCCTCCGCAGGGCACGACACCAGGAGCTTTCGAAAACCCCATGCCGAGTGCCCGCATCTACCGCCCCACCAAGGATGCGTCTCAATCGGGCCTCGCCCGCACCAAGCAATGGGTTTTGGTCTTCGACCAGACGAGCCCGCGCGAGACTGACCCGCTCATGGGTTGGTACGGCTCGAAGGACATGATGCAGCAGGTGCGCCTGGAATTCGAGACGCGGGAGGAGGCCGTGGCCTACGCCCAGCGCGAGGGCATCACCTACCGCGTCGAGGAGCCGGGCAAGGAAATGGCGCGCAAGGGCTTGTCCTATTCCGACAACTTCAAGTTCAACCGCACGGCGCCCTGGACCCACTGAGCGCCGTACGGGAGCGGCGCGTCAGCCCTTCTGACGCGCTTCCCATTCCGGATAGGGCGAGGCGCCTTCCGGACGTATCTGCTTGAGCCGCATCGGCTGCTGGTCCAGCGGCCGGCAGAGTTCGGCATAGATGTCGGCGCTCCCCGCGCCGCATTCCTGCGCTTCCTCCGCGCTGAACGCGAAGTAGCCTTCCTTAAAGCCGGCGAGCCGCATGGCCGCGTGGCACATCGGGCAGGGGCGCCCACTCGCGTACATCACGCAATCCGACAGGTTCTTCCGTCCGAGCGCTTGGCTAGCCTTGTGGATGGCGACCATCTCGGCGTGGTCGGTGGCATCCTTGCTGAGATGGACCGTGTTCGGCGCCGTGGCGACGACGGTACCGTCGCGCACGATGACCGCGCCGTAGGGCGTGCCGCCTTCGGCGACGTTGGCCCGCGCGATCCGCACGGCCTCCGCCATGTACTCCTCGTGCCGATCCATCGAATCCTCACCATGCTCTGTCGGGACGTCCTCAGAACGTCGGCCGGGAGGCACGGTTCACGCCAGGATTCACGCTCTAGTGGCACTGGAGGAATTATTTACGCTCGGCTTGTATTTCGGATACCGAGCAGGGAACGGGGCGATGGCCGCTCAAGCAGGCACAAGCTTAGAGCCGAGTGCTGACATGGGAATCGTCGCTCCACCGGAGCGGATTCTTCGGCGTGCCATTCGGCGCGATCAGTTGGATGCTGCCAGACGAAGCGTCCTGCGCGCTCTTTTCATTAACCTGATTCTCGGCCTTACCTGTCTCGCGGTGGCGATCCGCGCGGACCACGCCATGGCCGGGGGCATCTGGTTCGCCGCCTCGACCATCGCCAACCTCCTGCGGGTCTATCTCTGCCGGGCGTTCTGTGTCGGGCTCGACGACGCCACCCCCGTCGAGGCCAATGCGGCCGCCACGGCCATCGACCGGCGGCTGGAACTGATGGCGTTCGGCGCCTTCCTGTCCGGACTGGTCTGGGCCTGCGTGCCGTTCCTCTGCGCCGCGTACACCACGCCGCAGGCGGTCTTCTACCTCGTCGTGACCTGCGGCATCACCGCCGGGGCGGTGAGCTACGGCACGTCCTTTGCGCGCATCCCCGTCTTCTTCATCACGCCGCCGCTCGTCTCGGTGGTGGGATGCCTGTTCGTCACGGGCGGCTTCGAGCGCGAATGCCTCGCGGTGACGACCCTGGTGTATCTGGTCGCGCTGATGCGCACCTGCTTCGAGACGGAGGCCAACTTCCGGCGGACCAGCGGGTTGAAGAACGAGGCCAACGCACTCGCCGCGCGCATGGCGAACCGCGCGATCTGCGATGGGCTCACCGGCCTCCTCAACCGCGCGGGCTTCGCGGAACAGGCCGAGGCGACGCCCGCCCCCTGCCTGATGCTGCTCGACCTCGACGGCTTCAAATCGGTCAACGACATCTACGGCCACAAGACCGGCGATCAGGTCCTGGCCGAGGTCGGCCGCCGCCTGCGGGCGCAGGTGCCGGCCTGCGGCCATGTCGGCCGGCTGGGCGGCGACGAATTCGCCATCCTCTACGATCCCGCCGTGGCGGGTGTGACGGTCCGCGATCTCGCCAAGGCGATCATCGCGGCGGTGGCCGAGCCCTTCGACCGGTTCGACACCGACCGCGTCGGCATCAGCATCGGCATCCATCTCGGCGCCTGCGACAGCCTCACCGAGGGCCTCGTCCGGGCCGACGAGGCCCTGTACGCAGCCAAGTCCACCGGGCGGAACCGCTATCGTATTTTCGATGACGAGTTGCGCGACCGCCTCGACATGCGCCGCGACGCCGAGCGCGACCTGCCCGACGCCCTCGCCGAGGGCGCCGTCGAGGTGTGGTTCCAGCCGATCTTCCGCGTCCGTGAGGGCAACCTCGCGGGGCTGGAAGCCCTGGTGCGCTGGCGCCACCCGCGCCACGGCTGGGTGCCGCCGCCGGATATCATCGCCGCCGCCGGGGTGATCGGCCTGTCGGAGGCGCTGCTGCGCCACATCCTCGACAGCGTCTACCGGATGAAGCTCGCGCTCACCGAGCACGGCGCGACCGACATCCGCATCGCCATGAACGTCTGCCCGCGCGAACTGACCCAGACGCCGATCGAGGGGCTGATCCTCGATAAGCTCGAAGCCTACGGCCTGCCGGCGAACTGGCTGGAGATCGAGTTGACGGAAGACACTGCGCTGGACGCCGCCGCCGTGTCGGACAAGCTCGGCGCGCTGTCGCGGGCCGGCGTGAGCATCGCCATCGACGATTTTGGCGTGGGCTACTCGTCCCTGTCGCGCATCCGGCAGTTGCGCGTAAACCGCGTGAAGATCGACCGCAGCCTCGTCACCGGCCTCAACGAGGCGGGCGACAAGCGTGGGCTCGTGCAGGCGGTGATCGACCTCGGCAAGGCGCTGAGCCTCGAAGTCGTGGCCGAGGGCGTCGAGACGGAGACCGACCTCGTCGCCCTGCGCGAGATGGGCTGCCCCTTCGCCCAAGGCTACCATCTCGGCCGACCGATGCCGCCCGAAACGGTGCTCGAAACCTTCGCGGTACCGCTGCGGAAGGTCGCCTGAGCGTCAGCGCAGGCGGTAGTCCGATAGCCGCGCGCGGCGGGCGCTGCGCCGGTAGGCCAGCACGGAATCCGGCCAAAGGGTCGTGTTGCGGCCCTGAGTGTCGAGATACCAGCTGCGGCATCCGCCGGCCTGCCAGATGCTCTCCTTCATCCGGTTGCGGATGCGCTCCACAAACCGGACCTGCGCCGGCTCGCTGACCTCGATGGCCTGCCTGCCCTCGGCCAGGGCCTTGAGGCAGCCGATGACGTGATCGACCTGGATCTCGATCATGGCGATGATCGAGTTGTGGCCGATGCCGGTATTGGGGCCGAGCAGGATGAAGTAGTTCGGGAATCCCGCGACGGTGATGCCCTGAAAGGCCTGCATCCCGTCCGACCACGCCTCGGCGAGGCGGCGCCCCCCGCGGCCGACCACCTCCGTGCGCAGCGACCCGCCGAGCACGTCGAAGCCGGTAGCGAAGACGATGGCATCGAGGTCGTGCTTCGTCCCGTCCGTCATCTCGACCCCCTCGGGCAGGATGCGGGCGATGGAGCCGGTCTCCAGGGTCACGTCGTCCCGCTGGAGGGCGGGGTAGTACTCGTCCGACAGCAGCACGCGCTTGCAGCCGAAGCGGTATTGCGGCGTCAGCTTCTCGCGCAGGGCCTTGTCGGGCACGGCCTTGCGCAAGTTGTGCTTGGCCATCCCCTCGGCCTGGGCCGTCACCTTCGAGACGCGGGTGAACCCGACGAGCGCCGGGAATTCGAGGCGCCAGAACAGGCGCCACCGTTCCAGCAGCCGCAAGACGGGAAAGCGGGCGTAGCGCGCCTTGCGCGCCTCCGGGATCGCCCGGTCGTTCTTGGGCATGATCCAGGGGGGCGTCCGCTGGAACACCGTGAGGTGCGCGGCATGGCCCGCCAGTTCCGGCACCACCTGGATCGCGCTCGCCCCCGTGCCGACGATGCCGACCCGCCGGCCCTTCAGGTCGACGGAATGGTCCCAGGCGGCGGTGTGGAAGCTCGCCCCGGCGAAGTCGGTGCGGCCGGGAATGTTCGGCATCGACGGATGATGCAGCCCCCCGGCACCGGAGACGATGGCGCGGGCCAGGATCTCGCCGCGATCCGTCTCCGCCCGCCACAGGGCGCGGGCCTCGTCCCAGACCGCCCGGCGCAGGGTGGTGCCGAAGCGAATGAGCGGCATCAGCCCGTACTGCTCGGCGACGCCGCGCAGGTAATCCTCGATCTCCGGCTGCTTGGCGTAGAGGCGGCTCCAATCGGCCTTCGGCGCGAAGGATAGGGAGTAGAGATGCGAGGGCACGTCGCAGGCGGCACCCGGATAGGTGTTCTCCCGCCACGTCCCGCCGATGCCGGGCCCCTTCTCGATCACCGAAATCGGCCCGATGCCCTGCTGCCGGCAGCGGATCGCCATCGCGACGCCGGAGAATCCGGCGCCGACGATGAGCACGGCGAGCACACCGTCCGTGTCCGTGGCGGCGCTCATGCGTGGGTCTCCCGGCCGGCATGGCGCTTCAGGAACTCGGCCGCCTCGTCGAGGGAGATCTTGGCTTCCGGGAGAACCTGATCGGCGAATTGCCACGCATGGGCCACGACGGGGAAAGTCCGCAGCCGCGTCTCGACCCCCGCCGCCTTGGCCCGGTCGGCCATCCGCACGGCGTCGTCGCGCAGGATCTCGCGGTCGCCGACATGGAACAGCAACGGCGGCAGGCCGGTCGGGTCGCCATAGACCGGCGAGGCGAGGGGCGTGCGCGGATCGCCCTCGCCGACATAGACGGGCGCCACTTCCGCGATGGATTGGGCGTGGAACATGGCATCCCGACTTCCGTTCGAGACGCGCGAGCCGTCCACGGCGGCGAGGTCGGTGACGGGCGAGAACAGGCACGCGGCCGAGGGGAGGGGAATGCCCCGGTCCCGCGCCGCCAGCAGGAGCGCCAGAGCGAGGTTGCCCCCCGCCGATTCGCCCGCGAGGCTCGCAGGACCCGCCGCACGGAACGCGCTCCACGCGGCGATGACGTCATCGAGCCCCGCCGGAAACGGATGCTCGGGCGCCAGCCGGTAATCCGGCGCGAAGACCTCGAAGCCCCGCCGCGCGAAGGCGCCTGTGACCGGGCGGTGCGTCCGGGGCGAGCAGGCGACGAAGCCGCCGCCATGGACGTAGAACAGCCGCCGCGACGCTTTTCCCGAGACCGGCCGGATCCATTCGCCCGGCACACCGCCGAGGCTGCCCACCTCGAAGGTCGCGTCGCGCGGGTCGGGGAATGAGGCGCCGCCGAGGATGCGGCGCACGTCGTCGATGCTCTTGGCGCCCGCCAGGGGGGCCTTCACCCGGCGGCGGACCATCCAGGCCCCGATATAGGCACGCAGGCTCGCCATCTCAGACCTTTCCGCCGGAGAGGCGCAGGATCGCCCGCCAATAGCCGGCGGGCAGTAGGCGCTGAATCAGCGCGGCGTTCCGCGCATCCTTGCCGACAACAATGCGCGGCGCGCGCCGCTCGATGCCCCGCAGGATGGCGGCGGCGGCGTCGTCCGCCGACAGGGTGAGCAGCTTTTCGAAAGCGACCCGCCCGGCCTCCGCCGCCTGCCGCATCGTTTCGGCTTCGGCCGGATCGTCGGACAGGCGCGGGTTGCGGGCGTTGCGGGCGATGGAGGTCGCCACACCGCCGGGATGCACGACGCTGACGCCGAGCCCCGTGCCGGCATATTCATGGCGCAGGGATTCGGTGAAGCCGCGCACCCCGAACTTGCTGGTGCAATAGGCCGCTTGGCCGGGCGGCGCGATCAGCCCAAACAGGCTGGAGATGTTTACGATCTGCGCCGCCGGCCGCTCCTTCAACATCGGCAGGAAGGCGTGGCACATGCGGATCACGGCCCGCAGGTTCACGTCGAGCACCCACTCGAAATCGTCGAGATGCGTTTCCTCGAAGCGCCCGCCCAGGGCGACGCCGGCATTGTTCACGAGGAGATCGAGCCGGCCGAACCTTTGCGCGACCGCCTCGGGCAGCGCGGCGATGGCCGAGGCGTCGGCGAGGTCGAGGGTGCGACACTCGGTGTCCGCGCCGGCTGCCTTGGCGCGTGCGGCGGTGACGGCCAAGCCTTCCGCGTCGCGGTCGATCAGCATGAGCGAGGCGCCCCGCGACGCCAGCGCCGTGGACAGGGCGGCGCCGATGCCGCTGGCTGCGCCGGTCACGAGGGCGACGCTTCCCTGCAGGCGGAATCGTTGAGCCAAGCTGCTCTCCCGGCCTCCCTCCGGCGGTGCCGGATCTCAGGGGGTGATAGGCCCGGTGGGCTTCCCTGTCTAGGGTGGATACCCTAAAGACGATCCGTGATGACCCGCGCGACACCGATCCCGAGCGCTACCACCCCGCGCACCCGCGACCGGATCGTCGCGGCGAGCCTCGCGCTGTTCAACGCCCGGGGAATCGGCCGCGTCACGACGGCCGAGATCGCCGCCGCCTCGTCCATGCGCGAGGGGAACCTGCACTACCATTTTCCGCGCAAGAGCCTTTTGGTGGAGGCGATCTTCGCCGCCTTCGCCGCCGAGGCCGAAGCGGTGGCGGGCCGCCTGCCGGCGGACTTCGAGCAGGCCGATGCCCTGACGGCCTATCAGCGGGCCTGGTTCGACCTGATCTGGCGCTACCGCTGCATCTACCGCGACGGGATCGCCATGGTGGAGATCGCGCCCGCGTTGCGCGGCGAGGTCCGCACCCTGCGGCAGCGGACGCAAGCACTGGCGCGAGGCGTGTTCGAAGCCGCCGCCGAGGCCGGGCGCCTGCGCATCGATCCGGACGCGCTGACGCGGCTCCTCGACAATGCCTGGATCGTATCGAGCCACTGGATGAGCTTTCACCTGCAGGGCAAGGCGGATCTCGATGCGGCCGACCTCGAATGGGGGTTCGATCAGGTGCGGGCGCTGTTCCTTCCCTACATCGTCCCGGTCAGCGCAACCGAAGCTTGACTGTTGGTACGATCCTTCCATCCCGGGTGGAATGATCGAACGCCTGATCCACGCGGCCCTGAGCATCGCGCTGCTCCTCGCCGTCGCCTTCCTGTTCTCGGTGAACCGCCGGCTGGTGCGGCCACGGGTGGTGATTAGCGCGCTCGCCCTGCAAATCGGTCTCGGCGCGCTCGTGCTGTTCGTGCCGGCGGGGCAGGCGGCGTTGCACGCGGCCGCCGACACCGTCGCGACGCTGCTCGCCTATGGCGACCGGGGCACCGCCTTCCTGTTCGGCGGGCTGGTCGAACCGCGCATGTTCGAGCTGTTCGGCGGCTCCGGCTTCATCCTGGCGCTGCGGGTACTGCCGCAGATCCTCTACGTCTCCGCGCTGATCGGCGTGCTCTATCATTTCGGGATCATGCAGGCGGCGGCGCGGATCCTCGGCGCCGGCCTGCAACGGGTGCTCGGCACGTCACCCATCGAATCGTTCTCGGCGGTCATCACCATCGCCATCGGGCAGAGCGAGATCGCGGTGGCCCTGCGCCCCTTCCTTCCGATGCTGACCGGGGCCGAGCTCTTCGCGGTGATGTCGAGCGGCGCGTCCTCGACAGCGGGCGCGATCCTCGCGGGCTACGCGGCGCTCGGCGTGCCGATGGCCTACCTGCTCGCCGCCTCGGTGATGGCGATCCCCGGCGGGCTGCTCTACGCCAAGATCCTGTTTCCCTCCTCCGAGCCGACCCGCATCACCTCGACGCGCGTCACCTTCGGGGAGGCGAGGGCGGCCAACGTCATTGAGGCGGCGGCGGACGGCACGCAGAAGGGCCTCGCGGTGGCCGTCTCGGTCGGCGCGATGCTCATCGCCTTCGTCGGGCTCATCGCCCTGGCGGACGGAATCCTCGGCTGGGGCGGCACTCTGCTGGGATGGCCCGGCCTGTCCATCGAAGCCGTGCTCGGCCGCGTCCTGGCGCCGCTCGCGTGGCTGCTGGGGGTGCCGTGGGAGCAGGCGGGGATCGTCGGCGGCGCCATCGGGCAGAAGCTCGCCTTCAACGAATTCCTCGCCTACGCCTCCCTCTCGCCGACGCTGAAAGCCGGCACCCTCGATCCGCGCTCGCAGACCATCGTCTGCTTTGCGCTCTGCGGCTTCGCGAACTTCGCGTCCATCGCGATCCAGCTCGCGAGCTTTTCGAGCCTCGTCCCCGAACGCCGATCCGAGGTGGCGCGCTACGGCTTGCGGGCGATTCTCGCGGGCTCGCTCTCGAATCTTACCAGCGCAGCCATCGCCGGCCTGTTCGTGGGCTGAGCCCAAACGAAAAACGCCGCCCCACGAAGGAGGCGGCGTTCTCAGACCTAACGGTCCCGGATCGACTTAGTTGAAGGTGTCGATCTCAGCGGACTCGTAGCTGGTGACTTCCATGCCGACGCAGATCTCGGACACGACGGGAGCAGACCAAGCCATTATAATTCCTCCTGATAAGATTTCGGATTGGGTGTGTAGCGTCAACCGGGCTGCGATCCGAAGATCGCGAACCACTTAGTTGAAGGTGTCGATCTCGGCCGACTCGTAGCTGGTGACTTCCATGCCGACGCAGATCTCGGACACGACGGGGGCAGACCAAGCCATCTGAACCATCCTCAAGTGTTAGAGCCACCGGTCCGGCAAACGGACCGTCTGATTTTGCCGCAGTCATCCCGATCGGCCCGCGATCCGGTCTCCCGGAGCGCTGCGCCTCTCGGCCCTGCGATATGCAGGATATAACCGTTTGTTGGCGCGCAATACAAGCGGACACGAGCTTATATTTCTCACAGTCACACCGGTCATCCGATAACCCTGAGTTGCTGCTTTGTGCTTGACGGACGCTGCGGGGCAGCGCACGACGCAGCCGCGCGGCACCGCTTATGCGGGGCTGCGGCCCCTTCAATCCCAGACCCGTGAAGCGACGTGCCCGACCGATCGTGCCTGCCGCGCCCGGCCCTGCGCCGTCGCTTCCGTTAAGCCGTCTTCGCGCCGGCCTGCGGGACCGGCGAGCGGCCCGGGAGCGGCCTGACATCCTGAGGCGCGCCGCCTCGTCCCATGAGGCGCGTCATGAACGAGATGGCTCCCTTCGACGCCCGCGTCGAACCCGCAGCCCTGGCCGCAAGGCTGGCTGACGAGCGCGCCCCCGACATCGTCGAGGCGCTGAATACCGAGGCGCCGGAAGTCGCCACGGCGATCCTGCTCGGCCTGCCGATCGAGAAGGCGGTCGAAGTGCTCGACCAGCCCGAACTCGAACGCGCCAGCGAGATCATCGAGATGCTGCCCCGCGACCGGGTGGCCTCGTTCCTGTCGGGCATGTCCGCCGACCGCGTGACCGACGTGTTCCGCGAGATCGAGGAGCCCGGCCGCTCCGACCTGCGTGCCCGCCTCGACGCCGAGACGCGGGGCGCCGTCGACCGGCTCTCGGCCTATGGCGAGGAGACCGTCGGCTCGCTGATGACGACCGAGTTCGTTACCGTGCCCGGCACGTGGACGGTGGGCCAGACCCTCGAATATTGCCGCCACGTCGAGAAGACGCGGGAGACGATCTACTCGATCTTCGTGCTCGACCCGCGCACCCGCGCGCTGACGAAGGCCGTGCCCCTGCGGCGGCTCCTCTCCGGCAACCCGGAGGACAACGTGCTCACCGTGGCGCCGGGCCGTGCGCCGCTCGCCGTCTCGCCCACGGCCAGCCGCGACGAGGCCGCGCGCCTGATCTCGAAATACGATCTCCTCGCCCTGCCGGTGGTGGATGCGGTGGGCCACGTCATCGGCATCGTCACCGTGGACGACATGATCGACGCGATGATCGAGAAGCAGACGCAGGAGGTGCAGCGCTTCGGCGGCATGGAGGCGCTGCCCGAGCCCTACATGGATATCGGCTTCCTCACGATGATCCGGAAGCGGGCCGGCTGGCTCTGCGCCCTGTTCCTCTCGGAGATGCTGACCGCCTCGGCGATGCAGGGCTTCGAGGGCGAGCTGGAAAAGGCCATCGTCCTCACCCTGTTCATCCCGCTCATCATGAGCTCGGGCGGCAACTCCGGTTCGCAGGCGACCTCGCTCCTCATCCGCGCCCTCGCGCTGCATCAGGTGCGCCTGCGCGACTGGTGGAAGGTGGCGTTGCGCGAACTGCCCACCGGACTGGTGCTCGGCGGCATCCTCGGGGTGATCGCCGTGGTGCGCATCGTCGCGTGGCAGAAGCTCGGCCTCTACGATTACGGGGAGCATTGGCCGCTGGTGGCGGCGACGGTGGGGCTGGCGCTTGTGGGCATCGTGACCTTCGGGTCGCTCGCCGGCTCGATGCTGCCCTTCCTGCTCCAACGCATCGGCTTCGACCCCGCCACCGCCTCGGCGCCGTTCGTGGCGACGCTCGTCGATGTGACGGGGCTCGTGATCTACTTCTCGGTGGCGCTGCTGATCCTGCGCGGGACGCTGCTCTAGTCCTGCGACGCCGCCACGAGGCGCTTGCGCTGCACCTTGCCGTTGGCGGTCCTCGGCAGGGCGTCGAGGAAGCGGATCTCGCGGGGGCGCTTGTAGGCGGCGAGGCGGTCCGCGCACCAGTCGAGCAACGCCCCGGCATCCGGGGCGGCGCCCGGCTGAAGCACCACGAAGCCGCAGATCACCGACACGTCGGCGCGCACCGGCAACTCGGCCACGCCCACCTCGGCCACGGCCGGGTGGGCGCCGAGCACCACCTCGACCTCGTTTGGCGAGACGCGGTAGCCCATCGCCTTCATCAGGTCGTTGTTGCGGCCCTCGAACCAGAGGTAGCCGTCCTCATCGAAACGGGCGAGGTCGCCGCCGACGAACCACTCGCCACGGAACACCTCCGCTTCCTCGTCCGGCCGGTTCCAGTAGCCCAGCATCAGCGCCGGCTCCGACCGGTGGACGGCGAGGAGCCCGCTCTCGCCCAGCGGCAGCGGCTCCGGCTCGCCCTCGACGGGGAGGATCGCCACGCGCCTCCCCGGCTGCGGCTTGCCCGGCGATCCCGGACGCACGGGGATGGTTGGGCCGCTGGAGATGTAGGTCGAGATCTCGCTCATCCCGAGGGCTTCGTAGAGCGGCTTGCCGGTCGCCTTCTTCCAGGCGTCGAGTAACTCGACGGAGAGCGGTTCGCCCGCCGTGCAGCCGTGGCGCAGGCTGGTGAGGTCGTGGGCGGGCAGGTCGCCGTATTTCAGGATCTGCCGGTAGAGGGTCGGCACGGCGGCGAAGATCGTCGCGCCGTAGCGGGCGATCAGCCGGGGCCAGACGCCCGGATCACGCGGCCCATTGTAGAGCACCGCCGTCGCGCCCACCGACCACGGGTCGGACAGGCCGACGCCGAGCGTGTAGGTCCAGTTCATCGTGCCGGCGTGCAGCATCACGTCGGATTCGGTGATGCCGATCCAGTGAGCGAGCATCGGCCGGCGGCCGTAGGTCGCCCGGTGGCCGTGCAGCACGCCCTTCGGCCGGCTCGTCGTGCCGGAGGTGTAGATCAGCATGGCCGGGTCGTCGGCAGCCGTGTCGGCGTAGTCGGCTAGCGGTTCGCCGGTCTTCAATGCCGCGATGGCAGCTGCGTCGAGGACGGTGCGCCCGGCCAGGACATCCGGCTCGACGGTGCAGCCGCCTGCCAGCGCCACCGCCGCCGCGTCGGAATTTCCCATCAGGAAGGCGGCCTCGCCCTCCGTCAGTTGCGGCGACGAGGGCAGCGAGACGAGTCCCGCCGCCATCGCCCCGAAATGCAGCAGGGCGTAATCCGCATCGTTGCCCATGCGGATCATCACCCGGTCGCCGGGCTTGAGCCCCAACCGTAGAAGCCCCGCGCCGATGCCGCGCACCGCCCGGTCCACCTCGCCGAAGGTGAGCCGCGCCTCCGTTCCGTCGCCCACGAGGATGAGGGCGGTCTTCTCGGGCCGGAGGCGGGCGTTCTCGCCGATGCAATAGCGGGCCGCGTTGAAGCGGGCGGGCGGCTGGCGGCTTTCGTTCAACGGGCGTCTCTCTCGGGTGGCGGCGGATCTTACGTCCGCCGCTGGGTCTCCCGTTCTTCCAGCCCCTTGAGCACCTTGTCGAGGGTCATCGGGTAATCGCGGATGCGGATGCCCGTGGCGTTGTAAATCGCGTTCGCGACCGAGGCGCCCGCGCCGCAGATACCGAGTTCGCCCAAACCCTTACTCTTCAGCGGGTTCGCCTTGTCGTCGAGTTCGGGCAGGAAGAACGCGTCGACGTTCGGCACATCGGCGTGAGTGGAGACGTGGTACTCCGCAAGGTCGTGGTTCACGTAGTAGCTGTAGCGCGGGTCGATCACGGCATCCTCCATCAGCGCCGCGCCAACGCCGAAGATCATGCCGCCGATGGCCTGCGAGCGGGCGGTCTTCTCGTTGAGGATGCGCCCGCCGGTGAAGCAGCCGAGCATCCGCCGCAGCCGGATCTCACCGGTATCGACGTCCACGCCCACCTCGGCGAAATGCGCGCCGTAGGAGTATTGCGAGAACTTCTTCTCCATCTCGCCGGGCTTGATCTCGCCCTTGGCCTCCAGGCCCTCGGACCCGGCAAGGTCCTTGAGCGCAACCGAGCGTCCGCCGACGCTCACCGAACCGTTGGCGAAGGTCGCATCGCCGGAGCCGAGCCCCGCCTTCTCGACCAACGCCTTCCGAAGGTTGTCGCAGGCGACGTAGAGTGCCGAGCCCGCCGAGCCCGCGCCGAACGAACCGCCGGAGCCGGACGCCTTCGGGAAGTTGGTGTCGCCGAGTTCGACGCGCACCTTGTCGGCCGGCAGGCCCATCATCTCACCGCCGATCTGGGTGAGGATCGTGTAGGTGCCGGTTCCGAGGTCGGTCATCGCCATGCGGACGACGAGCACGCCGTCCGGTCCGAGGCGCACCGAGGCCGAGGACGGCTTGAGCGGATTCTGCCGCGCCGCCGCCGACATGCCGATACCCACGAGCCATTGCCCGTCGCGGGTGGTGCCCGGCTTGGTACGCTTGTCCCAGCCGAACCGTGCCGCGCCCTCCTTCATGCAATCGATGAGGCGGCGGGTAGAGTAGGGGATCTTCTTCTCCGGATCCTCCTCCGGCTCGTTGCGGACGCGCAGCTCGATCGGGTCGATGTTCAGCCGCTCGGCCAGCTCGTCCATGGCGCATTCGAACGCGAGCTGACCCACGGCCTCGCCGGGCGCACGCATCGAGGAGGCGATGGGCAGGTTCAGGTTCACCAGCCGGTGGGCGGTGATCCGGTTCGGCGCCGCGTAGAGCGAGCGCGTCACGTTGGCCGAGGTTTCGTAGAACGCGTCGCCGATGGCGGTGTCCGACCACGATTCGTGGCCGATGGCCGTGAGACGGCCGTCCTTGTCGGCGCCGAGGCGGACGCGCTGGATCGTGTCCGTCCGGTGCGTCCCGACGTGGAACTCCTGCTGGCGGGTCATCGCGACCTTCACCGGCCGCTTGACGACCTTCGACGCCAGGGCGGCGAGCGTCGCCTCGGGCAGGGCCTGAAGCTTCGAGCCGAAGCCGCCACCGATATAGGGCGTGACGATCCGCACCTTCTCCGGCGGAAGTTTCAGCACCGAGCCGAGCGGGGGCTGGCCGCGGTTCGGCATCTGGTTCGCCGAATAGAGCACCACGGCATCGCCGTCCGGCCCCGTCTGCCATTCCGCGATGGTGGCGTGCGGCTCCATCTGCGCATGGATCTGCGTCGGCGTCGTGTACTCGACGTCGATCTGGATCGGCGCCTTGGCGAAGGCGCCGTCGAAATCGCCCAATGACGAATCCGCCTTTACGCCGGGCGACGTCACCATCGGCTTCGGCTCGTAGGCCGCGCCGAGGTTCGGCTTCAGCAGGCCCTTCGGCTTGGTGGCGTCGTAGCTCACCTTCACCAGCATGGCGGCGGCGCGGGCCTGTTCGAAGGTCTCCGCGACCACGAAGGCGACCGGCTGACCGTAGAACGTGACCTCACGGCCCTGCAGCTGCGGCCAGACCTGTTCCTTCTTCTCGCCCTGCTCCGGCACGTTCTCGTGGGTCATCACGAGAATCGTGCCCGGCGCCTTGCGGGCGGCCTCGGCGTCGATGGCCTTGATCGTCCCGGCGGCGACGGTCGCCGTGACGATGTAGCCGTAGGCCGGGTTCTTGAGCGCGTGGCTCTCGTAGGCGTAGGGCGCGCGGCCCGTCACCTTGAGGGGCCCGTCGACACGGTCGAGGGGCTTGCCTACGAGGCCGTCGGCGCGGTCATCGAGCGGCGTACGGCCGATCGGCTGGTTCATCTCCATGGCGGATGTCCTGCGTTCGGCGTCAGGCGCGGGTCGCTTGCGCGACGACGGCGCGCAAGGTCCTGCGGGTGAGGGGGATCTTGAAGTCGTTTGCGCCGTAGCCGCGGGCGCCCTTCAGCACCCGGTCGGCGGCTTCGTCGGCGGAGCCGGTGCGGACCAGCGCCTCCTCGGCCGCCGCCACGCGCCACGGCTTGTGCGCGAGGCCGCCGAAGGCGAGACGCGCCGAGCCGACACGGCCGTTGCCCTCCGCTGCGATCACCGCCGCGATGGAGATGGTGGCGAAGGCGTAGGAGGCCCGGTCCCGAACCTTCCGGTAGATATGCGTGCCCTCGACGGGCTTCGGCAGCGTCACCGCCGTGATGATCTCGCCCTTCTTCAGATCGGTCTCGATCTGCGGCGTGTCGCCCGGCAGCCGATGGAAATCGGCCATGGCGATGCTGCGGGTCTGGCCCTCAGGGTTGACCGTCTCGATGGTGGCGTCCAGGGCCGCCATGGCGACGTTCATGTCGGACGGGTTGGTGGCGATGCACTGATCGCTTGCCCCGACCACGGCCATGATGCGGTTGAAGCCGCCGATGGCCGCGCAGCCCGAGCCCGGCTCGCGCTTATTGCAGGGCATGGCCGTGTCGTAGAAGTAGTAGCAGCGGGTGCGCTGAAGCAGGTTGCCGGCGGTGGTCGCCTTGTTGCGCAGCTGGCCCGAGGCCCCGGCGAGCAGGGCCCGCGAGAGCACCGCATAATCCTTCCGCACGCGGGGATGGGCGGCGAGGTCGGCATTGCGCACCAGGGCGCCGATCCGCAATCCGCCGTCCTTCGTGTCCTCGACCTGTGCGAGGGGCAGGCGGTTGACGTCGACCAGGGTGGCGGGCGTCTCGACCTGAAGCTTCATCAGGTCGAGGAGGTTTGTGCCACCTGCGATGAAGGTGGCGTTCGGCCGCTCGGCGACGATCTTCGCCGCCTCCTGAACGGTCGCGGGACGCTCGTAGGTGAAGGCTTTCATTGTCCGACCCTCACAGCTTCGTGCCGGCGGTGTCGCGGATCGCCGCGACGATGTTCGGGTAGGCCGAGCAGCGGCAGATGTTGCCCGCCATCCGCTCGCGGATCTCGGCTTCGTTCAGGGAGGTCTTGGCCGTCAGGTCGTCGGTGACGTGGCTCGGAAAGCCGTCCTTGACCTCGTTCAGCATGCCCACCGCCGAGCAGATCTGCCCCGGCGTGCAGTAGCCGCACTGGAAGCCGTCGTGCTGAATGAAGGCGGCCTGCATCGGATGCAGCGTCTCGCCCTGGGCCAGCCCTTCGATGGTGGTGATGTCGTCGCCCTCGTGCATGACGGCGAGCGTCAGGCAGGAATTGATGCGCCGCCCGTTCACCAGCACCGTGCAGGCGCCGCACTGGCCGTGGTCGCAGCCCTTCTTCGAGCCCGTGAGCGCGAGATGCTCGCGCAACGTGTCGAGCAGGGACGTGCGGGTGTCGAGGTTCAGGTCGTGCGCCTGGCCGTTGATGGTGAGGCGCACCGGCATGGTCTGCGGCGCGGGGTCTCCGGCGGCGGGGGTTTCCGCCCGCGCGGAGGACGTGGGCAGGCCGAAGCCGCCTAGGCCGAGGGCGCCGATGACGGCGCATCCCTCGACGACGGCACGGCGCGTCGGCGCACCCGCGTTGCCCGGTGAATGGTCTGTCATGCTGCAAATCCGCTGAGAGACGGCCAGCGCGACCGCGCGGCGTGATCCAGAAAGCGTCAGGGCAACGTTGCATCGCCTAAGCTGGATCCAATCCAAACTGCGCCCGATCCGCACGGGGTCCAGGGCCGCCCTGGCGATGCCGGCCTTATCGCCACAGGTGAATGCTGATCCCCCACAGGCAGGAAAGGCCCGGCATGGCTTCCATCCCGACGCTGACGATGAACGACGGCCGTAGCATCCCGCAGATCGGATACGGCTGCTGGCAAATCCCTGAGGACAAGGCGCCGGGCCTCGTCGGGGATGCGCTGAAGGCGGGCTACCGGCTCATCGACACAGCTGCCGCCTACGGCAACGAGGCCGGGGTCGGCAAAGGCGTCCGCGACTCCGGCGTGCCGCGAGGAGAGATCTTCGTCACGACGAAGCTCTGGAATGACCGTCAGGGCCCCGACGCCGCCAAGGCCTTCGAGGAAAGTCTCGCCAAGCTCGGCCTCGACTACGTCGATCTGTACCTCATCCACTGGCCGTGCCCGCAGCGCCGGCTGTTCGTGGAGACCTGGAAGGCGATGATCGCCCTGCGCGATGCCGGGAAGATCAAGTCCATCGGCGTCTCGAACTTCACGGACGAACACCTCGCCACCCTCGTCGGGGAGACCGGGGTGACGCCTGCGGTGAACCAGATCGAGCTTCACCCGTACTTTCAGCGACAGGATGCCCGCGCCGCCGACAAGGCTCGCGGGATCGTGACGGAGGCCTGGAGCCCCCTCGGCCGGGGCGAGGAACTGAAGGATCCGGTGATCGCCGAGATCGCCAAGGCACATGGGAAAAGCCCGGCCCAGGTGATCCTGCGCTGGCATATCCAGATCGGCGTCGTGGTGATCCCCAAGAGCGCCAACCCTCAGCGGATCGTCGAGAATATCTCGATCTTCGACTTCACGTTGAGCCCGGAAGAGATGGCGCGGATCGGCATGCTCGATAAGCCGAGCGGACGGATCGGGCCCGACCCCGCTACCTTCTGCTGAGCTTTTACGGTCGCGGACGCGCTTGTCGGGATGCTGCGGCGCACCCTGACAAACGCGCCGCAAAAGATTTATGCTCAAAGCTAGCATATCTAGACAGGGGCATCCGGCAGCCATAAGTTAGGCGGCACAATGCTCAAAGTGAGCATAATTGGAGGACGCCATGACGGCGACCATCGCGCCCGTCTCCCGGATGCCGGGAGCCCTTCCTCTGCCGGACCTGTACGCGCGGGTCTCCCGTCACGTCCCGGCCATCGAATGGCCCGCGCTGGCGCCGGACATCGAGGCGATCCTGCGCCTCAAGCGCGAGAAGAACGCAGTCATCCTGGCGCACAATTATCAGGCGCCGGAGATCTTCCACACGGTGGCGGACATCGTCGGCGACAGCCTCGCCCTGGCGCGTGAGGCGGTGACGGTCGATGCGGACATCATCGTGCTGGCGGGCGTCCACTTCATGGCCGAGACCGCCAAGCTCCTGAATCCGTCGAAGACGGTGCTGATCCCCGACATGGGCGCGGGGTGCTCGCTCGCCGATTCCATCACGGCCGAGGATGTGCGGGCGCTGCGTCGGAAGTATCCGGGCGTGCCGGTCGTCACCTACGTCAATACATCGGCGGCGGTGAAGGCCGAGTCGGACCTCTGCTGCACCAGCGGGAACGCCGTGCAGGTGGTGCGCTCGCTGAATGCGCCCCGCGTGCTGATGATCCCCGACGAGTTCCTGGCGCAGAACGTCCAGGCCGAGGTGCCGGAGGTCGAGATCCTGACCTGGGCCGGGCATTGCGAAGTGCACGAGCGCTTCACGCCCGCCGATATCCGCGACGTGCGCGAGAGCTACCCCGGCGTCACGGTCATCGCCCACCCGGAATGCCCGCCGGACGTGGTGGCCGAATCGGACTTCTCCGGCTCGACCGCGATGATGATGGACTTCGTGGTGCAGAAGCGGCCCGCGCAGGTGGTGCTCGTCACCGAATGCTCCATGGCCGACAATATCGCGGCAGCGAACCCGGACATCGAGTTCATCAAGCCCTGCAACATGTGCCCGCACATGAAGCGGATGAGCCTGCGCAACATCCGCCGCTCGCTCGAAACCCTGACCCACGAGGTCACGGTCGATCCGGCGCTGGCCGACCGGGCGCGGGCCGCCGTGGAACGGATGCTGGCCGTGAGGACGCGATGAACGCCTTCTCCCGCAATCCGGCGGACCGGGTGGTGGTGGTCGGCGGCGGTGTCGCCGGCCTCAGCACCGCCCTGCGCCTCGCCCCCCGCCCGGTCACGCTGGTGACCGCCTCTCCGCTCGGCCTCGGCACCGCCACCGGCTGGGCGCAGGGCGGCATCGCCTCCGCCATGGGCGCCGACGATTCGGCGTCGCTGCACGCCGCCGATACGGAAGCGGCCGGCGCCGGCCTCACCGAGCCGGATGTCGCGCTCCGCATCGCCGCCGAGGGGCCGCGCTTGATCGACTGGCTGGTGAGTCTCGGCGCACCGTTTGACCGAAGCGAGGACGGCGCGCTCGCGCTGGGCCTGGAAGCTGCCCACAGCCGCCGCCGCATCGTGCGGGCCGGCGGTGATTCGACCGGCGCGCGGGTGCTCGAAACTCTCGTCGCGGCGGTGCTGAACGCCCCCTGGATCGAGGTGGTGAGCGCCGCCGTCACCGATCTGCTCCGCGACGAGGCGGGCGCGGTGGCAGGCGTCGTCGCCGAGAGCGACGGGGCACGCTTCCGCATCCCCGCCCGCGCGGTGGTGCTGGCCACGGGCGGACTCGGCGGGCTCTATGCGTCCACCACGAACCCGCCCGGCGCCACCGGACGCGGCATCGCCCTGGCGGCGCGGGCCGGGGCGACGCTCCGCGACATGGAGTTCGTGCAGTTCCACCCCACAGCCATCGCGGCGGGGCGCGATCCCATGCCGCTCGCCACCGAGGCGCTGCGCGGGGAGGGCGCCCGGCTCATCGACGAGACCGGCGCCGCCGTGATGGCCGGCATCGCTGGGGGCGATCTGGCTCCGCGCGATGTCGTCGCCCGTGGCATCTTCCAGGCCCTTCAACGGGGGCGGACCGTCTATCTCGACACGCGCGGGGCGCTCGGCGCCGCGATGCCGACGCGCTTCCCCACTGTCGCGGCCCTCTGCGCCTCGGCGGGCATCAACCCGGCGACGCAGGCGATCCCGGTGCGGCCGGCGGCCCACTACCACATGGGCGGCGTGAAGGTGGATGCGCACGGCGCGTCGAGCGTGCCCGGCCTCTATGCCTGCGGCGAGGTCTCCTCGACCGGCCTGCACGGGGCGAACCGGCTCGCCAGCAATTCGCTCCTCGAAGGGCTGGCCTATGCCGGCTTCATCGCGGACGGGCTCGACGCGCCGCCGCCGCGCCGGATCCTGCCCGACACCGCCCCCCGCCGTGCCGGCTCCGAGCTCGCGGCGATCCGCGCGGTGATGGAGACGAAGGTCGGCGTGGTGCGCGAGGAGGCGGGCCTGTCCGCCGCCGTGGCCGAGCTGTCGCCGCTGGCCGAGACCTGCGACGCGGCCCTGGTCGCCTCGCTGATCGCGTCGAGTGCGCTGTCCCGGCAGGAGAGCCGTGGCGCCCACTGGCGCAGCGACCATCCCCATCAGGCGCCCGCCCGCCACACCGAGACGACGTCCGCTGGCGTCGCCGCGCCCGCTCTCGCGGAGTGAGACAGCCGTGACCGACATCCTTCCCCTGCCGAGGCTCCTTGTGGAGCCGATCGTCCGCGCGGCCCTGGTCGAGGATCTCGGCCGGGCGGGCGACATCACCACCGATTCCATCGTGCCGCCGGGCGCCCGGATGAAGGGCGTCATCGCCGCCCGCCAGCCGGGCGTGATCTCCGGCACCGATGCGGCGGCCATCGCCTTCGCCCTGGTCGATCCCGAGGTGAGCGTCACCGTCGAGCGCGGGGACGGCACGAAGGTCGCCCCCGGCGACGTGGTGCTCCGCCTCGACGGTCCGGCGCGAGCGATCCTCACTGCCGAGCGGGTGGCTCTGAACCTGCTCTGCCGGATGTCGGGCGTCGCCACGGCCACGAACGGTCTCGTTGAGGCGGCCCGGCCGCACGGCAAGTCGTCCATCGTCTGCACCCGCAAGACGACGCCGGGCCTGCGCTCCCTGGAAAAACACGCGGTGCGCGCTGGCGGCGGCTCGAACCACCGCTTCGGCCTCGATGACGCAGTGCTCATCAAGGACAACCACATCGCGGTGGCGGGCGGCGTCCGCGAGGCCATCGAGCGCGCCAAGGCGCGGGCCGGGCACCTCGTGAAGATCGAGTGCGAGGTCGACACCCTCGACCAGTTGCAGGAAGTCCTGTCGGTCGGTGTCGATGCCGTGCTCCTCGACAACATGGACCCGGCAACACTCGCCCGCGCCGTGGCGATGATCGACGGCCGGGCGCTGTCCGAAGCGTCGGGCCGGATCACCGTCGAGACCGTCGGCGCGGTGGCGGGATCGGGCGTGGACCTGATCTCCTGCGGCTGGATCACCCACTCGGCGGCGATCATCGACCTGGGATTGGATGCGGCCTGACATTCAGGCCGTCGCTGCTTCCAACCCTCCGCCGTCATTGCGAGCGACAGCGAAGCAATCCAGTCGGCACCGCCTTATTCGGATAGGGCGCGCCCTGGATTGCTTCGGCTCCGCCTCGCAATGACGGGAGTGGCCGTAGCGCATTGAAAACGGCTGCGCTCGCGCGCATATGGCCGGCGCGATTTCCCAACCTGACCCGGAGGTTCATTCCGTGAGCGAGACGATCGAGCGGCACGAATTCGGTGCGGAGGTGGGCCGCCTCCTCGACCTCGTGGTGCACGCGCTCTATTCCGACCGCGAAATCTTCCTGCGCGAGCTTGTGGCCAACGCCGCCGACGCCATGGACCGGCGCCGCTTCGACGCCCTGACTAGCGCGTCGAGCGCCCTGCCGCCGGACGCGAAGGTCCGCATCGCCCCCGACAAGGATGCCCGCACCCTCACCATCTCCGATGCGGGCATCGGCATGGCCAAGGACGACCTCGCGTCGAGCCTCGGCACCATCGCCCGCTCGGGCACCCGCGCCTTCTCGCAATCGCTGGAAGCCGCCAAGGCCGAGGACCGGCCGAGCCTGATCGGCCAGTTCGGCGTCGGCTTCTACTCCGCCTTCATGGTGGCCGACCGCGTCACCGTCACGTCGCGCAAGGTCGGCGCCGACGAGGCCTGGACCTGGGCCTCAGAGGGCCAGGGCAGCTACACCCTCGAACCCGGCACCCGCGCCGAGCCCGGCACCGACATCGTCCTGCACCTCAAGGAGGATGCGGACGAATACCTTGAACCCTACCGGCTCGATCACCTCGTTCGGAAGTGGGCGGACTTCATCACCGTGCCCGTCGCCATCGTGCGCGACGGCAAGGACGAGGCGGCCAACCAGGGCACCGCCCTGTGGCGCAAGCCGAAATCCGAGATCACCGAGGAGCAGTACACCGAGTTCTATCACTCGGTCGGCATGAACTTCGACAAGCCCTGGGCGACGCTTCATTGGCGGGCCGAGGGGCAGCTCGAATTCGCGGCTCTGCTGTTCGTGCCGGGCTCGAAGCCGTTCCAGCCGATCGAGAACGACCGCCAGAGCAAGGTGCGCCTGCATGTCCGGCGCATGTTCATCACCGACGAAGCCGAGTTGCTGCCGTCGTGGCTGCGCTTCGTGCAGGGCGTGGTGGACACCGAGGACCTGCCCCTCAACGTCTCCCGCGAGATGTTGCAGACGACTCCGGCGCTCGCCCGAATCCGCAAGGCCGTCACCGGCCGGGTGATCACCGAACTCACGAACCGCGCCAAGAAGGGCGAGGATTACGAGAGCTTCTGGGAGAATTTCGGCCCGGTCCTCAAGGAAGGCATCTACGAGGATTTCGAGCGCCGCGCCGAGATCGCCCCGCTCCTCCGCTTCCGCTCCTCGGCGGTGGAGGGCTGGACGTCGCTGGCCGATTACGTCTCCCGCATGAAGGACGGGCAGGAGGCGATCTACTACCTCGTGGCCGACGATCAGGAGGCGCTGAAGTCGTCGGCGCAGCTCGAAGGCTTCCGGGCTCGCGGGCTCGAAGTGCTGCTCCTCTCCGACCACGTGGATGCATTCTGGCCGGACCAGCTCGGTACCTTCGAGGGCAAGTCCCTGACCTCGGTGACGAAGGGCAACCTCGACCTGTCAAAGTTCGCCCCCGAGGGCGGCGATGCCGAGCCGGCCGAGGGGATCGACGCCTTCGTGGCGGCGGTGAAGGCGGCGCTCGGCGAAGAGGTGGCGGATGTCCGCGTCACCGATCTTCTGGTGGACAGCGCGGTGGTGCTCTCGGCCGGCGGGGCGGGGCCCGACCTTCAGATGCAGCGGCTGTTGCGCCGGGCCGGACGGGCCGGTGCCGGCAAGCCGGCCCTGGAGATCAACCCGCGCCATGCGCTGATCCGCGCGCTCGCGGCCTCACCCGA
Organism: Methylobacterium litchii; assembly: GCF_038442315.1. Classification (NCBI taxonomy): domain Bacteria; kingdom Pseudomonadati; phylum Pseudomonadota; class Alphaproteobacteria; order Hyphomicrobiales; family Methylobacteriaceae; genus Methylobacterium; species Methylobacterium litchii. Next base: position 393,177 of record NZ_JBBXMY010000002.1, on the reverse strand, counting down.
ATCAGAGCTGCCCGAGGCGGCCGGGATGCTCCTCGATCTCGCGCGGATCCAGGACGGCGACAGCCCCCGCGACCCCGCCGCCTTCACCCGAAAGGTCGCCGCGGCCCTCGCGTCGGCTCACTCGGTAGGCGCTTGAGGGGATAAAGCGTGACGGGGCGCACCTGCCGCGCCCCGTCATGATTGATCATTCCGAAACGTGGGGGTCATAACTTCGCCACCGGTCGGGATCATTCCCACCGGATGCGCGGGCGCGGTGGGGGCCGCAGGCGCACTCTCAACTCCACGGCGAGGATCAAAAGTCCCGCCCATCGGACGCGACATGAATCTCGTCGAGGCTGAAGCCGGCAATGGACAGGCGGTCGCCGCAGCCCGCAACCGTGTCCATGCCCATGCGTACCGCCACAGCGGCCGCGTCCGGCGGTTACGGCGGCTGATCCCCGTGGTCGCCGGTGGCGCCACGGCGGTGCTGCTCGCCTACCTGTTCAATCCCTTCGCGGCCGGCATCTCGGGTGTCAGCGTCGGGCCGGTGACGCTCGCAGGCTCGAAGGTGAAGATGGAGAATCCGCGCCTCTCCGGCTTCCGCAAGGGCAACCGCGCCTACGAGGTGACGGCAGAGGCCGCGCTGCAGGACGTGCGCAAGCCGAGCCAGATCGAGCTTCAGCAGATGCGCGGCCATATCGCCACCGACGACCAGGGCGGGCTCGCCCGGCTCTCGGCGGCCTCCGGCCTGTTCGACAGCGCCCGCGAGGCGCTGGACCTCAAGGACGACATCCGCGTCTGGACCGACAAGGGCGAGGAAGCGCGCTTGAAGACGGCGGCCATCGCGTTCAAGACCGGCTCCATCGTCTCGAAGGACCACGTGACCGTTACGACGGGCAAGGGCGTCGTCGATGCGGACGGGCTCGACGTGGTCGAGAACGGCAAGGTCATTTCGTTCATCGGCAACGTACACGTGTCGATCAACCCGGAGAGCGCGGACGCTCCGAAGAGCGACAAGTTGAAGGGTCCGATCCTCACCTCGGATGCCGATCCCGTGGAGCGCCGGCCATGAGCGCTCTGAAGACGATGGCCGCCGCGCTGGCCCTCGGCCTCGCCTTCGCAGTGCCGGCCCATGCCGAGAAGCCGGCCAAGGATTCGTCCTCCGCCTTCGGCAACATCGGCGGCGGCGGCAAAGAGCCGATCAAGATCGACGCCGACCGGCTCGATGTGTTCGACAAGGAAAACAAGGCGATCTTCGCCGGCAACGTCGTCGCCGTGCAGGGTGAGAGCACAATCCGCTGCACGACCATGACGGTCTATTACAAGCGCGGGAAGGACAAGGCCGAGGGCGGCGACGAAGCAGCGCCGAAGAACCCGGCCGAGAACGGCATCAAGAAGGTCGAGTGCGCCGGTCCGGTGACGGTGACGCAGAAGGATCAGGTTGCGACCGGCGACAACGCTGTGTTCGATCAAGATGCGAAGCGCATCGTGCTCACCGGCAACGTCGTGCTGAGCCAGTGCCAGAACGTTACGCGCGGCCAACGTCTCGTCTACGACATGGCGAGCGGCCGGGCGAACATGGACCCCGTGGCCGGCGGGCGCGTCTCGGCCATGTTCGTGCCGGGCGAGAAGTCCGACGGCAAGGACGCGAAGGCGAAGGGCTGCACCGTGCCCCCGGCGAAGCCGCGGGCGCAAGCCAATTGAGCGACGCCGTGGCTTTACAGGCCGGGCCGGCGGCAGCGGCCCGCCCCTCGCTGCTGTCGCGCCTGTTCGGCCGGAAGGCGGCCGCGCCGCAGGGCGTGGAGATGCCGGCCGAAGCCGTCGCGGCACAGGCCGAGGGCGGCCCCGGCATCCTCTGCGTGCGCGGCCTGCGCAAGAGCTACGGCGCGCGAACCGTCGTCCACGAGGCGGGGCTGACGGTCCATACCGGTGAGGCGGTGGGGTTGCTCGGGCCGAACGGCGCGGGCAAGACCACGATCTTCTACATGATCACCGGCCTCGTCGCCGCCGACCGGGGCGAGATCACCCTCGACGGCCTTCCGATCACCCACCTGCCCATGTACCAGCGGGCGCGGCTCGGCATCGGCTACCTGCCGCAGGAAGCCTCGATCTTTCGCGGCCTCTCCGTCGAGGACAACATCCGCGCGGTGCTCGAAGTGGCCGAGCCCGACCGCAAGGAGCGGGCCCGCAAGCTCGAATCCCTGCTGGAGGAATTCGACATCGCGCGGCTGCGCAAGTCGCCCTCCATCGCCCTCTCGGGCGGCGAGCGGCGGCGCTGCGAGATCGCGCGGGCGCTCGCCTCCTCGCCGACCTTCATGCTCCTCGATGAGCCCTTCGCCGGCATCGACCCCATCGCGGTGGGCGACATCCAGGATCTGGTGAAGCACCTGAAGCAACGCGGGATCGGCGTTCTCATCACCGATCACAACGTGCGCGAGACTCTGGGCCTGATCGACCGCGCCTATATCGCCCATTCGGGCCGGATCCTCACCGAGGGCACGCCCGAGGAGATCGTGGCGAACCCAGAGGCGCGGCGCCTCTATCTCGGCGAGGATTTCCGGCTCTAGCGGCCGGGCCTCAGCCCTTCCAGTTCTTGAGCGCCGCGAAGGGGCTGTCCGAGCCCGCCGGCTTCTCTGGGTTCAGCACCGGCTCAACCTGCGCGATCGCATCGGCCAACGAGAAGGCTGACCCGCTCTGCAGCCGGCCGCCGGCCGCGTCCCGGTGTCCGCCGCCCCGGAACAGACGCGCGCCGTCGAGGGCGGTGCCGTCGACCGAGCGGAAGGACAGCGTGCCCATCCGCTGCACGTTCACCACCCGCTTCGTCCGCCCGGCCTCCATGATCCGGTCGGAGACCCGCTGGAACATGCCGGAATCGAGCCCGAAGGACAGGAGCGTGCCGTCCTTCAGTGGGCGGAACAGGGTGTCCGAGCGCGCCAGCGCCCGGGCGAGGCGGGAGCGGGTGGTGAGATTGGCGTCGTCGTCGGGCGCGTCGGCCAGCAGATCGTTCACGATCCGCGTGCGGATCGCCACGGCGTCCTGTTCCAGCTGCGCCGGGGTGGCTCCTTCGCGCAGGCGCTGTCCGGCGGCTAGCAGCAGCGCCGAGACGAACCGGTCGTGCCAGGGATGGCCGGGCGGGATCAGCCCCGTGGCGTTCTCCCAGAAGATCTCATCGAGGGCGATGCCGCCGGGGAAGGCCGCGTTCTCCTTGCGCCACAGGTCGAGGGCGTCGATGGCGGCGATCAGCGCGGCCAGATCCTCCTGCCGTTCGGGCTCGTGCGTGGCGAAGAGGGCGCGGTGCGTCATCGTCATCGCCGTCGCGCAGGAATCCTCGTCGATCAGCAGGGTGATCGCCGGATCGCCGAAATCCGAGCGTGACAGGCCGGGGCGCTCCGCCACGGGGGCGGGCTCCAGGCCCTGACGGGCCAGCTGCTCGGAGGAGGAGGCATGGTGATCGAGCACCACGAGCCGGTGCTTCTCGCCCTCCCGCTTCTTGTTCATCGCCGCGAAGCGCTTCAGACCGGCGATGGTCTGCTCTTCGAGGCCGAGATCGGTCATCAGCAGCGTTTCGGAGGCCTGAGCCTTAGTGAGACGCTTCACCTCCTCCTCGAAGACCGGGCCGACATCGCTGTAGCGCGGGACGTGGATGACGCGATCCACCTCGGCGCAGGCGGCGGCGACCGTCGAGGCGCCGTAGCCGTCGAGGTCATGGTGGGTGATCTGGGTCAGGCGCACGCGCTCTCGGCTCCGGCTGTCGGGGATCCGGGCTTCTTACGCTGCCAGAACGCCGCAGGCGAGAGAGCGGTGGATGCCGCTTTCTTTAAGTTGCGTGATGCCGACTCACGCAAATGGCCCTTAAGCAAGCCCCCGGACGTGGCGCGAAACGGCGCGGGGAAGTTAAGAAATAGCTCAAGCCATTGGCGAACAAGCCGTTACTGTCTGTGGCGGCCGTTAACCAAAGTGAAGGAACGGGCTCCGCAGGGCGAGAACGGTGCAGTCCCTACCCGCTGCTCACAGCATTAACCTTTTGTTAAGCGGCCGATTGCGGCGAGGGCTCCGTCGTGAGAGCTTTCGTTAACGAGAGCTAAACGGTTGGGTCACGGCGATGCGGTTCGCGGCTAACAAGATGCGGGATGCGGCCTCGGCGCTTCGGCGCGGCCTGGCCATCTTCGCCGTCGCCACCGCCGCCCTGACCGGCGCGGCCGCCGCGCAGACGCTGGCAAGCCTCCCGAATGCCGATGTCGGCGCCCGTGTGCGGGGCGATGCCAAGCCGATCGCCGCCTGGAGCACCTTCTGCCAGGATTACGCCGCCGAATGCGCCATCGACCGCACCGAGCCGGCGCGCATCACCCTGACCCCCGCCGTGTGGAACACCATCGTCGCCGTCAACCGCCGCATCAACAAGTCGGTCGAGCCGATGACCGACATGGATCACCTCCACGTCGCCGACCGCTGGGATCTCGCCGAGGACGGCATCGGCGATTGCGAGGATTTCCAGCTGCTCAAGCGCCACCTGCTGGCCGAGGCGGGCCTGCCGCGCCGGGCCATGCGCATGACCGTCGTCATCGACGAGAAGGGCGAGGGCCATGCGGTCCTCACGCTCGTCACGGATCGCGGCGACCTCGTGCTCGACAACAAGACCAACACGATCCTGCCGTGGCACCGCACCGGCTACGTGTTCATCAAGCGCGAAAGCCAGGATGCGATGGCGTGGGTGTCGCTCGGTGGCGCCACTTCGCCCGTCACCACCGCCAACCGTTAACGCAAAAAGGTCGGGGCGATCCACCAGCCCGGATGGGCGGCGCGCAGGCGCTTGGCCGCCCTGACCGCGGCCTGACGGTCCTCGAACAGGCCGAACACCGTCGCGCCGGAACCCGACATGCGCGCGAGGAGGCTGCCCTGACCGCGCAGGGCGGAGAGGCATTCGCCGATGACCGGCGCCACCGTGAGGGCCGGGCCTTCGAGGTCGTTCCGCGCCGGGCCGATGGTTGCGAGCACCGTTTCGGCATCCGCATCCGCCGGGATGAACGGGTGCTCGCCGCCCGAGAGGGTCTGACCGACCGAGAGGCCGAGCGCCTTGAAGACCGGCGCGGTGGGCACCGGCACGCCGGGATTGATCAGCACCGCCGGCAGGGGCTCGATGCCCAGGGCGAGGCTCACATCCTCCCCCGCGCCGCGCATCATCCGCGCCAGCGGATCGAGACAGACCGGCACGTCCGCCCCCGTCTGCCGCGCCGCCTCCACGACGGCCGGATGATCGAGGGTGAGGCCGTTGAGCCGGGCGAGGAGCCGCAGGGCCGCCGCCGCATCGGAGGACCCGCCGCCGATCCCCGCCGCCACCGGCAGGCGCTTCACGAGATGGAACGCCCCCACCTTCAGGTCCGGCACCTTGGCGGCGAGGCCGCGCGCCGCGCGGATCACGAGGTTGTCCGCATCTGGCCCCGCCGGGCCGGCGGTGGGTCCGCTCACCGTCAGGGAGAGGTCGGCGCCCGGCGTCAGGGTCAGCCGGTCGGCCGTGCCGGCGAAGGCCACGAGGCTTTCGAGCACATGGTAGCCGTCCGCCGGGCGCCGTCCGAGGACGTGCAGCGTGAGGTTCACCTTGGCGGGTGCGCGGTCGGTCAGGAGGGTCACGGGAAGTCCGCCGGCGAGTGATCGGGCGGGGTCGGGGGTACAGGCCGGATGGACCGGCGGCAAGGTTGCCTCAGCCGAGGGGGTGCGCCCGGAAGGGCAGGAGGTCGCCGGGGCGGATCGCCTCGATCTCCTCCCCAAGTTCCGCGAGCCCGTCGCTCGCCGCGAGCCCCGTGAGAGCGCCGCCGGGGGCGGGCCTCGCCTCGGACAATCCGTCCGCGCCCTGGTGCAGGCAGACGCGGAGATATTCCAGCCGCCCGAGCCGCTTCGTGAGGGCGAAACCACTGCGGACGAGGGGGAGGGCAGGCTCCTCGGTGCCGCCGCTCAGGAACCGCAGCACGGGCAGCAGGACCGCCACGGCGGTCACATAGGCCGCACCGGGATTGCCGGGCAGGCCGAGGAAGGCCGTGCCGCCCACCTCGCCGAAGGCCAGGGGCCGGCCGGGCTTGATGGCGAGCCGCCACAGGGCGATGCCGCCGGCCTCGTCCACCGCCGCGCGGACGTGGTCTTCCTCCCCGACCGAGACGCCGCCGGAGGTCACGATCAGATCGAACCGTGTCGCCGCCTCCGCGAGCCGTGAGCGCAGCGATGAGGCGTCGTCGCGCAAAATGCCGAGCGCGTGGGGCAGGGCGCCCCAGCGCGCAAGCAGGGCGGCCAGCATCGGCCCGTTGGCGTCGTGAATCCCGGCCGGGGCGAGTCCGTCGCTCATCGCGGTCACTTCGTCACCGGTCGAGAACACGCCGACGCGCAGCCGGCGCCGCACCGGCAGGTCCCTCACACCGAGCGCCGAGGCGAGGGCGAGGTCGCGCGGCCCGAGCCGCCGCCCCGCCGGCAGGGCGAGGTTGCCGCGCGCGACATCCTCTCCGGCGCGGCGGCAATTGGCGCCGCGCTTGATGGTGGCCGAAAGCCGCACCGCATCGCCGTCGAGGGATGTCTCTTCCTGCATCGCGACGGTGTCGGCGCCACGGGGCAGGGGAGCCCCGGTGAAGATCCGCGCCGCGCTGCCGGTCGGGATCTCCGCGACATTCTTGCCTGCCGGCACGCGGGCCGCGACCGGCAGGGGGCTCGCCCCGAGATCGGCGAAGCGGAAGGCGAAACCGTCCACGGCCGAATTATCGAAGGGCGGTAGGGAGAGGGGGGCGGCGACGTCCTCCGCGAGGATGCGGCCCAGGGACTCGCTCGCGGACACGGTTTCGGCCTCGGCGACGATGGCCAGCCGCTCGCGGATGAGCGCGAGGGCGTCCGAAACCCGCATGGGCGCGGGGGCGTCGCAACTCCGAGAGGTCATGGCACGAGACTGACACGAAGGGCGGAAGGCGTCGCCACCGATTGCGGCATGCGCAACCGGGGATCAACCCCAGGACGGGTTTTGCCCCGTCCCGGCGATCCCTTAGGCTCAACCCATGGAATCGCCCTTCGTCCTCGCCTGCCAGCGGCCCTCGTTCGAAATGCCCGAGGGCGTGAGCTATCTCGATGCCGCCGCGTGGTCGCCCTTGCCCCGCGCGGTGCGGGCGGCCGGCGAGGCCGGAATCCTGGCCAAGAGCCGCCCCTGGGACCATTCCCGCGCGGATTTCCCCCGCCAGACCGAGCGGGCACGGGCGCTCGCGGCCGGCCTTATCGGCGCCACGGCGGACGATATCGCCATCGTCGGCTCGGTCAGCCACGCCATGGCGACCGTCGCCCATAACCTGAAACCGGCGCCGGGCGGGCGCATCCTGCGCGTGGCGGACGAGTTCCCCTCCCTCTGCCTACCCTTCGACAGGCTGGCGGACCGCCATGGCCTCAGCATAGAGATTGTAGAGCGGCCCGAGGACGGCGACTGGACCGCGGCCCTCCTCACTGCCATCGCCCGGCAGGGCGCACCGCCCCTCGCCATCGCGACCTTGACCCCCGCCCATTGGACAGACGGCACGCTCATCGACCTCGACCAAATCGCGCCGACCGTGCGCGCGGCGGGGGCGGTACTCGTGATCGATGCGACGCAGGCGGCGGGCGCCATGCCCATCGACGTCGCCCGCTGGCAGCCCGACTTCCTCGCCTTCCCGACCTACAAGTGGACGCTTGGCCCCTATGGGCTCGCCTTCCTCTACGCGGCCCCGCATCGCCAGGATGGATTGCCGCTGGAGGAGAACAGGGGCAATCGCCCTCCGGCCCAAGGGGCGCGGCGCTTCGACAGGGGCGAGCTGCACGATCCCGTCGCCCTGCCGATGGCGGCCGAAGGACTGGCGCTGATCGCGGAATGGGGCACGGAGCCGATCTCGCGCTATCTCGGCCGCCTGACCCAACGGCTCGCGGACGGATGCGGCGAACTCGGCCTCATCGCACCGCCTCAGGAGCGACGGATGCCGCACATCCTCGGCCTGCGTCGGCCGAACGGGTTGCCGGAGAACCTGATCGCCCGCCTTGCGGAGCGCCGCGTCTTCGCCAGCGAGCGCGGGGGCGGCCTGCGCCTGAGCCCGCATGTCTGGGCGAACGAGGGCGATATCGACACCTGCCTCGCGGCTCTCGCGGCGCTTCTCTGAACGCCGCCTTTTCTCGCATGCGGCACTGGTGCCGGGATGGGTGCGAGGCTACATAGTGGGAGCGGGGCTGCAGAGTTCGTCAGGAGCACTATCCCCGGGGCCTTATCGACTCCCTCGGGAGCTGTCACTGGCCTCGTCCCTGGACTTGGCCAACACGGCGCCCACCTACGCTGTAGGTTTCCCGGGATCGATCCTCCAACGGCTCACGTGGCTCCGCACCCCGATCCTCACTCTTTAGCTGGCCGGAAGGCTGAACTGCGCCGCACGGCGCTCGCCGCCCGCGATGCCCTCGATCCCGACGCACGGCGCGCGGCGTCCGCCGCCATCGCGGAGACCCTCCTCGGCCTGGAGCCGCTCCGCGCGTCGACGCTGGTGGCCGGCTATTGGCCGATCCGCAGCGAAATCGATCCCCGCCCGGTGATGAAGGCCCTGGCCGAGCGCGGCACGCGCATCGCCTTGCCGCACGTGACCCCCGACGGCCTCGTCTTCCGCGAATGGATGCCCGGCGCGACCCTCGTGCGCGGCCAGTTCGGTTTGAGCGAGCCCGATCCGTCGCTCCCCGCCGTCGCGCCCGATGCGCTGCTGGTGCCGCTCGCCGCCTTCGATGCGGAAGGGCGCCGCCTCGGGTACGGGCGCGGCTATTACGACGGCGCCATCGCCCGGCTGTCCGAAGGCCGTGCGTTGCTGACCATCGGCATCTGCTACGCCGCCCAGGAGGTGCCGGAAGTGCCGGTGGAGCCCCACGACAAGTCGCTCTCGGCCATCGTCACCGAGGCCCGGACGTTCCATTTCGAAGGCGCGCGCGGATGAGGCTCCTGTTCCTCGGGGATGTGGTGGGCCGTCCGGGCCGCACCGTCGTACTCGACCGGCTCCCGGACTTGCGCGAGCGCTGGCGGCTCGATTGCGTCGTCATCAACGGCGAGAACGCGGCCGGCGGCTTCGGCATCTCCGAAGCGATCTGCGACGAGCTGATCGGTGCCGGCGCCGACGCCGTGACGCTTGGCAATCACAGTTTCGACCAGCGCGAGGCCCTGGTCTTCATCGGCCGGCAGGAGCGCCTGATCCGCCCGGCCAACTATCCGCCCGGCACCCCCGGCCGTGGCGCCACCATCGTCGAGACCGGCAACGGCGCGCGGGTGCTGGTAGTCAACGTGATGGGCCGCGTCTTCCTCGACCCAATGGACGATCCCTTCGCGGCGGTGGAGCGCGAGATCTCCGCGTGCCCCCTCGGCGCGGCGGCGGATGCCATCGTGGTCGATGTCCATGCCGAGGCGACGAGCGAGAAGCAGGCGATCGGACACTATCTCGACGGGCGGGTGAGCCTCGTCGTCGGCACGCACACCCACACCCCGACCGCCGACCACCGCATCCTGCCCGGCGGCACCGCCTACATGTCGGATGCGGGCATGTGCGGCGATTACGATTCGGTCATCGGCATGCAGAAGCACGAGCCGATTCGCCGGTTGATCCAGAAGACGCCGGGCTCCCGCTGGGAGGTGGCGACCGGCTCCGGCACGCTGAGCGGAATCGCCATCGAGACCGGGGCGAACGGGCTCGCTACAAAGGTTGCTGCCGTGCGGATCGGCCCGAATCTCGAAGAGAGTCTGCCCCATTTCTGGGAGTAAAGAAGCCCTGCCCTTGGCAGATCGGCTCAAGGGCGTACTATGCCGGAAAGTGCTGAACCGCACATGCCAGATGCGGGCCGTTAGCGCAGCCGGAGGGACATCTCATGCTCAACAGCACGAGCCTCATCAAGTCGTCGTGGATCGCCGTCGAGGTCGGCCGGGAGCGCACGGAGCGTGTGCTCATGGTCGAGACCTACATCGCCGTGAGCCCCCTCGAACCCAATTACGACCCCGCGCAATACGAGAAAGTCGTGGGCTGCGTCCGCAGCGTGCTGGCGCGCAATTCCGAGATCGACCGCGCCTCGATCCTCAGCATGCATCGCGGCTCCGGCTGCACCGCCCTGTTCCGTGACCGTCCGGTCGAGGCCGCCCTCACGGCGGCCTGACAGACACCCTTTCACGCTCAGAACGGCCGAAGGTCCGTGGCGCCCCGCCACGGGCCTTTTTTTCGCGCGGCCCTGTCATTGACGCGTCATTAGAGCTGTTCTAATTAAGAACTACGGACGGCGCCGGGTTCGGCTCCGTCGAGGTTCTTTTGGGAGATTGAGCATGGCCGGTACCGCGAACGCGTCCTGCGAGAGCTGCCGCTTCTACGACGAGCACAAGGGCAACGGCGCCGTTGCCAAGTCCGACGAGGGCCTGTGCCGCTTCAACCCGCCGGTGAGCCAGCCGGGTCCGGACACCAAGGGTCTCTGGCCCGTGGTGGCGACCAGCGATTGGTGCGGCCACTTCACCGCCGAGATGACCGCCGCCGAGTAAGCGGCGCGCCTCGCGAGTGTGCCCGAAGGGGTCGGTGCGGATGCACCGGCCCCTTTGCTTTTTCGGGGACACCAATGCGCCGCGCACAGACTGGAGTGGGGAAGGGGGCTCGCTGTCATCATCCGGCCAACTTCCGGCGTGAGACGGCTGCCAGCAGCATCGGCGCCGCCTGTCGGCGGTGACGGCGACCCGCCGGAATACCGGCACGGCCCCGTCACGCCCCGCGGCTCGCGATGGAGGAGAGTTCAGGGATGATGTTTCGTACGCTCGGTCGCCGCGCCGCGCCGGTCGCGCTGCTCGCGCTCGCCGCCCTCTCCGGACCGGCCCGCGCCGCCGCCACACCCACCGATCCCACCGGCACCTACCTCACCGAGGATGGCCGCGCCCGCGTCCGCCTCGAGAAGTGCGGCGCCGTCAACGACAAGCTGTGCGGCTACGTCGTGTGGCTGAAGGTCCCGCTCAACGACAAGGGCGAGCCCCGGACCGACTTCAAGAACCCGGACCCGAAGAAGCAGGCTCGTCCGTCCCTCGGCCACCAGCTCATCATGGGCCTGAAGCCGAATGACGATGCCCATTACGAGGGGCAGATCTACAATTCCGAAGACGGCAAGTTCTACAAGGTCACGATCTGGACGGATGCGCCCAACGAGTTGACCGTGAAGGGCTGCCTGATCGCGTTCCTGTGCAAGTCGCAGACCTGGACCAAGGTCAGCGATCTGATCGCTGGCCAGCTCGCAGGCCCGACCAACGGGGCGAACGGCCCCCGCACGGATCCCGAGTACATGCCGAAGACGGCAGCCGGCGCGGCCAAGCCCGGCACCAAGGCGCCTGCCGGCAAGGCTGCGCCGGCACCGGCTCCGGCAGCCGCGGCTCCGGCCGACGACTGAGCGGCCTCGCGCCACGAAAAAGGCCTGCCCCGGGGAACCGGGGCAGGCCTTTTTCTTGCGCCGATGCGCGACGCTCAGTCCCTGTCGAGGGACAGGTCGGGCGCTTCGGGATTCTTCATGCCGACGACGTGGTAGCCCGCATCGACGTGCAGGATCTCGCCGGTCATGCCGGCGGCCATGCTGGACAGAAGGTAGGCAGCCGTCTCGCCGACCTCACCGATCGTCACCGTGCGCCGGAGCGGCGCGTTGTACTCGTTCCACTTCAGGATGTAACGGAAGTCGCCGATACCGGAGGCGGCGAGCGTCTTGATCGGCCCGGCCGAGATCGCGTTCACGCGGATGTCCTTCGGGCCGAGATCGGCGGCGAGGTAGCGGACGGAGGCTTCCAGCGCCGCCTTGGCCACGCCCATCACGTTGTAATGGGGCATCCACTTCTCGGCGCCGTAATAGGTCAGCGTCAGCAGCGAGCCACCCGGCCGCAAAATCTTCTCCGCGCGCTGCGCCACCGCCGTGAAGGAGTAGCAGGAGATCAGCAGCGACTTGGTGAAGTTCTCCTCGGAGGTTTCGAGGTAGCGCCCCGTCAGCTCGTCCTTGTCGGAGAAGGCGATGCAGTGGACGACGAAATCGATGCCCTCGGGGAAGATGCGCGCCGCCTCGGCGAACACCGCGTCGATGGACGCGGCGTCGGTGACGTCGCAATGGCCGATGACCTGCGCGTCGAGTTCCTTCGCCAGCGGCTCCACGCGCTTGCGCAGGGCGTCGCCCTGGTAGGTGAAAGCCAGTTCGGCGCCGTGGGCGCGGGCGCTGCGGGCGATGCCCCAGGCGATCGAACGGTTGTTGGCGACCCCGAGGATCACCCCCCGCTTGCCTGCCAGAATCCCGTGCCCGTGTTCCGCCATGACGCTTCCCGGTATAACGCGGCGCCGGTAGCGCCGGGGGTTCCCTTAGCGGAGGCGGGACGGGGACGGAAGTCCGACCCGCAACGGAGCGGGCCGGATTGACGCTTTCAGCCGACCCGCGCGGCCCGGCGGGCCCGGGCGAACTCGGCCAGGGCCTCGTCGTCGCCGGAGGGCAGCGTGATCGCCGTGGTGGCAAACAGGTCGCCCCGCGTCCCATCCTTCTTGGGCAGGCCCTTGCCGCGCAGGCGGAAGGTGCGTCCCGAACTGGTCATCGGCGGCATCTTCATCTCGACGGCGCCCGTGAGTGTCGGGACCCGGATCGTGCCGCCGAGGATCGCATCGTCCAGCGGGACGTCCACGCTCACCCGCAGGTCCGCCCCCTCGGTCTTGAAGCGCGGGTGAGGCTGGATGCGGATGGTGAGGAGGGCGTCGCCCGGCTCCGCGCGCGGCCCACCGCCATAGCCGAGACCGCGCAGGCGGATGGTCTGTCCGTCGACCACGCCCTTGGGGATCATCACGTCGACCTCGCGGCCGGTGGGCAGGTTGAGGCGCAGCTTCTCCTCGCCGCCGACCTGTTCGAGGGTCACAATCAGTTCGGCCGAGACATCCTCGCCGCGCGGAGCCTGCCGCGTGCCGGGCCCGGCGCCGCCGGCCCTGAAGGCCTCGCCGAAGATGTGCGAGAAGATGTCCTCGCCCATGCCGCCGCGCTGGTTGCGCGCCATGGATTCGAAGTCGAAGCCCCGTCCGCCGCCACCACCGCCGCCGAAGCCGCCGAACCCCTCGAAGCCGGTCGCGCGCGGCCGGCCGTCGGCGTCGATCTCGCCGCGGTCGAACTGCTTGCGCTTGTCGGCATCGCCCAAGATCTCGTAGGCCGAGTTCACTTCCGCGAACCGGTCCTTGGCCTTCACGTCGGTCTTATTGCGGTCGGGGTGAAACTCCTTGGCGAGCTTGCGATAGGCCTTCTTGATGTCGGCCTCGCTCGCAGCCTTGGGCACGCCCAGAACTTCGTATGGGTTGCGCATCGGTCGTGGATAGCTTTCAGCGAAGCGGGGATGCTTCCCATGTGGGAAGCCTGTTGCATTGCTGCAACGGTGCTGGCGGCAAAAGTCTGCGCGAAAGGCGTCGCCGTCAAGCGGTCGAAATGCACGGCAGGCGCATCGCCATGATCGCGGTAGGGGCTTAAAGTCCCGCACTCCACCGCTCGATGCCGGACGCCATGACCTACCGTTGCGATCACGTCCATCTGCGCAGCCGCGATGCCGTCGCGGCCGCCGCGTTCTACACGGCGATGTTCGGCGCCCGCGAGACCGGCCGGGTCGGCGGCGAGCCGGTGCAGCGGGTGATCCTCGACCTGGGCGGTCTCACGGTGTTCATCGAGCAGGCCACCGACGACGTGCATCCGGCTGCGACGACGCCCTGTCTCGGCGTCGAGCATATCGGCCTCGCCGTCGAGGACATCGAGGCGGCCATGGCCGACTTGAAAGGGCGCGGCGTGGTGTTCCGGACGGACATCATCCAGCGCGGCCCCGGCCTGCGCATCGTCTTCCTCGACGCCCCAGACGGGGCGATCATCGAATTGCTGGAACGGCGCTGACGACCGTTACCGTCCGGGGCTCGGCTGGATGAAGCGGATCCGCTGATCCGCTTCGGGGTCGCTCGCCACGAAGCGGCTCGGGCTCGGATCGATCCCCACTAGGCCGCAATCGTTGTACACTGCGCCCAGCACGGTCCGGTAATGATCGCGCACGCGGGCATGGCAGTCGCAGGACACCTCTTCCATCCGGCGCCGGTCGAGGACCGTGATGCGACCGCGCCCGACCTTGATGAGCCCCTGTTCCTGCAGGACCCGCAGGATGCGCGTGAGATAAGTCCGCTGCACGCCGAGCATCGCCGCCAGAAGCTCGTGGGTGATGGGCAGGACGGGCGAGCCGATCCGGTCGTGAAGGGTCTGGAGCCAGCGCAGGCAGCGCTGTTCGATGGGATGCAGGGCGTTGCAGGCGGAGGATTGAAGCACCTGCGCCAGGAGGCAATCCGAGTAGCGGGCGAACAGGTCGCGGATGTGTCGCGACTGGCGCTTGGCCTCCTGCAGGATGGCGGATTCAATCCGCAGCATCGGCCCGGCGATCTGCACGATGGCGTGCGTGGAGGCCGGCACGTAGCCCTGGCTGACGATGCCGCCGACCGCCCCTTCGTGCCCGATCGTCGCCGTCTCGGCGCTGCGCCCGTCGCTCGTGGTGATCACCAGAGTGACGACCGCGTGCTCGCAAGGGAAGGTAATGTGCGTGACCGGCGCGCCCGCCTCGAAGATCGTGCCGCCCTTGCCGTAACTGACCGCTTCAAGATGCGGCAGCAACAACTCTCGGTCGAAGCCTCGCAGGGCTTTCAACAGCAGGTTGGTTTCTAGGCTGGCGGCAGATTCGACGGGCATCGCATCGTTAAAAGCGTCTGTACTTTCTACTCCTTAACCAATTCGCTTTGTGGCGTCTGTTCAAGACTAGACCAATTGAGGACAAAATCCGCTAATTTAGGTGGGTTTTGTGAAGCCGTAACATTAGTGCTACTTGTCGGTGCAAATTCCCTGCGAAGACAAGCGCTTGTGATCCCTCGGATCACAGTCCGTGGACAGGAAGGACGCCCAATCGGAGGGGGTGCCGTAGAAGGCGTTCCGGTCGACGTCGCCCCGCACGCCGGGGACCCGGCCGGTGGAGGTGAACTGCCAGAGCATCCAGCGGCGGTTCACGAAGCGCTGCTCCGGCTCGGCGGCGGTGGAGCGCAGCCAGTGCGGATAGTCAGGCAATTCGCCTTCCAACACGTCCTTGTGGAAGGTGATGTCCGTGTAGATGATCGGGCGCTTGCCGGTGTAGCGCTCCATCTCTTCGAGCATCTCCCGCACCATCGTCAGCGCCTGCTCCTTCGGAAGCTTGCGCGGGCAGGTCTGGGAATGGCCGTTCCATTCCACATCGAGGACCGGGGGGAGGGCGCTCGGATCGTTGGGGACGTTCTTCTTGAACCAGTTCATCTGGTCCCGGGCCGAGCGGCACCAGAAGACGAAGTGGTAGGCGCCGCGTGGAATGCCGGCGGCGGCGGCTCCATCCCAGTTCGTCCGGAATCGCTCGTCCACGTGGTCGCCGCCCTCGGTCGCCTTGATGAAGGCGAACTGCGTGCCCGAGGCGCGGACGGAGGCCCAATCGACGTTGCCCTGCCACTTCGAGATGTCGATGCCCTGGATCGGGTGCAGCTTGGCCTTGGCCACGCCCGGATGGGGCTTCACGTCGCCCTTGGTGGGGTAGAAGTCGGGGTTGCTCGAGCAGGCGGCGAGGCCCGCGAGGGTGGCCACGGCGAGCGCCCGGCGCGACATGCGCAGAACGGCCGACAGCGACGCGGAGATGGAGCCCCCGAAGAGCGGTGTAGACACTCTAGTCCGAGACATCAGCGCCACCGCCCGTTTCTCCGAAAAGCGCTTACGACAGGCCTATTCGATGACCCCTCTGCAGTTAACGGACCTTTGCGATCATTGCGGCGGAATTCCGGGATGCGTTGCCGGCCAGTGACATACCCACAGCCTGCCGCGCTTGGAGAAGCTGGCTGCGCAGCCTAAGTCCCGGCACAGCAAGGAAAGTCGGGTCGTGCTGCCGTGAGCAAGAGACTGTTTACCATCGGCTACGAAGGGCTCGATCCGGAGCGCCTGCGGGACGCCCTCCAGTCGGCCGGGGTCGCCGTGCTGGCCGATGTCCGCGCCGTGGCGAACTCGCGCAAGCGCGGCTTCTCGAAGGGTGCCCTGAAGGCGGGTCTGGAGGACGCGGGGCTCGGCTACGCGCATCTGCGCGTCCTTGGCACGCCGAAATCCGGCCGCGAGGCTGCCCGCGCCGACGATGCCGCGCTGCTGAAGCGCATCTATTGCGAGGAAGTGCTGGAGACGGCGGGCGGCATCGCTGCGCTCGATGAGCTGTCGGCCCTCGCCGAGAAGGCGCCGACATGCCTCCTGTGCTTCGAGCGTGATCCTGCTCGCTGCCATCGCCGCCTTCTGGCCGAGCGGCTGGCGCCGCGCGGCTTCGTGGTCGAGGACCTGTTCGGCTAGATCCTCAGGCCTGCGCGATGGCCTGGACGCGGGCGCTCACCGCCCCGGCGAAACGGCGCATCGGCTTGAGCGCCGCGCCAAGCAGGGCGCTCGGGCGTTCGGCACGGGCTTCCGGCCGGCGCCGGTTCGGGTCGGCCTCCGGCGACACGGGCAGATAGAGCGCCTCGAAGAAGGAGATCTCCATCAACCCGGCGCCCGCCTCGTCGGTGACGAGGAGCGAGGCATCGAGGAGCTTGGCTTCGCCGCCGTGGCGCTGGACGATGCCGCGCACCACGGTGGAGGCGACGAAGCGCAGAGCGGCCGTGTCGCCGACATCCTGGCCGACGCGGTCGGGGACGACCTTTCCGTTGATGACGATATTGAAGAAGGCACGCATGAGGGCGAGGCTTTCTTGCGAGGGAGGCCGGGCGGCCGGGTTCAGGCGGCCTCGACGTCCCTGTCGGGTTCGGCGGCCGATTTGGGATCGAAGGCGTCGGCGAGCAGGCCGATGCGGCGGGCCATGTCCCGCACCTCGTTGAGGGCGATCGACTTCTGGCCTTCCTTCACAGCCCGCGTGATGTCGCTCACCTGGGCCGTCGCGATGCGCTTCAGTTCCTCGGCAAGTTGCTGGCTTGTCATCATGTCCGCTGTCCGGCGAAGGAATAGCGGCAGGTTCGGCTGGTCTCGTTACCATGCCGTATCTTCGGGCGGTGGATTGCTGTGGATTGAGGGGATCGCCCGCTCGACCGTGCTTCCCGTTGCGCGCACCGGCCCGTGCGCTACCTCCGGCACGGCCGCCACAGAACTCCAAATCAGCAGGACCGCAGCATGGACTTCGCCCTCTTCCTCGACTTCGACGGCACCCTCGTGGACATCGCGCCGAGGCCCGATGCGGTGGTGGTCGAGCCGGGGCTGATCCAGAATCTCGAAGCCGTGCGGCAGCGGCTCGGCGGCGCGCTCGCCCTCGTGAGCGGGCGGCCCATCGCGCAGATCGACGGGTTCCTCACGCCGGCTCAGTTCGATGCGGCCGGACTGCACGGCGTGGAGCGGCGGCGCGAAGGCGAGATCGTCGGCGGGCGCCCGGAGGACCACCCGGACCTGCGCCGGCAGGTGGAACGGCTGCACGCCGATTCGGCGCCGCTGGCCAATGTGTTGATCGAGGACAAGGGCGCGTCCGTCGCCGTGCACTGGCGGCTGGCAAGCGCGGAGGACGCGCAGCGCGCCGAGGCGCTGGTGAAGGAGGCGGCCGGTTTGCTCGGCGCTGCCTACCGGCTGCAACTCGGCAAGGCGGTGGGTGAGATCGTGCCCGCCACCGCGACCAAGGCCGTGGCGATCCGCACCTTTCTGGAAGAGGCGCCCTATGCGGGCCGCCGGGCGATCTTCCTCGGCGACGACAAGACCGACGAGATCGCCTTCGCGAGCGTCACCGAGGATGGGGGCGTGGCCGTGCGCGTCGGCGACGGCGAAACCGCCGCCGCGCGCCGTTTGCCGGATCCGGCGGCGGTGCGGGCGCTCATCGCCGCCTGGGCCGCCGGAGACCCGATCGACCCGGACGCGCTGCCGCCCGCCTGAGGGCGCCTTACGGCGCCATGTCGGGGACGGGCTTCACCACCACGTCGTCGACCGGCGCCTCGACCGGGGTCGGAACCGCTGCCTCGACGCGCGGGGGCGGAGTGAGCTGCAGCGTCTCGCTGGTCATGGCCAGCGACTCGAAGGCCTTCTGCGGATCCTCGTTGAGCTTCGTGCCGTAGCTCGGGATGATGCGGCGGATCTTGGCCTGCCACTCGGGCGTCGCGACCTTCTTGGCGAAGACCTTCTCCAGCACGGAAAGCATGATCGGCGCGGCGGTCGAGGCCCCCGGCGAGGCGCCGAGCAGGCCGGCGATGCTGCCGTCCTTCGCGCTGACGATCTCGGTGCCGAGCTTCAGCACGCCGCCCTTCTCGGGATCGCGCTTGATGATCTGCACCCGCTGGCCCGCCTGCCACAGGCGCCATTCGCTCTTCTTCGCGTTCGGGAAGTACTCGCGCAGCGCTTGGTAGCGGTCCTCGTCCGACAGCATCAGCTGGCCGGCGAGGTATTCCACCAGCGGATACTGATCGATGCCGACCCGCATCATCGGCCACACGTTGCTCGTGGTGGTCGAGGAGAGCAGGTCGAGATACGACCCCTCCTTCAGGAACTTGGTCGAGAAGGTCGCGAACGGTCCGAACAGGATCACGCGCTTGCCGCCGAGCATGCGGGTGTCGAGATGCGGCACCGACATCGGCGGGGCGCCGACGGACGCCTTGCCGTAGGCCTTGGCGAGATGCAGCGACGTGACGTCCGGGTTCTCGTTGATGAGGAACGAACCGCCGACGGGGAAGCCGGCATAATCCTCGGCCTCGGGGATCCCAGACTTCTGCAGAAGATGTAGGGCCCGCCCGCCCGCGCCGATGAAGACGAACTTGGCATCGACCGTGTCGGCCGCGCCGGTCTTCACGTTGCGGATCGACACGCGCCAGGAGCCGTCACCGTTGCGGGCCAGGGCCTCGACCTCTGTGCCGGTCTTCAGATCGAACTTCGGCGCGCTCTTCAGATGGCCGACGAACTGGCGGGTGATCTCGCCGAAATCGACATCGGTGCCGACCGGCGCCCAGGTGGCGGCGATCTTCTGCTGCGGGTCGCGGCCCTCCATCATCAGCGGCACCCAGGCCTTGATGCGCTCGGGGTCCGACGAGAACTGCAGGCTGGAGAAGAGCGGGCTCGCCCGCAGCGCCTCGTAGCGGCGCTTCAGGAAGGAAACGTTCTCATCGCCCCACACGAAGCTCATGTGCGGCGTCGAATTGATGAAGCTGCGCGGGTTCCGGAGAACGCCGTTCTTCACCTGCCAGGACCAGAACTGGCGAGAAATCTGGAACGCCTCGTTGATCGCGACGGCCTTGTCGATCGTCACCCGGCCCTTCGTGTCCTCGGGGGTGTAGTTCAGCTCCGCCAGGGCGGAATGGCCCGTGCCGGCGTTGTTCCAGCCGTTGGAGCTTTCCAGGGCGACACCGTCCAGCCGCTCCACCATCTCCATCGACCAGTCGGGCTCGAGCTCGCGCAGCCACACGCCGAGGGTGGCGCTCATGATGCCGCCGCCGATCAGCAGCACGTCGACCTTGCGAGTATCGCCGGCCGCGCCCGCAATCGTCGCGGGCAGCGAGGCCGCCGCGGCGCCGGTCAGCGCAGTCCCGATAAGTTGCCGGCGGCTGAAACCGACTGAACTATCGTTCATATCCTGCGAGGAAGAGCGGTTGTCGTGATCGATCATTGCTACCGACGGTTCTCTCAGAGAGTTAAATTTTATTTGCGGGCGGCTACAGTAGAATTTGAGGCCCCACTCCTTGCCGACCCGCTCCCAATGCTCAAGCCGTTTGCATTGCAACGGGGGGCCGCGCCGGACGCAAGGGTCGTCGTGAGGCCTTCCCGTGCCGGGCGGCATTTGCGACACAGGGCACGGCCGGCGCTGTCCGCGCGGCGGGGAGGTGAGTGCTGATGTTCGAGTTCCCGGTCCTCATCGGCGACATCGGC
Source organism: Methylobacterium litchii (assembly GCF_038442315.1). Lineage (NCBI taxonomy): Bacteria > Pseudomonadati > Pseudomonadota > Alphaproteobacteria > Hyphomicrobiales > Methylobacteriaceae > Methylobacterium > Methylobacterium litchii. The sequence continues at coordinate 373,275 of NZ_JBBXMY010000002.1, read as the reverse complement.
GGCACGAATGCCCGCTTCGGTCTCGTGGAGCGGAAGGGTGACAAGCCGCGAACGCTCTCGCACGAGGCGACCGCCGACCATGCCGACCCGTCCGCCGCGATCCGTGCCGCGCTCGGCAAGGGAGGGCAGGACGCGCCGCCGCCGCGCTCGGCGATCCTCGCCATCGCGGGGCGGATCGACGGGCCGGAGATCCAGCTCACGAACGCCCATTGGAAGGTGAGCGGCGAGCGGATCGCCGGGGATTTCGACCTGTCCTCGGCGACGATCGTGAACGACTACGTCCCCGTGGCGGCCGGCGCGGCGGAGATCGAGCCGCACGACCTCACCCCCATCGGGCGCAGCCATCCCGTGCCGGGGGGCGCCCGCGTGGTGCTCGGGCCAGGCACCGGCTTCGGCGCGGCGGCGCTGGTGCCGTACTCTTCCCACCTCGCCATCGTCTCGACGGAGGCGGGCCATACCGATATCGGCCCGGCGGATTCTTTCGAGGAGCAGGTGTGGCACGCGCTGGAGCGCGTCGAGGACCGCATCACCGTCGAGACAGTGCTCTCAGGGCCCGGCCTCGCGCGTCTTCACGCGGCGGTGGCGCATGTCCGCACCGGGCGCCCGCACGACAAGATCGACCCCGCCGCCGTGACGGAGGCTGGGCTCGACGCGTCCGATCCCCACGCGGTCGAAACGCTTGGCCTGTTCGCCCGGCTGCTCGGCCGGGTCTGTGGCGACCTCGCCCTGACCTTCCTCGCCACGAGCGGCGTCTATATTGGCGGGGGCATCGCGCCGCGTATCCTGAAGGTGTTGGAAGAAAGCGGATTCCGCGAGGCCTTCGAGCGTAAGACGCCCTTCGCGACTATGATGCGCGGCATCCCCACCAGCGTCATCACGGTGCAGGACCCGGCCTTCAACGGGTTGTCGGCGTTGGCCAGCGACGGGGCGAAGTTCGTCTATCACGGGCAGGTCTGGCGCCGCCCGGAGTGATTCGAGCCGCCCGCTGCGGACATGTCATACAATTGACATAGCACGATCCATGCGATGAACGCATGGCTTGTTACAGCTGTCGCTGTCTGTTTGCCTTGGCAATGGGAACCATAGCGCACGCGATCTTGACGCCCCGCGTTTTGTTGCATTGCGAAATTTTCAAACCGCGACGCAGCAATTCTGTGTTTTCTTTTGCGGGCCGGAATACCCCGGTGTCGCATCGGAGCACACAATGCGCACGATTATCATTCTTGCGTCGTCCGCTATCGCCGCAGCGACCTTCGCGGCCGGCATCGCCTCGGCCGACGACCGGATCAATGTGACCCCGCCGATCAGCCGTGAGCATGCCCGCGAGATCCGCGCCATCCACCCGGCCGGCGAAAACACCGTGACGCCCCAGCCGGTCCCGACCGCCGAGACGCCGCGCCCGTTCTCGGCCGCCGCGTCCCGGATCGACGTCGCCAACCGCTGAGGCGGTGGGTCAGGCCGCAGCCAGCGGCTTGGACACATCTTCGAGGGACCGCCCTTCGGCGGCGGTCCCCCAGATGCCGCCCACCACGGCGGCCACGATCATCAGCACGGCACCGAGCAGGTAGCCGAAGAAGACGTATTCCCGCGAACCGCTCTCCACGAGCGACCCGAAGAGCAGCGGACCCGAGACGCCGCCGACCCCCGTGCCGATGGCATAGAAGGCGGCGATGGCGAGCGCCCGGATCTCTAGCGGGAAGGTTTCCGCCACGGTGAGGTAGGCCGACGAGGCCGCTGCGCTGGCGAAGAAGAACACCGCCATCCACACCACCGTCTGGCCCACGGGGCCGAAGGCGTCGATGAGGAACAGGTAGCCCGCGCCGATCAGCATCACGCCCGAGATGCCGTAGGTGAAGGCGATCATCGGCCGGCGTCCGACTGTGTCGAACAGCCGTCCGAGGACCACCGGCCCGAGGAACGAGCCCAGCGCGAAGGGCAGCAGATACCAGCCGACCTGCCCGCCCGGCACCTGATAGAACTTCTCCAGCACCAGGGCATAGGTGAAGAACAGGGCGTTGTAGAAGAACGCCTGACCTACCATCAGGCAGAGTCCGACCACGGTCTGCTTGCGGCTCGTCACGAACATCGAGTGCACCACGTCCGAGAGGGGCGTGTGATGGCGGACGCGGATCTTGGTGTGCTTCTTCGGGTCCGGCGGCGGCAGGGTGACGCCCGCATCGGTGAATCGCTTCTCGATGCTCGTGACCACCCGGTCGGCCTCGGCGGTGTAGCCGTGGGTCGCGAGCCAGCGCGGGCTTTCCGGGATCCAGCGCCGCAGGAACAGGATCACGAGGCCGATGGCGCCGCCGGTCAGGAAGGCGACGCGCCAGCCCCAGGCCGGATCGATCACTTCGGGCTTCAGCAGCACGATCGACATGAAGGAGCCGAGCGCGGCGCCGATCCAGAACGAACCGTTGATGACGAGGTTGGTCCAGCCCCGCGCGCTGGCCGGCACGAGTTCCTGGATGGTCGAATTGATGGCGGTGTACTCGCCGCCGATACCCGCGCCCGTGAGGAAGCGGAAGAAGCAGAAGCTCGCCACGTTCCACGAGAGGCCGGTGGCGGCCGTGGCGACGAGGTAGAGGGCCAGGGTGATGAAGAAGAGCTTCTTGCGGCCGATCCGGTCGGTCAGCCAGCCGAAGCCCACGGCGCCCGTCACTGCGCCGACAAGATAGGAGGAGGCCGCGAGGCCGACGTCGAACTCGGAGAAGGACATGGGCGGCTGGCGCAACGCGCCGACGAGGGAGCCTGCCAGCGTCACCTCAAGGCCGTCGAGCACCCAGGTGATGCCCAACGCCACGATCACGAGCACATGGAAGCGGCCCCAGGGCAGCCGGTCGAGGCGCCCCGCGATGTCCGTATCGACGACGCTGCCGATCTCGGCGCGCTCGGGCGTGCCGGCTACCCCTTCCACCTTGGTCGCCATGCTGCCCGATCCTCCATTCACCAAAAGTCGTGAGAAGCAGTAAACCGCAACTCCGAATTGCTGTTCGCAACAATCGCCCGCCCGATTCGGTTCGATCTCGTCTTCACCGCCCCAAGTCAAACTGGCCGCACTCACAACGAGTGATCGCCATGCGCCTCCGTCTGTTCCTCGCCCTCGTCGTCACCACCGGCTTCGCGTCCTTTCCCACCGGCGCGGCGGATTCCGCGCTGCCCGCCGCGAAGCCGCGTGTCGCCATGGGGGCAGAGGAGCGCTGGGCCCTTCGCCCGAGCGAGCCGGTGCGGGTGCTGTTCGCCTCCGTGGAGGAGGCGCCGCGCCGGGACGTGCGCATCGTCTATCCGCCCCTGGTCGAGCCGCGCTGAGCCCTCGCGTCCGCTCGCCCCGGAACCTTGAAGCGCGTACAGCGTCGGGGAGGTTTCGACGGGCGAAAGGAGAGGCGGATGGGTGTGGCCACCGACACGGATCTGCGTGAGGCGGGCGTCTGCCCGCAGCGCCTCGCCCGGATCGCGCCGTGGATGGACCGGCTCGTGGCGGACGGACGGCTCGCGGGCCTCTCTGTGTCGATGCAGCGACGCGGCAAGACCGTCTTCGCCCGTGCCTGCGGTCAGGCCGACCTCGCGCGCGGCACGCCGTTCACCCTGGAGACGGTGACGCGCATCTACTCCATGACGAAGCCGCTCACCTCAGTGGCGGTGATGCAGCTCTACGAACAGGGCCTCTTCCAGCTCGACGATCCGGTCTCCCGCTTCCTGCCGGAGTTCAAGGAGATGCGGGTGGCGGTGGGCGGTAACCGCGCCAAGATCGAGACCGAACCGGCCAAGCGGCCGATCACGGTGCGTGACCTCCTCACCCACACCGCCGGCCTGACCTATGGCTTCATGGAAGCGACGCTCGTCGATGCGGTCTATCGCGAGAAGGGCATCGACTTCCTGGCCCGCGAGGGCACCCTCGCCGAGATGTCGGCGCAGACGGCCTCGGCGCCGCTCCTCGCCCAGCCGGGCGCGGCCTGGAACTACAGCGTCGCCACCGACGTGCTCGGCCATTTCGTGGCGGTCGTCTCCGGCCGCCCCTTCGCGGATTACCTCCGCGAGGAGGTGATCGGGCCGCTCGGCATGGTGGACACGGATTTCCACGTCCATCCCGAGTGGATGGACCGGTTCTGCGCCTGCTACGCCTACGACCGGGAGCGCAAGCTTCGGCCCTTCGACGGCTCTGTCGAGACGAGCTTCAGCCAGCCTCCGGCCATCCCCTCGGGCGGCGGCGGCCTCGTCTCGACGGCGGCCGACTATCACCGGTTCTGCCGGATGATCCTCAACGGCGGCGAACTCGACGGGCGCCGGCTCCTCGGCCGCAAGACCGTGGCGCTGATGACGGCGAACCACTTGCCGGGCGATCTGGCGGCCATGGGCACGCCGCGCTTCGCCGAGACCTCCTATGCCGGGATCGGGTTCGGGCTCGGATTCTCGGTGATGCTCGATCCGGCCAAGGCGCAGATCGTCGGCACGCCGGGGGAGGTCGCGTGGGGCGGCATGGCCTCGACGGCGTTCTGGATCGACCCCAAGGAGGATCTGGCCGTCGTGCTGATGACACAGCTCATCCCGTCCTCGGCCCTGCCGATCCGGAAAGAACTGCGCGTCCTGACCTACGCGGCGCTGGTGGATTGACCCGCGCGGTGCCGGCTCAATCCGGTACCTTGAGGCCCGCGATGTCCTTCGGCCCCTCGGGAAACTGGGGGTCCATCGCCTCAAGGGTGTCGGCGATGGTCTTGGCGACGAGGTAGTTGCGGAACCACTTCCGGTCGGCCGGCACCACGAGCCACGGGGCGTGCGGCGTCGAGCAGCGCCCGAGGGCGTCCGCGAAGGCCGTCTGGTAGGAATCCCACGATTTGCGCTCGACGAGGTCGGCCGGGTCGAACTTCCAGTGCTTGGCAGGGTCGGCGATCCGGGCCTCCAGCCGCTCCTTCTGCTCCTCCTTGGAGATGTGCAGGAAGAACTTCAGGATCGTCGTGCCGCTCTCGGTGAGAAGCCGCTCGAAATCGTTGATGGCTGCGTAGCGCGAGCGCCAGACCGCATCGGGGACAAGGCCCTTCACCCGCACCACCAGCACGTCCTCGTAATGGCTGCGGTTGAAGACGCCAATCATCCCCTTGCCGGGGGTGCGGTGGTGATACCGCCAGAGGAAATCGTGGTCCAGTTCCTCGGGCGAGGGCACCTTGAACGAGGCGATGGCGCAGCCCTGCGGGTTCACCCCCTTCAGCACGGCGCGGATCGTGCCGTCCTTGCCGCCGGTATCGATGGCCTGCAACACGATGAGCAGGCTGCGCCGCCGCTCGGCATAGAGCTTCTCTTGAAGGTCGGAGATCCGCGCCCGCTCCTTGCGCAGCTGGTCCTCGGCCCAGCCCTTGTCGAGGCCGCCGTTCTCCCGGGTGTCCACGCCCGCGAGATCGAAGGTCACACCGGGCGCCACGGCGACGAGGCCGGGGGCCGGCACGATGGGGCTTGCGACAGGCGCATCGAGCGCATCGGGCCTCATTCCGGCGATCAGGCCGGCGGCGTTCGCCCACAGGGATGTCGAGGGTGGGTGCAAATGTCCGTGGGAGAGATCGTCCCGGTCTGCTACCTGCCTGCCGGAGGCGGGCTGGCCGCGATCATGCTTGCCGTGTTTCTTGGACATCCGGTGAGGCCTGTGGGGGGCGTTGCTCAGCGGCATCGGAACGGTTGGGCTGATGCCTCGTTCCGGCGGCCGTGTTCCTCGTAAGGAACGCAGAGTTTGCGGACTATCTTTTTTATTCGGCACGGCCAGACGGGCTGGAACGCGGAGGGCCGTCTTCAAGGTGCCCACGACATCGACCTGAACGCCATCGGCGAGGCGCAGGCCGCCGCGGTGGCGCCGCGCCTCGCGGCCGTCGCCGGTTCGGCGCTCGCGGAGGCGACCTTCATCGCCAGCCCGCTGACCCGGACCCGGCGCACCATGGAAATCCTGCGCGGGACGCTCGGCCTGCCGCCCGAGGACTATGCCACGGATCCGCGCCTGCGGGAGATCGGCTTCGGCGCGTGGGAGGGTTCCACCTGGACCGAGATCCGCCGACGGGACCCGGCGGGGGCCAGCCAGCGCGACCGCAACCGGTGGCACCATCGCCCGCCGGGCACGGGCGCGGAAAGCTACGCGATGCTGGTGGAGCGCGTGGCGCCGTTCTTCGCGGAACTCCCTCCGGTTTCGGTGGTCGTCGCTCATGGGGGCGTCGCCCGTGCCATGCTGGTCGCCCTCGGCCAGATGGACATCTACGCCGCCCCGCGCCTCGGCATCCGCCAGGGCGAGGTGCTGGTCGTGGAAGCCGGGGGTTGGCGCTGGGCCTGATGACCCGCAAGCCACGGTCGAGACTTCGTCACCGTCGCGGGGCCGTTCCGGTGGAAAGCCGCCTCGCTAACGGCACGATCCGCAGGGTATAGGGCGCCAGATTGACATGCGCCGGTGGGTAGAGCCGGCAGCGGAGCAGCGCATGAGCGACCTCGCCGAGAAGTCCTTGCCCGCCACGGCGGCCATGGACGCGCGGCCGTCGGGGGATGGGGCGGTCCTGTATGGCGACCGCCGGCCAGACCTGATCCGCGACGAGGTGCTCGGCGAGATCTTCCTCGCCTCCGCCAAGGCACGCGGCGACCATCCCTGCCTGATCGACGGGGCCGCCCTCGGCACGGGCGGGCTGCATCCGCATCTGAGCTATACCCAGGTCGTGGCGCGGGCGCAGCGGATCGCCGCCGGGCTGGCGCATCGCGGCATCGGGCCGGGCGACGTGGTCGGCCTCTGGATGGCGCGTGGGCCGGACCTTCTGGTCACGCAGATCGGGATCACCCTCTCGGGCGCCGCGTGGCTGCCCTTCGACGCCGAGGCCCCCGCCGACCGGGTCGGCATCTGCCTCGGGGATGCGGCCGCCAAGGCACTCCTCGTCTCCCCGGCGCTCGAATCCCAGGCGCCCGCCGGCACCCCCGCCCTGACGCCGGCCGCGCTGGACAGGGACACGCCCGCCGACGCCCCCGTGCCCGATGCGCGGGCGAAGGGCCTCACCCCCGGCCATCCGGCCTACCTGATCTACACCTCAGGCTCGACCGGCGTGCCGAAGGGCATCGTCATCAGCCACGCCAACATCTGCCACTTCCTGCGCTCGGGGAACGCCCTCTACGGGATGCGGGCGGACGATGTGGTGTTCCAGGGCGCCTCGGTCGCCTTCGATCTCTCGATGGAGGAGATCTGGGTCCCCTACCTGGTCGGCGCGACCCTGTTCGTCGCGAGCCCGTCGATGATGGGCGATGTCGAGGCGCTGCCCGGCATCATCGCGAACAACGCCATCACCGTCCTCGACACGGTGCCGACCCTGCTCGCGATGATCACCGGGGACCTGCCCAAGGTCCGCCTCGTGCTGCTCGGCGGCGAAGCGCTGCCCGAGCCGCTGATCGCCAAATGGGCGACGGCGAAGCGCAAGCTGTTCAACACATACGGGCCGACCGAAGCCACCGTGGTGGCCACCGCCGCCGAGATGCATGCCGGCGAGCCCGTGACCATCGGCGGGCCGATCCCGAACTATTCCGTCTACGTGGCGAGCGAGGAGCTTCGCCTCCTCTCGCATGGCGAGCAGGGAGAGTTGCTGATCGGCGGCCCCGGCGTCGCGGCGGGCTACCTGAAGCGGCCGGAGCTGACGGCCGAGAAGTTCATCGCGAACCCCTTCGCCTCGGACGGGTCGGACCCGATCCTTTATCGCTCGGGCGATGCCGTCTCCCTGGACGCAGACGGGCGCATCCTCTTCCACGGGCGCATCGACGATCAGGTGAAGATTCGGGGCTTCCGGGTCGAGCTGGGCGAGATCGAATCCCGCATCCGCGCGGTGCCGGAGATCAACCAGGCGGCGGTGGTGCTGCGTTCGGATGACGGGGTGGACCGGCTCGTCGCCTTCCTCATCCCCGAGCGCGGCCAGAGCCTCGACACGCCCTCGCTGCGCAAGCGCCTCGCCGCCGAGATGCCGCCCTACATGGTGCCCGGCCATTTCGAGGTGGCGGAAACCCTGCCGCGCCTCACCTCCGGCAAGGTCGACCGCAAGGCGTTGAAGATCGCCCCGCTGGCGGTGGTCGCCGCCGACGGCGAACAGGAGCCGCCGCAGAACGACACAGAGGCCGCGTTGCTCGCGGCCGCCAAGCAGATCTTCGGCGCGCAGCCGATCCCGCTGGAGGGCGATTTCTTCGCCGATCTCGGCGGCCATTCGCTTCTGGCCGCGCGGTTCGTCTCCGCCGTGCGCGAGACCCCGGCGCTGGCCGGCATCACCCTGCCCGACGTCTATGCCAAGCGTACCCTGCGGGCGATGGCCGACGCGCTGATCGAGCGGACCGGGGGCGTCGGCGCCGAAGCCGCCGTGCGGGACCTGAGCTTCGAGCCGCCGCCACTGCTGCGCCGGGCGCTGTGCGGCCTCGCGCAGGCGGTCGCCTTGCCCTTCCTGATCGCGCTCGCCACCGTGCAGTGGCTCGGCATCTTCGTGACCTACCTGCTGCTGACCGGCGGTGGCCTGAGCTTCTTCGCCGAACTCGGCGTGCTGCTGCTCGTCTACATCGCCATCAACGCGGTGACGGCGGCCATCGCGGTGGCGGGCAAATGGCTCGTGCTCGGACGGACGAAGCCCGGCCGCTACCCGCTTTGGGGCGTCTATTACTACCGCTGGTGGCTGGCGCAGCGCCTCGCGCCACTGGTCCACGTGAAATGGCTCCAGGGCTCACCGGCCATCGCCAGCTACCTGCGCCTGATGGGCGCCAAGGTCGGCCAGGATACGCTGATCTCCGATATCGAGATCGGCGCCCCCGACCTCCTCACCATCGGTGACGGCGCGTCGCTCGGCGGGCGGCTCGTCATCGCCAATGCCGAGATCGTCGGCAACGAACTCGTCATCGGCAAGGTCGAGATCGGCGCGGATGCCGCCATCGGCACGTCCTGTGTCATCTCCCACGACACGGTGATCGGCCCGCAGGCCGAGATCGCCGACCTCACCACCATCCCGTCGCGCACCCGCGTCGGCGCCGCCGAGCGGTGGGACGGCTCCCCCGGCCGCAAGGTCGGCATGGCCGAGACGGGCGACCTGCCCGCCCAGGCGACCGCGAGCCCGCGTCGGCGCGCGGCGTTCGGGCTGATCTACATCCTGCTGCTCGGGGCGATCCCGGCGGTCGGGTTGCTGCCGATCTTCCCGGCCTTCTTCATCTTCGACCAGATCTCGGATTCGCTCTCGGACATCACGGACATCGACTACCACTTCTACCTGCCGATCCTCACATGGCCGACCGCCATGCTGATGACCGCCGGCACGGTGCTGCTCATCACCGGCCTGCGCTGGTCGATCCTGCCGCGTACCCGGCACGGTACCTACTCGATCCACTCCCTGTTCTACCTGCGGAAGTGGTCGCTGGCGCTCGCCGTCGAGGTGACGCTGGAGACGTTGGCCTCGCTGTTCGCCACCGTCTACATGCGCGCGTGGTACCGGCTGATGGGCGCCCGGATGGGCGAGGGCGCGGAGATCTCCACCAACCTCGCCGGCCGCTACGACCTCGCGGAGGTCGGCGCACGCAACTTCATCGCCGACGAGGTGGTGTTCGGCGAGGAAGAGATTCGCCGGGGCTGGATGCATCTCGATCCGGTCCAGACCGGCAAGCGCGTCTTCGTCGGCAACGACGCGGTGGTACCGCCGGGCGCGGTGATCCCGGACGACGTGCTTATCGGCATCAAGTCGAAGCCCCCGGCCAACGACGCGATGGCGCCCGGCGAGACGTGGTTCGGCTCCCCGCCGATCCGCCTGCCGGCGCGGCAGCGCGTCGATCTCGGCTCGGCCGCGCAGACCTACGAGCCTGGCCTGTGGCCGAAGGTGCGGCGCGGCGTGTTCGAGGCGTTCTCGACCTCGTTCTCGCCGATGCTCTACATCACCCTCGCGATCACCTCGATCGATTGGTACTTCTACCCGGCGATCCTAGAGCGCGACTGGACGGGGCTGGCGGTCAGCTTCATCACCGTGAGCGTGGTGATCGCGCTGATCCAATCCTCGGCGGTCATCGCGATGAAGTGGCTGCTGATGGGCGTCTACCGCCCCGGCATGCAGCCGATGTGGTCGTGGTGGGCCATGCGCACCGAGGCCATTGCGGTGGCCTATTGGGGGCTGGCCGGCAAGGTGCTCCTCGAACACCTGCAGGGCACGCCGTTCCTGCCCTGGGCGCTGCGCCTGTTCGGCGTGAAGGTAGGGCAGGGGGTGTGCATGCTCACCACCGACATCACCGAGTTCGATTGCGTCGAGATCGGCGATTTCTGCACCATCAACCGCGTCTCCGCATTGCAGACCCACCTCTATGAGGACCGCATCATGAAGATCGGCCGCGTCGTGGTCGGGCGCGGCGTGTCGGTGGGGTCGTTCTCGACGGTGCTCTACGACACTAAGGTCGGCGACTACGCCCGGCTGCGGCCGCTGACCATCGTTATGAAGGGCGAGTCGATCCCGGCCAACACCGAGTGGGAGGGCGCCCCCGCCGTTCCGGTGATCCACACGGCGTAGGCGGAGGTGGCGGCGCCTAGCCGACCGCCGTCAGCCCCTCGGCGCGGATCCAGTCCCGCGTCCGGTCGAGCGCCCGCGTCAGGCGGTCGAACAGTGTGTCGATCTCCTCCCGCGTGATGATGAGCGGCGGGCACACCGCTACGCGATCCCCCGAGAGGTAGCGGACGATCAGCCCTTCCTCCTGGGCGAAGGCAACGCAGCGGGCGGACACGCCGGCCTTCGGATCGTATTGGCGGCGGCTCGCCTTGTCGGCGACGATCTCCAGGCCGCCGATCAGGCCCATGCCCTTGGCCTCGCCGACGATGTCGTGCTCGGCCAACGCCGACAGGCGCCGCTGGAAGTGCGGGGCCTTCTCGGCCGCGCCCTCGATCACACGGTCGCGCTTGTAGATCTCGATGGCCTTGATCGCGACGGCGCAGGCGACGGGATGCCCGGAATAGGTCGTGCCGTGGCCGAAGCCGCCGAGCTTCTCGCTCTGCCCGAGCAGGGCCTCGTAGAGCGGTGGGTCGATGCTGATGCCGCCCAGCGGCACGTAGCCGGAGGTCACGGCCTTGGCGAAGGAGATCGTATCAGGCCGCATCTCCAGGGTTTCGCCGCCGAACCACGTGCCCAACCGGCCGAAGCCGCAGATCACCTCGTCGGCGATCAACCGCACCTCATACTTCGTCAGCACGGCCTGAATCGCGGGGAAGTAGCCCTTCGGCGGGATGATCGCCCCGCCCGCACCCATCACCGGTTCGGCGATGAAGGCGGCGACCGTCTCCGGCCCCTCGCGCAGGATCGTCTCTTCCAGTTCGGCGGCGAGGCGGGCGGAATAGGCCTCCTCGCTCTCACCCGGCTCGGCGCCCCGATAATGGTGCGGCGTCGAGACGTGCAGGAAGCCCGGCAGGGGCAGATCCCAGTCCAGATGGTTGGCCGGCAGGCCGGTCATGGAGGCGCTGGCGATGGTGACGCCATGATAGCCCTTCTTGCGGGCGATGATCTTCTTCTTGTTCGGCCGCCCGAGGGCGTTGTTGTAGTACCACGCGAGCTTCACCTGCGTGTCGTTCGCCTCCGAGCCCGACGAGCAGAAGAAGACCTTCGAGGTCGGGACCGGCATCAGCTCCTTCAGCGTCTCGGCCAGTTCGATGGCCGGGTCGTGGCTGCGGCCGGAGAAGAGATGCGAGAAGGGCAGGCGGCCCATCTGCTCCCGCGCCGCCTCGACGAGTTCCGCATTGGAATAGCCGAGCGCCGTGCACCACAGCCCCGCCATGCCCTCGATATAGGGGCGGCCATCCGCGTCGTAGACGTGCACGCCGTCCCCGCGCTCCAGCACCAATGGGCCGGTGCGGCGGTGATTCGCGAGCTGCGTGTAAGGGTGGAGCAGAGTTTCGACGTCGCGGGTCGCGAGGTTCGAGAGCATGCAGGCGCTCCTGGACAATGGGCCGTGCCACACTACCGGCACGATGCCTGCGCAGATAGGTCCGTCGTCCGCGATCCCTCTTCCCCGGACGCATGCCGGACCAACCGATGCAGAGCCCCGACAGCTACATCGCCCACCCCGCGCCCGGCCGCGCCTGCGGCACCTGCACCCTGTGCTGCAAGGTCTACGACGTGCCGGCGGTGGAGAGCGTCGCCGGGCAATGGTGCCGGCACACCCTGTCCGGCCGGGGCTGCGCGATCCACGCGACGCGGCCGGACCATTGCCGCGCCTTCCATTGCCTCTGGATGACGGAGGGCTGGCTCGGCCCGGAATGGAAGCCGGAGCGCGCCAAGATGGTGCTGAGCCTCGATCCGACGACCCGCAACATGAACGTGCAGGTCGATCCGGGGCAGGCGAACGCATGGCGGCGCGAGCCCTATTACGGGCAGTTGCGCCGCTGGGCGGTGGCCTCGGCGGCCAAGGGGCGGCACGTGCTCGTCCACGTGAACAAGACGACGACGATGGTGCTGCCCGACAGGGACGTCCCCCTCGGCATCATCGCCGCCGACGAGCGCATCGTCACCCGCGAGCGGATGACCCCGCAGGGCCTCACCTTCGACGTGGAGAAGGTCCGCCCATCGCCGCAGCCGGCCTGAGCCTATTCCGGTGAAGGCCCCCGATGCTCTATGCATCGCGGGAGCCAGGAAAAGCCGGACGGAATGACCACGATCCACGATTTCACCGTCCACGAGGGGGACGGGAGCCCGCACCCGCTGGCGCAGTACCGGGGGCAGGCGCTGCTCATCGTCAACACGGCGTCCCGCTGCGGCTTCACCTCGCAATATGCCGGCCTCGAAGACCTCTGGCGCGCGCGGCGCGAGGCGGGGTTCACCGTCCTCGGATTTCCCTGCAACCAGTTCGGCAAGCAGGAGCCGGGAGATGCGGCGGAGATCGCGCGGTTCTGCTCGCTGAGCTACGACGTGACGTTCCCCATCCTCGGCAAGGTCGAGGTGAACGGGCCGAATGCCGATCCGCTCTTCACCTACCTCACCCGCAGCCGTCGCGGCCTGTTCAGCACGGCGGCGATCAAGTGGAACTTCACGAAGTTCCTCGTGGGGCGGGACGGCGTGCCCATCGCGCGCTTCGCGCCGAAGGATCGCCCGGTCTCGCTCGCCGGGGCCATCGACAAGGCGCTGAGGGTCTAGGCGGGCTCGTGGCTCGCGCGGAAATCGGGCGCGGCGGTCCAGAGCTGGCGGGGGCCGCGCTCGCTCTGGTAGCAAACGGGCGAAACGGACTCCCGCAGGATCCCCGCGAGGAACCGGCTTTCGGCCAACCGGCCGAGAGTCAGCGCCGACGCACCACCCACGAAAGCTTGCTTCTCGAGCCGAGACAGCGACTCGAACAGCGCAATACGCGAATCGCGTTCGCGAGGACCCCGCGCGCGACCTAAAATCGCCGTCAGATCGTCGATGAAGGTGTTTTCGTCGGTCGAAGGGACGGACATCGGGCAGCCAATTCTTGACGGGCCGATGCTAATACGACGGAGGCGATTTCCGCCAGGGGTTGTTTCGCGGTCGGACGATTATGGTGAAAGCCGGGCAGCGATGTTGCCCGATTGCATCGGCAGCAGACGCCTCACGAGAGGGCCGCGATGGTCCGCGCGGCGGCCTCGAACTCCGCGCGGCGCACCGCAAGGCGCTCCTCGGCCTCCTCGTCGCGCCCCCAGACATCGGCCTGATAGGTCTCGTCCACATGGGCGGCAGCCCAGGCTTCCGCCGGGTCGAGCCGCCCGTGCAGCACGGCGAGGGCGAGAATGAGCGAGCCGGAGAGCGTCGTGAGGGTGTGGAGGGCGGCGAGCTTGAAGGGGTCGCGCACCTGCCGGACGGCCTCGGACAGGGCCTGAACGCTCTGCGGCGGCTGCGTGACGTGCATCACGCCCTCGCTGAGGATCAGCCGCGCGCCGAACGTCTCGTAAGCCCAATCCAGCACCGGATCCCAGGCTTGCGCCTGCGCGGAGACGAGCTTGTCCGGGTCTGCGGCGCGGTAGGCGAGGAGGTCCGTCTGCGCATAGGCACAGAGGTCGTCGGCCACGGCATCGAGGCGCTGGGACACGCCGTCGATGGCCGTGTTGGCCAAGCGGGTGAGCGGCATCTTCGCCGGGTCGATCTCGGTGGTCTGCGCCCCCCATTCCGCCGCGACGGCTTCGGCCAGCGTCTCGGAGGGGAGAAGCAGGGGGTTGCGGGCCGGCGTGTTGGCCGACCGTCCATCGAGGGTCAGGCGAAACCCGCCCTCGGTCGGGGCGAAGCCGGCCTCCTTGTAGAACCGGCGGGGGAGGGCGGGTTTGGCCCCCGACCGTGCGGCCCGCATCGGATCGGGCCGTGCCTCATCGCCCGGTTCGCCGAGCCAGTCTCGCGTCACGTCGCTCATGGGCACGCACATAGGCGTTTCGCCGCCCGTGGGCGAGGGGGGTCAGGCGAGGCCGAGCAGCGGTTCCAGCGCGGCCGTATTCTCCACCACCGTCACCGCGCCCGCGCGGAGCAGGGAGCCCGGTGCGTGGTAGCCCCAGGCGACCCCGATGGGCGCGACGCCCGCCGCCACCGCCATGCCGATGTCGTAGGTCGTGTCCCCAATCATCACTGTGCCGTCGGGGCCGGTGCCGGCCTCCCGCATGGCCTGATGGAGCATGGCGGGATCGGGCTTCGAGGGCGCATCGTCCGCCGTCTGCGTCGTGACGAAGCGGCCCTCCCAGCCGTAATGCTCGATCAGCCGGTCCACGCCTCGGCGCGACTTGCCCGTCGCGATGCCGAGCATCACCCCCGGATTCGCATGAAGCCGGTCGAGCAGATCGGCCATGCCGGGAAACAGCGGCTCCTCGTGATCCGGGTCGAGCCGCAGGCGGTTGTAGGCGAGCTTGTAGGCTTCGGAGAGTTCGGCCACAGGCCCGTCCTCGCCGACGAGTCGGCGGAAGGCCTGCGGCAGGGACAGCCCAACCACGGACAGGGCGATGCGCCGCTCGGGCGCGGGCAGGCCGAGCTCGGCGAAGGCGACGCCCTGCGCGGCGACGATCAGATGCTGGCTGTCGACGAGGGTGCCGTCCACGTCGAAGACGACGAGCCTCATCGGCAGCCCCATCTCATGGCTTGCGAACGGGTGCAGGCGCGGGCGCGGCGGCGGGCGCCTGCTGCTGCTGTTGCTGGTGGCGGGTGCGCTCGTAGCCGAGGCGGCAGCGGATGAGGAACCGCCGCCGCTTGCCGCCGCGATAGCCACGCTGGTGCGAGGCCCGGTTGCAAGCCGCGTAGGAGCGCCGCCGCTTGTCGCGACTGCCGACGACGGGTGCGCCGGCGGCACGGGGCTCGGCGCGGGCAACGGGCGCCTCGACCTTGGCGGGTTCCGCCTTCGCAGGCTCGGGTTTGGACGCCGCCGGCTTCTGCGGAGCCGGCGCGGCATCGCCCGGCGCCGCATGGGCGATGGGCGCCGTCAGGCACAGGGCGGCGAGGCAGGCCAGAGTCGCGAGCTTCATGTCCCAGGGTCTCGACCGTCGGATATCCCGGCAGGCAGGCGCGCGGCCGAGCAAGGCAGCATATGAGGCAGGCGGCGCCGTTGCCAAGGCATGGCCGCCCGCAGGAGCGCTCCGGCCGATCAATCTTCCGGTGCGTCCACCACCGGATCGTACCGCCCGGCATCGAAACCGAGGAGGTTCCAGCTCTGCTGCATGTGCTGCGGCAGCGGCGCGCTCACGTCCACGGGCTTCCCCGTGCGCGGATGCGGGATCACGATCCGCCGCGCCAGGAGGTGCAGGCGGTTCTGGATGCCGCCGGGCAATTCCCAGTTCTCGACCGAGAAGTATTTCGGGTCGCCGACGATGGGGTGGCCGATATGGGCCGCGTGGGCGCGCAACTGGTGCGTGCGCCCCGTCACCGGCTTGAACGATAGCCAGGACAGCTTCTGCGCCACGTGATCGACCGTGGCGTAATAGGTGAGCGCGTGTGTGGCACCCTCGTCACCGTGCTTGGCGATGCGCATCCGCGCGTCGGCATCGGTCGGCTCGTCTTTGGCGAGATAGGTCGAGACCCGGCCCTGCTTGACGCGCGGCACCCCGGCGCAAAGCGCCCAGTAGATCTTGCGGGCGTTGCGCGAGCGGAAGCTCTTGGCCAGCGTCGAGGCGGCGAGCCGCGTCTTCGCGATGATGAGGCAGCCGGCCGTGTCCTTGTCGAGCCGGTGGACGAGGCGGGGCTTCTGCCCGTCCGGCCCGATCAGCGATTCGAGGAGGCCATCGACATGTCGGACGGTGCCCGAGCCCCCCTGCACGGCGAGGCCGAAGGGCTTGTTCAGCACCATCATCTCCGCATCCTCGTACAGGATGAGGCTCCGCAGGAAGGTGGCGTCGTCCGAATCGCGGGCGGCGCTGCGCGGGCGGTCGTTCGGCTGGTCGAGGCGCAGCGGCGGCACGCGCACGCTCATCCCCGGCTCCAGCCGGTCGTTCGGCTTGGCGCGCTTGCCGTCGACGCGCAGCTCGCCCTTGCGGACGATGCTCTGCACGCGGGTGAAGGGTAGCTGCGGGAACCGCGCTGTGAGGAAGCGGTCGATCCGCATCCCCGCCTCGTCCGCCTCCACCATCAGCGTCTGCACGCCGGAGGCGAGGGTCGCCGAGGCCTCGGCGCGCTGCTCCCGCTTGCTCGGGCCGGGGGGCGGGGCCACGGGCTCGGGCTTTGGTTTGGGCTTGCGCGGCTCGCGCGGCTCCGGCGCGGCGGCCGGAATCCACGGCGAGCGCTCGCTTGAATCGTCGCCGCGGGCGCGGGCGGCGCGCTCGGCGGCATCGTGGGCGCTGGTGCGCGGGCCGGTGCGGGCGCGGTTGGCGCCGAACGGCGGCTTGCGGCCCGGCCGTCCATCGGGGCGGCCATTGCCGCCGGAAGGGCCGCCGCGGCGGGGAGGTCGTGTGGTCATGATCTTCCTGGAATGCCCGCCGCATAGCATCGCTGGCCGCACCCGGCAAAGTCTTGCCCCGGGATAGCCGCTTTGCGAGCGTTGACGCGGGGGGAGTGCGTCGCCTAGCGTGGCCGTGACGGTTCCCCTTTCGGGGATCAAAAGGGAACGCGGTGTGGGGCAACCCGAAGCCGCGGCTGCCCCCGCAACTGTAAGCGGTGAGCTTTTCCACCATTCACGTCACTGGGCCGGTTCGCCCGGGAAGACGGTGGGACGGCGGCGACCCGTGAGCCAGGAGACCTGCCGTCAGCCGTGGTCACACGCGAAACGCGCCGGGCGGGGTGTCCTGGCGGGTGTCGAAGCTGCGCCCTGAGCGGCGCTGCCGAGGCCTCGTTCGCGGTGACGTGCCACAGCAGCGCGCCCGCGTCCGCCATGCCCGCATTCCAGCCATCCGCCGAGGTTCTGCCCGAGCCTTCGCGACAAGCTGGACATGTAATGTTGTTACATTGCATGTGGGGTGAGGCCGGCATCCGCCGCGCCGGAGTCCGTCCATCGATGTCCGTTTCCCGTTCCAGACGCCGCCTGTTGGCTCTTGTCGCTCCCCTCGCCATCGTGTCCCCCGCCTCCGCGCAGGAGGCCGTGACCCTCGATCAATTGTCCGTCGAAGGGGAGGGCGGGGTGAGCCTCACCCGCGCCTCGCCCACCGGCCTCAACCTGCGCACCCCGGACCGCACGGCGAGCCGCCTCGGCCTGACGCCCCTCGAAACGCCGGCCAGCGTCGATATCGTCTCTGGCGAAACCGCACGGTTGCGCGGCCAGGACAGGATCATCGACGCCGTGACGCAGGACGCCACGGGCGTCACCGCCGTCGCCACGCCGGGCTACGGAAACGGCACCTTCACCAGCCGGGGCTTCGCGGGGCCGACGTCGATCCAGCAGCTCTACGACGGCACGCGCTTCTACGTCGGCGCCGGCACGGTGACGTTCCCGTTCGACACGTGGAACGTCGAGCGCATTGAGGTGCTGCGCGGCCCGTCCTCCGTGCTCTACGGCGACGGCGCCATCGGCGGCATCATCAACGTCGTGCCGAAGAAGCCGACCTTCGTGCCCATCAACACCGCGCGGGCGGTGGTCGGCTCGGACGGGGTCGCCCGGCTGGCTCTCGATTCGGGCGGCGGCATCGCGCAGGCCGATTACGGCGACACCTTCGCCTACCGATTGAACGTCAGCGGCAACCGGGCGGATGGCTGGCTCAATCAGGCGGGCGATTTCCGCAACCTCGCGGTGTCGGCGGCCTTGCTGTTCCGCCCGAGCCCCGACCTCGCCATCACCCTCTCGCACGACCTCGGCTATCAGGAGCCGATGCGCTACTGGGGCACCCCGTTGGTCGAGGGGCGGATCCCGGACCTGATCCGGTTCAACAACTACAACGTCCGCGATCCGAAGATCACCTGGGCCGACAACTGGACCGCGCTCAAGACCGAATGGTCGCCCTCCGCCGACATCACCATCCGCAACACGGCCTACACGCTTACGAGCCGGCGGCATTGGCTGGACGTGGAGCAATACGCGTTCAACCGGGGCACCGGCCTCGTGGACCGCTCCGATTACCTGGAAATCTACCACAACCAGGAGCAGATCGGGAATCGCCTGGACGCCACGTTCCGGGGCGCGCTGTTCGGGCGGCCGAACGATGTCTCGGTGGGCTTCGATGTCAATCACATCGACTTCCGGCACACGAACAACTTCTACTTCGACCAGACCACGAGCGTGCCCCTCGTCGGCTACGATCCCGGCCTGTTCCCGCAGAACGGCCGGGCGATCCCGGCCTATGCCACGCAAACCAATCAGGCCTCGTTCTTCGCCGAGGATCGGCTGGTCATCACCGACAAGCTGTCCTTCCTCACGGGTGCGCGCCTCGACCTGCCGACGCTGCACCGGCAGGATCTGCAGACCGGCGCGCAGTTCGACCGAAGCTTCCAGGCGCTCGGCTACCGGTTCGGCCTCGTCTACAACCCGACGCCCGACAGCGCCCTCTACGCGCAATATAGCTACGCCACCGATCCGGTCGGGAGCCTCATCACGCTGTCGCAATCGCTCGCGGGCTTCAAGCTGGCGACCGGCGACCAGATCGAGGTCGGTGCCAAGGGGCTGGCCTTCGATGGCGCCCTCGAATGGACACTCGCCGGCTACCGCATCGTGAAGGACAACCTGATCTCGCGCCTGCCCGGCTCGTCGGCGGTCGGCGTGCAGGTGGGGAGTCAATCCTCGCAGGGCGTAGAGTTGGCGCTGGGCTGGCGGTTTACGCCGGGCTGGCGGCTCGACGGCAACCTCGCCCTCCTGCACGCGCAATACGACAGCTTCGACCAGATCGTGAACGGCGCGGCCGTCTCCTACGCCGGCCGGCAGCCCATCGACGTGCCGGAGCGGGTGGCGAACCTGTGGCTTACCTGGGAGCCGACCCGCGACTGGGCCGTGCGCGTGGGCCTTCAGAACGTGGGGGAGGTCTTCAGCGACTTCGGCAACACGGCTCGGCGCCCCGGCTACAACCTCGTGAACCTCGTCCTCGACCGGCAGGTCACGGCGTATTCGCGCCTGTCGCTGCGGGTCTACAACCTGTTCGACAAGGTCTACGCCATCAGCGGCAACGCCGTGAACGGCGTTGGCACCAATTGGCTGCTCGGCCGCCCGCGCTCCGTCGAGGTCGCCTACACGGTGAGCTGGTGAGCGCCGTCGGCAAGCGGGGCAAGCGCTGGCTGATCCTGGGCCATCGCTGGCTCGGGATCGGCACGGCCCTGCTCTTCGCCTTGTGGATCGGCTCTGGGCTGGTGATGCTCTACGTGCCGTTTCCCCGCCTCGACGAGGCGGAACGGCTCGCCCGCCTTGCGCCCCTCGATTGGGACACGGTGAAGCTCGGCCCCGACGCCGCCCTCGCGTTGGTGAGGGCGATGGATGTCCGGCTGGAGATGCGCGGCGACAGGCCGGTCTATCGCCTCGCCGCCCCCGATGGCGGGCGCGTCACAATCTCAGCCGAGACGGGCGAGCGGCTCGGGCCCATCGGCCCGGACGAGGCTGCGCGGATCGCGGGCGGCGGGGCGGTCGAGCCGGTATGGCGCGACCAGTGGACGGTCACGGCGCGCTACGACCCCCTGCGGCCCTTCCTGCAGGTGGCCTCCGGCGATTCGGCGGGCACCGAAACGTATGTCTCAGAGCCGACCGGCGAGATCGCCCTCGTCACCACGCGCTGGCAGCGCGGGTGGAACTGGGTTGGGGCCGTGGTTCATTGGGTCTACGTCACGCCCCTGCGCGCGCGTCCGGAGGCATGGCGCCAGGCGGTACTCTGGCTCTCCGGCGTCGCGAGCGTCACCGCGCTGACCGGCCTCGTCATCGGCATCTGGCGGATGCGCCTGTGGCGGCGCTATCGCGGCGGCGCGGTCAGCCCCTATCGCGGCCTCGCCCTCTGCCACCATGCTTTCGGCCTCGTCGGTGGGATCGGACTCGCCGGATTCATCGTCAGCGGGTGGCTCTCCATGAACCCGAACCGCTGGTTTTCCTCGCTGTCCGTGCCGGACGAGATCAGGGTGGCCTATGCCGGCGCACCCGGCCGCATCGGCTTGTCGCCCGACGACCTGCGGCGGGGGCCGGAGACGAAGGCGCTGCGTTTCACGGCGATCGGCGGACGGTGGTTCGTGGTGCGCGATGGCATCGCCGCCGGCCTGGACGACACCACCCTCACCGCCGCCGTGTCCGTGCCCGGTGGCAGGCTCGTCTCGGCCGCGCGGATCACGGCCTACGACGCCTATTGGTATCCCCACGGCGACGCGCGCCCGCTGCCGATCCTGCGCCTGATCTACGATGACCCCGCCGCGACGTGGCTCCACATCGACCCACGCGACGGCGCCATGCTGACCCGGCTCGACCGCTCGGGCCGGGTGAACCGCTGGCTGTTCGACGCCCCGCACCGGCTCGACCTGCCGGGCCTGACCCTGCGCCCGACCGGCCGTGAAACCGCGCAATGGATCCTCAACAGCCTCGCCGCCGGCATCGCCGTGACCGGGCTGGTGGCCGGCATCCGCCGCCTCGCCCGCACTTGACAGGAACCCTCAACCTGCAACACATGAAGAGGTGTTCATGTGTTGGGGAGATTCGTGACGCAGCCATCGGATCCGGTTTCGGCGGTTGCGGAGGTGTTTCGCCTGCTCGGCGATCCGACTCGCTTGCGGATCGCGCTCACCTGCCTGGAGGGCGAGCGCACCGTGGGGGAGATCGGTGAGGCGGTCGGCCAATCGCAGTCCCTCGTGTCGCACCACCTGCGCCTGCTTCGCACGGCGCGGATCATGCGGGCGACGCGGCAGGGGCGGAACGTGGCCTACGCCATCGATGACGACCATGTGCGCGACGTGCTGCGCAACATGATTGCCCATTTTACCGAGCCGCATGACCATCACCATCCGGACGCGGAGGCGGACGGATCCTGAAGCGTGGGGATTGGGATATGTCGAGCGTCGATGTCGAATTGGTGAAGTGCGCCTGTCCGGACTGCGTGTGCGTGGTCTCGGTGGCGAAGGCCGTCTCGAAGGACGGCAAGGCGTTCTGCTGCGATGAATGCGCCGAAGGTCACAAGGACCATGCCGGCTGCCACCACGCCGGCTGCGAGTGCCACGGCTGAGGCTGACGACCCGGCCCGGTCTTGCCGACCGGGCCGGAGCTCGCGCCGATCAGAACCGCGCGGTGAGGAACAGGCGCACGTTCCGGCCGGGCAGCAGGATCTCGTCCTTCTTGAACGAGGCCGCGTTGCGGATATCCGCGTCGAGCAGGTTGCGCCCTTGCAGGCCGAGGGTGACGGAGGTTGCGCCGTAGACCTTCGGATCGAGGGGGGCGGTGTAGCTCACCTCGGCGCGTAGGTCGTTGTAGCCGGCGGTCGGCGTCTCGAACGCGGCGATGCGGCGCTGGTCGAAGGCGTGGAGCAGGTTCACCCGCGCGAACCACCCATCCGCCCGCACATAGACGCCGCCGCCGACGCGGTAGGGCGGGATGCGCGGCACGTTGGTGCCGTCATCGAATTGCGCGCGCACGGCATCGAACTGCGCCTCCACACCCGCGAACCCGTCACCGATCGGCAGGATGTCGTACTGGCCGATGATTTCGGCGCCGTAGAACGTCGCGTTTTGCTGCTGGTAGACGATCTGCCGATTCTCGGTGCCCGTACCGCACGAGGCGAAGTCGTCGTCGCAGAACAGGCCCGTGTAGTTGCGGTAGATGAAGCCCGTGTAGCGCGTGTAGTAGCCGGTCGCGTCGAGGCGCAGCGGGCCGACGGCCCGGCGGATGCTCGCCTCGATGGTGCGGGCGCGCTCGCGCTTCAGGTTCGGGTTGCCGATCTCGAACGTCGCCGTGGCGTCGTGTGGCCCCTGCGAGAACAATTCGTAACCGCTCGGGCCGCGCTCGACATAGGAGCCGGTCAGGCTCGCCACGAAGTCGTAGGGCAGATCCTGCAGCGCGCCGAGGCTCACGCTCTTCGGCGCGAAGCGCCGGGTGCGCGCGTATTGCAGCGGGTCCTCGCCGTTCACGGGGAGATAATCGCCGGGGAACTGCGCCGCCGTGCCGGAGATGCGGTCCACCTCGTAGCGGCCCGCCGCCTGAAGCCGTGTGCCGGGCCGCAATTCCAGTTCCTCGAACAGGTACACCGCGTTGGCGCGGGATTCCGTCTTCGGCAGGAAGGCTTCGAGGGCGGTGTTGATCACCCGCCGGTCGGACTGGAAGCCGAGCGCGCCGGTCAGCTTGCCGATCTCGGTGAAGACGGGAACGTGCTGGAATTCGAGCCGTGCCTCGGCCTCGCGGTTCTTGAAGGTGGCCTGGATCCCCTCAATCCCGTCCTCGCCGATCCCGACCTCGTTGTGCTTGTAGACCGAGTAGCCCGCCCAGTAGCGGATGACCTCGATGGGTCCGTCCAGCGGGCGATACTCGCCCCGGCTGAGGACGCGGTCCTGGTTCGGGGTGAGGCGGGTGCGGTCCTGCTCCGCGACGCCACCGGGGATGGCGTAGATCGCATCGTAGTGGCTGAACGAGATGCCGGCGAACCCACGGTCGCCGATGGCCGAGATGCCGAAGGCCCCGCCCTGCGATTCGTTGTAGGAGTTGCGCTGGATGCCGCCGGGGATGGCGTAATTGTCGGCGGCGGTCTTGAACCCGTCCGCATGGACGGCGATGCCGTCGCCGCCCGCATCGACCGTCGCGGCGCCGAGCCGGCCGTTGTCGACCGTCGAATAGCCGCTCGTCACCTGGCCCTGGACGCCATTCGCCGGGATGAAGGTCGGCACGCGGTTGTTGTCGGCCGAGACGACGCCGCCGATGGCGCCCGAACCGTAGCGCAGGGTGGCCGGGCCCCGGATCACCTCGATCCGGTCGGACACGAGCGGGTTCACGGGCACCGCGTGGTCCTCGCCGAGGTCCGACACGCCGCCATTGACGATGCCGTTTTCCTGGATGCGCACCCGCGCATTGTCGAGGCCGCGGATGATGGGGCGGGAGGCGGCACCGGGGGCGTAGGTCGTGCCGGAGATGCCCGGCCGATCGAACAGCGCGTCGCCCAATGTGCGGGGCTGGTCCCGCTGGATCTGCTGCTGCGTGACCACCGTGACCGGGGAAAACGTGTCCGTCGCCACCGGTAGGATGCCGATGGGGAAGTTCGCGTCCCCCGTGACGGCGGCCCGGCTCGGTTGGACCGGCGTCGGGCTGGTGACGCTGATCTGGTCCAGAGTGACGGCGCTCTGACCCAGCGCAGGCCCCGTGCCGAGCAGCGCGGCGCAGGCGAGGGCAGGCACGACGGAATGGCGCGGCGCGGACATCGAGACTCACAACTTGTTATAACGTTTCAATGCCGCGCCATGGTGTCACCCCGCAAGGCCGGTTCGGGGCCATGAAGGAAATGGCGGTGAAACGTTACTCAGTTGCAACAGGTCGGCGGGTGTGGGGCGCTTACGGCGCCAGGGCGTCGGCCTCGTCCTCACCCTCGATTTCGGCGTCGATCTCCGTCGCCTGACCGGCGGCGCCCGCCGCTTCGGCGAGGCCCTTCGCGGCCTTGCGCAGCAGCTTGCGCAGGCGGCGGCGGTCGCCCTTGTCGAGATGGTCGAGCAATTCCGCCTCGACCTCTTCCTGGATCGCCTCGATGGCCTGGGCCTTCGCAAGGCCGACCTCGGTGAGACGCACCCGAACCACGCGGCCATCGCCGGCTTCGGCGCGGCGCTCGACGATGCCCAGGGCCGCGAGGCGCGTTACGGTCTTGGAGGCCGTGGGCGGGCGGACCCGAAGGAGCGCGGCGAGATCGCCCATCGTCATAGTGCCGGCGGCGGCGAGCACCTGCACCACCTGCTCCTGGCCCGCGAACAGGCCGATCTTGGCCAGCCGGTCCCCAGTCCGCGCCCGGTGAAGGCGCGCCGCCTGGACCAGCGCCCAGCCGACGCTGCGCGACCCCGGAGGGCGCAGTTTCTTCGAACCCGGATCGAACACGGCACCTTCCGTATCCGCCTCGCGGTCGGGCTTGGCCTTCTCGCCCGCGAGCGAGGCTGCGTCGGACCCGGCGGCAAGCACCGGAAGATCGTAGACCTGCACCTTCGATTCCCGTTCTTCTGCCAGCCCCTGGGCTCTTGGCGGAAAACCGGTGACGATGGGATGACAGAGCGGCGCCGGCTCGGCCGCTCAGCAATGCATGAGGTGGCGCAGCCGCTGCAGGATATCCTCGCCGCTGCACGGCCGCGCGATGAACTCCGCGTGCTGCGGCATCCGGTCGGGATCGGGCGCGGCGCGTCCTGAGACGATGAGAATCGGCAATTGCGGCCGCGCCTCGGCGACGGAGCTGGCGAGGTCGAACCCGTCCGTCTTGCCCGAGAGCTGCACGTCGGTGACGAGGCCGCAGATGTCGGGGCGCGTCTGGAGGATGCTCAGGGCGCGCTCGGCCGAGGCGCACTGGATGGTGTCGTAGCCGCCTTCCTCGAGCACGTCGCCGAGGTCCATGATGGTCAACGCCTCATCCTCGACGAGGAGGATCACCGGCCGATCGTCCGCTACCGTCTGCTCACTCGTCACGTCGTGCTCCTCCCCGCCGCCAACCCTCCGGCGCAGCCAGTTTGCGGCCTCCCCGGCCGTAATCCCAACGGGACAAACGCCCCGTAGTTGCAGCCCCGGGGCACCTCTCGCGCACGAGATCAGCGATTTTCGCGCACGGTCTCGACCACGGCCGCGATCAGCCGGTCGAGATCGGCCTCGGCGATGGTGAGGGCCGGCGTCAGGTAGAGGATGTCGCCGAACGGCCGCACCCAGACGCCCCGCGCCAGCAGCCGTTCCTTTAGTGCGGCGAGGTCCGGCGCTCCCGCGAATTGCACGCAGCCGATGGCGCCGAGCACCCGCACATCCGCCACCCCCGGCGCGCCGCGCAGGTCCGCGAGCCCCGCCGCGAGCCGCGCGCCGATGGCGCGGGCCTGGGAAAGGCGCGGCTCCTGCTCGAACAGGTCGAGGCTGGCATTGGCGGCGGCGCAGGCCAGCGGGTTCGCCATGAAGGTCGGGCCGTGCATCAGCGCCGCCGCCGGGTCGTCGGACCAGAAGGCCTCGAAGATCCCGGAGCGCGCCACCGTGGCGGCGAGCGTCATGGTCCCGCCGGTCAGCGCCTTCGACAGGCAGAGAATGTCGGGCACGATACCCGCCTGCTCGCAGGCGAACAGGGTGCCCGTGCGGCCGAAACCGGTGAAGATCTCGTCCGCGATCAGCGGCAGGCCGTGCCGGGCCGCCAACCGGGCAATGGTCGCCAGCACCTCCGGCGGATGCATCAGCATCCCGCCCGCCCCCTGCACCAGCGGCTCCACGATCACCGCCGCGAGGGTGTCGCGGTGCCGGGCGAGCGCGGCATCGAGCGCCTCTGTCTGGTCGGCGGTGCACGGCAAGTCACAAAAAATCTGCTCCGGCAGGTACGCGCCGAAGCGGCGGTGCATCCCCTCGTCGGGGTCGCAGACCGACATCGCCCCCATTGTGTCGCCGTGGTAACCGCCCCGGAACGCGAGCACCCGGGTGCGGCCTGCGATTCCCCGGTTCAGCCAGTATTGCGCGGCCATCTTCAGCGCGACCTCGACGGCCACCGAGCCCGAATCGCTGAAGAAGACGTGGTTCAGATCGCCCGGCAGCAGGGCGGCCAGGCGGGCGGCGAGCCGTTCGGCCGGCGCATGGGTCAGCCCGCCGAACATCACGTGGGGCATGGCGGCGAGCTGGCGCGACACCGCCTCGGCAATGTGCGGGTGGTTGTAGCCGTGTACCGCCGTCCACCACGAGGCGATGCCGTCCACCAGTTCCCGCCCGTCCGCCAGGCGGATGCGCGTGCCCTTCGTCGCCACCGCTTCCAGCGGCGGGGCGGCGTGCTTCATCTGGGTGTAGGGGCGCCAGAGATGCGTGGTCATGGGCGGGGGATGGACAGAGCCGCCGCCGGGGTCAACCGCCGGAGCCTTGACGCCACCCCGCCGCCCTGGCTTCTCGCCCTCATGAACAGCCTCGATGCCTTCGCGCAGGACAAGCTCGCCGCGCTCGAAGCCGGCGCCCTGCGTCGGCGGCTCACGATCACCGGGCGGGGTCCCGAGGCCGCCGCCGCGCGGGGAGGGCGGGCGCTCGTCTCGTTCTCGTGCAACGATTATCTCGGCCTGTCGCATCATCCGCGCGTGATCGCGGCGGCGCAGGCGGCGGTGGGGGCGCATGGCGCCGGGGCGGGGGGCTCGCGCCTCGTCACCGGCAACCACGCGGTGCTCGCCGCCCTCGAAGCCCGGCTCGCGGCGCACAAGGGCAAGGATGCGGCCCTCGTGTTCGGCAGCGGCTACCTCGCCAATCTCGGCATCACCCCGGCCCTTGCGGGCAAGGGTGATCTCGTCCTGCTCGATGAACTCTCCCATGCCTGCATGTGGGCGGGGGCGCGGCTCTCGGGGGCGACGGTTCTCACCTTCCGCCACAACGACGTCGCCGACCTCGCGGCGATCCTGGGCGCCAAGCGTGCCGCCCACGGACGGGCGCTGATCCTCACCGAGCGCGTCTTCTCCATGGATGGCGACC
This sequence comes from Methylobacterium litchii, assembly GCF_038442315.1. Taxonomy (NCBI): domain Bacteria; kingdom Pseudomonadati; phylum Pseudomonadota; class Alphaproteobacteria; order Hyphomicrobiales; family Methylobacteriaceae; genus Methylobacterium; species Methylobacterium litchii. The sequence continues at coordinate 346,359 of NZ_JBBXMY010000002.1, read as the reverse complement.
GGGCGCCGATGCAGGACATCCTCACCGTGGGGCGGGACCACGAGGCCTGGACCCTGGTGGACGACGCGCACGGCCTCGGCATGGTCGAGGACGGGCCGCGTGCCCCCCTCGAAATGGGCACGCTGTCGAAGTCGCTCGGCTCCTATGGTGGCTACCTCTGCGCCTCGCAGCCGGTGATCGACCTGCTCACCAGCCGCGCCCGCAGCTTCGTCTACACGACGGGCTTGCCCCCGGCCTCGGCGGCGGCGGCGCTCGAAGCCCTGGCGATCCTCGAAGAGGAGCCGGAGCGCGGCGCCCGGCCGATCCAGCTCGCTCGCCGCTTCACCACCCGTCTTGGGCTGCCCGAGGCCGAGAGCGCCGTGGTGCCAGTGCTGGTCGGCGACGCGCAGAAAGCCCTCGACCTGTCGGGCAAGCTCGAAGCGGAGGGCTTCCTCGTGGTGGCGATCCGCCCGCCGACGGTGCCCGCCGGCACGGCGCGGCTACGGGTGGCCTTCTCGGCGGCGCACAGCGAATCGCAGGTGGACGCCCTCGCGGAGGCGGTGGCGCGCTTTACCACCGGTTGAGCCCGGCTTCGCGAGACGCTACGCGGGGCATCAACCAGAGAGAGGAAACGAACCCCATGGACGCCACCACCCTGCGCAGCCTCCAGGCCCCCCTCAAGGACCAGTATCGCAACGCGCCGGATTCGGCCGTCATCACCCTGAAGGCCAAGGGCACGCTGGACGACAGCAGCATCGCCTGCAAGGTCGAGACGGGCCGCGCCCTGGCGGTTGCCGGGCTCCACCCGGCGACCGGCGGCTCCGGCGCCGAACTCTGCTCCGGCGACATGCTGCTCGAAGCCCTCGTCGCCTGCGCGGGCGTGACGGTGAAGGCCGTGGCCACCGCCCTCGAAATCCCCCTGCGCGCGGGCACCGTCTCGGCGGAGGGCGATCTCGATTTCCGGGGCACGCTCGGCGTCGACAAGGAGGCCCCGGTGGGCTTTCGCGATATCCGCCTGTCCTTCACCCTCGACACCGACGCCTCGGAGGAGAAGCTGGCGCAACTCCTGAAGCTCACCGAGCGCTACTGCGTCGTGTTCCAGACCCTGAACCACAAGCCGGCCCTGTCGGTGGCGCTCACCACCGCCTGAGGCGGTTGCGCGGACGGCCGCGCCGCTGCATCAGCGGCGGCGATGGCCGACCCGCACCCCGCGCTGCCGATCGAGGCGGCGCTTCCCGATCTCCGAAAGGCCCTCGCGGCCCGCAACGCCGCCGTGCTCGTGGCGCCCCCCGGCGCCGGCAAGACCACGCGCGTTCCCCTCGACCTGCTCGACGCCCCGTGGCTCGGCGGAGGCAAGATCGTGCTGCTGGAGCCCCGCCGCCTCGCGGCGCGGGCCGCCGCCGCCCGCATGGCGAAGACGCTGGGCGAGGAGGTCGGCGGCACGGTGGGCCTGCGCGTGCGCCTCGGCTCCAAGATCACCGCGCGCACCCGGATCGAAGTGGTCACGGAGGGTGTGTTCACCCGCATGATCCTGGACGATCCCGAACTCACCGGCATCGGCGCGGTGCTGTTCGACGAGTTCCACGAGCGCTCCCTCGATGCCGATCTCGGCCTCGCCCTGGCCCTCGACGCGCAGGGTGGCCTGCGCGAGGACCTGCGAATCCTCGTCATGTCCGCGACCCTCGACGGGGCGCGTGTGGCGGGGCTCCTGAACGACGCACCGGTCGTGGCCTCCGAGGGCCGCGCCTTCCCGGTGGAAACCCGCTACCTCGACCGCGATCCGAATCGCCGGATCGAGGACAGTGTCACGGAGGCGGTGCTGCGGGCGCTGCGGGCCGATCCCGGCTCGGTGCTGGTTTTCCTGCCGGGGCAGGCCGAGATCCGCCGCACGGCCGAGGCGCTGGCTGGGAAGGTCGGGCCGGAGGTGATCCTGGCGCCCCTCTACGGCGCGCTCACCCCGGCCGAGCAGGACAGGGCGGTGAGCCCCGCGCGCCCCGGCCAGCGCAAGGTGGTGCTCGCCACCTCCATCGCGGAAACCTCGCTGACCATCGAGGGCGTGCGCATCGTGGTCGATTCCGGCCTCGCGCGGGTGCCGGTCTACGAGCCCGGCCTCGGCCTCACCCGCCTCGTCACCGCGCGGGCCTCGCGGGCGGCGGTGGATCAGCGCCGGGGCCGCGCGGGCCGCACCGAGCCCGGCATCTGCTGGCGGCTCTGGGCCGAGGCGGGCAACGGTGCCTTGGAGGCCTTCGCCAAGCCCGAGATTCTGTCGAGCGATCTCGCCGGGCTGCTCCTCGATTGCGCCGCCTGGGGCGTGCCCGACCCGCGCAACCTCGCCTTCCTCGATCCGCCGCCGGCCCCCGCCCTGGCCGAGGCGCGCACCATGCTCGACGGGCTCGGCGCCCTCAATGCCGACGGGCGCCTGACCGAGATCGGCCGGCGCCTGCGCGCCCTGCCGCTGCCGCCCCGCCTCGCGCGGATGGTGGCGACGGCCGCGCAGGACGGACGCGGCCGGGCGGCGGCGAATCTGGCGGCGGTGCTCGTGGAGCGCGGCCTCGGCGGCGATGCCGTCGATCTCGATGAGCGCGTCGAGCGGTTCGCCCGAGACCGGGGCGGCCGGGCGACCGACATGCGCCGGCTCGCGGAGAACTGGGCGCGGATCGCTGGCGCAAGCGGCCCGTCCGAGCCCAGCCCGGCGGGGCCGCTCCTGGCGCTGGCCTTCCCGGATCGCGTCGCCCGCGCTAGGGGCCGCGAGGGTGAGTTCGTGATGGCGAGCGGCCGGGCCGGGCGGCTCGACGCCGCGAGCCCGCTGGCGCGCGGACAATACATCGTCGTGGCCGATCTGGCGGGAATCGCCGCCAACGCGCGCATCCTGGCCGCCGCCGCCATCACCGCCGAGGACATCGAGGCCCTGTTCGCGGAGCGGATCGAGGCCGTCACGCAAGTCACGTTCGATTCGCAGGCCGCCTCGCTGCGCGCCCGCTCGGTGCGCCGCCTCGGCGCGGTAAACCTCGGCGAGACAACCTTGCCTGTCCCGGCCGACGAGGCTTCGGCGGCGATCCTCGCCGAGGGCATCGTCCGGCTCGGGATCGAGCGGTTGCCCTGGACATCCGCCCTCTCGCAATGGCGCGCCCGCGTGAACTTCCTCCGCGCGGCCGAAGGCGAGGCGTGGCCGGACCTCTCGGACGCCACGCTCACCGCCACGGCGGGCGAATGGCTCGCCCCGTCCATCGTCGGGCGCACGAGCCTTGGGGCGATCACCGCCGACGACCTCGCCAACGCCCTTCACGGCCTCTTGCCCTGGGAGCTTCGCGCGCGCCTCGACACCGCCGCCCCGACCCATGTCGAGGTGCCGACCGGCTCGCGCATCGCCATCGATTACGCCGCCGAGGAGCCCACCCTGTCGGTGCGGGTGCAAGAATTGTTCGGCCTCGACAGGCACCCGAGCGCCGGGGGGCGCCCGCTGGTGCTGCACCTGCTATCGCCGGCCCAGCGGCCGATCCAGATTACCCGCGACCTGCCGGGCTTCTGGCGCGGTTCATGGGCCGCTGTCCGCGCCGAAATGCGCGGGCGCTACCCCCGCCATCCCTGGCCGGAGGATCCCCTGGCCGAGGCGCCGACCCGCCGGGCGAAGCCGCGGGGCACCTGAATCACCCAAGAGGATGCCATGACCGACACCACGGAACGCGACGACCCCGCCGCCTCGGGCTGGGTCCATATCGAGGACGAAGGCTTCATCGCCACGGTCGGCCCGCTCTACGTGCGCGATGGCGTCTACGCCTTCCGCGCCTCGCAGAAGCACGCCAACCTCATCGGCGTCGTGCATGGCGGCATGCTCATGAGCTTCGCCGACCGCGCCATGGGGGTCACGGCCATGGCGGCGGCGGACGGGGCGAACTGCGTGACCATCCAGCTCGAGATGAAATTCCTCGAAGCCGGCCGGATGGACGATTGGCTCACCTGCGAATCCATCGTCGTGAAGCGCACCGGCTCCCTGGTCTTCATGCGCGGCGAAGTCCGCGACGGCGAACGCCTCGTCGCCACGGGCGACGGCGTCTGGAAGATCCTGCGCAGCCGGAAAGGCTGAGGCTCGCCCATGGTTGAGGCGCCCGCTCGGCGCTATCTTGCAAGGATGAGCGAAGACGCCGCCCCCGATCCGGCCCTCAGCCGCCTGAGCGCGGCCCTCGGCACCCTGCCCAAGCGCGGCCTGCCGCCGGTTGAGCACTGGAATCCGCCCTATTGCGGCGAGATCGACATCCGCATCGCCGCCGACGGGACGTGGCACCATAACGGCTCCCCGATCCGCCGGGACAAGCTCGTCCGCCTGTTCTCGACCATCCTGCGGCGGGAGGCGGACGGACGCACCGTCCTCGTCACCCCCGTGGAAAGCGTCGGCATCGTCGTGGAGGACGCGCCGTTCCTCGCCGTCGAGATGGCGGTGGAGGGCGAGGGGCCGGACCGCAGCATCGCCTTCCGCACCAACGTCGATGACCTCGTGCGCCTCGATGCCGACCACGCCCTGCGCTTCGAGCAGGATTCGGAGGGCGGGCTGAAGCCCTACCTCCACGTCCGGCGCGGCCTCTGGGCGCTCGTCACTCGCGCCCTGACCTACGACCTCGTGGAGCTCGCCGAGGAGCGCGAGATCGACGGCCAAGTCTGGCTCGGGATCGCCGCCGGGGGCGCGTTCCACCGGATCGCCCCGGCGGACCAAGCGTGACCGCAGCCCTCTCCGACTTCCTCTCCCGTGCCGAGGCGGGGCTTTCGCGCGTGCCGCCGGGGCCGGACGATCCGACCTCGAACCCGCGCGGCGACCACAGCATCGACCCGGACGGCGCGGCGGTCATTCCACCCCCGCCCCATCGCAGGGCGGCGGTGCTGGTGCCGGTGATCCACCGTCCCGAGGGCCCCGCCCTCGTGCTGACGCAGCGCGCCAGCGGCCTGCGCGACCATTCGGGCCAAGTCGCCCTGCCGGGGGGCAAGATCGACCCGACCGATCCCGGCCCCGCCGAAGCCGCGTTGCGCGAGGCGCAGGAGGAGATCGCCCTCGCGCCGGAGGACGTGCGGGTGCTCGGCTATCTCGACCCCTATCTCTCCGGCACGGGCTTCCTCGTCACGCCGGTCATCGGCCTCGCAGCGCCCTCCGAGCCGTTCCGCCCGAACCCCACCGAGGTCGCCGAGGTGTTCGAGGTGCCGCTCTCCTTCCTGATGGACCGGGAGCGGTATGTCCTCCAATCGCGGGAATGGAAGGGACGGCAGCGCTGGTTCTACGCCATGCCGTTTGGCGGGCGGCTGATCTGGGGCGTCACCGCCGGTATCCTCAATAACCTGCGCGAGCGGCTTTATCCCGAGAATCTACCGGTTTCCGGCGACAGCGGAGACCGGCCGCGCTAGTCTCGCTTTCGTATCGCAGCCTTTCGCCCCGCGAAACATCCTCAAGCCGACATATCCATGCTTCGCCGCTTCATCGAAGAGTTCGGCCTCTTCCTGATACCCTTCGGCCTGTTCCTCGTCCTGCTTGTGGTGACGGGGCGCAATCCGTTCCGGTTGCACCACTGGACGAGGCAGGGCACGCGGCTCGTCCTGGCCGGGCTGTTCGTGGTGATCGCCTCCCTCGTCTACGAGGGCCTGTTCTCGACCCGCAGCGAAACCGGCTACGTGCCGCCGCACATGGAGAACGGGCGCCTCGTGCCGGGGCAGTTTCGGTGAGCCGCAGCCTCGACACGGCGGGTCCGGCGGCGCTTCTCGCCCGTCCGAGCGTGCGCGCCACCCTGGCCGCCCTTGCCGCGCCCGGTGAGGAAACCCGCCTCGTCGGCGGCTGCGTGCGCGATGCCCTCCTGGGCTCTGCCGCGTCCGACATCGACCTCGCGACGACGCTCCGGCCCGAGGCGGTGATGGAGCAGGCGCGCCGCGCCGGGCTGAAGGCCGTGCCGACCGGCATCGAGCACGGCACGATCACCGTAGTGACGCCGCAGGAACCCATCGAGGTCACGACCCTCCGGGAGGACGTCGAGACGGACGGGCGCCACGCGGTGGTGCGGTTCGGCGGCGACTTCGCGCAGGACGCCGCCCGGCGCGACTTCACCATCAACGCCCTGTCCCTCGGCGCGGACGGGGCGCTGCACGACACGGTGGGGGGCCTGGACGACCTGCGCGCCGGCCGCGTCCGCTTCATCGGCGAGGCGGCGACGCGCATCCGCGAGGACGCCCTGCGCATCCTGCGCTTCTTCCGCTTTCACGCCCGCTTCGCCGAGGCCGAGCCGGATCGGCAGGCGCTCGCCGCCTGTATCGCCGCCCGCGATGCCCTCGACGGCCTGTCCCGCGAGCGGGTGCGCAGCGAATTCCTGAAGCTGCTGCTGGCCCCCGGCTGCGTACCCGTGGTGACGCTGCTGTCCGGGACGGGCCTGTTGCAGCGGATCAGCGGCGGCGTCGCGGAAATGGGGCGCCTCGCCCGCAGCGCGGCGGCAGGGCAGGGGGCCACGATGCGGCTCGCGACGCTATGCGTTCACGCCGCCCACGACGAGCCGCGCCTGCGCGACAGCCTGCGCCTCTCGAATGCCGAGACGGCGCAACTGGATACCTACGCCGCGCTCCTCGCCGCGCTCCACGGGCGTGAGGCGCTGGGCCTGAAGGACGTCCGTGCCCTCGCGTCCATCCATGGCGGACGCATGGTGGCGGAGACGTTGGCGATCCTCGCGAACGAGCCACGCCCGCGCCCAGACGAAGCCGCCCTGGCGGAGGCCGCGCGCTTGGCGCATGGAGCGAGCGATCCGGTCTTTCCCCTAACCGGCGGCGATCTCGTCCGCGAGGGTCTTCCCCCCGGTCGGGCCATTGGGAAACGCCTCGCGGTGGCGAAGGCCGAATGGCTCGCGCTCGGCTGCCCGGAGGATGACGCCTCGCGCCAAGCCCTGCTGGCCCGGGCGCTAAAGGCCGCGCGCCCATAAAAAAACGTCCCCGCCGATTGGACGGGGACGCTTCAAAGATCCGACGATGCGGCGAAGCTCAGAGCTTCAGCAGCGCCTTGGTCTCACGCAGCTGCACGATCTGAGCATTCAGATCCTCGCGCTTCTGCAGATCCTCGGTGGCGTCGTACTGCATCTGGATCGCCTCGATGTCGCGATCGAGGGACGCGGCGTTCAGCTCCTCGATGGGAGCGGCGCGCTCGGCCAGAACCGTCACGCCCTTCGGCCCGATATCGGCGAAACCGCCACGGACGTAGATGCGCTTTCCGGAGCCCTGGCTCTCGGTGATGACGATGACGCCGACCCGAAGGGAGGTGAGGACCGGGGCGTGACCCGCCATAACGGTCATCTCGCCCTCGATGCCGGGAAGCTGAACGGCGTTCACCTCGCCGGAATACAGCGTCCGCTCGGGGCCGACGAAATCGAAGTGGAAGGTGGCCATCGTCTCAGAATTCCTGCCTCAAGCTCTCTTCCCGCGTGAGGGAAGCATGGCCCCTCCCCGGTGCGGGGAGGGGACGACAGGCTGGCTTACGCCGCCTTGAGCTTCTTGGCCTTCTCCTGGGCCTGCTCGATGGTGCCGACCATGTAGAAGGCGGCCTCGGGCAGGTCGTCGTAGTCGCCGTTCACCAGGCCCTTGAAGCCCTTGATGGTGTCCTCGAGCGGCACCTGCACGCCCGGCGAGCCGGTGAACACCTCGGCCACCGTGAAGGGCTGCGAGAAGAAGCGCTCGATCTTGCGGGCACGGGCCACGGTGAGCTTATCCTCTTCGGACAGCTCGTCCATGCCCAGGATCGCAATGATGTCCTGCAGGGCCTTGTAGCGCTGCAGGGTCTGCTGGACGCGGCGGGCCACATCGTAATGCTCCTCGCCGAGGATGGCGGGCGAGAGCATGCGCGAGGTCGAGTCCAGCGGATCCACCGCCGGGTAGATGCCCTTCTCGGCGATCGAGCGCGACAGCACGGTCGTGGCGTCCAAGTGGGCGAACGAGGCGGCGGGCGCCGGGTCGGTCAGATCGTCGGCCGGCACGTAGATGGCCTGCACCGAGGTGATCGAGCCCTTGTTGGTGGTGGTGATGCGCTCCTGCAGGGCGCCCATGTCGGTGGCCAGCGTCGGCTGATAGCCCACCGCCGAGGGGATGCGGCCGAGAAGCGCCGACACCTCGGACCCCGCCTGCGTAAAGCGGAAGATGTTGTCCACGAAGAACAGCACGTCCTGGCCCTCGTCGCGGAACTGCTCCGCGATGGTCAGACCGGTGAGGGCCACGCGGGAGCGGGCGCCGGGGGACTCGTTCATCTGGCCGTAGACCAGGGCGCACTTGGAGCCCTCGGCCGAGCCGCCATGCTCCTTCGGGTCGACGTTCACCTTGGACTCGATCATCTCATGGTAGAGATCGTTGCCCTCGCGGGTGCGCTCACCGACGCCGGCGAACACCGAGTAGCCGGAGTGCACCTTCGCGATGTTGTTGATCAGCTCCATGATCAGCACGGTCTTGCCGACGCCGGCGCCGCCGAACAGGCCGACCTTACCGCCCTTGGAGTAGGGGGCCAGCAGGTCCACCACCTTGATGCCGGTGACGAGGATCTGCGCCTCGGTCGACTGGTCGGCGTAGGAGGGGGCCGGCTGGTGGATGGCGCGGTAGGTGTCGCACTGCACCGGGCCGAGTTCGTCGATCGGCTCGCCGATGACGTTCATGATGCGGCCGAGGGTGTTCATGCCCACCGGCACCTTGATCGGCTCGCCGGTGTCCGTGCACTCCTGGCCGCGGGTCAGGCCCTCGGACGTGTCCATGGCGATGCAGCGGACGGTGTTCTCGCCGAGCTGCTGGGCGACCTCGAGGACGAGGCGAGCGCCGTTGTTCTTGGTCTCCAGGGCGTTCAGGATCTCGGGCAGGTGGCCCTCGAACTGCACGTCGACCACGGGGCCGATGACCTGGGTGATCTTGCCGACCTTGTTGGAGCCGGCGCCGGGGAGTGCGGTGTTCGCCATTGTCTGCCTACCCTTCAATCTGTGCGGACGGTGCCGATACCCTTAGAGGGCCTCGGCGCCGGAGATGATTTCGATGAGCTCCTTGGTGATCATCGCCTGACGGGTCCGGTTGTAGACCAGCGTCTGCTTCTTGATCATCTCCCCCGCGTTGCGGGTGGCGGAATCCATCGCGCTCATGCGTGCGCCCTGCTCGGAGGCGGCGTTCTCCAGCAGCGCCCGGTACACCTGCACCGCGAGGTTCTGCGGCAGCAGGGTCTCCAGGATCACTTCCTCGGAGGGCTCGAACTCCAGCGCGGCGTTGCCGCCGGGCTTGGCTGTCGTCTCGGTCGTGGCCGGAAGCTCCGCCGGGATGAGGCGCTGCGCCGTCGGGATCTGCGAGATCACCGAGCGGAACTCGGCGAAGAACAGCGTCGCCACGTCGAACTCGCCGGCATCGAAGCGCGCGACGATCTTCTGCGCGATCTCGGAGGCGAAGGCGTAATCCACCGGCCTGTTGCCGCGGATGTCCATGCTCTCCACGATCTGGTCGCGGAACTGGCGGCGCAGGAGGTCGAGGCCCTTCTTGCCGACGGTCATGAACTTGACCGTCTTGCCCTCGGCCTGAAGCTTCAGGGCATGCTCGCGGATGGCGAGGCGGACGATCGAGGAGTTGAACGCGCCGCAGAGGCCGCGATCGCCGGTGCAGACGACGAGCAGGTGCACCTGCTCCGCGCCGGTGCCCGAGAGGAGCTTCGGGGCGTTGTTGCCGCCGATCATGTTGCCGGCGAGATTGCCCAGCACGCCGGACATCTTCTCGGCGAAGGGGCGGCCCGCCTCGGCGGCCATCTGGGCGCGGCGCAGCTTGGCCGCGGCGACCATCTGCATGGCCTTGGTGATCTTCTGCGTCGCCTTCACCGAGGTGATGCGGTTCCGCAGGTCCTTCAAGCTCGCCATCGAGTGAGGTCCAGGTCCGTTCCTAGGGGCCTCTCCTCCCTCGCGGAGGGAGGAGGCGGATCGTGCCCGCCCCGGTCAGGCGAGCGCAAACCTGATCCCGGGCGATCCCGGGATCAGAGGGTCTTGGGTCAGGCGACCGACTTGGCCACGCCTTCGACGACGCTCTTCAGCTTGCCGGCATTGTCGTCCGACAGGTCCTTGGAGGCAGCGATCGAGTCGAGCAGGTCCTTGTGCTTGGTGCGCAGGGTGCTGAGGAGCTGGTCCTCGAACGGGCGCACCTTCGCGAGGGGCATCTTGTCGAGGTAGCCGTTCACGCCGGCGTAGATCACCGCAACCTGCTCTTCCATCTTCAGCGGCGAGAACTGCGGCTGCTTCAGGAGCTCGGTCAGGCGCGAGCCGCGGTTCAGCAGCTGCTGGGTCGAGGCGTCGAGATCGGAGCCGAACTGCGCGAAGGCCGCCATCTCGCGGTACTGCGCCAGCTCGCCCTTGATCTTGCCGGCGACCTTCTTCATCGCCTTCGTCTGGGCCGAGGAGCCCACCCGCGACACCGAGAGGCCGACGTTCACCGCCGGGCGGATGCCCTGGTAGAACAGGTCGGTCTCAAGGAAGATCTGGCCGTCGGTGATCGAGATCACGTTGGTCGGGATGTAGGCCGACACGTCGTTGGCCTGGGTCTCGATGACCGGCAGGGCGGTCAGCGAGCCATTGCCGGCGGCGTCGCCCATCTTGGCGGCGCGCTCCAGCAGGCGGCTGTGGAGGTAGAACACGTCGCCCGGGTAAGCCTCGCGGCCCGGCGGGCGGCGCAGCAGCAGGGACATCTGGCGGTAGGCGACGGCCTGCTTGGACAGATCGTCATACACGATCACGGCGTGCATGCCGTTGTCGCGGAAGTACTCGCCCATGGCGCAGCCGGCGAACGGCGCGATGAACTGCATCGGCGCGGCATCGGACGCGGTGGCGGCGATGACGATGGAGTATTCCAGGGCGCCCTGGTCCTCGAGGACCTTCACGAACTGGGCCACCGTCGAGCGCTTCTGGCCGATGGCGACGTAGATGCAGAACAGCTTCGACTTCTCGTCGCCGCCCGCCGTATGGCCCGGCTTCTGGTTCAGGATCGTGTCGAGGGCGATGGCGGTCTTGCCGGTCTGGCGGTCGCCGATGATCAGCTCGCGCTGGCCACGGCCGACCGGGATCAGGGCGTCGATGGCCTTCAGGCCCGTCGCCATCGGCTCGTGCACCGACTTGCGCGGGATGATACCCGGTGCCTTCACGTCGACGCGGCGGCGCTCGGTCGAGACGATCGGGCCCTTGCCGTCGATCGGGTTGCCCAGCGCGTCCACGACGCGGCCGAGCAGGCCCTTGCCGACCGGCACGTCCACGATGGAGCCGGTCCGCTTGACGGTCTGGCCTTCCTTAATCTCACGGTCGGAGCCGAAGATCACGATGCCGACGTTGTCCTGCTCGAGGTTCAGGGCCATGCCCCGGACGCCCGACTCGAACTCGACCATCTCACCGGCCTGAACGTTGTCGAGGCCGTAGGCGCGGGCGATGCCGTCACCGACGGAGAGAACCTGACCGACCTCAGAGACTTCGGCTTCCTCGCCGAAGTTCTTGATCTGGTCCTTGAGGATCGCGGAGATCTCGGCGGCGCGGATGTCCATGCTCGTGCCCCTGTGGCTTTAGCGTCTGTCGAATTACGGGTCGCGGGGTGGTGGCGCGCTTAGCGCGCAGCCCTCATCGCGAGGCGGATACCGTTGAGCTTGGTCTTGAGCGAGGCGTCGACCATGCGGGAGCCCATCTTCACGACGAGGCCGCCGATCAGGCTCGGATCGACCACGAGGTCGATGTCGACATCCGCTTTCGCGATGTCCTTCAGCGACGCCTTGATCTCCTCGATCAGCGTCTCGGAAGGCCGCTCCGCCACCCGCACCTCGGCGCGGACGATGCCCTTCGAATCCTGCACGAGGGAGCGGAAGGCAGCGATCATGCCCGGCAGGGCGAACAGCCGGCGGTTGGCGGCCGACAGGCGAATGAAGTTGGCGGCGAGCCCGGTGATGCCGGCCTTTTCCAGGATGGCGCTGATCGCGGCTTCCTGCTCCTCGGCGCTGAAGACAGGGCTGCGCACGAGGCGGCGGAGATCCGCGCTCTCCTTGAGCAACCCGTCGAATTGATTGAGGGCCTCGGCCACCGCGTCAAGCTGGCGCTCGTCTCGCGCGAGCTCGAAGAGGGCGGAAGCGTACCGGCCCGACACGCCTGCGACCAGGGGACCAGCCTCGGAACCGTTCTGCGCCACCCGTCGCTCTCTTCTCTCGTTGCCCGCGTGGTCGGGTTTGAGACCCGTCCGCGCGCTGCGCAAGACCTTTCGGCCCTGGGCAATGGTTTTTGGATCGCGCCGGGATCGGACAGGGCTTCCGTCGCCCCCGTCCGGCGCGGCGACCGCCTAGCATGGCTCAGCGGATGGGCGCAAGGCGACGCTGGCCCCTGCGCGACAGGGCGGCAGAAGTGTGACGCCCGTTAACCGTGCAAAAATACCGGGTCAGATGCGATGGGCCGTGACGAGGGTCGCAATGCCGGCGTCGCCTTCGGGCGTCCCATGACTGACTTGCCAGATCGAGCGAATGCGCGGGGTCGTGCCGTTCGGCGTGAGAATCGCCCCCTCGAAGACGAGGCGGTGCCCCCAGAGACGAGGAGGAATACGGACGCCGACGAAGTTCACCGCCGAGGTATGTTCGAACAGGCAATCGATCACGGCGTCCGGGCGCTCGGCGGAGTAGCCCTGGGATAGCCACCAGCGCGCCTTGGCTGGGCTGTTGCCTTCGGTGTTGAGGAGATAACCGCTGACTTTGGCCGGAGCGACATTGAAGCCCGCCGGCCACGCGATGTAGGGCAGCATCCGCCGTCAGCGCTGGCCGCGCGTCTTGATCTGACCGGCCATGAGCGTCGCGATTCCGGTGAAGGGCGCGTCGAACTCGATATCGAAGGCTTCCGCGTCCCCCCATACGGCCACGACGGTGCCGACCGTTCCCGCCGGCACGAGTTCGTCGTCGTCCGTCCTCTCGTCGGCGACGAGCGTCACCGTGTCGAGTTCGTCGATGGGGAACCGGCGGGCGTGTTCGGCTCGCGTGAAGCTCGGGCGTTTGATCGTCTGGAAAGTCACCGCCGCAATCCCCGGGAGGGTTCAGTGAAATCTGCTCCCCCCCGATGCCGTTCGCAAGGGGATCAACACGCCAGCCGGTCGCAGCGGCGGGTGCTGGCGATCATCTTGGCCATGGATTTCGCGCCGGGATGGCCGAGGATGCCCGAATTGCCGAGTACGTAGGAGGGGGTGGCGTAGAGCCCGAGATCGGCCGCCATGCGCATGTGGCTGCGCAGGGCGAGGCGCACCTCGTCGCTGTCGGCGATCTCCTCGATCTCGGTCTGCGGCACGCCGAGGGCCGTCGCGGCGGTCAGCGCGCCGGGGCCGTCGATGCGGCCGGGCTTCGAGAGGAGTGTCCGGTAAAAGCCGAACGCCGCCGCCGAGCCGAGCTTGCGCTGCACGGCGAGCGTCACCTTGGCGGCCTGCGCCGAATCCGGGGACAGAATCGGGTTGTGGACGAGCCCGATGCGCAGGGTTGAATCGGACTCGTGCAGAGCGACCACGTCGGCGGCGGCCTTCCGGCACCACGGGCAGTTGAAATCGAAGAACTCGTAGAGGACCGTCTCGCCGTCCTTCGGGCCGGCATAGGTCACGCCGCGTAGGCTGGGAATCTGGCCGGTGATCTCGCCGGGGAGGATCGAGTTCGCCACCGCCTTCCCGTCATCGCCCGTCACGGCGACGCGCTGGCCGTAGGATTGTGCGGCGGCCGGGCCCGCGAGGGCGAGGCCGGCGGAGGCCGCGAGGAGGCGGCGACGGGTCATCATCATGGCTGCGGAACCGAGCGGCGTCAGATGGCGCATTTATGGCCATCGCCGGGTTCGCATCACCTTAAGCCGGGCGGACGGTCGCCGCTGGCCCAGGCGAGGGCCTGTTCGAGGCGATCGTTGCCCCAGAACAACTCGCCGTCGTCGGTGAGGAAGGTCGGCGCGCCGTAGATGCCGCGCGAACGGGCCTCCTCCACGCTGACGCGAAGCTTCGTCTTGTTCGTGTCGGAGGCGGCGGCCTTGAGCACCTGCGTCCCGTCGAGGCCAAGCGAATCGAGAATCGCGACCACGGCCGCCGGCTCGGAGATGGAGCGCCCCTGCGAAAAGCTCGCCGAGAATACCGCCTTCGAGAACGGCACGAGCCAGTCCTGATCCTGCCCGAAGATCGCCACCCGCACCGCGTTGAGGCTGTTCTGCGGGAAGGGGTCGGGCTTGGTAATCGGCGGCAATCCGTATGCGGCGGCCTGCCGTTCGAGGTCGCGCCACATGTTGCGGCCCTTGGCTGGGAACAGGTTGAACGGCGAAGTCGTCCAGCCCTGCGAGGCGAACAGGGGACCGACGAGGAACGGCCGCCAGCGCACGCTCACCCCAGCCGTCTCCGCCGCCGCCTCGATGCGCTGTGCCGCGAGGTGCGAATAGGTCGAGGCAAATTCGTACCAGAACTCCAACACGGGCTGGCGCGCCATCTGTTCGGCCTTTCGGTCATCGTCTCAAAGGGTCGCTCTGGCCAAGTTGGGCCGGCAACGCCAGGGCTCAAGGCATCCGACGTATGGATTCGGGCCCATCTTCACAGGGGCATACGCTCAAGACGGCATGCCGGTTGCAGGCGGGTGTCGCCCGCGATAAGCCGCCGCGATCCACGCCCTCCCGTTACCGGACGTCGCATGACCGATCCCGCCAAGCCCGCCGTGAAGAAGGTCGTGCTCGCCTATTCGGGCGGCCTCGACACCTCCATCATCCTGAAGTGGCTGCAGACCACCTATGGCTGCGAGGTGGTGACATTCACCGCCGATCTCGGCCAGGGCGAGGAGCTGGAACCCGCCCGCCGCAAGGCGGAACTGCTCGGCATCAAGCCGGAGAACATCTACATCGAGGACCTCCGCGAGGAGTTCGTCCGCGATTACGTGTTCCCGATGTTCCGGGCGAACGCGGTCTACGAAGGCGTCTACCTGCTCGGCACCTCCATCGCCCGGCCGCTCATCGCCAAGAAGCAGATCGAGATCGCCGAGCGCGTCGGCGCGGATGCCGTCTGCCATGGCGCCACCGGCAAGGGGAACGATCAGGTCCGGTTCGAGCTCGGCTACTATGCCCTCAAGCCCGACGTCACGGTCATCGCCCCCTGGCGCGAATGGGACCTGCGCTCCCGCGAGCAGCTGATCGCCTTCGCCGAGCAGCACCAGATCCCGATCGCCAAGGACAAGCGTGGCGAGAGCCCGTTCTCGGTGGACGCGAACCTGCTCCACGCCTCCTCCGAGGGGAAGGTGCTGGAGGATCCGGCCGTCGAGGTGCCGGATTACGTCTACTCGCGCACGCTCTCGCCGGAGGAAGCGCCGGACGAGCCGACCATCGTCACCATCGGCTTCGAGCGGGGCGATGCCGTCTCCGTCGATGGCGTGGCGATGTCGCCCGCCACGCTGCTCGCCAAGCTCAACGAATTGGGCCACGCGAACGGCATCGGGCGCCTCGACCTCGTGGAGAACCGCTTCGTCGGCATGAAGAGCCGCGGCATGTACGAGACGCCCGGCGGCACGATTCTGCTTCCGGCGCACCGGGCCATCGAGTCGATCACGCTGGATCGCGGCGCGGCGCACCTGAAGGATCAGTTGATGCCGCAATACGCGGAGCTGATCTACAACGGGTTCTGGTTCTCGCCGGAGCGGGAGATGATCCAGGCGCTCATCGACAAGAGCCAGGAGAAGGTCACCGGCACCGTGCGGCTGAAGCTCTACAAGGGCGGCATCCATGTCATCGGCCGCGAGAGTCCGCACTCCCTCTACGACCAGGATCTCGTGACCTTCGAGGAAGGCGCCGTCGCCTACGACCACCGCGACGCGGCGGGCTTCATCAAGCTCAACGCCCTGCGCCTTCGCACCTTGGCCCAGCGCAAGAAGCGAGAGGGTTGATCACCGCCGCAGGCAGGCCGCCAGACCCTCCGTCCGCCCCATCATCCCCTGGATGCGCGCCGCCCGTCGGCGCACGCCGGCGGAGGGGCGGCCGGCGCTGCGCAGGATCGGGTTTGGCAGCACGGCGGCGAGCAGGGCCGCCTCCTGACGGGTGAGGTCGGCGGCGTCCTTGTGGAACCAGTAGCGGCTCGCCGCCTGCGCCCCGTAGATGCCGTCCCCCCACTCGGCGACGTTGAGATAGATCTCCATCATCCGCCGCTTGCCCCACAGGGTGTCGAGGGCGAGCGCCAACGGGATCTCGACGGCCTTGCGGATGTAGGACCGCCCCGGCCACAGGAACACGTTCTTCACCGTCTGCATGGCGATGGTCGAGGCGCCGCGCGAGGGGGAATCCTCGTCCTCCACGACATCGCGGATCGCCCCGAAATCGACGCCGTGGTCGAGGCAGAAGCGCTGATCCTCGGAGGTGAGCACCGCAAGTTGCAGGGCGGGCGCGATCCGCGCCAAGGGGACGGCCTGTCGGTCCACCGGTTGCAGCGTCAACCAACGGCCAAGCATGAGAGTCGACGGCGGCGTCACCGCGCTATAGACGAGCGCCAACGTGAGCACGATGACGACACTCAGCGCGGGAGCGAGCAGCAGCAGCCCGACAAGCCGCCGCCACGGCGTCGCCCGCCTCGGCCGGGCGAGCGGTCGCCCGGATCGCGCCTCCTCCAACGGCCTTTCGGCCCTGATCTTTTCCTCCCTCACGCCGATGCTCAACTCACTCCGCACGGCCAGATCCGGACGCGACGCCCGATGAACCCGAACTCCTCAACGCAGTCGGACGCCCGTCCGGTCAAGGCGAACTCTTCCGCGCCCGACTTTTCCCACAGGCTCGCGCAGGTTGCGCAGCAGGTCGAGACATTCCTTGTGGAGCGGCTCGGCGAGCAGACCGGCCCCGGCGAGATCACCCGCCCGCCGCGCCTGATGGATGCGATGCGCCATGCGGTGCTCGGCGGCGGCAAGCGTCTGCGGCCCTTCCTCGCCATCGAGACGGCGAAGATGCTCGGCGGGGCCGAGGCGGCGGCGCTCGCGGCCGGCGCGGGTGTCGAGCTGGTGCATTGCTACTCCCTCGTCCACGATGACCTGCCGGCGATGGACAACGACGACATGCGCCGGGGCAAGCCCACGGTGCATAAGGCCTACGACGAGGCGACCGCGATCCTCGTGGGCGACGCTCTACAGACTTTGGCCTTCGAGGTGGTGGCCGATCCGGCCTGGCAGCCCGATCCGGCCATCCGCGCCAATCTCGTCCTCGGCCTCGCCCGCGCGTCGGGCCTCGGCGGCATGGTCGGCGGGCAGTTGCTCGACCTGACGGCCGAGGGCCGCTTCGGCGCCGTGAACCTCGACGTGGACGACACCCTGCGGATGCAGGCGATGAAGACCGGCGCGATTCTGGCCTTCTCGGTGGAGGCCGGCGCCCTGGTCGGCGGGGCCGACAAGGGCCAGAGCGCCGCCCTGCTGCGCTATGGCCACGCTCTGGGCCAGGCCTTCCAGATCGCCGACGACATCCTCGACCGCGAGGCGTCGCCCGAGGCGATGGGCAAGGCGACCGGCAAGGACAAGGACGCCGGCAAGGCGACCCTGGTGGACCGCCTCGGCCTCGATGGCGCCCGCGCCGAGTGCGACCGCCTCGTGGCGGTCTGCGAGGATGCGGTGTCCCAGTGGGGCGAGGGCGCCCGCGTCCTGCGCGACGCCGCCCGCTTCACCGTGGCTCGGAAGACCTGAGGGCTTCTACGGCGGCCATTGCCGGGCGCTGTGTAGGACCCGGAGGATCGTCACCGCTCGGTCGTTCTCTGCGTAGACGACGACGTAGGTCGAGCGGACGACCATCTCCCGCGTGCCGGCGACGCGGCCGGCGCGATACAGTTTCGGGCGTTCGGTTAAAGCTGCCGCCCTCGTCTCGATCTCATCCTTCAGCCGTTGCGCTGCATCGATGTTGTCGTCCGAGATATAATCCACGATCGCCAGCAGGTCCGCTCGGGCGGCCGGATGCCATTCAAGAACGGGCACCGCGCTTCCGATCGATCAGGGCCTGTGCGTCATCCATGACCTCATGGTGGGGAACGGCTGGGCTGGGATCGGCCAGGGCTTCCTGAACCTTGGCCCGAAACCACGCATCGTGGGCATCTGGGTCGGCGGTGAGCCCGGACGGCAAGCCGCCTTCATGCACGACGCGGGTGAGCAGGATGCGGACGGCATCCGACACCGTCAGGCCGAACTTCGCCAGCGTCTCCGACGCGTCCGCTTTCAAGGCGTCGTCGACGCGGACATGGAGCATTGAGGTTCGGGGCATCATCCCTCCGGGCGATCCGGCCTGTCTCTCAAATGAGATGCACGCCCGGTCGCCTGTTGCAAGAGGCGTTCACCCCCGCCCGACGAACGGCATCTTCGTCGCCATCACGGTCATGAACTGCACGTTCGCCTCGATGGGCAGGTTCGCCATCATGAGGACGGCCTCGCCGACGTGCAGCGGGTCCATCACCGCTTCGGCGCGGACGCTGCCGTCCGCCTGCGGGACGCCCGCCTTCATGCGGCCGCCCATCGCGGTGTCGGCGTTGCCGATGTCGATCTGGCCGCAGGCAATGTCGTAGGCGCGGCCGTCGAGGGAGGTCGACTTGGTGATGCCCGTCACCGCGTGCTTCGTCGCCGTGTAGGCGATGGAGTTCGGGCGCGGAGCGTAGGCCGAGATCGAGCCGTTGTTGATGATCCGCCCGCCGCGCGGGTTCTGGTCGCGCATGATGCGGAAGGCATGCTGCGTGCAGAGGAAGATCGCGGTCAGGTTCGTGTCCACGACCTGACGCCACGTCTCCAGGGGCAGGTCTTCGAGGGGAACGGCCGGCGCGCCGATGCCGGCATTGTTGAAGATCATGTCGAGGCGACCGAACCGCTCCAACGTGGCGTCGAACAGGGCCTTGATCGAGGCAGGGTCGGTCACGTCGGTGGGGACGACGAGGGTGTTCTCGGCACCGATCTGCACGGCGACCTCCTCCAGCGGCTGGCGGCGGCGCCCCGACAGCACGACCTTCCAGCCCGCCCCGGCGAGCGCGACGGACGCCGCCTTGCCGACGCCGGTGCCGGCACCCGTAACGATCGCGATCTTGCCCGTGGCGCTCATTTCGTCCTCCCGGTTCCCGTTGCGTCAGGCTGTAGAGCGAGCCTCGCGCGGCTTGCAACGCCCGCCTTTGTGTTCCGGCCGGGAATGCCCCCGATTGTCGCTGCCGGAACGGTTGGCGAAACGGGGCGTCGAGAGAGGTGATGAGCCAGTCGCCCCCAGCCCCGGACGAACTCATGTTCCGCCGCGTCGATCTCGGTGAGGTCACGCTGAATGTCGGCGAGGCCGGGCCGGGCGACGGGCCTGTGGTGATCCTGCTGCACGGGTTCCCGGAGAGCGCGGCCGGTTGGCACCGGCAGGTCGGACCGTTGGCGCGTGCGGGCTTTCGCGTGGTCGTGCCGGATCAGCGCGGTTACGGGCTCAGCGACAAGCCCGAACGCATCGAGGCGTATCACCTAGACCGCCTCGCGGCGGATGTCGTGGCCTTGGGGCGGGCCTGCGGCGCGGAGCGATTCTTTCTCGCCGGCCACGATTGGGGCGGCCTCGTCGCATGGTGGGTCGCGAGCTTCCACTCGGAGCAGGTCATCCGCCTTGCGATTCTCAACGCACCCCATCCTGGTATCGTCGCCGGATATATCCGACACCATCCCGGCCAGTGGCTGCGCAGCCTGTATGTCGGCTTCTTCCAGTTGCGGGGCTTCGCCGAGCGCTGGCTGACGGCGGACGATGCCAAGGCCCTGCGCCGGGCCCTCGTGAGCACCAGCCGGGAAGGCACGTTCTCGAAGGCCGATCTCGACGCCTATGCTCGCGAATGGACGCGGCCTCGCGCCATGACGGCGATGCTCTCTTGGTATCGCGCCCTCTTGAGGCTACCGCGGCGCGATCCGCCCCGGGTGACGATGCCGACGCTCATCCTCTGGGGGAAACGCGATCACGCCCTCCAGCCGGGGCTCGCGGAAGCGAGTTTACGGCTGTGCGACAGCGGCCGGATCCGCTGGTTCCCTGACGCGACTCATTGGATTCAGCACGAGGAGCCGGTCGCGGTGTCTTCGGCCCTCGAAAGCTTCCTCCAGCCTAGCGAACAGCCTTGAATAACCGGATCATCTGCTGCAACCGGGTTTAATCCCTCATCTAAGCATTCGAACATCGCTATTTTTTTATCGCTGTTCGCGGAACTCCTTCGGGACTGCGACTTTGAGCCGCTGCCTGACATTTTTGTCCAGAGGAATTCCGTGATCTCGCTTCGTACCTCTCTCGCCGCCGGCCTCGTGCTCGGCGCTCTCTTCGCAGGTTCGGCCCAGGCCGCGCCGGCTCCGGTCCAGCCGGGCCTCGGTCAAGACGGCCTGATGGAGACTGTGGCGATGCACCGCCACCACCGTCACCGGATGCACCGCCATCACTCGACC
Source organism: Methylobacterium litchii (assembly GCF_038442315.1). Lineage (NCBI taxonomy): Bacteria > Pseudomonadati > Pseudomonadota > Alphaproteobacteria > Hyphomicrobiales > Methylobacteriaceae > Methylobacterium > Methylobacterium litchii. The sequence goes on along the minus strand of NZ_JBBXMY010000002.1, from coordinate 325,979 downwards.
CGGCACGAGCGCCGGATGCGCCGCATGAACACCATGCGCCACGGTGATCCGAACGCCCGCAACCCGCAGCAGCCCGGCTACAAGCAGCAGCTCGGCAACACCACGGGCGGCCCGCGCTACTGATCTTCGACCGACGACAGGCCCGGCACCGCGCGTGCCGGGCCACGACGTCCCCAGGCAAGCGGCAGGGTGGGACTGATTCGGAGCGGGGGCTCTGGTAGGAAGGCGGCATGGGCCGCACCTCTCGTATCCCCCAGTCGCCGCCGGAGACGGGCAACCTCGACGCGGTCGGCGCCACGCCGATGATGGCGCAGTACATCGAGATCAAGGCGGCCAACCCGGATTGCCTCCTGTTCTACAGGATGGGCGATTTCTACGAGCTGTTCTTCGGCGACGCGGAGATCGCCTCGCGCGCCCTCGGCATCGTCCTGACCAAGCGCGGCAAGCATGCCGGGGCGGAGATCCCGATGTGCGGCGTGCCCGTCGAGCGGGCCGACGATTACCTCAGCCGCCTCATCGGCCTCGGGCACCGGGTCGCCGTCTGCGAGCAGACCGAGGACCCCGCCGAGGCCAAGAAGCGCGGCCCGAAATCCGTGGTGCGGCGGGAGGTGGTGCGCCTCGTCACCCCGGGCACCATCACCGAGGACCGCCTCCTCGATCCCGCGAGCGCCAACCTGCTGCTCGCCATCGGTCGGCAGAAGGCGTCGGAGAGCGGCTTCGTCTACGGGCTCGCGGCCATCGACATCTCCACCGGCCGGTTCTCCCTCAGCGAGGTCCCGGCGGGCGAATTACCCGGCGCCGTCGCCCGACACGACCCGCGCGAGATCGTCCTGTCCGAGGCGATCCATGCCGATCCGGCCCTGGCGCGGCTGTGGCAGGATACGAAGGCCGCCGTGGTCCCGCTGGCCCAGGCCGAACTCGAACCCTCGGCCGCCGAACGGCGAATTCGCGAGCAATACGGCGTCTCGACCCTCGACGGGTTCGGCCGGTTCAGCCGCGCGGAGATCGCGGCGGCGGGAACGGGCCTCCTCTACATCGCCCGCACCCAACTCGCCGCTCGCGCGCCGCTCGCCGTGCCGAGCCGCGAGGAGACCGGCGCGACGCTCTCCATCGATGCCGCCACGCGGGCCAACCTCGAACTGACGCGCACCCTCTCCGGCGAGCGGACGGGGAGCCTGCTCGCCACCATCGACCGCACGGTGACGGCGAACGGCGCGCGCCTCCTGGCCGAGCATCTGGCCGGGCCGCTCACCGACCTGAGCCGCATCGCCCGACGGCAGGATGCCATCGCGCGTCTCGTCGAGGATGCCACCCTCCGCCACGCCTGCCGCGAGGCGCTGGCTGCTGCGCCGGACCTGCCGCGCGCCCTCTCCCGCATCGGCCTCGGCCGTTCCGGGCCGCGCGATCTCGCGGCGGTGCGCGACAGCCTCGCGGCGGCACTGCGGATCGCGGAGACGCTGCGCGCGGCGCCGGACCTACCCTCGGCCCTCACCGAGATCGGCCGGGCACTGTCCGGCGTCGATCCGGAGATCGGCGCGACGCTCGCCGCCGCCCTGGCCGACGAACTGCCGCTCTCGCGGCGCGACGGCGGCTTCGTGCGGCCGGGCTTCCTGGCCGAGATCGATGAGGCGCGGCTGCTCGGGCAGGATTCGCGGAAGGTCGTGGCGGCCCTCCAGGCTCGCTACGCGGAGGAGACGGGCTGCCGGACCCTGCGGATCAAGCACAACAACCTGCTCGGCTATTTCATTGAGGTTCCGCAATCGATCGGCGAAGCCTGCCTCAAGGGATTGCAGAAGGAATTCGTCCACCGGCAGACGATGGTGGATGCCATGCGCTTCACCAGCGTCGAGTTGGGCGAGTTGGAGAGCAAGATCTCCGGCGCCTCCGACCGGGCGCTCGCCCTCGAAAGCGAGGTGTTCGACGATCTCGCGGGGGCGGTCGTGGCGGCCTCGGCGAGCCTCAATGCGGTGGCCGACGCCCTCGCGTCCCTCGACGTGGCGGGGAGCCACGCCGCGTTGGCGATCGAAGGCGATTGGCGCCGGCCCATCGTGGACGATTCGCTGTCCTTCGCCATCGCCGGCGGACGGCATCCAGTAGTTGAGGCGGCCCTGCGGCGGACGGGCGAGCCGTTCATCGCCAACGATTGCGACCTGTCGGGCGAGGGGCGGGGCCGCATCCGGCTCATCACCGGCCCGAACATGGGCGGCAAGTCCACCTTCCTGCGCCAGAACGCGCTGATCGTCGTGCTGGCGCAGATGGGCGCTTTCGTGCCCGCTGCCTCGGCGCGGATCGGGCGCGTGGACCGCCTGTTCTCCCGCGTCGGCGCCGCCGACGACCTCGCGCGCGGCCAATCGACCTTCATGGTCGAGATGGTCGAGACCGCCGCGATCCTGAATCAGGCGACCCGCCGTTCGCTGGTGATCCTCGATGAGATCGGGCGCGGCACCGCGACCTTCGACGGCCTGTCCATCGCCTGGGCGTGCCTCGAACACCTGCACGAGGCCAACGCCTGCCGCGCGCTGTTCGCCACGCACTTCCACGAGCTGACGGCTCTGGGCGACCGGCTCCCCCGGATCGACAACGCGACCCTGAAGGTCGCGGAGCACCGGGGCGGCGTCGTGTTCCTGCACGAGGTAGTGCCCGGCATCGCCGAGCGCAGCTATGGGTTGCAGGTCGCCCGCCTCGCCGGCCTTCCGGGGAGCGTCGTCACGCGGGCGGGGGCGATCCTCAAGAGCCTGGAGAAGTCGCAGGGCGGACGTTCGGCCCGGGCGAGGATCGACGATCTGCCCCTCTTCGCGACGCTGAGCCCGCCGCCGCCGCCAGAGCCCCCGGTCGAATTGCCGGAGGACAAGCTCGCCCTGCTGCTCGACACCATCGATCCCGATGCGCTGACCCCGCGCGAGGCGCTGGAAGCACTCTACCGGCTGAAGCGCGAACGGGAGGAAAGCCGGGTGCCCGGCTGAGCCGCTAATTGGCGCGAAGGGGAATCGCGATATCGACCCGCGTGCCGGAGGCCTGAGGTAGCCAGCGGACGGTGCCGCGCAATTGCTTGGCGACCATCTCCACGAGGCTGCGGCCGAATCCGGAGACCTCCGGGACGGTCGCATCGAAGCCGACGCCGTCGTCGCAGATCTCGACGGCCATGCCGATCTCCGTCCGCCGGGCGGTGATCGAGACGCGGCCGGGGCGCCCGTGGGGAAAGGCGTGGCGCAGGGCGTTGGCCACGAGTTCGTGGATCATCAGCGCCAGCGGGGCGGCCATGGAGGCGGGGAGCCGGATGGCCTCGACCTCCGTGTCGATGCGGATGCGGTCGTCCGCCATGCCCGCGTCGAGGTCGGAGAGCAGTTCAGCGACGAATTCCGTGAGGGCGAAATGGCTGCCGTCCTCCTCGGTGTAGAGGAGGCGATGGGCGATCGAGAGCGCGCCGATGCGCTCGACCATGCCTTCCAAGGCGTCCCGCGCCTCGCCGTCCTGGGTGCGCCGGGCCTTCAGCAGCATCAGCGAGGAGATGACCTGAAGGTTGTTCTTGGCCCGGTGGTCGATCTCGTGAATCAGCGCCGTCTTCTGCGCGAGGTCGGCGATCAGGCCCGAGACCTTCTGGGCCTCGACGTGAAACTGGGTCGTGTCCGTCTGCGACGCGAAGAAATAGGCGAGGCCCTGATCGTCGCTGACGGGCGTGATCGTCAGCGCGTTCCAGAAGGTCGTGCCGTCCTTGCGGTAGTTCAGGATCTCGGCGGAGACCGCGCGGCCCGCGCTGACGGCCTCGCGCAGGCGTGCCACCTCGGCGGGGTCGGTCTCCGCGCCCTGGAGCATACGGCAGTTCCGGCCCGTCACCTCGTCCAGGGCGTAGCCCGTCTGGCTGAGGAAGGCCGCGTTCGCCCAGACGATGGGATGGTCGTGCGCGCGCGCGTCGGCGACGAGCATCGGCGAAGGCGTCGTCGCGAACGCCGCCGCTAGGGTTTCAGCGGAAGGACCGCTCTCTGGCCCGGTACTCAACGCCTCATCCACTCCGCCCCATCACTCGGTCTTGTCGCCCCGAAGTAAAAGGCCCGTTAATCACCTGTTGACCATCATACGGGGGTCAGCCCGCGCGGCAAAACACGGCCAACGCACGGTCGCCATGTTTCTGCCTGACAAGAGCGAGCAGGTCGAGGAGTTCCAGCGCATGCCCGTCGCCGCTCAGAAGCAAACGCGCCGGTTTCGGATGCGCGACATCGTCGAGGACAAACGCATCCTGCTAATGCTGGCGCTCGGCTTCTCGTCGGGCCTGCCGCTTCTGCTGGTGCTTGGGACTTTCACCCTGCGCTTGGCCTTCTCGGACATCGACGTGAAGACCATTGGTCTGTTCAGCTACGTCGCGCTGCCCTATTCCCTGAAGTTCCTCTGGGCGCCGATGATCGATCGGCTGGATGTTCCGCTGTTGTCGCGCGCGCTGGGCCGCCGCCGGGCCTGGATGGTGACGACACAGCTCGCCACGGCGACGGCATTGCTCCTGATGGCCTTCGCGGATCCGAAGACCAGCCTCGCCCTGCTGGGCTTCGGCGCCTTCCTTGTGGCCTTCTGCGCGGCAAGCCAGGATGTGGTGGTCGATGGCTGGCGCATCGACGCCGCCGGCAGCGACATGCAGGGCATCCTCGCCGCGACCTCGAATCTCGGATACCGCCTCGGGCTTATCACCGCCGGGGCGGGCGCCCTGTTCATCGCGGCTTCCGGCGGCTGGCAGATCGCCTATCTCAGCATGGCCGCGCTGATGCTCGTCGGCTTCATCGCTGCGTTGCTGGCGCCGCCCTACGACCGTCGGGTGCAGGCCGCCGAACAGGCCGCGCCGACCTCGCGGCTGTGGTCGGCCCGCCGCGCCCTAGTGGAGCCGCTGACGGAGTTGCACGCCCGCTTCGGGCCGGCGCTCTACGCGATCCTGCTCCTCGTCGCCCTGTTCCGCCTGCCGGACTTCCTCTCCGGCGTGATGGCGAGCCCCCTCTACCGGACGCTCGGCTTCGACCTGAAGGAGATCGCCACCGTCACCAAGCTCTACGGCGTGTGGGTCGGCATCGCGGGCGGGTTCGTCGGCGGCTGGGCGCTGGCCCGCCTCGGCATGTTCCCGACCCTGCTGCTGGGCGCCTTCCTGGCGGCGGCCTCGCATCTCGCCTTCGCGTGGCTCTCGGCCGGCGCGCCGGAGATCTGGCGGCTGATCGTGGCGATCTCCGTCGAGAACTTCTGCGGCTCCTTCGCCGGCATCGTGCTCATCGCCTACATGTCGAGCCTCACGAGCCCGGCCTATGCGGCCACGCAATACGCCCTGTTCTCCTCGCTCTATGCGTTGCCGGGGAAGCTCATCGCCGGCTCGGCGGGCTTCATCGTCTCGGCCATCGGCTACCCCGCCTTCTTCACGTTCACGTCGCTGATCGGGCTTCCGGTCCTGGCCCTGTGCGTGGCCGTCGGGCGGCGGACGGGCGTCAAAGAGCCGGCGGAGGATGGGAACTCCCCGAGTGTCTCCCCGCTTCCTTCCCCCGCGAGGACGCCTAAAACGGCGTGAGAGCGAAGGACACAGTCTTGAGCGGTGGTGCCATGACGAGCGGCGATGTGATCCTCTCCGGGGAGATCCTTCCCCCCGCCGATACGGCGGCTCCGGCCCTGAGCGAGGACGACCTCGCCGCCCTGCGCCGGGCGGTGCAGTCGCTGGAACAGCCGGGCCTCGCGGCGCGGCTCTCGGCTGCTGCGGGCACGCCCATCGAGATGATCGGCCGCTCGCTGCCCACGCCCGTCATGGACGCGGTGGCCAAGGGCACCGAAGCCGCCCTGCGCACCGCGATCCGCGTCGCATTGGCGACCCTGCCGAAGAATAGCGAAGCGGCGGTAGCGTCCCACCTGCCAGTGCCGCAGACCGAGCCGGAGGGCCGGCTGAAACGGCTGCTTGGCTCCGGCGAGGGCAAGCACAAGGCTCTCGCGGCCATCTCCGGTGCGCTCGGCGGCGCGTTCGGCCTCGCCACCATCGCGGTCGAACTCCCCGTCTCCACGACGCTCATGCTCCGCTCCATCGCGGAGATCGCGCGCGAGGAGGGGGAGGACATCGAGACGCCGGAGGGCGCGCTCGCCTGCATCCAGGTCTTCGCGCTCGGCGGCGGCAAGCTCGCGAGCGCCGAGGCTGGCGCGACGCTGACCGAGAGCGGCTATTTCGCCGTGCGCGCGGCGCTCGCCAAGACCATGTCCGAGGCCGCGCGATACGCCGGTACGATCACCCTGGTGGACCAGTCCGGCCCGGCGCTGATGCGCTTCGCGGCGCAGGTCGCCGCGCGGTTCGGCATCGTCGTGTCGGAGAAGGTCGCCGCGCAGGCTGTGCCGATCCTCGGCGCGGTGGGTGGGGCGGCGGTCAACACCGTGTTCATGAGCCACTTCCAGTCGACGGCGCGGGCGCATTTCATCATCCGCCGGCTGGAGCGGCGCTACGGGGCCCCGGCGGTCAGGGCCGCCTACGAGATCGAAAAGGCCGCCCTCGGCCCGGCCTGACACTCACGGGAGCAGGATTCTGATCGGCAACGCAGAGATGATCGCGCGGCTCGCGGCAGCCGCGCTGTTCGGCAGCGTCGTGGGGTTGGAACGCGAGCGGCTGCTTTGGGCCGCCGGCCTGCGCACTCACATGCTGGTCTGCACCGGCTCGTGCCTCATCATGCTCGTCTCGGCCTTCGGCTTCGCCGACGTGCTCGGCGCGCACAACGTGGTGCTCGATCCCTCCCGCATCGCGGCGCAGGTCGTCTCGGGCATCGGCTTCCTCGGCGCGGGGACGATCCTGCTCAAGGGCGAGGTGGTGAAGGGCCTCACCACGGCCGCGAGCCTCTGGGCGGTGGCGGCCATCGGGCTCGCGGTCGGCGCCGGGCTCTACGTGCCGGCCCTCGCCGCGACGGCCATCGTGGTCGGCATCCTCGCCGGGGTGAAGCCGTTCGAGGAGCGCTGGCGCGACCGTCTGCGCGGCCACGGTTTGCGCCTGACGGTGAAGCGCGGGACCATGTCGCTGGACGCGCTCCACGCGATCACCGGGGATTACGCCTCCCGCATCCGCCAGTTCGTGGTCTCCCCTGCCGAGGACGCCGACCACGAGGTGGTGACGGTACAGTTCTCGGCGCTCCCGCCCGCCGCCCTAGCCCTCATCGAGCAGAAGCTGCGCGAATCGGGCGACGTGGTGACGGTCGAGACCAAGGGCGGGTGAGGGCGGCTCAGATCCCGCCGTCGAGGAACAGGCGGTAGGCCGGGTTCGCGGTCTCTTCCGTGGCCGGATAGCCCAGATCCTCGATCGCCGCCTCGAACCGTGCCTGATCCTCGGGCGGCACGTCGATGCCGGCGAGGACGCGGCCGTAATCGGCGCCATGATTGCGGTAGTGGAAGAGGGTGATGTCGAAGTTCGGCGCCAGGGCGTCGAGGAACTTCATCAGCGCCCCGGGCCGCTCCGGAAACTGGAAACGGAACAGCCGCTCGTGCATCAGGCCGGGGCTGCGGCCGCCGACCATGTAGCGCACATGGACCTTGGCCATCTCGTTGTCGCTCATGTCGAGCACGCGGTAGCCGGCCTCGCCGAGCGAGCCCATCAGCTCCTGCTTCTCGCGCTTGCCGCCGGCGAGGTTGATGCCGACGAAGATCTGCGCGTCCGAGGCAGGCGCCTGCCGGTAATTGAACTCGGTGATGGCGCGCGGGCCCAGGGCGTTGATGAAGGCCCGGTAGGCGCCGGGCTTTTCGGGGATCGTGACGCCCAGCAGCACCTCCCGTTGCTCGCCGATCTCGGCGCGCTCGGCGATGTGGCGCAGGCGGTCGAAGTTGAGGTTCGCTCCCGACGAGATGGCGATGAGCGTCCCCGAGCCCCCGTTCTGCTCGGCATAGAGCTTCGCGCCGGCGAGGCTCAGCGCCCCGGAAGGCTCGGACACGGCGCGGGTGTCGTCGAAGATGTCCTTCACCGCTGCGCACATGGCGTCGGTATCGACGGTGATGATCCCGTCGAGATTCTCCCGGCACAGGCGGAAGGTCTCTTCGCCCGCGCGCTTCACCGCCACGCCGTCCGCGAACAGGCCGACGGAGGGCAGGTCCACGAGGCATCCGGCATCGAGCGCGGCCTTCATGCAGGCCGCGTCGTCAGGCTCGACGCCGATCACCTTGGTGCCCGGCCGAAGGTACTTCACGAAGGTCGAGATGCCGGCCGCGAGCCCGCCGCCGCCCACGGGCACGAAGATCGCCTCGATGGGCCCGGTATGCTGCTGCAGGATCTCCTTGCCGATGGTGCCCTGGCCGGCGATCACGTCCTCGTCGTCGAACGGGTGCAGGAAGGTCAGGCCGTCCTCGTGCTCCCGGCGGCGGGCCTCGGCCAGGGCCTCGTCGAAGGCGTCGCCGTGCAGAATGACCTCTGCGCCCCGCGCCCGGCAGGCATCGACCTTGATGGACGGGGTGGTGCGCGGCATCACGATCACCGCGCGGGCGCCGAGCTTCGCCGCCGCCAGCGCCACGCCCTGGGCATGGTTGCCGGCCGAGGCGCAGACGACGCCGCGCGCCACCTGCTCCGGCGCGAGGCCGGACATCTTGTTGTAGGCGCCGCGCAGCTTGAACGAGAAGACCGGCTGTAGATCCTCGCGCTTGAGCAGCACGGGACGTTCGAGCCGACGCGTCAGGCGCGGCATCGGATCGAGCGGGCTCTCGATCGCCACGTCGTAGACGCGGGCGGTGAGGATCTTCTTGATGTAGTCTGTCATCGGCTGCGAAGGGGCTCGGGAGCCACGGGGCATAGACCCTTGCGCCGAGCGAGGCGAGGGCGGCCCCGGCAGGGCTGCTCCGCTATCGCGTGACGGGCTCGGGCACCATGCGGCTGATCCACTTGGCCAGAAGCGGCCCGGTCAGCAACACCACGAAGAGCCGCAGCGTCTGCACCGCCAGCACGAAGGACACGTCGGCCTGCGATCCCACGGCGATGATGGCCACCGAATCGAGCCCGCCGGGGCTCGTCGCCAGGATCGCGGTGAGGAGGTCGATGGGCAGGAGGAGCGTCAGCAAAAAGCCCCAGCCCGCGCAGAGCAGGATGACCGAGAAGGTCGCCACGAGGATGCCGGGCAGGGCGCTTACCGTCAGCCGCAGCGTCTCGCGGGTGAAGCGCAGGCCGACGTACCAGCCGATGCAGGCATAGGCGAGTTCGAGGATCGGCACCGGCAGCGCCATGCGCACGAAGCCGGTGGCGTGGAGCACGGAGCCTAGCACCATCGGCCCGATCTGCGCCCCGGCCGGCACCCGCAGCTTGATCGCCACGAACGCGCCGATGGCCGCGACGAGGAGGGTGGCGGCCACCGAACTCGCCGCGGTCGCGTCGCCTGCGGCGGCGGCCGTGCCGGTGGGCGCGCCGCTCATGAGGAAGCGCGCGGCCACGGAGGCCGAGAACACCACGGCGGCGACGCGGACATATTGCATGAAGGCGACGAGGCGCGGATCGGCCCCGAAATCCTCGGCCATGGCGACCATCGCGGAGGCGCCGCCGGGCGAAGAACCCCAGGCCGCCGTCGTGCCGGGCAGGATGCGCAGGCGCGTGAGCATCCAGCCGACGAAGGCCGAGGCGGCAACCGTCACCAGCACCACGGCGACGATCAGGAACCCGTCCTCGAACAGCGTCTGCGCGATCTGCCCCGTTACGGCATGGGCCACGAGGCAGCCGATCATCGCCTGGGCCGCCAGGAAGCCCGGTCGCGGCACGGTGAGGTGCGAGCCGCCGACGCCGAAGGCGATGGCCGCGATCATCGGCCCGAGCAGCAGGGCGGCGGGGAATTGCGCGGCGGTGAGACCGTAGGCGATGGCGGCCGAGACCGCGACGAGCGCGATCCAGAGGCCGATGGTGCGGAGGGGAGGCACGGCGTTCGGGGGATGCATTCCCGCCGGAGATGACGGGCGCCCCGCCGGCTACACCCGCCAGGCCGCGCTGTCACCGCAGAATCGCGTTCAGGGTGTGGTGCTCAAGCCTGCGAAGGCCGCATCGAGCTCCGCCCGCGCCTTGGCGAGCCCGTCCCGCTTGGCCGAGAGCCACGCCCGGTCGGCGGCGAGCTTGTCCTTCGCCACCCCGAGCATCCGCGCGACCTCGGCGGGTTGCGGCCCGCCGAAGCCCTTGGCCGCCGCGATCATGCCCGTCGCCGACAGGGCCTCGCGGAAGCGCGCTTCGGACAGCGGCAGGCCCGCCCCGGCAGCGGCCTCGGCATAGATCCGCTTCACCTTATCGAACGGCAGGTCGGCCGGACGCAGGTTGTGGCTGCGCCCGTAGGTGACGAGTTCCGAGGCGAAGTGGTGGCCGAGGCGGAACGGCACGTCGGCCTCGCGCTGGAGCGTGTCCGCGAGTTCGGTCGTGGTCGAGTAATCGGCCGCCACCTCGTCCGCCGCCCGCTCGCGGTCCACGACGAGCCCGTCCAGCACGGAGACCCAGCGACGGCACATCTCGGCGGCGACGGCCAGCGTGCGCGCGGGCGGGATCATCTGGTTGCGCTTGTAGTCCGGCATCCCGGAATCGACGTTGTGCGCCATGATGGTAAAGGCCATGGCCCCGCCGACCACGTCGCTCGCCTTCATCCGCAGGGTGTAGATCGCCACGGGATTGCGCTTCTGCGGCATGATGCTGCTCGGCCCCGTGAGCGCGCCCTCGCGCAGCAGGATCCACGGCCGGGTCTGGTGATACTGCGCGTAGAGATCCTGCGAGAAGCTGCCCGCCGTGGTGGCGAGGTTGGCGGCGAGGCCGGTCAGTTCCAGGCCGAGATCCATCGGGGCGAGCTGGCCCGCGTCGTAGCTGTTCTCCACCGGGGCCTCGAAGCCGAGGAGGGCGGCGAGGCGCATCCGGTCGACGGGAAAGCTCGACGTGCCGAGTGCCGCCGCGCCCAACGGCGAGCGGTTCACCCGCGCCCAGGCTTCGTGCAGCCTGTCCGCATCGCGGGCCATCGCGGCGGCGTAGCCGAGGAGGTAATGGCCCAGCGTCGTGGGCTGCGCCTGGACGCCGTTCGTGTAGGCGGGGATCACCGTCGCGGCCTCGCGCTCGGCGACCGCCAGCAGGCTCCCCCGTGCATCGTCGAGGGCGGCGGCGAAGTCGAGGAGCCGGTCGCGCTGCTCCAGCTTGAGGACCGTGGGGATGATGTCCTGGCGACTGCGCCCGGCATGCATCCGCGTGGCGTCGGGGCCGGCGATGGCGGTGATGAGCGGTTCAATCCGCAGGTAATCGTCGGGGCGCGAGGCGTGGGGCTTGGCGGCGTTCGCCTGCACCGTATCGAGCGCCTGCGCGATGGTGCGGCCGAGCGCCCGGGGGACGATGCCGGTCTCGACGGTCATCACCAGGGAAGCGCGGTTGATCTCGCCGATCCGCGCGAAGGCGTCGTCCCCGTCGGCGCGGGCGCCCCCGCCCATCGCCAGCACCGCGACCATGGATGTCAGAAGACGCCGCATCGATACTCCCCCGTTGCACCGGGCGGCGCTTGATAGGCCCAGTTCCCCGCCGCCTTCAAGCGGCCTCACGGCAGGCCGCCGTGCCGGGCGGGGCATGGGCACGGAAGAACGCGGCCAGATGCGCGAGGCCGGGCGCGCGGGGGTCACTCGCCCGCCACGCCAGGGCGATGGTGCGACCGGGGCCGTCGACGTCGAAGGTGCGGATCACCGTCAGGCCGCTCGGGTCGGGGCCGGGCGGCACGGCGAGCGCCGGCAGGAGGGTGTAGCCCGCTCCGGCCCCGACCATCGAGCGCAGGGTTTCCAGACTCGTGGCGTGCCGTCCCACCGAGGAGCCGGCGCCGCAGGCGGCGATGGTCTGGCCGCGCAGGCAGTTCCCCTCGTCGAGGAGCAGCAAGTCGGGCCCCGCGATGGACCCGGCCGAGAGCGCGCCGCCCTGCGCCAGTTCATGCTCCGCCGGGCAGACGAGGTGGAACGGCTCGATGAACAGCGGCGACAGAGCGAGCCGCCCCTGGTTCAGCGGCAGGGAGATCAACGCGGCGTCGATCCGCCCCTCGCGCAGCCCTTCGAGGATGTCGGCGGTGCGCGATTCGGACAGCGACAGGCTCAGCAGCGGAAACGCCTCGCGCAGGGGCCGCAGGACCAGCGGGAAGAAGTAGGGGCCGAGGGTCTGGATCGCCGCCAGCGACAACCGTCCGGTGAGGGGCGCGCCCCGCCCCTCGGACGCCATGGCCAGAAGCCGCTGCGCCTCCGCGAGCACCGTGCGCGCCTGCCGCACGATGGCTTGCCCGGCTTCGGTGAGGAGCACACGCCGGTTGGACCGCTCGAACAAAGCGAGGCCCAGCGCGCTTTCGAGCTTGCGGATCTGCACGCTCAGGGTCGGCTGGCTGACGTTGCAGCGCTCGGCCGCCCGCCCGAAATGCCCCTCGTCCGCAACGGCGACGACATATTCCAGATCGCGCAGGGACAGTCCTGAAAGGTTCATAGACGGCGTCTATCACAACCTTTGTGACGATGCATTTGTCAGATGGACCGGCGAGGTCCATAAACCCGTCAGAACGGTTCCAGTCTAGGGCGTCGCCCTCAGGCCGGCCCCCTTTTGGCCCAAGGAAAGACGAGACGCATGAGCGATCAACGACCGATCCTGACCACCCGCCAGGGCCATCCGGTCCGTGACAACCAGAGCACCCGCACCGTCGGTGAGCGTGGCCCGGCCACCCTCGAGAACTACCAGTTCATCGAGAAGATCACCCATTTCGACCGCGAGCGGATCCCGGAGCGCGTCGTCCACGCGCGCGGCGCCGGCGCTCATGGCTATTTCGAAGCCTACGGCAAGATCGGCAACGAGCCGGCCTCCAAGTACACCCGCGCCCGCGTGCTGAACGAGACCGGCGTGAAGACGCCGATGTTCGTGCGGTTCTCCACCGTGGCCGGCGCCAAGGAATCGCCCGAGACCGAGCGTGACCCGCGCGGCTTCGCGGTGAAGTTCAAGACCGTCGACGGCAACTGGGACCTCGTGGGCAACAACCTCAAGGTCTTCTTCATCCGCGACGCGATCAAGTTCCCCGACATGATCCACGCGTTCAAGCCCGATCCGGTGACGAACCGGCAGGAGGCGTGGCGCTTCTTCGACTTCGTGGCCCAGCACCCCGAAGCGATCCACATGGTGACGCACCTGAAGTCGCCGTGGGGCATTCCGGCCAACTATCGCGAGATGGAAGGCTCGGGCGTGAACACCTACAAGCTGGTGAACGACCAGGGCGAGGCCGTCCTCTGCAAGTTCCACTGGGAGCCGAAGCAGGGCATCCGCAACCTGACCTCGCAGCAGGCGTCCGAAATCCAGGCGAAGGACGTGGGCCACGCGACCCGCGACCTGTACGACAACATCAAGGCCGGCAACTTCCCCGAGTGGGAATTCTGCGTGCAGATCATGCCGGACGGCCCGAACGATCACCTGTCGTTCGATCCGCTGGACGACACCAAGCTGTGGCCGGTCGAAGACTTCCCGCTGCTCCCCGTCGGCCGCATGGTCCTCGACCGGGTGCCGGATAACTTCTTCGCGGAAGTCGAGCAGTCGGCCTTCGGCACAGGCGTGCTCGTGGACGGCATCGACTTCTCGGACGACAAGATGCTGCAGGGCCGGACCCTGTCGTACTCGGACACCCAGCGTTACCGCGTGGGCGCCAACTACCTCCAGCTGCCGATCAACGCGCCGCAGCCCGGCGTGAAGGTCTACTCGAACCAGCGGGACGGGCAGATGACCTACGGGGTTGATGGCACGGGTCCGAACCAGCACATCAACTACGAGCCTTCCACGCTGGCCGAGGGCCTGCGCGAGGCGCCGAAGAAGACCGACTACCATCAGGCTGTCGAGGGCCGGCTCGGCCGGTATCAAACCTCGCGGACCGAGGACGACTACACCCAGGCGGGCGTGCGCTACCGGTCCTTCCAGGATTGGGAGCGTGACGACCTGATCGCCAACCTCGTCAACGACATGAAGCAGTGCCCGGAGCCGATCCAGCTGCGGATGGTCTGGCACTTCTGGCACGCCGACGAGGACTACGGCCGTCGCGTCGCCGAGGGTGCGGGCATCGATCTGGAGAAGGCCAAGTCCCTGCCGCCGCTGCCGGGTCGCGCTGCCCCGGGCAAGCGTCTCGCAGCCGAGACCTACACCGAGAACGCTCCGCGCGTCGCCGCCGAGTAAGCATAGGTTGAAGCGGGCCCGGTTCGCCGGGCCCGCCCACGGGACAACAAAAAAGCCCCGCGCGGAGCGATCCGCGCGGGGCTTTTCGTTAGGCTGGTGGTCGCTTACGGGCAGGAACGACGGATGCCGCCCTTGCCGACATAGGTCTGGGACTGCGGATCGTAGGTCCGGAAGCGGCGGGCGCAGGCCTCGATGGCCCCGTCGTCACCCGTGGTCACGGTCTCGACGGGCGCGTAGCCGACATTGGCGTAGCCGCCGGCCGGGCCGTACTCGGTGCCGTAATAGCCATCGTCATAGCCGCCGTAGCCATAGGCTGACGGGTATCCGTACCCGTAGCTGCTGCCGTAGAGGCCGCCCGCCGCCAGCCCGAGGCCGAACCCGCCGAGCCCGGCCGCGAGGCCGTAGCCGCCGTATCCGCCCCGGCCGTAGCCACGACCGTAATAGCCACGGTTGAAGCCACCGCGGTTGTAGCCGTAGGCGCCCCGGTTGAAGCCGCCGCCGGCCAGCCCGGCACCACGGCCGTAGCCCGCTCCGGCGAACCCGCCCCGGTTGAAGCCACCGCCGCCGATCGCGCCGCCGCGATTGAAGCCGCCGCCGCCGATGGCACCGCCGCGACCGAAGCCGCCGCCATTGCCGCCGATCGTGATGCCGGGATTGCCGGCCGAGACGCCGCCGCCGGCCAGAGCATTACCGCGACCCTGGGCCTGCGCGCCCACCGGCATCATGGAGAGGCCGATAGCCATCGCCGAGGCGACAGCAAGTCCATAAGTGCTGCGAGTCATTCCATCCATCCTGATCACGTGTATCGTGAGCGGTGAACGCGCCACTTCCGCTTTCGATCACGGAAATAGACATCAAAGCGACAAATCGCACAGACAAGTACGGCGAAGCTTGGGTCAACGCGTCGCGGAAACCGTTCGCGCCGCGCCTGCGGGAAGCCCCGCGATGATGGCCACGACGCAGATGGCAGCAAAGAGGATTCCAGCGAGGCCCCATCCCCCGGTCGCCTCGTGCGCCAGCCCGAAGGCGAGGGGGCCGAGCGCCGCGAAGACGTAGCCGATGCCCTGCGCCATGGCGGAAAGGCCGGCTGCCGTGCCGGCGTCGGCGGCCCTCAGGACGATGAGCGTCAGCGCCAGCCCGAAGCAGCCGCCCACTCCGAAACCGAGGATGCCGGCCGCCGGGATGCGGAAGGCATCGGCCCCGAAGGCGACGACGAGGAAGGCGAGGGCGGTGATGCCCGGAATGCCGACGATCCAGGCGCGCTGGTCGCGGGCGCGGGCGGCGAGCGTCGCGATGATGAGCGCGCCCGGCGCTTGGCAGAGCGTCACCAGCGAGGCGTAGAGGCCGGCATGGAGCGGATCGAGCCCGCGTCCCTGTAGGAGCAGCGGCAACCAGCCGAACAGGATGTAGGCGAGGGAGGATTGCAGGCCCATGAAGGCCGTCACCCGCCACGCGAGGGCGCTGCGCAGGAGTTTCCCCGGTTGCGGCGGCCGGGCGGGGCCACCGCGCCTCGCGTAGGGGAACCACGCCAGGGCCGCGATCAAGGCCGGCACCGCCCAGACGGCCAGCGCCACGGGCCAGCCCTTCAGCGCCTGCTCCACCGGCACGGCAGCGCCCGCGCCCGCCGCCGCCCCGAGGCAGAGCGTCATGGTGTAGAGGCCGGTCATCGGCCCGCTGCTCGCGGCGAAATCGCGCTTCACCAGGGCCGGAAGCAGCACGTTGGCGAAGCCGATGCCGGTGGCGGCGACCGCTGTGCCGAGGAACAGCGTCGGCAGCGTGTCGATCCCGCGCAGCGCCAAGCCGGCGGCGATGAGGGCCATGCCCGCCATCACGCCGCGATCCGGCCCCATCGTGCGGATGACCGGGGCGGCCAGGGCGCAGGCGAGCCCGAGGCAGAGCACCGGCAGGGTCGTGAGGGTCGCGGCTCCGGCGGCGCTGAGGCCCGTCGTCTCGCGGATCAGCCCGAGCAGCGGCCCCACCGTGCTCAGCGCCGGCCGCAGATTGAACGCGACCAGCATCATCGCGAGGCCGAGGATCCACCCGCCCGCGTTCACCTGACGACCCGTCACACCCGCTCCCTTCCCGCCAGGGCGAGCCCCGCGCAGACCACCAGCATCCCGGCGAACAGCAGGTCGCCGAACCGGGCATAGGGCGTCCCGCCCAGGATCCGCGCCGGCAGGTCGGCATCGAGATAGGTCTCGACGTCGATGGGCGTCTGCGCGGTGACGCGCCCATGGGGATCGACCACGGCCGAGATGCCGGTATTGGCGTCGCGGACGAGGGGCAGACCCTCCTCCACCGCCCGCAGCCGCGCTTGTGCGAGGTGCTGGCGCGGCCCCGGCGTATCGCCGAACCAGCCGTCGTTGGTCACGTTCAGGATCAGGCCCGGCGGCCTCGCACTATCGATGGGCTGGCCCAGGGGGCGGATCGCGGCCGGGAAGATCGCCTCGTAGCAGATCGTCCCCACCACGGGCGGCAGGCCCGGCACGGTGAGGATGCGCTGGCTCGCCGCGTTGCCCGCCGTGAAGCCGCCGGGGATCGCCACGAACTGGCGCAAGCCGATGGCCCGCAGCGCACCATCGAGAACGCCCGGCAGGTACTCACCGAAGGGGACGAGGTGCACCTTGTCGTAGGTGTCGGTGATGGTGCCGTCGGGCTCGATCACCATGATCGCGTTGTAGATGCGCGGGCGCTCGCCGGGCAGCGGCTCGTCGGCGCGGGCGGCGCCCGTCATCAGCACCCGCCCCGGCTTCAGCCCGGCAGCGATCTTCGCCCGCGCGTCAGCGTCCCGCTGGATGAGGAAGGGGAAGGCGGATTCGGGCCAGACGATATGCGTCGGCGCCGGCTCACCGGCCTCCGGCGGGCGGTCGCTCAGTTCGATGTAGCGATCAACGATATCGTCGCGATTCTCGGGGCGGAATTTGGCGTCCTGCTGCAGGTTCGGCTGCACGAGCCGCAGTCGCACGCCCGTCACCACCGGATCGGCCGGGCCGAGGCGGTCGGCCCCGACCAGGGCGAGGGCGACGAGCAGGATCGCCGCCGCCGCCGCCGGCCCGAACCGCTCGCGCGGGGAGGCGGCATCGAAGAGCGTCGCCGGGGCGGCACAGACCAGCACCGCCAGCACCGTCAGACCGTAGAGACCAATGAAGGCCGCCGCCTGCATCAGCCAGAGGTTCTGGCCCAACGCCATGCCGAGCACGTTCCACGGGAAGCCGGTGAGGACGTGCCCGCGCAGCCATTCGGCACCACCGAGGCCGAAGGCGAGGGCGGCGATCCGTGCCGGCCCGCGCGTCCAGGCCAGCCCCGCGACGGCGAAGCCGGCCCCGTAGAACAGCCCCAGCCCGAAGGGCAGTCCGATCACGCCGAGGGGCAATGCCCACAGGAATTCGTCGGCCTCCACGAGGAAGGCCGAGCCCAACCACCACAGGCCCGCCGTGAGGAAGCCGAAGCCCCAGGCCCAGCCGATGAGGAAGGCCGGGCCGATGCGGCGCCGCCCGGCCATCGCTCCGTCCATCAGCCAGACGGCGACGCACAGGGCGACGGCGAGCGCGGGCAGGAACCCGTAGGGCGGCATCGCCAGGGCACCGAAGGCCCCCGCGACGAAGGCACAGGCCAGCCGCCGCCACCCGCGCAGGGCGGCCAGACCCGCGATTCGCTCCCTCACGGACGCGGCGTCTCGGCGGGCGGCGTCGGAGAGGGCGGGGGTAGGGCGAGGGGCACGACCGCCGCGATGCGGGCGGGCCCCCGGTGGAAGCGCAGGCGCTTCAGCCGGCGCGGATCGGCGTCGAGCACTTCGAATTCGAGATCGCCCGGCCCGGTGATCAATTCACCCCGCGACGGCACGCGGCCGGCGAGGGTGACGATCATGCCGCCGATCGTGTCGATCTCCTCGGCCATGTCGCCCACGGCGGCGGCAAGGTCGATGCCCGTCGCCTCGGACACCTCGGCCAGGGGCGTGCGGGCGTCGGCGACGAACACGTCGCCCTCGCCCTCGACGCGCTGGACCTGCTTGGCCTCGGCCACGTCGTGCTCGTCCTCGATGTCGCCGACGACGACCTCGATCAGGTCCTCGATGGAGATGAGGCCGTCCGTACCGCCATACTCGTCGATGACGAGGGCCATGTGCGTGCGCGTCGCCTGCATCCGCACCAGCAGGTCGATGGCCGGCATGGAGGGCGGGACGAACAGCACCGGGCGCTGGATGCGCGCGGCGGCGAGCGTCGTGCCGAGTTCGACCTTGCCGAGGTCGAGGGCGCGCGGCAGGCGCGGTGCCGGGCGGCGGACGCGCGGCGCGGGGGGAGCGTCCTCGCCGGCCTGCTCGGCGGGCGGGGTCGCCACGCGGGACGCGGCCGGGCGGCGGGAGGACGGTTCGGCCTTGGCGGCGATGAAGTCCACGAGGTCGCGGATGTGCACCATGCCGCGCGGGTCATCCAGCGTCTCGCCGTAGACCGGCAGGCGGGAATGCCCGGCCGTGCGGAACAGCTTGAGGAGATCGCCGAGGCTGGTCTCGTTCGAGACGGCGACGATGTCGGCCCGCGGGATCATCACGTCATCGACCCGCACCTTGTGCAGCCCGAGGACGTTCTTGAGCATCGCCCGCTCGAGGGGCGAGAGGCCTGTCTCGCTCTGGTCTGGCTCGGCCAGGGCCTCTTCAAGGCCCTCGCGGAGGGTCTCCCGCGGCTTCAGGTGAAGCGCCTGCAGGAGGCGGTCGTACCAAGGCTCACGCTGGGGGGCGTCAGTCTCGGGGGCATTCGGCGCGGCCAGGGCCGCGCCGCGACTTCGATCGTTGCTCATGTCTCTCGGATCAAGGAAGGGATGGTAGTTGCCCGCTCAGTCGGCATAGGGGTCCGGGATGCCCAGGGTCGCGAGGGCCGCGATTTCGAGGGCTTCCATCGCCTCGGCCTCGGTGTTTCCGAGTTCGTGGTCCTGTCCGACAAGGTGCAAGGTCCCATGGACGAGGAGGTGGGCGAGGTGATTCTGGAGCGGCTTTCCCTGCTCCGCACTTTCGCGCACCATCGTCTCGTAGGCAAGGACCACGTCGCCCAGGGGGGCGGGCGCCCCCGGCGGCAGGGGCTGCGGCGCGGCCGGAAAAGACAGCACGTTCGTGGGCTTATCCTTGCCGCGCCATGTCTTGTTAAGATCCTGGACCGTCGCGTCGTCCGCGAGCAGAACGCTCACCTCGAGGTTGCCCGCCGGCTTCTCGGGGGCGATGGCGAGCCCCGCCTCCACCGCCCGCAGCACGAGCGATTCGAGATCGGGGATCGCCTTTTCCCAGCGGTCGTCCTCGACCGCGAGGTCGATGTCGTGGTCGGGCATCAGGCGAGGGGCCGGCGGCGGGGGTTCGGGTTGCGGTCGGCCTCGGCCTCGCCGTGGGAGGCGTGCTCGTAGGCGGTGACGATCCGGCGGACGAGGTCGTGGCGCACCACGTCCACGTCCTTGAACACGACGCGGCCGATGCCTTCGACCCCGTTGAGAACCGAGACGGCCTCCACCAGCCCGGATTTCTGGCCCGGCGGCAGATCGATCTGGCTGGGGTCTCCGGTCACGATCATCCGCGAGCCCTCGCCCAGGCGGGTGAGGAACATCTTCATCTGCATGGAGGTGGTGTTCTGCGCCTCGTCGAGGAGCACCACCGCGTTGGTCAGCGTACGTCCGCGCATGAAGGCCAGCGGCGCGATCTCGATCTGCCCGGTCTGCAACCCGCGATCGACGTGGCGCGCTTCCATGAAATCGTAGAGCGCATCGTAGATCGGGCGCAGATACGGATCGACCTTCTCGCGCATGTCGCCCGGCAGGAAGCCCAGGCGCTCGCCCGCCTCGACGGCGGGGCGTGAGAGAATCAGCCGCTCGGCATGGCCCTGTTCGAGCAGCGACACCGCATGGCCCACGGCGAGCCACGTCTTGCCGGTGCCCGCCGGGCCCTCGGCGAAGACGAGTTCGTTGCTGCGCAGCGCCTTGATGTAGGAATCCTGCGCCGGGTTGCGCGCCCGCACGGCGCCCCGGCGGCGGGTGGCAATCTGGTCGAAATGCGGGGTGTCGGTCTCGGCGGCGATTTCAGCGGCCGGAAACAGGTTCGCCTGCGCCGTCGATTCGCGGATCGCGCCATCGACATCGCCGAGGCTCAGCGTGCCCCCGCCGGTCCGCACACGGGCGTAAAGCTTCTGGAACACCCGACGCGCCTTCTCGGCGGCGTCCGGCGGCCCCTTGATGACGAGGTGATTGCCGAGCGCCGTCGCGGTGATGCCGAGCCGCCGCTCGATATGGGCGACGTTCTGGTCGTACTGGCCGAAGACGAGGCTCGCGAGCCGGTTGTCGTCGAAGGTCAGCGGAACCTCGACCGCCTCCTCCGTGACGGGCCTCCCGAATCCGGGGGGCCGCCCGCGCAGGGGGTTGCCCCCGCGTCCACCGTCAGCCGCACTCAAGCGTTGTCTCTCACGTCAGGCATCCTCACGCAGCGGCGGCCTCGGGGAGGCGTTCACCGAACAGGCTGTTGGCCCCGGCCTCGGTGATCCGAACCGGCACGATCCGTCCGATATGGTCCTGCGGAGCGTCGAACTGCACTGCCAGGAGGTGCGGCGTCTTGCCTGCCACCTGTCCGGGGTAGCGCCCGGCTTTCTCGACCAGCACGTCGAACACCTGTCCCACCGCCTCCCGCTGGTAGGCGTGGCGACGGGCGTCGAGGACGCGCTGCAGCTCGGTCAGCCGCTCGGACATCACCACCTCGGGCACGTGGTCCGTGCGGTCCGCCGCCGGGGTGCCGGGGCGCGGGCTGTACTTGAAGGAGAAGGCGCTCTCGAAGCCGATGTCGCGCACCAGCGCGAGGGTGTCGGCGAAGTCCGCGTCGGTCTCGCCGGGGAAGCCGACGATGAAGTCCGACGAGAGCGCGATGTCGGGCCGCGCGGCGCGCACCCGGTCGACCAGCCGGCGGTACTGATCCGCCGTGTGCTTGCGGTTCATCGCGGCCAGGATCCGGTCGGAGCCCGACTGCACCGGAAGATGCAGGTAGGGCATCAGCGCCGGGATCTCGGCATGGGCCCGCACGAGGTCGTCCGCGAAGTCGTTCGGGTGGCTCGTCGTGTAGCGGATGCGCGCGATGCCAGGCAGGCGCGCCACCTCCCGCACCAGCGCCGCGAGGCCCACCGGCCCGCCCTCGGCGCCCTCGCCGTGATAGGCGTTGACGTTCTGGCCAATCAGGGTGATCTCGCGCACCCCGCCCGCCGCGAGGCGCTGCGCCTCCGCGAGCACGGCGGCAACCGGGCGGGACACCTCCGCGCCGCGCGTGTAGGGCACCACGCAGAAGGCGCAGAACTTGTCGCAACCCTCCTGCACCGTCAGGAAGGCCGACGTGCCGAGGTTCCGCCGCGCAGGCAGGTGATCGAACTTGTCCTCGATGGGGAATTCGGTGTCCACGACGCGGCCGCCGCGCGCCAGAAGCTCCGGCAGGCGGTGGTAGCTCTGCGGGCCGACGACCACGTCCACGGCGGGCTGGCGGGCCTGGATCTCGGCGCCTTCCGCCTGGGCGACGCAGCCGGCCACGACGATCCGCATGTCGAGCCCCTGGGCGCGCCGCTCCTGCTTCAGCACGCGCAGCCGGCCGAGTTCGGAATAGACCTTCTCCGCCGCCTTCTCGCGGATGTGGCAGGTGTTCAGCACCACCACGTCCGCGTCCTCGACGCTGTCCGTGGCGGTGTAGCCCTCGGCGCCCAGCACGTCGGCCATGCGGGCCGCGTCGTAGGCGTTCATCTGGCAGCCGTAGGACTTGACGTAGGCTTTCTTCAACGGGCCGGGTTCCGGTTCGGGGCGGGCAATCCCGTCGGGCTCTAGCACAGAATTCGCCGTGGGTCAGGCGGCGGACAATCCGCCCATCGTCCCGAGATTGGAGGCCGGTGCCGGGCTGGCGGCGGGCTCGCGCCCTGCGCGGCCGGTCACGACTCCCTGGATCGCCCGGCGCACCTCGGCCTCGGCGGCGGCGGTGGCCACCTTCCGGTCGCTGTCGGCCTCGAACAGGATCGGCGCACCCCAGACGATGTGCACGTCGATGGGCCCGCCCTGCACGAAGGTGGCGAGGTGCGGCGCCAGCTCCATGTCGCCGTACCACGCGATCTCGGCCCGCTCTGAGCGGACGACCGGCATGCCGTTGCGCTTCGGATAGGTGATCGCCAGCGGCTGGAGCCGCACCCGTCCACGCTCCCCCTCGGCTTGCAGGGCGGCCCTGGCGGCGCCGACGAGGGAGGAGCGGAAGGGCAGGAGCCGTGTGCCGTCGCCGGTCGTGCCCTCCGCAAACAGCACGACGAGTTCGCCCCCGGCCAGCCGGTGCCCCATGGCCGCGCTGACGGTGGCGGTGGCGCCCCGGCGGGCGCGGTCGATGAACAGCGTCCGCTGCAGCACGGCGAGATGGCCGATGACCGGCCAGCCGGCGATCTCGGATTTCGCCACGAAGGAGAGCGGCCGCAGCGAGCCGATGGCGATGATGTCGAGCCAGGAGACATGGTTCGCGAGCACCAGAGCGGGCTCGTCCGGCGCGGGCGGCGT
The DNA here is from genome assembly GCF_038442315.1 of Methylobacterium litchii. Taxonomy (NCBI): domain Bacteria; kingdom Pseudomonadati; phylum Pseudomonadota; class Alphaproteobacteria; order Hyphomicrobiales; family Methylobacteriaceae; genus Methylobacterium; species Methylobacterium litchii. The sequence goes on along the minus strand of NZ_JBBXMY010000002.1, from coordinate 303,313 downwards.
GCCGGTCTGCGTCACGCGCACCGAGAACAGCCACAGGAAGACCCGGTGGAACAGCATCGGCACGAAGCCGGAGGGGCGCTTCAGGACCCTCAGCACGACGAGATGCGGCGGCCAGATCACCGCGAAAGCCAGCGCGAGGCAGGCGAGCCGGAGGACGAGGCCGACGCGGCTCACGCGTTCACAGCTCGGCCGACATGGTGAGAGCGGTGGCACGGCTTCCGTCGGCCTTGGTGTAGTAGCCCGTCCGGGCGCCGACCTGCTCGAAGCCCAACCGCCGGTAGAGCTTCAGGGCCGGCTGGTTGCCCTCATCGACTTCGAGATGAACCCGCCGTGTTCCATTGAGGGCGAGGCCGTTCAGGTGCTCCCGGAGCAGCCCACGGGCATGGCCACCCCCGCGCAGGGGAGGGGCCACCACGACGGTGAGGATTTCCGCCTCGTCGGCAGCCCGCCGGGACAGGACGAAGCCCTGCAACGTCCCCGAGCGAAACAGGCCATGTGCGAAGCTCGACCGCTCGCACAGGATGCGCTCGAACTCGTGGCTCTCCCAGGGGCGGGCGAAGGCGGTGGCGTGGATCCGCGCCAGGGCAGGGGATTGCGAGGCATCCGTCAGCGGCGCCACGCTCGGCGGCGGCGTCAGAGCGTCCCACCACGCCATCCACCATTCCATCGGCCAGAAGGGGAAAGCGGGGCGATTCATTGTCGGGCGACCCGGGCGTGGTCCTGCGGGCGCGCATCCGGCCCACGGAGATAGAGGGGACGCGGCAGGGCGTGGGCGGGATCGGCCACCATGCCGAGTTGCGCGACGGCGGCGATATCGGCCACGCCGGTCCCGGCGATGCTTACCGCGATGCCGCGCGCGGACAGAGCCTGCGCCACGAGCGGCGCGCCGGAGCCGGTGAGGATGACGGGTCCGGTCCCGAGCCGCGCGGCGGCCTCCTCCACCGGCAGGTAGACCGGCGCCAGCGTCTCGCCGCTCGCCGTCGTCAGAGCCTGGACGTAGACGGCTCCGTGCCGGGCATCGATGGCCGCGACGAGGGTGCCCTCGCCGGGATCGGCCAGCAGCGGCGCGAGCAGGGCCGAGAGGGTGCCCACGCCGACCACGGGCCGGTCGACCGCGAGCCCGATGGCCCGTGCCGCCGAGAGGCCGACGCGCAGGCCGGTGTAGCTGCCGGGCCCGACGGTGACGGCGATCCTGTCGAGGGATTCGAAACCGCCGTCGATGCGGGCCATTACCCGCTCGATCAGCGGCAGCAGCGCCTCGGCATGGCCGCGCGCCATCGGCAGCGATTCCGAGGCCAGGGGCTCGGGCTCGCTGCCCTTCATCACGCAGGCGGCGCAGACATCCAGCGCCGTATCGATGGCCAGTACTCGCACGCCCACTCCCGTCGCGCCCTATGACGCGGACGGTATGGCATAAAACGAAACCGCCGCACCGTCAGCGCCGTCCGGCGGTTTCATCCCCTGTCGGATCACGAGTGTTGCCGGCTTGCGCCGGCTCGACCCTCAGACCGCCTGGACTTCGCGCACATCCGGCAGGAAGTGGCGGAACAGGTTCTGCACGCCGTGGCGCAGGGTGGCCGTGGAGGACGGGCAGCCCGAGCACGCGCCCTTCATCTCCAGGTAGACGATCCCGTCCTTGTAGCCACGGAAGGTGATGTCGCCACCGTCGCCGGCCACGGCCGGGCGGACGCGCGTCTCAAGGAGGTCCTTGATCGTCACTACGGTGTCGTGGTCCGCCTCGTCGTAGAATTCCTCGCCGGCCGCGTCATGGGCCTCGGCGGCACCTTCGGCGAGGACCGGGGCACCGGACTGGAAGTGCTCCATGATCGCGCCGAGCACCGCCGGCTTCACCTGTGGCCATTCCGACCCGTCCTCGGCCTTCGTCACCGAGATGAAGTCGTGCCCGAAATAGACGCCGGAGACGCCTGGCACGCCGAACAGCGCGGAGGCGAGGGGCGAGCGCGTGGCGGCCTGGGCGTCGCGCGCCTCGAAGGTCGAATCGGACAGAACCACCCGGCCGGGCAGGAACTTCAGGGTGGCGGGGTTCGGGGTCGCTTCGGTCTGAATGAACATCGGAGGCTCCGCTGCGCCGGTTCAAGGCCGGCGGGGGGAAGGGTGTCGCGCGCCGTCATCGGCGCTGCCCATCATGTGGACCGCGCGCCGGATTTTCACAACCGCGCCGGCCGCGCAGGTTTAACCGCCTCTTAACCAGCCGGCGGGATCGTCCGACCCATGGCGCTCTCCGGCGCGGTCGGCACCGGCCCGCCGGGAGAGAGTGCAGGATCACGGCCCCGCCGTGCCCCGACCCCGAGCGGTCGCGGTGGCATCGGGTCCGTCCGGAGACCCGATATGCAGAGCACCGAGCAGGCCGTCCGCGAGCGCGCCTATTACATCTGGGAAGGCGAAGGCCGCGTCCATGGCCGCGCCGACATCCATTGGATGCGCGCCGAAGCCGAGCTGACCGCCGTCGAGCCCGCCAAGAAGCCGGCCCGCAAGGCGGCTGCCAAGCCCGTCGCCGAGAAGCCCGTTGCCGAGAAGCCCGTCGTGGCCGCCAAGCCGGTCGCCGCCGCGAAGCCGGTCGCCGCCAAGAAGGCCGCCGAGGCCGCCACCCCCGCGAGCAAGATCGCCAAGCCGAAGGCCACCGCCGGCGCGGCCGTCGCCGCCGCTGCGGTCAAGGCGAAGCCGGCCCGCAGCCGCGCCGCCATGCACTGAGAATCGGCCGCATCGCCGATCCTGCGAGAGGCCCGCCCCGCCGAGGGGTGGGCCTCCGTCGTTTCGGGGGCAGGAACGTCGCCGCCCGGCCGGGGTTGTCCGCGCTCTTGGGTAGGCGGGCCGGTGGTGCGATGCGAGCGGTGATCTTCGATATCGACGGGACGCTGCTGAACAGCGTCGATCTCCACGCCAAGGCCTGGGTCGAGGCCTTCCGGCATTTTGGCGTCGAGACGAAGGAAGCCGAGGTCCGCAGCCAGATCGGCAAGGGCGGCGACCAGCTGATGCCGGTCTTCCTCTCGAAGGAGCGAATCGAGAAGGACGGCAAGGAGATCGAGAGCTACCGCTCCGACCTGTTCAAGCGCGAATACCTCGACAAGGTGAAGCCGTTCCCCGCCGTGCGACCCCTGTTCGAGCGGATCCGCCGGGAGGGGCTGACCGTGGCCCTCGCTTCTTCGGGGAAGAAGGACGAGGTGAAGCACTATCAGGAGCTTCTCGGCATCGCCGATCTGATCGACGTCGCGACGAGTTCGGACGACGCGGATCGCTCGAAGCCCCATCCCGATATCTTCCAGGCGGCCATCGACAAGCTCGACGGAATCGCCCCGGAGGACATGATCGTCGTCGGCGATACACCCTACGATGCCGAGGCCGCCGACAAGGCTGGCCTACGGACCATCGGCGTCCTGTGCGGGGGCTTTCCCGAGAGCAATCTCAAGGGGGCAGGCTGTGTCGCGATCTACCGCGACCCGCAACACCTGCTGGATGCGTTCGACGACACACTCCTGTCGCAGAAGTAGTGCGATTTTTGCGCATTTGGCCCGCGTCGCATGCAAGCGACGTGAGTCTTTACGGCTGTCCGCAGCCGATGCGAGATGACCTAAACAGTTACGCGCAATTTGGTTTTCCACGCATCGGGCGTCGCGTGGTGACGCCGGGCGGCTGTGGCTTCGCGGCGACTCCTTCCAACGCCGGCTATGGAAAACTCGCCGATGGGGTGGCGCCGGGCGAATGAAAGGTTTAGCGACCCGCCCGCCCCTGGAATCCTTCAAAGGACCGCCGCGCATGATTCAGCTCCGCGAACTCGCGAACGAGCCATGCTTCAGCTCCCGCAGCCGCAGCCTCGCCGAGCAGATCGCCGACGCGGTTCGCAGCCGGACCACTCCGCTGAGCCAATTGCTGCGGCTGATGTCGGCGGTCGATGCGCAGGGCGGCGACGCCAGCCTGAAGCAGCTTCTGCGCAACCGGATCGGCGCCCCGCTAGACGCCTGATGTCCCTATCGCGCGCGGTACCGCCGCGCGCGCTTGCGTGAAGTGTTGGCCTTGCCGTCGATGCGGGCCATGCACGCGTAGTAGATCCCCTTGCCAAGCTCCTCGATGGGCAGGTTCCGGGGATTGGGCGTCGAGAAGACGCGAGCCCGCGCCTCGCCGCGACAGGCGGCGTCTTCCGGGCTTCGGATCGGCGGCTCCGCCCGGGCGGCCCCCACTCCAAAGATCACCAGAGCCGCGAGGCCGAAAGTGACGCGATAGCCCGTTCCGATTCGCTTCATGTCGTTCGCTGGCCGCTCCCTCTTGCACGCAAGATAGTCGGGTTAGGGCAACGGTGAAGCTTTTCGCGACGAAAAAAGTTCGCGGGCTCGCCCAAATCAGTCTCAACGCATTGCGCAAAAGAAAACCGCCCGCAAAGCGGGCGGCGATTTGGTACGCGATAGAGCCGTATTGTGCCGGACCGGGCCCGGATGAACCGGGCCAGCGCGCAATTAGCGCTTGGTCTTGGCCTTCGCCTTGCGGGCCGCGTAGCGCGCATCGCGCAGGGCCTTCTTGGCTTCCAGCTCGGCGGACTTCCGCTCCTGATAGGCAGCGAGTTCCGCGGCCTCACGGGCGAGCTTGGTGGCGAGTTCGGTTTCCTCGCGGAGACGCTTCTCCTCGGCAGCCTTACGCTCGGCCTCGATTCGGGCGGTCTCGCGCTCGCGGGCGCGCTCGTCACGGGCGCGGGCGACTTCTGCGCGCGCCTGGGCCCGGGCCTTGACCTCGGGGTCATCCGACGGAGGGCGGGCCTTGAACTTGGCCAACAGGGCAGCCTTGGCGGCTGCGGAGCTCTCGCGACGGTCGTTGAAGTTCCTGTAGTCGAATGCGCTCATCGGGCCTTTCTCTTGGGTGCGTCACGCGTCTCGCGGGGACGGCCGGCTCGAATCCGCCGGTCAGCGAAGCTGGTGACCGATCCTCACGTCGTCCCCGAGACGCGGGATCCTCTCGAACCATCGAACCAATCGATGGTTCGACCCGAGCGCTCACGCGAAAGCAAGCGTTCGGGTCGAACCAAAGTCGGGAGCAGCGAGCCCTTCGCACGCTCTCCTTGCGAAAGGCAACCGGCCCCAGGTGCAATGGACCGGACCACCGCAACAAAAGCCGTGAATCCTTTGAAAGTTTCGACGCCAGATGCCGAAAAGCCTCAGAGCGTCACGCGGGAGCGGCGCATGACCGGCGTGGAGCCACGTCCGTCGCTTGGATCGAGTACATGCGAGAAATGGGGCGCTGGGCGCCGCCCGGCAAGGCAATGAGCACTATGCGCGAGCAGCGAAAGCGACCTCGCTGCCTCGTACCGGGCATGCTGTGCGAAAAGTTACATGGGACCGGTCACAATGTCGCCAACGGATACATGATTCCCAGCCTAGCCCGCTCGACATGCCTAAAAGCTAGGCAGTGGCGCCGGCGGCCATGAACGGGCTCCCCGGTAGCGGTGCCCAACGGGTTGGCCGAGGGTTTGCATGATGGCTATCCCGACCGGGCATGACAGGCCCGGGGCCAGGAGCAGACCCCTTTCTCATGAACGTCGTTCTTCCCAAACTCGGCGCCCGTGCGGCGCTGGCTGGCGCTGTGCTGCTCGCCGCGACCTCCGCGAGCCTCGCGCAGGGCACGCTGCGTATCGGCATGACCGCGTCCGACATCCCCCTCACCACCGGTCAGACCGACAATGGCGGCGAGGGCATGCGCTTCATGGGCTACACGGTCTATGACGGGCTCATCAATTGGGACCTCTCCAGCGCCACCAAGGCGTCGGACCTCGTGCCGGGCCTCGCCGAAAGCTGGACGGTCGACGCGAACGACAAGACCAAGTGGGTCTTCAAGCTCCGCCCCGGCGTGAAATTCCACGACGGTTCGGACTTCACCGCCGACGCCGTGGTCTGGAACCTCGACAAGCTCCTGAAGGCGGATGCCCCCCAATACGATCCGCGCCAGTCGGCCCAGGGCAAGACGCGCATTCCGTCCGTGGCGAGCTACAAGGTCGTCGATCCGCAGACGGTCGAGATCGTCACCAAGGCGCCGGACGCGACGCTTCCCTACCAGATCGCCTGGGTGATGATGTCCTCGCCCGCCCAGTGGGAGAAGCTCGGCAAGTCCTGGGACGAGTTCGCCAAGCATCCCTCCGGCACCGGCCCGTGGAAGCTGACCCTGTTCGCCCCGCGCGAGCGCGCCGAGATGGTGCCGAACACGGCCTATTGGGACAAGAACCGCGTTCCGAAGCTCGACAAGCTGGTGCTGGTGCCCCTGCCGGAGGCCAACGCCCGTGTCGCGGCCCTGCGCTCCGGTCAGGTCGACTGGATCGAGGCCCCGGCGCCGGATGCCGTCGCCTCCCTGAAGGGGGCGGGCTTCACCATCGTCACCAACGCCTACCCGCACAACTGGACGTGGCACCTCTCCCGCGTCGAGGGTTCGCCCTGGAACGACATCCGCGTTCGCAAGGCGGTGAACCTCGCCATCGACCGCGAGGGGATGAAAGAGCTGCTCGGCGGCCTCGCCATCCCGGCCAAGGGCTTCATGCCGCCGGGCCACCAGTGGTTCGGCAAGCCGACCTTCGACGTGAAGTACGATCCCGAAGCGGCCAAGAAGCTCCTCGCCGAGGCCGGCTACAGCACGGCGAAGCCCCTCAAGCTCAAGGTGGCGATCTCGGCTTCCGGCTCAGGCCAGATGCAGCCGCTGCCGATGAACGAGTTCGTCCAGCAGAACCTCGCCGATGTCGGCGTGCAGGTCGAATATCAGGTCGTGGAGTGGAACACGCTCATCAACATCTGGCGGGCCGGCGCCAAGGCCGACATCTCGCGCGGCGTCAGCGCGATCAACTACTCGTACTTCATCCAGGACCCCTTCACTGGATTCATCCGGCACCTGCAATGCAACCTCGCGCCGCCGAACGGCACCAACTGGGGGTATTACTGCGACCCCGCGATGGACAAGCTGTTCGATCAGGTCCGCAACACGTTCGACAAGGCCGAGCAGGAGAAGGTCCTCCAGAAGGTCCACGAGAAGTACGTGGATGACGCTCTGTTCGTGATGATCACGCACGACGTGAATCCCCGCGCCATGAGCCCGAAGGTGAAGGGCTTCGTCCAGGCGCAGAACTGGTTCCAGGACTTCTCCAACATCACCATGGCCACCGCCGGTCGGTGAAGACGAACGACCCTCCCCCCACCGGGGGAGGGTGTCCCTGGTGGTCAGATCGGTCCCATGCTCCTCTACATCCTGAAACGCCTCATCACTGTCACCCCCGTCGCGTTCGGGGTGAGCATCGTGTGCTTTCTCCTCGTTCACCTCGCCCCCGGCGACCCGCTCAGCGCCGTGCTGCCGGCGGATGCGACGCAGCAGACCATCGACGACATGCGGGCGGCCTATGGGTTCGATAAGCCGCTGCCGATCCAGTACGCGATCTGGCTGTGGCACGTGCTCCATGGCGATCTCGGCGTGTCCATCGCCACCGGGCGCCCCGTCGCGCAGGAGGTCGGCCGCGCGGTCGTCAATTCGCTGATCCTCGCCAGCGTCGCGACGTTGATCGGGTTCACCTTCGGCGTCTTCTTCGGCTTCGTGGCCGGCTACCGCCGCAACTCCATCCTCGACCGCGTGGCCTCGGCCCTGTCGGTCTTCGGCGTGAGCGTGCCGCATTACTGGCTCGGCATGGTGCTGGTCATCGTGTTCTCGGCCACCCTCGGCTGGCTGCCGCCCACGGGGGCGGGGCCGGACGGCTCCGGCAACTGGCGGCCGGACTTCGACCACCTGCGCTACATCATCCTCCCCGCCGTCACGATGGCGGTGATCCCGATGGGCATCATCGCCCGCACCGTGCGGGCGCTCGTCGCCGACATCCTCTCCCAGGATTTTGTGGAGGCGCTGCGCGCGAAGGGCCTCAGCGAGTTCGGCGTGTTCAAGCACGTGGTGCGCAACGCCGCACCGACCGCGCTCGCCATCATGGGCCTGCAGCTCGGCTACCTGCTCGGCGGCTCGATCCTGATCGAGACCGTGTTCGCGTGGCCGGGCACGGGCTTCCTCCTCAACGCGGCGATCTTCCAGCGCGACCTGCCCCTGCTCCAGGGTTCGATCCTCGTGCTGGCGATGTTCTTCGTCGCCCTCAACCTCATCGTGGACGTGATGCAGACCGCCCTCGATCCGCGCATCGAGCGCGCCTGAGACAGGAGGAACGGCCATGACTGCCCCCCTCACTGCCGGCTCCGTCGCCCTCGACGGCAACATCACCGCCGCCCCCGACGCCCCGGAGGCCTTCATCGCCTCGCGGGGCTTCTGGGGTCATGTCGGGCATCGGCTCGTGCGCGATCCCGTCGCGATGGCGGCCGGGATCCTCATCCTGATCGTCATCGCCATCGCGATCCTGTCGCCGTGGATCACGCCGATGGACCCCTACAAGGGCTCCATGCTGCGCCGGCTGAAGCCGGTGGGGGACGCGACCTACTGGTTGGGCTCGGACGAGCTCGGCCGCGACATGATCAGCCGGCTGATGCTCGGCTCACGGCTGTCGCTGTTCATGGGCGTCACACCCGTGCTGATTGCCTTCGTCATCGGCTCCGGCATCGGCATCCTCGCCGGCTATGTCGGCGGCTGGACGAACACGATCCTGATGCGCACCATCGACGTGTTCTTCGCCTTCCCCTCGGTGCTGCTGGCCATCGCCCTTTCGGGGGCGCTGGGCGCGGGTATCTTCAACTCGATCGTCTCGCTGACCTGCGTGTTCGTTCCGCAGATCGCCCGCGTGGCCGAGAGCGTCACCACCGGCATCCGGCGGCGGGACTACATCGACGCCGCCAAGCTCTCAGGCGCCTCGGCCTTCACCATCATGCGGGTGCAGGTGCTCGGCAACGTGGTCGGGCCGATCTTCGTCTACTCGACCAGCCTCATCTCCGTGTCGATGATCCTGGCCTCGGGCCTGTCCTTCCTCGGTCTGGGCGTGCGCCCGCCGGAGCCGGAATGGGGCCTCATGCTCAACACCCTGCGCACGGCGATCTACGTGAACCCCGTCGTGGCGGCCCTGCCGGGCCTCGCGATCTTCATCGTGTCGATCTCCTTCAACCTGTTCTCGGACGGGCTGCGCAGCGCCATGGAGATCCGCCAGTGAGCGTCATCCCGAACGGCCCCGATCCCTTCGCCACCGACCGGGGCGGCCCCGCCCAACCGCTCCTCTCGGTCTCCGGTCTCATCAAGCACTTCCCCGTCCGCAAGGGCACCGGCCCGAAGCGGGTGGTGCGCGCCGTCGATGGCGTCGATTTCGACGTGCTGAAGGGCGAGACGCTGGGCATCGTCGGCGAATCCGGCTGCGGCAAGTCCACGACGGCCAAGCTCATCATGGGCCTGATCGAGCGCGATTCCGGCGAGATGCTCTACGACGGCCAGCCCATTGGCGAGCGGGCCATGCCCTGGCGCAGCTACCGGCGGCAGGCGCAGATGGTCTTCCAGGACAGCTACGCCTCGCTGAACCCGCGCATGACGGTGGAGCAATCCATCGCCTTCGGGCCGAAGGTGAATGGCGTGCCCGGCCGGCAAGCGGTGGAGCGCGCCCGCGCCCTGCTCGCCCGCGTCGGCCTGGAGCCGAAGCGCTTCGCCGGCCGATACCCGCACGAGATCTCCGGCGGCCAGCGGCAGCGGGTGAACATCGCCCGCGCGCTCGCGCTCGAGCCGCGCCTCGTGCTCCTGGACGAGGCCGTCTCGGCCCTCGACAAGTCGGTCGAGGCGCAGGTGCTGAACCTGCTCCTCGACCTCAAGGCCGAGTTCGGCCTCACCTACATCTTCATCAGCCACGATCTGAACGTCGTGCGCTTCATCTCCGACCGGGTGATGGTCATGTATCTCGGCCGCGTCGCCGAGATCGGCCCGTCCGATCAGGTGCTCGCCGCGCCCTCGCACCCCTATACGCAGGCGCTGCTGGCCTCGATGCCCTCGCTGGATCCCGACAACCGGACACAGGAAGCCCTGCTCGCGGGCGATCCGCCGAACCCCATCGATCCGCCCTCCGGCTGTCGCTTCCACCCCCGCTGCACCCTGGCGGAAGGGGTCTGCTCGGCGGTCGAGCCTTCGCTCTCCCCGGTCATGCCCCTGCATCGCGTGGCCTGCCTCGCCCGCCAGCCGGGCTCGGGCCATTCGGCCGCCCCCTCGGAGGCCATCGCGGCATGAGCACGGCACAGGCACGGGACGGCGCGGCCGTCGAACTGTCCGGCCTGCGGGTCGCCTTCGGCAAGACGCAGGTGGTCGATGGCGTCGATCTCAAGGTCGAACGCGGGCAGGCGCTGGCGCTGATCGGCGAATCCGGTTCCGGCAAGAGCGTGACGCTCCGCTCGATCCTGCGGCTGTTCCCGGCCGGGCGCAGCCGGATCGAGGGCAAGATCCTGGCGGCGGGCAAGGACGTGCTCGCCCTCGACACCAAGGCGCTGTCGCATTTCCGGGGCGGCGACGTCTCGATGATCTTCCAGGAGCCGCTGCTCGCCTTCGATCCGGTCTACACGGTGGGCCGGCAGATCACCGAGTCGATCCAGCGCCACGAAAAGATCTCGTCCAAGGATGCGCGGGCTCGGGCGCTCGCCCTGTTCGAGCGGGTCCGCATCCCGAGCCCGGAGCGGCGCCTCGACAATTACCCGCACGAGATGTCGGGCGGGATGCGCCAGCGGGCGATGATCGCCCTGGCGCTCGCCTGCCGGCCGCAGGTGCTGCTCGCCGACGAGCCGACCACCGCGCTCGACGCCACGGTGCAGATCCAGGTGCTGCTCCTTCTGCGCGAGTTGCAGCGGGATCTCGGCCTGTCCATCGTCATCGTCACGCACGATCTCGGCGCGGCGGTGGAGGTCGCAGACCGGATCGCGGTGATGTACGCGGGCAAGATCGTGGAGGTCGGCACCGCCAAGGAGATCGTGCGCGATCCGCACCATCCCTACACGATCGGCCTCCTGCGCAGCCGCGCCGAGGGCGCGATGGACAAGGGCAGCCGCCTTCAGACCATCCCCGGAAGCCCGCCCGACCTCGCCAACCGCCCGCCGGGCTGCCCCTTCGCGCCGCGCTGCTTCCTCGCGGAGGACCGTTGCCGGAAGGAGATGCCGCCGGAGGTGGAACTCTCCCCCGGCCACCGGGCGGCCTGCTGGTTCACCGACGAAGCCTCGTCCGCCTATCGCGCCGGGCCGCAGCCGGTGGCGGTGGAAATGGCCTGATCGAATAAGGTGCTCGGATGAGCCACACCGATTCGTCCGAGCGCCTGAACGAGTACGGCCAGCCCATCGGGCCGGCACTGCCGGAGTGGACGCCCCGTCCGCGTCCGCCGCGCACACCGATGTGCGGCCGGTTCTGCCACGTCGTGCCCCTCGATCCGGCGGCCCATGCGGCAAAGCTCTACGCGCTCTTCCAGGGCGCGCCCGACCGGCGCAGCTGGACCTACCTGATGGACGACCTGCCGGAGACAGAGGCCGCGTTCCGCGAGCGCCTGGACCGGCAGGCGGCGGGAGACGACCCGCTGTTCCACACGATCCTCGACGCGGAGACGGGCGAACCGCTCGGCATTGCCTCCTACCTGCGGATCGACCCGGCCAATGGGGTGATCGAGGTCGGCCACCTGCATTTCGGCCCGAGCCTTCAGCGCAAGCCGGCGGCGACGGAGGCCATGGCCCTGATGATGGCCCGCGCCTTCGATGAATTGGGCTACCGCCGCTACGAGTGGAAATGCGACAGCCTCAACGCGCCCTCGCGCGCGGCGGCCCTGCGGTACGGCTTCGCGTTCGAGGGCATCTTCCGCAAGGCGGTGGTGGTGAAGGGGCGCTCGCGGGACACGGCATGGTACGCCGTGACCGACGCGGACTGGCCACGCCTGCGCGACGCCTTCGCCGCCTGGCTCGCCCCGGAGAACTTCGACGCCGAGGGGCGTCAGCGTCGAAGCCTTGCGGAGATTCGCGGCTGAGGGGCCTTATCGCCCGACAGCGAGGAACCGGTCGGCGCTGCGCAACGCCAGCGCCATGATCGTCAGCGCGGGGTTGGCCGCCAGCGAACTTGGGAAGGTCGAGCCGTCGCTGATCCAGAGGTTGTCGATGTCGAAGCTGCGGCCGAACGCATCGACCACCGCCGTATCGCCGTCATGGCCCATCCTGCAGGTGCCGATGGTGTGGGCCACGCGCTCCAGCACCCAGATGTCCTTGGCACCCGCTGCCTCCCAGAGGTCGCGCATCACCTTGGTGGCGTGGGCGTTCAGCCGCTCCTCGTTGGTGGAGTAGCCGAAGTCGATCTGGGCCTTGCGCATCCCCCGCGCATCGACCTCGTCCGACAGGGTCAGCACGTTGGCATCGCAGGGCAGCGTTTCGCCGTTGATGCCGATTCCGGCGAGGTGATTGTACCGGCCGAGATAGTCGATGAGCGCCTTGCCCCACAGGCCACGTCCGCGCGCGACGGCGTTGCCGAAGGTGAGCGGCACCACGCCGAGGCTCTGGATTAGGTAGCCGCCCGCGAAGTCGGCTCCCTCGGCGCGGATGAAGTCCTCGGTGATGAGCGAGGACGGGTAGCCCCGGTTCATCCGCACCTCGTGGTCGAAGGTGCCCCAGACCTGCGTCGCCACATGGCCCATGTAATTGCGCCCAACCTGGCCGCTGCCGTTGGCGAGGTCGTTGTGCAGCAGCAGGCGCGGCGTCTCGACGGCGCCCGCGCTGAGAAACACCGCCCGGCAGCGCTGGCGCGTTTCGCGGCCCTCATGGCTGTAGATCACCGCCGAGATCCGCCCGTCGGCCCCGCGCTCGAAGCCGGTGACGAAGCATTCAGGCCGGATCTCGGCGCCGTGCGCGACCGCGAGCGGCAGGTAGGTCACGTCCATGCTCGCCTTGGCGCCGTTGCGGCAGCCCTGATGGCAGAAGCCGCAATTGATGCAGCCATGGCGCAGGGGTCCGTCCTCGGACTGGAACTCGCGCGAGACCAGAGCGGCGGGCGCATCCGCCCAACGGATGCCCCGGCTGTCGCAGGCGCCGGCCATAATGTCGGCCGGGCCGTTCCGCTGGACCGGCGGCAGCGGATAGCGGCGCCCCGCATCCCACGGATAGGTCGGCGGGCCTGACACGCCGAGAAAGCCTTCGACCCGCTCGTAGTAGGGCACGAGGTCGGCGTGTTCGAGCGGCCAGTCGACGCCCTCGCCGCTCTCCGTGAACAGGCGCAGGTCGCGGGCATCGGCGCGGGGGACGAAGGCGCCCCAGTGAAGGGTCGAGCCGCCGACACCGGTGCCGCTGTTGTTGGCGCCGAAGGCCTCCGGCGTCGAGCCGCCGCTCAGGCGCTCGTCGGTCCAGTAGATTTCGTCGGCCAGCGTCTCGTCGAAGGCGAACTTTTCGGGCCGGAAGTTCGGCCCTGCCTCCAGGGCGACGACCGACAGGCCCGACGCCGCCAGCTTGGCGATGACGGGCGCACCGCCGGCCCCGGTGCCGATCACCACGACATCGACCGTGTCGCCCTCGGCGTAAGTCCGCATGGAATCGAGGTTCATCGTGCGGACTCCGAGGAGCGGGGCTCCCAGCTTTCAGGGGAATCGAGGCCGGTTTTGTGGAAGCCCGGCAGGCCGGCAGCCAGGGGCTCGGGGCTGTCGCCGCCCGCGCCGATCCCGGAGAAGCCGATGCTGGCGAGCGACGCCGGATGGGCGAGATAGAGGCGCACGGCGTCCGCCCGCACATCCTCGAACCAGAAGCGCATCCGATCCGCATCGAGGAGGCCGCCGAGCGAATCCGGTACGGACAGTTCGCCCTTCTGCGCCAGGGTCAGGAGCGCGTCCTGCCCCGCCTCGTCCAGCGCGACGAAGGGGCGTTCGTGGGCGGCCCGCGATGCCGCATCGAGCGTGCGGAGCGCGGCCCGATAGGCTTCCGCGTCGGGCGGCAGGGCGACGAAGCGCCAGCCGTCGCCGCCACCGGAGGCCAGCCGCGCATCGAGCCGTGCCGCGACGTCGAGGCCCGGCACGGGCAGCACCCGCGCGAAGACCGCCCGCAGGATGGCGAATTCCACTGCATCCATCGCCTTCGGCGCGTAGGCCGGATCGTCGGGCTCGGCGCGCTGGCGAAGGGTCTCGCGCAGGCGGGAATTCACCCGGTCGGAGGCGATCAGCGCATCGTAATCGGCAGGAACGGGGAAAGTGTTCGGCTCGACGGAGGCGGACAGCGGCTCGCGGAGCAGTCGGGCCAGCTCCTCCGGCTTCTCCATCGGCAGCAGATGGGCGACGCCTTCCACCGTGACGAGCCGTCCGTTCGGCAGATGCGGCATGGTCAGCGCCGCTTGGGCGTCGGCGCCGAGATCGGCATCCTCCGATCCCGCGAGGACGAGGGCGGGCATCCGCAGCGTACCGATCCGGCGGCAGTGGTCCTCGTTCGACCCGGAGGTCAGCCACGCCTTCCAGGCGGCGGGGGCGGTGCGGAGCACGTCCTCGACCGCCCGGTCCTCGACCTCGGCCGGGAGCTTCGCGGCGACGTTGGCGCGCACGAACGCGCGGGCCTCCTTCGTGCGGGTCTCGTCGTCGGAATCGATCCAGGCCAGCATCTTGGTGCGGCGATCCTCGGGGATCGGCTCCGGGCTCGGCGGCGAGCCGGAGATCAGCACGAGGCTAGAGAGCCCGTCCAGCCGGTCATCGCCGTCTTCGGCACGCCGGGCGAGGGCGAGGGCGACCTTGGCGCCCATGCTGTGGCCGGCGATGCGGAACGACCCCGGCGCGGCGGCGACGATGGCCTCCGTCACGGCGTCGGCCATGGCGTCGATGCCGTATCCCGACTGGCCGCTCGCCGCGCCGAAGCCCGGCAGGTCGATGGGGACGAGGCGTGCGGTGCCGTCGAGGGCGCGCCCGAGGGCCTCCCAGCTTCGGGTACTTCCGCCTAGAAAGTGGAGGCAGAACAGGGTGTCTGGGGGGCGTCCGGTCATGAGCCGGACATCGCGCGAGCTTAACCGAGTTCAAGTCGGTGCGACATCGCAGGATGGATAATGGCGGGATTAGCCACGGATGATCTGTGCTGGCAGGTGGAAGAAGCCTGCCTGAACGCGTGGCCGAGCCCGCGTCACGCCCTCGTCCATGGCTATCTGCTCCGCGCAGCGGGCGGATCCTCGAAGCGCATCAACTCTTGCAATCCCCTGCGCGGGGCGGGCGACCCAGACGCGGCGATCACGGCCAGCGAGGCCATCTATGCCGGGCTCGGGCAGCGACCGATCTTCCGCGTGCCCGCCATCGCTCCGCAGATGCTCCCCTATCTCGAACGGAGGGGCTACCGTGCCATCGGCGAAACCCGAACCCTGTACCGCGATCTCGGCGACTGCGCCGAAGCCGACGTCACTGTGGCGCCGGCCCCATCACTGGAATGGCTGGCCATCCGCGACGCCGTAAGCGGCCATCATGCCGATACGGCGCGGACGTTCCGCATGGTGACGGAGGCGATCCTGTTGCCGCGCGCCTTCGTGTCGGTGGAAGGGCCGGACGGAATCGGCGCGATCTGCTTCGGCGTCCGGGCCGGAGCGCTGCTCGTGATCGAGTCCGTGGCCGTGCCGAAGGCTCTGCGCCGGCATGGCTTCGCGCGGACGGCGGTGGCCGGCTTGATGCGCTGGGGCGCGGAAACGGGTGCCAGCGCCGTCTGCCTACAGGTCGAGGACAGCAATACGGCGGCGATCACCCTCTACCAGGGCCTCGGCTTCACGCGGGAGCTGTACCGCTACCATTACCGGGTGCGGGATTAGGCGTCGAACAGCGTCCCCTGCTTCGCCTTCGGGCTCTTCGCGCGCGACGCCGGGCGCTTGCCCTTGGCGGGCAGGGCCTCGACGGTCCCGTCCGCGAATTGCAGGGTCAGGCGCGTCGATGCCTCGGCCTCCTCGGCGTGCTTCAGGGGGCGGCCGTCGCCGTCGCGGACCAGGGCGAAGCCCCGGTCGAGGACGGAGCGATAGCTGAGGGTGCCCAGCAGATCGGCCAGCGATTGCAGGCGGCTGTGGCGGCGCTCGATGTCGCGCCGCCCGGCCTGGACGAGCCGCGCCGTTAGCCCGGCCAGGCGATCCCGGCGGCGGGCCTCCAAGGCGCGGGCGCGCTCCAGGCTGGTTTCCTTGGCCAGCACGAGGCGACGGCCGAATTGGGCGACCTGCTCCTCCTTCCGGCGCACCTCGACGATCAGCGCCCGGTGGGCGCGGTCGTCGATGCGGTCTAGGCGGGCGCGGGCCTGGGCGAGGGCGAGTTCCGGCGAGCGGCGGGCAAGCCGGTCGAGGAGCGCCTGGAGCTTCACCCGGTGGCGGGCCGCACCGGCTGCCAGCGCCGGAGCGAGGCGCGCCTCCGCGAGGTCGAGCCGCTGACGCTTGGCCGCGAGCAGCATGTCGGGGCCGGGCATGGCGCGGACGAGGCCACGCAGGTCCGCCCGGTCGCGCTCGATCCGGCGGCGGACGGCGCCTCCGCCCCGCGCCGCCAGATCCGCCACCGTGGCGATGAGGTCGGCGCGCACCGGCACCGCCATCTCGGCCGCGCCGGTCGGCGTCGGCGCGCGGCGGTCGGCGACGTGGTCGATCAGCGTCGTGTCGGTCTCGTGGCCCACCGCCGAAATCAGCGGGATGACGCTCTCGAAGGCGGCGCGGACGACGCATTCCTCGTTGAACGCCCACAGGTCCTCGATCGAGCCGCCGCCACGCGCGACGATCAGCAGATCGGGTCGGGGGATGGGTCCGCCGGGCGTCAGGGCGTTGAATCCCCTGATCGCGGCGGCGACCTCCTCGGCGGCGCCGTCGCCCTGCACGCGCACCGGCCAGACGAGGACCGGGCGGGGGAAGCGGTCCTGCAACCGGTGGAGGATATCGCGGATCACCGCGCCGGTCGGCGAGGTGACGACGCCGACGACGTTCGGCAGGAACGGGATAGGCTTGCGGTGCTCGGGGAGGAACAGGCCCTCGGCGGCGAGCATCTTCCGCCGCTCTTCCAGCAGCGCCATCCACGCGCCGAGCCCGGCGGGCTCCAGGCTGTCGATGACGATCTGGTAGGAGGACTTGCCGGGAAAGGTCGTGATCTTCCCCGTCGCGACGACTTCCAGCCCTTCCTGCGGCTTCTGACGGAGGCGGCCATAGACGCCCTTCCACACCACCGCATCAATCTTGGCCTGCCCATCCTTCAGGGAGAAATAGGCATGGCCAGAGCCGTGCACGCCCCGGAATCCGGAGATCTCACCCCGGAGGCGAACGTGGCCGAAGCGATCTTCCAGGGTTTGCTTCAGCTTCGTCGAGAGCTCGCCAACCGTCCACTCCGGCTGGTTGCCGGCTAGGATCGCGGAGGACGGTACATCCGCCGCGGGCAGCGGGGCCTTGGAGCGGGGAGGGGGGACCAGGGGCATCGCGACGACGCTAGGCGGACGCGGCGTGCCGGTAAAGATGGAAACCGGCCCCTGCGGGAGCATGTACACCCGGAGCAACAAGGGGACGGAACGCCATGAACGCCTTCATCGCAGTGGTGCTGGTCTGCGCCAACGGGATCGCTCAGGAAGCCTGCACCGACGCACAGGCGCTCGAAGTCCGCAAGGTGCGGGTCGCGAACGAACTCGGCTGCGCCACCGGCTGGCAGGAGATCATCGCCCGCACCGACCTGCGCGAGGATATCGGCAAGACCGCCTACCTCAAGACCGAATGCCGGCGGGTGAAGGAGAAGGAATAACCCTCAGCCGATCTCCCGCGCCCGGTCCCGGAGAACGAACTTCTGGATCTTACCCGTCGAGGTCTTCGGCAGGTGGCCGAACACCACCGTCTTCGGCACCTTGTAGCGGGCCATGCGCTCGCGGCAGAAGGCGATGATCGTCTCCTGGCTCGGCACCTCGCTGCCGGGCTTGGCTTCGAGGAAGGCGCAGGGCGTCTCGCCCCAGGTCGCATCGGGCCGGGCGACCACGGCGGCAAGCATCACCGAAGGGTGGCGCATCAGCACCTCCTCCACCTCCAGGCTGGAGATGTTCTCGCCGCCCGAGATGATGATGTCCTTCGAGCGGTCCTTGATCTCGACGGCGCCGTCCGCGTGCCAGACGGCGAGGTCGCCCGTGGCGTACCAGCCGCCGGCCAGCGCCTTCTCCGTGGCGGAGGGGTTGCCGAGATAGCCCTTCATGATCGTGTTGCCGCGCAGGCGGATCTCGCCGATCCGGCTGCCATCCTGCGGCACGGGCTCCCCCGTCTCGGGATCGGTGACGATGACGCCATCGAGGGTCGCCAGCGCCACGCCTTGGCGCGCCATGCGCTGGTAGCGTTCCTCGTCGGTCAATTCGGCCCAGTCGGGCTGGGCGAGGCAGGCGGTGGCCGGGCCGTAGCTCTCCGTCGCCCCGTACAGGTGGGTGATGCGGAAGCCCATCTCCTCCATCGTGCGGATGATGGTGGACGAGGGTGCCGCGCCGCCGACCGCGCAGCGCACCGTCTGGGGGAAGTCCCTCCGCTCGTGCGCGGGGGCATGGGCGATCATCGACAGGACGATGGGCGCGCCGCACAGATGCGTCACCCCGTGCTCTGCGATCAGCCGGAAGATGTCCGCCGGCTCGACCTTGCGCAGGCAGACCTGCGTCGCGCCCGCCGCCACGCAGGCCCAGGGGTAGGACCAGCCGCTGCAATGGAACATCGGCAAGGTCCAGAGATACACGCTCTCGCCCGACAGCCCGAAGGTCACGGCGTTGCCGAGCGCCTGGAGATAGGCGCCGCGATGGCTGTAGACGGCGCCCTTCGGATCGCCCGTCGTGCCGGAGGTGTAGAGCAGGCACAGCGATTGCCACTCGTCGTCAGGCGGCGCCCAGGCATGGGCGGGGTCGCCCGCCTCGATCAGCGCTTCGTAGGGGAGTGCGCCCGCGATCCCCGTCTCGCCGATAGTGATGACGAGGGGCCGCGCCTCCATCGCGGCCAACGCCTTCGCGGCCAGCGGCGCATGGGCCTCCTCGACGATCAGCACCCGCGCGCCGCCGTGCCGGAGGGAGAAGGCGATGGTCGCCGGGTCGAGGCGGGTGTTGAGCGGGTTCAGCACCGCGCCGAGCATCGGCACGGCGAAATGCGCTTCGACCATCTCGGGAATGTTGGAGGCCAGGATCGCCACCGTGTCGAGGCGCCCGATCCCCCGCGCGGCGAGCGAGGAGGCGAGGCGGCGGCAGCGCGCGTAGAGGGCGGCGTAGGTGAGGCGGCGCTCGCCGTCGATCACCGCGACGCGGGCACCGAAGGCCGCCGCCGCGCGGGCGAGCAGGCTCACCGGCGTCAGGGACACATAATTCGCCGCCCTGCGTTCCAGCCCCGCTTCGAAGCGGTGCGCGGCCCCGCCGGCTGGCGGCATCGGGGTGTCCGTCATGACGGCCCTCTCGGTCAGGCGGCGGGCGTGGCGTTCGCCCCTTGGCGCCATGATTTCGAGGGTGGCTCCGCTGTCAATCGCGCGGGGCGGCGGGATCGAATAGGCTGCCTCCTCCGTAACGAGTCGCGGGCTGCCGTCACCGCGATGCGGTTGACGGGATACGCCGTCGTGTAAAATGCCACGCTGCCGGGGCGAACCGGCTTCGTCGCGCGCGGGAGCCGAACGTGAACAACGACAACCTACCGGCCCCATCGGATGCGATGCGCCGCGAGATGGCGGAAAGCGCGGTCGCCAAGGCCCGCGAGGCCTACGAGCGCTACGCCCATGCCGGCGAGCAGGCGCTGAACGCCTTCGAAGCCTCCATGGCCCAGGCCTTCGAGGGCTGGAAGCAGGTGGCGGGCTCGACCCGCGAGGCGGCGACGCAGCTCACCGACAGCAACGTCGCGGGCGCCCGCAAGGCGCGGGAGCAGTGGGAATCGGCCGGCGCGCGCCTCTACAACGCCTTCGAGGACAACGCGAGCCATATGCTCTTCGCCATGCGCGAGATCGGCCACCGCATGCTCGTCGCGTCCGACACGAACGTGCGCGCCTCCCTCGACTTCGCCGAACAGCTCGCCTCCACCTCCGATCCGCGCGAGATGCTGCAATTGCAGGTCTCCTTCATGCAGGACCAGTCGCGGCGGATCACCGATCAGGTGGTCGATCTGCACCAGACCACGTCACGCCTCGCGCGTGAGGCCGCCATCCGCGCCGAAACGCGGTGACGACGCTGCTGCGGAGCCGCCCGCTGCGGCTCGATGAACTGAGCGAAGCCGATGTCCCGTTCCGCACGGGGCATTTCCTCGCCTACGCGCCGAAGGACTTCCACCGCATCGCCTATGTCGATTGGGGCGATCCGGAGAGCCGCCGCGTCATCATCTGCGTTCACGGCCTGAGCCGGCAGGGGCGGGACTTCGACCAGCTCGCCTTCGCGCTCGCCAAGATGGGCTACCGGGTGATCTGCCCGGACCTGCCGGGGCGAGGCCTCTCCGGCTGGCTGCGCGATCCCGAACTCTACGCCCTGCCGCAATACGCCGCCGACATGGCCGCGCTCATCGCCCACCTCAATCTGAAGGGCGAGATCGACTGGATCGGCACCTCCCTCGGGGGCCTAACCGGCATGGTGCTGGCCTCGGCGCAGGACACGCCGATCCGCCGCCTCGTCATCAACGACATCGGGCCGTTTCTGCCCTGGGCGCCCATCCGCCATATCGGCGACCGGCTGCGGGACGCGCCGCGCCTGCACCACAACCTCGCCTCCGGCGAATCGCGCCTGCGGATCGTGCTCGGCGCGTTCGGGCCGCTCACCGACGAGCAATGGCGCCACATCGCCATTCACAGCTTCTTCCCAGAGCCGACCGGCGGCTGGCGGCCGCATTACGACCCCGCCATCGGGCAGGCCTTCCGGCCGGGCCGGGTCTACAGCGTGAGCATGTGGCGCGACTGGGACGCGATCACCTGTCCCGTGCTGCTGCTGCGCGGGGTCGAGTCGGACCTGCTCCTGCGCGAGACGGCCGACGAGATGACCCGGCGCGGCCCGCGCACCTACCGCGTCGAGATTCCCGGCTGCGGCCACGCCCCCGCGCTCCTCGATCCCGACCAGATCCGCATCGTCACGGACTGGATGGGCCCGGCGGTCTGACGTCGCCCGCGCAAAAACCCCGCTGCGGCGAGGCCGCGCGGGCAAGTCGAGCCTGGGTCAAAACGAGCAAAGCCGTGGCGGGAGGGCTGAGGTGGGGCGTCTCGCGTGTTCGAAGTCGTGCCTGGAAGGCCGCTTCCATGCCCCTGGGGCCGCTCCCGTCCGGTTATCCGTCGAAAGGCCGCTAGGTTACGGGCCGAACGGTCCCGCGCCCATCAAGGCGGCATCCTGCTGAGGTGGAGTCATGCCAGTCTCCTTCAGCTCGTTGCGAGTAATTCCCTGGTCATCCGCACTATCCGCTTGGTAACGGATGACGCGTGCCCGCATCCGCGAAGCACTGGAAGAGACTGCGCCCGTCCCACGACCTCGTCAACTCGAAAAATGAAGCCGTCTTCGCTTTCGTACGACCTTAAGAAACCGTCAGGCTTAAGTGATGCACAGCATGATGCCGATTGTTTAGTCCGCAATTGAACGGTCCCGTCCTCTACTGCCGCTGGGCTTCGACCGTCGTCTCGGGTTTGCCGGCGATGCGGTCGCGGAGATCCATGAACCAGGTCGGGGGGGTGGCGCGTCCGTCGCCCACCACCACCGTCGCGGTCATGCCCGCCACCAGGGGGACCTCCGGCGGCACGCGGTCGATTTTGATGCGGACCGGCACGCGCTGGGCGAGGCGCACCCAGGTGTAGACCGGGTTGACGTCCGGCAGGCCCTGCGTGCTCGCGGTGGCGTTGGCGGTGGAGATGCCGAGCGTGATGCTCGCGACCGTGCCGTTCAAGTGCTGCGGATAGCCCATCAGCGCCACATCGGCCGAGGCGCCGACCTGGATGTTGCGCATCTTCGTCTCCTCGAAATACCCGTCGATCCAGTAGGAATCGGTATCGACGACGTTGACGTTCGAGCTGCCGCTGCGGGCATAATCGCCGACCCGCATGAGCAGGTTGGTGACGCGCCCGTTCACGGTAGAGCGGACCTGCGTGCGCTCCAGATTGACTTTGGCCTGCCTCAGCTGCGCCTGTGCCGCCTCAAGAGCCGCCGAAGCGATCTTGGCGTTGCCGGCGTAGATCTGCTTCTCCTCGATGGAGGTCGAGACGGTGGACAGCGCTTCGCGCCGCGCGGCCTGGGCGCTCTTCACCGAGAGGTCGGCCTCGCGGTTCTTCACCTCGGCATCGGCCGACGACACGGCGACCTGAAAGTCGATAGGGTCGATGACGTAGAGGATGTCGCCCTTCTTCACGTTCTGGTTGTCCGCCACCTTCACGGCGACGATCTGGCCGGAGACCTGCGGGGCGATGTTGGCGACCTGCACGCGCACCCGCCCGTCGCGGGTCCAGGGAGCCTCGACGTAGAATTGCCAGACGAAGGCCGCCGCCACGAAGGCGACGATCAGGATCAGCCCTGTCGCGGCGAAGCGGAACACCTTCGCCGCCCGGCTGCGCCCGGTGGCCTTCGTAAAGCGCGCATGCGTGGCGGGCGGTTCGACCGGTGGCGGCGCGGATTTCCCGTCCTCCAACTCGGCCGGCGCGACCTTCTTGGGATCGTCCTCGTCTGCGGTGGTCTGCGGCATCAGGTCAGGGCAATCAGCAGGGCGAGGACGCAGACATAGATGCCGGCCTCGGCGAGGGGAGCGTTCGCGACGTAGCGGCTGAGCCGGATGCGGGCGAAGACGAAACGGAGCGCGAGCAGAATAGCGAAGGCGACGAGGGCGTAACCCACGAAGGACGAGATCAGGACCCCGCCGAAGTGGATATCCTCGTGCATGACCAGTCTTGCTGCCTCTATCTCAGAACGGAGCGATATCGAGCCGCTGTAGAAAGCGTCGATGGTGCGCAATGGTTCGAGCCGCGCTGACGAGATCGCTCACCGCCCGCGCGGTCAGGAGCCGCACGCCCCGGTCTTCGCCCCGCGCGCTGCCGAGCAGGGCCTGCGCGGATAACTCCAGGGCACGGTCGTCGCCGCGTGCCAAAGCGTTGCGGGTGCCGGGGATCACAGCCCGCAGGGGCTCGATTTGCCACAGGGCGCGCAATTCCGCATGCGCCCGCGCCGCCGCCGCTTCGAGCCGGGCCAGGGCGAAGGCGTGGCTGAGGTTCGCCTTGCGCACGGCGCTGTTGCCGGAACTGTAGCCCGCGAACTGGAAGAGGCGGTCGGCATTCAGGCTGGTGCGGGTCGTGGCGTCGCCGCCCTCGCCGAGCAGGGCATCGGCCAGGGACCGCTTGGCGGAATCGAGGGCGAAGACCCGCTGCTGCGCATTGTTCACCGGCAGGACGAGCCGCACCACCACGCCGAGGATCACCGCCGCCACGAGGACGAGGAAGCCGTTCAGCAGGAAGGTGAGGGCATCGTAATCCTGCGGGTTCGAGGGGCTGAGCAGGACGGGGAAGAACACGATCAGGATGAAGCCGATACCGAAGGTTTTTTGATTCAGCGACAGGAAGCAGCCGAGATAGATGACCGGCGCCATCACCATGGCCAGCATCGGAAAACCCTGGACGCCGTTCAGCAGGGTGAAGCGGGCGATGCCGGCGAAGGTCGCGGCGAGCGTCATGCCGATCATCACGCCGTTGGCGAACTTCTTCGGGTCCGGCGTCACCGACGAGAGCGAGGAGGTCGCCGCGACCTGCACGAGGGCGAAGGAGGCCTGCGGCAAGCCCAAGGCCACGAAGCTCGCCGCCGTGACGGCAAAGCCGATCACCACCCGCATCGCGCCACGCGCCGCCACGGGGAAGTCGCGGTGGGTCGGCAGGCGCGCATCGCGGAGGGGTTCGTGTCCGTCGGCGAGCGCCTTCAGCCCGTCCAGGGCGAAGGTCGCCGCGCAGGCGAAATCGAGGGCGCGCTGAAGCACGACGATCTCGTCGATGGGGCGGTCGGCATCGCGGATCGCCTCATCGATCAGTTCGCGCAGGCGTTCGTCCTCCGCGTCGAGCCGTGCCGGATCGGGCCCGGCGGCGATGCGGCGGCAGATGGCGAGTGCTTCCTCGACGGCCGGCGACGGCTCGCGCAGATGTGCCGCCGCCGCTGCGACGGTGCGGATCGCCGCCGCCATGGCATAGAGCGCCGCGATGCAGCTTCGCGACCCAGCCGCCCGGAAGGGCCCGTCATCGAGTTCCCCGGCGATGGCGCTGGCATCGGCGCGCATGGGCGCGATCTGGCGGATCAGCGCCGCCGTGCGGACGACGCCGAGATCGCCCTTCTCCAGCGTCTCCTTCGCGTAGGCGCGGGTGGCGTCCCAGGCCGACGTGAGCGTCGGCAAGAGGGAACGCCACGTGCTCGGGGAGGCGAGGGCATCGTTGATGAAGGTGATCGCGACGATGCCGATGACGATGGCCGCCACGCGCGCGGTCGCGGCGTCGAACGTGTCCTGCGGCGTATCGATCTGCGCCAGCGCCACGATACCGACCGTGTAGCCGGAGAGCATGGCCCCGTAGGCGCGGGTATCCTGCAGGTATTGCGCGACGAGCACGCAGAGGCCGAGCCAGACCGCGACCGAGGTGAGGAGCAGCACCCGGTCCTGACCGAACAGGGCGATGAAGACGATGGAGACGGCCGCGCCGATCAGCGTGCCGACGAGGCGGTAGACCGCCTTCGACAAGGCCTGTCCGCGTTTGGGTTGGGCGAGAATCGCCACGCAGGTCGCGGCCGAGGAGGCGCTTTCCAGCTGCAGCCAGAAGGCGACCCCGAGGGCCAGCATCATCGCCAGCCAGATTCGCGTCGCGAAAGCCCAGGCCGGAAGCCTGGGCACGTATTGATCGACGGCATCGATCAGCCGGTCGAGGCGGGAGCCACCGGCCGGCGCGGCACTGTCGAGCCGCGCGTTCATCGTCCCACACTCCAGCTGAGCCGTTAGGCGGGCATCAACGCGCGCGCAGTCACCGGAGTTTCACGGCAGCGCCGCCGCAGCCGGTCAGGCCTTGTCGTGGCCCTTCAGCCGCTTGTTGCACTTGCTCCAGAATTGCGGCCACTTCGGCCCCTCGGTCGCCTTCTGGGCGTCGGTGAGGGCGCGCCATTCGGTGCCACAGGTCTTCTGCCGCTCGCGGGCGGCGGCCTGTCCGGCGCTCGGCGCCTTAGCAGACGGCGCCTTGGCGGACGGCGCGGTCTCGGCGGGGGCGGGCTCCTTGGCGAAAGCCGCCGGGGCGGCGGCGAGGGACAGGGCGAGACACGCAGCCCTGAACAGACGGTCGTTCATCGTAGCGTCCTGATCACCGCCGACACGGGCGGCGACCGGAGCGGGGCATGGCGACCGCCCGCCGGTCGAGCGCGAACCGGCGTTGCGCACAGGATCGTCCCCTCACGAAGGCGTGAGACAATCTGGGCGTGTGGCTTGAGCGGCGGGGCAAAATCGTCTTCATTCGCAGCCGCACAGGGTCCGTCTGGGATTGCCTGAAGGGAAGCGATTGATGGCAGCGGTCAACGCCCGGCCGATCGACGTGCACACGTGGAGCACGCCGAACGGTTGGAAGGTTCCGATCATGCTGGAGGAGTGCGAGCTCCCCTATCGGATCGTGCCCGTGAACATCGCGAAGAACGAGCAGTTCGCGCCCGACTTCCTGGCGATCTCACCCAACAACAAGATCCCGGCCATCGTCGATCCCGAAGGCCCCGGCGGCCAGCCGATCACCGTCTTCGAATCGGGGGCGATCCTGCAGTATCTCGGCCGCAAGACCGGGAAGCTCTACCCGGCCGACGAGCGCGCGCGGGTGGCGGTGGACGAGTGGCTGTTCTGGCAGGTGGCAGGGTTCGGGCCGATGCTCGGACAGACGCACCATTTCACCATCTACGCGCCGGAAAAGGTGCCCTACGCCATCGAGCGCTTCACCGCCGAGGCCAAGCGGCTCTACGGCGTGCTGGAACGGCGTCTCGAAGGCCGCGAGTACATCGCGGACCAGTTCTCCATCGCCGACATCGCGACGGTGACGTGGGCCAAGCTCAACTTCAAGCAGGGTGTGGACATCGGCACCCTGCCGAACGTCGCCCGGTGGCTCGAGCGGGTGCTGGCGAGGCCCGCCGTGCAACGGGGCCTCGCCGCGGTCTAGGCGGTCAGTTCTTGTTCGACGCCTGCTGGTTCACGCCAGGCACACGCGTCCAGGTCTGCGAGCCGCAGAGCACCTTCAAGAGGCAGCCCGAGACGCTGAGTTCGGATTCGCTCTCGCGCTCCACGCTCACGTCGTAGGTCTTGCCCTCCTCGACATTGTAGATCTGGCCCGCGAACTTGCCGTCCTCCGGCCGCAGGCCCTCGATCAGCTGAAGGCCGATCACCGGGCGGGCGCGCTTCTTCGGGTCCGGGTTCTTGATGTCGGTGCGCGGGGCGCCGGTATCCGTGGTCGGCACCTTGAGCCACACGACCTTGCCGCAGACATGGGACGCGTTCGCGCCGCAGCGGTCGATCTGGATCTTGGCGCGGCCGTCACCCGTCAGCCAGGTGCCGGAGGGATCGCGGGGCGTCTCGGCCTGGACGGCGCCGAGGCCGGCCAGGAGGAAAGCGGGGCTGAGGGCGATGCGCAGGATCGGCTTCATGGGCAGCTCCGGATTCTGAACGGCCCGGCGTTGCGCCGGACCCGATGCGGCAATGGAGCCCTCGCAATCGGGCGAATTCTTGGCCGTGTTGCGGCAAGGCCACGTTTCCCCGGTTTTCCGAATCCGCCCCGCTGGGTTGAGGCAGGGGTTGCGCGGGGCTATAAGCCCGCCGCCCAAGGGATTTCGCGCGAGAGGGGATTTCGCAGAAGGCCCCTTGGCCGCGGTGCGATGCGGACCCGGTTCGTGCGCCCGATCTCCCGCCCGAATTCCCGACAGAAAGACCACGGACCATGGCCACCGAGCGCACCTTCTCGATCCTCAAGCCCGATGCGACCCGCCGCAACATCACCGGCGCCGTGAACGCCGTGATCGAGGGCGCGGGCCTCCGCATCGTCGGCCAGCGCCGCATCCAGATGACCAAGGCCCAGGCCGAAAAGTTTTACGAGGTCCACAAGGAGCGCCCGTTCTTCGGCGAGCTCGTGGAGTTCATGACCTCCGGCCCGGTGGTCGTGCAGGTGCTCGAAGGCGAGAACGGCGTCGCCAAGTACCGTGAGGTGATGGGTGCCACGAACCCGGCCCAGGCCGCCGAGGGCACCATCCGCAAGCAGTTCGCCGAGTCGGTCGGCGAGAACACCGTCCACGGTTCGGACAGCGCCGAGAACGCGAAGCTCGAGATCGCGCAGTTCTTCCAGGATTCGGATCTCACCAAGTAAGGTGACGGTGGCCGGTGGGGCACACAGCCCCGCCGGCGCCATCCGGGAACGGGCTCTTGCGCGTGATGACCGGAAGGTGTGTCCGCCCCGTCATTGACGGCGCGGAGTCCGGGGGCGACCAGGGAACTCGGTAGAACACCCCGAGCCCTGGGACCACGATACGATGACGACCCGCCTCCGCCTGCTGGCCGCGACCGGCCTCCTCGCCCTCGGCGCCACCGCCGCCCTCGCCAGCGGCTCGTCGGCCCCGTTCGAGCAGTACCAGCCCGACCCGGCGCTCAAGACTGCGAGCAAGGCCAACCTCGAAGGCCGCGTGCGCCACGCCTGCGCCGTCGTGCAGGCCCGCATGACCAGCGCCCCCGAGGCGTCCCTGGATCGCCCCTGCGGCTGCTACGCCAAGCAGACCCTGCGCAGCCTCGACGAGTCCGAGCTCGATGCCTACCGCGTCACCGGCTACTTCAACGACAGCGCCCGCGCCAAGGCTCTCTCGGCCCTCGACGCCTGCAAGCTGCAGCGCCCGGTCTAATCCACGCTAGAGACTGAACAGCACGCCATCCGGCGGCGCGTCGTCGATCACGACGCGCCCGCCGTCGAGGCGCGCCCGTCCGCCCGCGACGAGGGCGAGCGCCGCCGGATAGAGCCGGCGCTCCTGCACGATGACCCGCGCGGCGAGGCTGTCGGGGTCGTCGCCCTGCCGCACCGGCACCGCCGCCTGGGCGACGATGGGGCCGGCATCGAGTTCCGGCACCACGAAATGCACCGTGCAGCCGTGCAGCCGCACTCCGGCGGCCAGGGCCTGCGCATGGGTGTGCGTGCCCTTGAACAGCGGCAGCAGGGACGGGTGGATGTTGATCATCCGGCCCGCCCAGCCCTCCACGAACCCGTCCGTCAGGATCCGCATGAAGCCGGCGAGGCAGACCAACTCGGTGCCTGCTTCCCGCAAAGCCGCGTCGATGGTCGCGTCGAAGCTCGCCCGGTCGGGATAGGCCCGGTGATCGATGACCTTCGTCGGAATGCCGAGGGCGGCGGCACGGGCCAAGCCCTCGGCTTTCGGATCGTTCGCCAGGACGAGGACGATCTCCGCCGGGAAGGCCGGATCGCGGGCCGCCTCGGCGAGCGCGACCATGTTCGAACCGCGCCCCGAAATGAGAACCGCGACGCGGAGCTTCTTCACCGCCGCCGTCACAGGGCGAGCGTGCCCGTGAAGGTCACGGGCTCGGCGGCGCGCGGCGTGATCCGCCCGAGGCGAACCGGGGCCTCACCGGCCTCGGTGAGGGCCTTCGTCACCGCGTCCTCGGAAGCGGCGTCGGCGACTACGACCATGCCGATTCCGCAATTGAACGTGCGGAGCATCTCGGCCTGCGCGACGCCACCCTCGCGGGCGAGCCAGCCGAAGACCGGCGGCGGGGTGAGCGCGTCGAGATCGACCTCGATGCCGATGGCGTCGGGCAGCACGCGGGGCAGGTTGTCGGGGAAGCCGCCGCCTGTGATGTGGGCGAGGGCCTTGATGCCGTCCGTCGCGCGCAGCGCCGCAAGCAGGGGCTTCACGTAGATCTTCGTCGGCTCCAGCAGCGCCTCGCCGAGGCTGCGCGAGGGATCGAACGGCGCGGGCGCGTCCCAGCCGAGGCCGGTGCGGGCCACGATCCGGCGAACGAGCGAATAGCCGTTCGAATGCACGCCCGAGGAGGGCAGGCCGAGCACCACGTCACCCGGGGCGATGCCGGGCTTCGGCAGAAGCGTGCCGCGCTCGGCGGCGCCCACGGAGAAGCCGGCGAGGTCGTAATCGGAGCCGTCGTAGAGGCCCGGCATTTCGGCAGTCTCGCCGCCGATCAGCGCGCAGCCCGCCTGCCGGCACCCCTCGGCGATGCCGCGCACGATGTCGGCGCCGACACCTGGCACGAGCTTGCCCGTGGCGTAATAGTCGAGGAAGAACAGCGGCTCGGCGCCCTGCACGATCAGGTCGTTCACGCACATCGCCACGAGGTCGATGCCGATCGTGTCGTGCTTACCCGTCTCGATGGCGATCTTGACCTTCGTGCCGACGCCGTCGTTGGCCGCGACAAGGATCGGATCGCGAAAACCCGCCGCCTTCAGGTCAAACAGGCCGCCGAAGCCGCCGATCTCCGCATCCGCGCCCGGCCGCCGGGTCGAGCGAACCAGAGGCTTGATCGTCTCCACCATGGCATTGCCGGCGTCGATATCGACGCCCGCCTGCGCGTAGGTGAGGCCTTTCCCGTCCGCCGTCATGCCAGCGCCATCCCGAACTGATTGCGGCACCGCCTTAGCGGGTCAGGCGCCATCGCGCGAGTCGGTCTTGACCTGAGGGGGCCGACTGCCGACCCTTGGGCCACATGGCAAACGACGCTCCGCCCCGGCAACTCACCTTCGACCTGCCCTTCGATCCCCGCTACGGCCGCGAGGATTTCCTGGTGGGCGATGCCAACGAAGCCGCCTACGGGCTGATCGAGGCGTGGCCCAACTGGCCCGACCGGGTGCTGGTGCTCATCGGCCCGGCGGGGAGCGGCAAGAGCCACCTCGCGGCGATCTGGGCCGAACGCGCCCATGCTTGGACCGTGACCGCCACAGCGGTGACGCATGACCGGGTGCAGCACCTCGCCTCGAACGGCGCCCTCGTGGTCGAGGACATCGACCGGCCGGAGGGCCGCGACGAGGCCTCCCTTTTCCACCTGCTGAACCTCGCCCGCGAGCGGGGGAGCCCGGTGCTGCTCACCAGCGCGAAGCCCATCGACGCGCTCGGCCTCGCCACCGCCGACCTGCGCTCGCGCCTGCGGCTCGCGCCCGGCGCGGCCATCGAGGCACCCGACGACGCTTTGCTGCGGGCCGTCCTTGTGAAGCTGTTCGTGGACCGCCAATTGATCGTGGACCTCGGGGTGATCGAGGCGGTGGCCCTCCGCATCGACCGCTCCCTCGGACGGGCGCGGGACGTGGTGGCCGAACTCGACCGCGACGCCCTCGGACGTGGGCGTCGGATCAGCCGGCCGCTGGCCGTTGCGGTGCTGCGGCGGATGGGGCTCGATGAGAGTTCGGGGGATGCCGAGCCCTGAATTGGCACTGTCATCGAACTGTCGTGACGGCGGCGATGGTCGGGTGGTAAGGGGCGCCGAACGAAGACGACACGGGAAAGCGGGACCAGCCGATGGAATCGACGCCCAAGCCCCTCGACCGCAAGGATAAAGGGGATCAGGCGGAAGGATCGGCCGCTCCGGCGGCCCGGCCTCCGGCCGCACGGCGCCCGGCTGCGCCCCGCCGCACCATGGGCACCCCACCCGCGAAGGGCTCGACGCCGGAGTCCGACGCCAACGAGGAATGGCCCACCTCCCCGGCAACGCCTGAGCCCGCCGCCCCCGTCACCGGCCCCGCGCGCGATCCCGTGGTCGAAGCCGGGCGCAGCCTGCGCCATGCGCCGGAGCGGTTCGTCAACCGCGAGCTCTCCTGGCTGCAGTTCAACCGGCGGGTGCTGGAAGAGGCGTCGAACACCAATCATCCGCTGCTGGAACAGCTTCGCTTCTTGTCGATCTCGGCCAACAATCTGGACGAGTTCTTCATGGTGCGCGTCGCCGGCCTGCACGATCAGGTGCGGGCGGGGATCACCATGCCCTCGCAGGACGGGTTGAGCCCGTCCGAGCAATTGTCGCGGATCGGCGCCGAGGTTTCGAGCCTCGCCGCCGACCAGCAGACGCGCTGGCGCGAATTGCGCGCGATGCTCCACGATGCCGAGATTGACCTCGTGGAGCCCGCCGACCTGACGGGCGATCAGTCGGCGTGGCTGGAAGAGTACTTTCTCACCTACGTCTTCCCGGTGCTGACGCCGCTTGCCATCGATCCGGCGCACCCGTTCCCGTTCATCCCGAACCTCGGCACGACGCTCGCGCTGATGCTGGTGCGCCCCCGCGACGGGCGGGTGCTGCGGGCGCTGATCCGCATGCCGGGCCTGCTCGACCGGTTCGTGCGGCTGCCGGCCTCGGAGGGCGATTCCCAGGCTCGCTTCATCGCCATCGAGCAGGTGATCGTGATGTTCACCGGCCGGCTCTTCCCCGGCTACCTCGTGAAGGGGCAGGGGGCGTTCCGGGTGGTGCGCGATTCCGACCTCGAAATCGAGGAAGAGGCGGAAGACCTCGTCCTGCACTTCGAATCGGCCCTCAAGCAGCGCCGCCGGGGCGTGGTGATCCGCATCGAGGTCGAAGCGGGCATGTCGGAGGAGTTGCGCAACTTCGTCGTGGACGAGTTGGAAATCTCGTCCGACGCCGTCTTCCTCGTGGACGGGATGCTTGCCCTCAACGAACTCTCGCAGATCGTCGGGATCGACCGGCCGGACCTGAAGTTCAAGCCCTACACGCCGCGCTTCCCGGAGCGGATCCGCGAGAGCGGCGGCGATGTCTTCGCCGCGATCCGGCAGAAGGACTTCATCGTCCACCACCCCTACGAGTCGTTCGATTCGGTGGTGCAGTTCCTCGCCCAGGCGGCGCGGGACCCGAACGTCGTCGCGATCAAGCAGACGCTCTACCGCACCTCCTCGAACTCCCCCATCGTCGCGGCGCTGGCCGAGGCGGCCGAACTCGGCAAGTCGGTGACGGCCCTTGTTGAGTTGAAGGCCCGCTTCGATGAGGAGGCGAACATCCGTTGGGCGCGCAACCTCGAGAAGGCGGGCGCGCAGGTCGTGTTCGGCTTCGTCGAGTTGAAGACCCACGCCAAGCTGTCGATGGTGGTCCGCCGGGAGGGCGACCGCCTCGTCACCTACTGCCATGTCGGAACGGGCAATTATCACCCGATCACGGCCCGGGTTTACACCGACCTGTCGTTCTTCACCGCCGACCCGGCCATCGCCCGGGATGTGAGCCGGATCTTCAACTTCATCACCGGTTATGCCGAACCCGCCGAACTGGAGCGAATGGGCGTCTCGCCGCTCACCCTCAAGAATCGCCTGCTTGAACACATCGAGGCGGAGGTCGCGCACGCCAAGGCCGGGCGCCCGGCGGCGATCTGGATCAAGTGCAACTCCCTCGTGGATCAGCAGATCATCGACGCGCTCTACGACGCTTCGGCGGCCGGGGTGCAGATCGATTGCGTGGTGCGCGGCATCTGCTGCCTGCGGCCGGGCATTCCCGGCCTGTCGGAGACGATCCGGGTCAAGTCCATCGTCGGGCGCTTCCTGGAGCACGGGCGCATCTACGCCTTCGGCAACGGCGTGGGGCTGCCGCACCCGAAGGCCATCGTCTACATCTCGTCGGCGGATCTGATGAGCCGCAACCTCGACCGCCGCGTGGAGGCCCTGCTGCCGATCACCAACCCGACGGTGCACCAGCAGGTGCTGGACCAGATCATGCTGGCTAACCTCCTCGACAACAGGCAAAGCTGGCGTGTACTGGCCTCGGGTGGCTGCGAGCGGATCCAACCGTCGGACGGTGAGGAACCCTTCAACGCGCACAAATACTTCATGACCAACCCGAGTCTGTCGGGGCGCGGGAAATCCTCGAAGAAGTCGAGCCCGCGGGCGCTCAGCCGCCGGGCCCGCGTCACGCAGAACGACTAGGACCGCACCGCTTGGCAAGTCCCAGCGCCATCCTCGCCCCTGCCGAGTTTGCTCAGGGGGCCGTCCGTGACCGGAACCGTCCGGTCGCCATCATCGATATCGGCTCCAATTCGGTGAGGCTCGTCGCCTATGACGGGCTCGGCCGGGCGCCGACCCCGATGTACAACGAGAAGGTGTTGTGCGGCCTCGGCCGGAATGTGTTCACCACGGGCCGGCTGAACGACGAGGCGGTGGCGCGGGCGCTGGCTGCGCTGAGCCGTTTTCGCGTCCTGTGCAGGACGATGCGGGTGTCGCAGGTGTTCGTGCTGGCGACCGCCGCCGCCCGCGACGCGCAGAACGGGCCGGATTTTCTGCGTGCCGCCGAGGAGGCGTGCGGCGAGGAAATCCGCCTCCTCTCGGGCCGCCGTGAGGCCGAACTCTCGGCGCTCGGCGTCGTCTCGGGCTTCCACGCGCCGGACGGCGTCGTCGGCGACATGGGCGGCGGCTCCCTCGAATTGGTGGACGTGCGCGGCACGGTGGTCGGCCAGGGCGTGACGATGCCCCTCGGCGGCCTCACCTTGCAGGACCTTTCCGGCGGCTCGATCAAGAAGGCCGGCAAGCTCGTCCGCGAGCATATGCGCAAGGCGGCGCCGCAACTGGAGATCCTGAGGGGACGGACCTTCTACGCGGTCGGCGGCACGTGGCGGGCCATCGCCCGGTTGCATCAGGCCTCGCGCGGCTATCCCGTCCACGTGATGCACGGCTACACCGTCGATCCCACGGACGAGCTGAGCTTCCTGCAGATCGTGGAGCAGACCGACGCCTCGCAATTGCAGGACGTCGAGTCGGTGTCCGAGGCGCGGCGTCCGCTCCTGGCCTATGGCGCGCTGGTCCTCGAAGAGATCATCCGCGTCGGGCGACCGCGCGCCGTGGCGATCTCGGCCTCCGGCGTGCGTGAGGGGCTGCTGTTCGAGCAGCTCGACCGCGACACGCGGCTGGTCGATCCGCTCCTTGCCTCGGCGTCGGAGTTCAACGCCCTGCGGGCGCGGGCGCCGGGCCATGGCGAGGAACTGATCGCCTGGACGGACCGGTTCGTAGCCGATCTCGACGGGCCGGAGACGGCCGACGAGCGCCGTCTGCGCCACGCCGCGTGTCTCCTGGCCGATGTCGGCTGGCGGGCGCACCCGGATTACCGGGGCGAGCAATCCATCGCGGTGATCCAGAACGCCGCCTTCGTGGGCGTGGACCATCCCGGCCGGGCCTATCTCAGCCTCGCGGTGTCCCTGCGCCATACCGGCGTCGGGCCGGAGAAGGCCAATCAGGTCCTGCGGGCGCTGGCCGGGCCGCGCCTGTTCGACCGGGCTCGCCTGCTCGGCGCGCTGCTGCGGGTCGCCTTCCCGGTCTCGGCGGGGATGGACGGCGCCCTGCCTCGGGCGCCGCTGGGGGTCGAGGAGGGCCGCGTGACCCTGCGCCTCCCGGCCGAATGGAAGGATCTCGGCGGAGACCGCCTGCTCAACCGCGTTCGGGGCCTCGCCCGCCTCATCGGGTGCGACGGGCGGGTCGTGGTGGGCTGAGCGCGGTTCAGCCTTCCGCCGCCTCGCGGAAGTAGGGCTCGACCTTGCCCTTCAGTTTCACGGTCATCGGGTTGCCCGCGCGGTCCAGCGTCTTGCCGGCGGAGAGGCGCACCCAGCCCTCGCTGACGCAATACTCTTCCACGTTGTTCTTCTCGGCGCCGTTGAAGCGCACGCCGATGCCGCGCTCGAGAAGCGCCTCGTCGTAGAAGGGGCTGTTCGGGTTCGCCGCCAGGCGGTCGGGGGGCGTCTCGCTCATCGCCTTGGTCCGGCTTCCATCTCATGCGCCGCGCGGGGTGCGGGCGCGGCCCCGCCGTTACGGGATTCCACCGGCCCGCGCAACGCGGCGAGCAGGGCGGCGATGTCCGTGCTCTGCAGCAGCGGCACGAGGCGACTCACCTCGTCCTTCGGCCTGTCCCACCAGGCCGACGCCACCAGCGCCTCGGCCACCTCCGCCGGGAAACGGTGGCGGACCACGCGCGCCGGGTTGCCGGCCACCACCGCGTAGGGGGGCACGTCGCGGGTCACGACGGCGCGGGCCGCGACTACCGCCCCGTGCCCCACCGTGACGCCCGACAGGATCATGCAGCCGGAGCCGAGCCAGACGTCGTGGCCGATCACCACGTCGCCACGCGAGGCGTGATAATCCTCAGGCGCGTGTGCGTCCGCGAAGTGCCCCCGCATCGCGGCAAAAGGATAGGTGGACGCCCAATCGAGGCGGTGATCGCCCCCCAGAAGGATCTCCACCCGGTCGGCGATGGAACAATAGCGGCCAATCGTCAGCTTCCGGCCGCTTTCAGGGAAGCGGACCTTGGGCTTGCCGTAGGAATAGGCACCGATGGAGAATCCGTAGCGCCCCGCCATTCGGGCGAGGTGCAGCCGGGTTTCGTTCAGCGGGTTGCGCCCCCTGCGCAGGCGTTGCAACAGACCCATCAGCGCACGTTCCCGCCCGGCCGGCGGGGCCGGCACGGCGTAGGGCGAGCAGGAGGGCTATTGATGGCCGACAACATGTCCGAGGACCTCAAGACAGGGGCGCTCGTCTACCATCGGCTGCCGCAGCCCGGAAAGCTCGAGATCCAGGCGACGAAGCCGCTGGGCAACCAGCGTGACCTCGCGCTGGCCTATTCCCCCGGCGTCGCCGCCGCCTGCATGGCGATCCACGACGACCCGCAGGAGGCCGCGACCCTCACCATCCGCCAGAACCTCGTCGCGGTGCTCTCGAACGGCACGGCCGTGCTGGGCCTCGGCGATATCGGCCCGCTGGCCTCGAAGCCGGTGATGGAGGGCAAGGCCGTCCTCTTCAAGAAGTTCGCCGGCATCGACGTGTTCGACATCGAGGTGAACCAGAAGGACGTCTCCAAGCTTGTGGACGTCGTCTGCGCCCTGGAGCCGACCTTCGGCGGCATCAACCTCGAAGACATCAAGGCGCCAGAATGCTTCGAGGTCGAGGAGCAATGCCGGGCGCGGATGAACATCCCGGTCTTCCACGACGACCAGCACGGCACGGCAATCATCGTCGCGGCAGCGGTGCTGAACGGGCTCGAACTCGCCGGCAAGAGCCTTGAGGACGTCCGCATCGTGACCTCGGGCGCGGGCGCGGCGGCGCTCGCTTGCCTGAATCTGCTCGTGTCGCTGGGCGCCCGGGTCGAGAACATCACGGTCACGGACATCAAGGGCGTGGTCTACAAGGGCCGCCCGGAACTGATGGACCGCTGGAAGGACATCTACGCGCAGGAGACCGAGAAGCGGACCCTCGCGGAGGTGATCCCCGGCGCCGACGTGTTCATCGGCCTCTCGGCGGGCGGCGTGCTCAAGCCGGAATACCTGCGCGAGATGGCCGAGAAGCCGCTCATTATGGCGCTCGCCAACCCCTACCCGGAGATCATGCCCGATCTCGCCGAGAAGGAGCGGCCGGACGCGATGATCTGCACCGGCCGGTCGGACTTCCCGAACCAGGTCAACAACGTCCTCTGCTTCCCCTACATCTTCCGGGGCGCCCTCGATGTCGGCGCGCACAAGATCAACGAGGAGATGAAGAAGGCCGCCGTGAAGGCCATCGCCGGCCTCGCGCATGAGACCACCTCCGACGTGGTGGCCCGCGCCTATGGCGGCGAAGTCCGGCCCTTCGGCCCGAAATCGCTGATCCCGAGCCCGTTCGATCCGCGCCTGATCCTGCGCATCGCCCCCGCCGTCGCGCAGGCGGCGATGGATTCGGGCGTCGCGGGGCGCCCACTGGAGGACATCCAAGCCTACACCGACAGCCTGGACCGGTTCGTCCACCGCTCCGGCCTCATCATGAAGCCGCTCTTCTCCAAGGCGAAGGAGAACCCGAAGCGGGTGATCTACGCCGAGGGCGAGGACGAGCGCGTGCTGCGCGCCGTGCAGGCCATCGTGGAGGACAGGGTCGCCCTGCCGATCCTCGTCGGCCGCCCGCGGGTGGTGGAGACGCGGCTGAAGCGCTTCGGCCTGTCGATCAAGCTCGGGCGCGACTTCGAGCTGATCGATCCCGAGGACGATCCCCGCTACCGCTCCTTCGTCCAGACCTATCTGGACATCGCCGGCCGCAAGGGCATCACCCCCGACGCCGCCCGCACGCTGGTGCGCACCAACAGCACGATCATCGGCGCCGTCGCCGTGCGCCGGGGCGAGGCCGACGCCCTGATCTGCGGTCTCGAAGGCCGGTTCGAGACGCGCCTGCGGATCATCCGCGACGTGATCGGCCTGCAGCCGGGCATCAAGCAGCTCGCGGCGATGAGCCTGATCATCACCAACGAGGGTCCGTACTTCCTGACGGACACCCATGTCCGCCAGAACCCGACCGCGGAGGAGATCGCGGAGATCGCCATGGCGAGCGCCGGCCATGTGGCCCGCTTCGGCATCACGCCAAAGATCGCGCTGCTCAGCCATTCCGATTTCGGCCAGTCCGATTCGGCCTCGGCGATGAAGATGCGCGAAGCGCTGGCGCTGATCGAGGAGCGCGACCCGAGCCTGCAGGTCGATGGCGAGATGCAGGCGGATTCGGCCCTGTCCGAAACGGTGCGTGACCGGGTCCTGCCGGGCTCGCGGCTCAAGGGCGCGGCCAACGTGCTGGTGTTCCCGAACCTCGACGCGGCCAACATCGCGTTCCAGTTCGCCAAGGTGCTGGCCGATGCCCTGCCGGTCGGCCCGCTGCTGATCGGCCCGGCCAAGCCTGCCCACATCCTCACGCCGTCGGTGACGGCGCGCGGCATCGTCAACGTCACGGCGGCGGCGGTGGTGGAAGCTCAGTCGGTCGATGAGACGCCGCGTGAAGGCGGCGAGGGCGGCGCCGCGATGAGCTCGGACTGACCTAGCGACGGGCCAGCGCGGCTGCGAAGTCGCGCTGCGCCCCCCGCACCAGGGCGGCGACCTGATCGGCCGAGTGCGGGCCGTCGATGACGAGGCTTGTCAGGATATCGGTGCGCCGCTTGCGCTGCTTGGCCGTGCGGGAATGGTTCGACAGCCGCAGATGCCAGGGGCATCCGGGCCTTTGCAGATAAAAGCTGTCGCCGCGCTCGTTCCGCGCGGCGACCACGAACCCCTCGGCCGACAGCAGCCGGGCGGCGAGGTCGAGGGCGGCGAGCGGGGGCAGGACCGCGCTCACGGCCCCGCAGGCTCAATGGTGCCGAGGCTTCGGCGGCCTAGTGCGCGGGCCTTCAGGGCGAGGGCAGGGCGCTCGACGGCGTACCAGGAGAGGGCCGCCACCGGCACCGTGACAAGGAGCGACGGCAGCAGCAGCGCGAGCCCGGTCTGCGCCGGCCAGAGAGCGTGCAGGGTCTGCTGCACCGGCCAGCCGTAGAGGTAGATCCCGTAAGAGAAGTCGGCCGGCGGGTCGAAAAGCCGGAAGGCCAGCGGCCCCAGTGCCAGCCAGATCGCGGCGTAGGCGCTCCCGAGAAACAGCAGGGCCGGATAGACGGGCGTCCGCGCCAGCACGAACAGGGCGACGCTCAGGCACAGCATCGCCGGGGCGGCGAGGCGCAGCGTGTCCCGCCAGAGATAGAGGCAGGCCCCGGCCGCGAAGATCATCGGCAGGCGGAACGCCGTCTCGACACCCTTCGCCAGCGCGTCGCCGTGCAAGGCAACTTCCACGGACAGGGCGAGGGCGAGGCCGAAGCAGAGCAGCGTCGCGACCCAGCGGCGTCGCAGCAACCCGCTCAGGCCGGCGAAAAACACGCCGCAGTAGCAGAGCACCTCGTACTTGAGGGTCCAGACCGTGCCGAGGGGCGAGCGGTAGGGGTTGCCCTCGAACACGCCCGGCAGGGCGGCGTTGCTCTTGAAGCTGACGAGGGTGTTGCGCACGAAGGACCACAGCCCCGGATCGCGCAAGTACTCGCCGGCCGGCAGGCGCGTCATCGCCGTGCCGAGAACGAGGGAGACGACGAGCGTCGCCGCGATCAGTCCCGGCAGGATGCGCAGGGTCCGCGCCAGGGCGTAGTCGCGCAGGCCGCGCCGGTCGCAACTCATGGTCACGAGGAACCCGGAGACGGCGAAGAAGCCGTTCACCGCATGCTCGCCGAGGGTATAGCCGGTGGCCTTGGCCAGAGGCTCGTCGGCACCGATGCCGGTGGCGACGCTGTACGCGTGAGACACGACGACGGCGAGCGCCAGGATCAGGCGCAGTCCGGTGAACCCGTTGGGCTTACGGGCCAGCGACTCCGCGATGGTCGGCGCGGCGCTCACGACAGGCCCTCCCGGGCCAGGGCGCCACGGCCCCGCCACGCCGCATAGGCGCCGGCCACCGAGCCTCCGTAGCGCTCGAATCCGGCCCGACGGAAGACCAGAGCCGAGAGGGCGGCCTTGGGCAGATTGACGATCATCGTATTAAGGCTCGGATCCGGCAGGCCGTATTTGCGGCTCACATAGGCCCGCGACCAAGCCTGATGCCAGCGTGACCGGAACACGCGGCCCGGCTCAGGCGCCGAGGATCGCCCCCGCCCGTGGAGCGCGACCGCCCCATGGACATGGACGAGCGCCCGGCCTGAGTCGGCCACCCGGCGGCACAGGTCGTCGTCCTCGTAGAAAAGGAAGATCGCCTCGTCGAAGCCGCCGAGCTCCAGGAACAGGTCGCGCCTCACCATGAAGCAGGCGCCCGACAGGAACGGCGCGCAAGCATCGCCCTCGGGCAGGTCGCGGCGACCTTGCGGGTTCGTGAGATACGGGGCGAGGAGTGAGCGCGGCTGGTAGAAGAAGCGCCCGTCCGGCTCCACGATGCGGGGGGCGAGGAGCCCGGCGTCGGGCCAGTCCCGCGCGGCGGCGAGCAGCGCCGAAGCTGCACCCGGCTTCAACTCCACGTCAGGGTTGATGATCATGACGTGAGCGGCGCCCTCGGCCGACCTGACGCCGATATTGTTGGCCCGGCCGTAGCCTTCGTTGCGCGCGTTGCGCACCACGCGGGCGCCGGCGGCCTTCGCCACCGCGACGGAGCCGTCCCGGCTCGCATTGTCCACGACGATGGCCGAGACACCCTCCCGCGCCAGCGCCGCGAGGCAGGCGGGGAGGGCGTCGGCACTGTCATGGGCGACGACGATGGCGACGAGATCCGCCATCGCGGCCACTCACAGCGCCGTTGGAGACGTCAGGCCTTCTTCTCCGGCAGGTTCAGGCGGATGTGCAGCTCGCGGAGCTGCTTCGCCGTCGCCTCGGAGGGGGCGCCCATCATCAGATCCTCGGCGCGCTGGTTCATCGGGAACAGCACGACCTCGCGGATATTCGGCTCGTTGCAGAGAAGCATGACGATGCGGTCCACACCCGGCGCGATGCCGCCGTGCGGCGGGGCGCCAAGGCGGAGCGCGTTCAGCATGCCGCCGAACTTGGCCTCCAGCACGTCCTTGCCGTAGCCGGCGATGGCGAAGGCCTTCTCCATCACGTCGGGGCGATGGTTCCGGATGGCGCCGGAGGACAGTTCCACGCCGTTGCAGACGATGTCGTACTGGAACGCCTTGATGTCGAGGATCGTCTTGGTGAGTTCGCCAGTCTCGCCATCGGCGGCGAGCTTCTCGACGTCGAACTTCAGGAAGTCCTCCCGCTCGATGTTGGGCATCGAGAACGGATTGTGGGAGAAGTCGACCTTCTTGTCTTCCTCGTTCCACTCGTACATCGGGAAGTCGGTGATCCAGCAGAAGGCATACTGATCCTTGTCGGACAGGTTCAGCTCGTCGCCAATGCGGATGCGCGCCTTGCCGGCGAGCCCGGCGGCCTTGGCCTCGACGCCGGCCGAGAAGAACACCGCGTCGCCCGCCTTCACCTGAGCCTTCTCGGCGATGATCGCCTGGACCGGCGCCGGGATGAACTTGGCGATCGGGCCCTTGCCCACGAGCGTGCCGCCCTCGTCCTCGAACACGACGTAGCCGAGGCCCGGCGCACCTTCGGAGCGGGCCCATTCGTTGAGCTTGTCGAAGAACGAGCGCGGCTGGCCGCCGGCGCCCGGCGCGGGGATCGCACGGACGACGCCGCCCGCCTTGATCGCGCCCTTGAACGCCTTGAACTCCACGTCGTCGCGGGCGAACTCGTTGGTCACGTCGGCGATGAGGAGGGGATTGCGCAGGTCCGGCTTATCGACGCCGTACTTGAGCATCGCGTCGGCATAGGTGATGC
Source organism: Methylobacterium litchii (assembly GCF_038442315.1). Classification (NCBI taxonomy): domain Bacteria; kingdom Pseudomonadati; phylum Pseudomonadota; class Alphaproteobacteria; order Hyphomicrobiales; family Methylobacteriaceae; genus Methylobacterium; species Methylobacterium litchii. The sequence continues at coordinate 262,413 of NZ_JBBXMY010000002.1, read as the reverse complement.
GCGGGAACGACTTGGTGACGCGCTTGCCCTCGGCGAACTCCTCGAACACGCCGCGCAGCACAGGCTCGACGGCCTGGAACACGTCCTCCTGCGTGACGAAGCTCATCTCGATATCGAGTTGGTAGAACTCGCCCGGCGAGCGGTCGGCGCGGGCATCCTCGTCGCGGAAGCAGGGCGCGATCTGGAAGTAGCGGTCGAAGCCCGCGATCATCGTCAGCTGCTTGAACTGCTGAGGCGCCTGCGGGAGCGCATAGAACTTGCCGGGGTGGACGCGCGACGGCACGAGGTAGTCGCGTGCGCCTTCCGGCGAGGAAGCCGTCAGGATCGGCGTCTGGAACTCGAAGAACCCGCCCTCGCGCATCCGGCGGCGGAGCGAGTCGATGATCGCGCCGCGCTTCATGATGTTGGCGTGCAGCTTCTCCCGGCGCAGGTCGAGGAAGCGGTACTTGAGGCGCGTCTCCTCCGGGTACTCGACATCGCCGAAGACCGGCAGCGGCAGCTCGCCCGCCGGGCCGAGCACTTCGAGCTCATCGATGTAGACCTCGACCGCGCCGGTCGGCAGTTCCGCGTTCTCGGTGCCGGCGGGGCGGGTGCGCACCCGGCCGTCGATGCGGACCACCCATTCCGAACGAACGGCCTCGGCGGCGGGGAAGGCCTTCGAATCCGAATCCACCACGCACTGCGTCACGCCGTAATGGTCGCGCAGGTCCACGAACAGCACGCCGCCGTGATCGCGGACGCGATGGCACCAGCCGGAGAGGCGGACGGTCTGCCCGACTTCGGACGGGCGCAATGCCCCGCAGGTGTGGGTACGGTAACGGTGCATGGCGGTTTCTTCTCTGGGGAGGCCGGCACCATTCACGCGAGTGCCTTCAAGTCAAGCGCGACGTCGGATGGCCGCCTCCGTGCCTGCCCGCCACCGCCTTGTAGGGAGGGCGCCGGCTCCGTTGACCGACGCAGCCCGGTAACGCGCGGAAAATGCTACAAGCCCCGGCGAAATAGAGCGGGGAGCCTCAAGCCGCCTCCCCAACCCGTTGAGGCTTGCGTATAGCCGAGTCATGGATCTGATCACCGACACCGCCGAACTGCGCGACGTCTGCACGCGGCTGGCCGCGCAGCCTTTCGTGACCGTCGATACCGAGTTCATGCGGGAGACGACCTACTATCCCAAGTTGTGTCTCATCCAGATGGCCGCGCCGGACGGCAGCGGCGTCCTGGTGGATCCCCTGGCGCCGGGCATCGACTTGCAACCCTTCGTGGATCTGATGTCCGACGAAGGGGTGGTGAAGGTGTTCCACTCCGCCCGGCAGGATCTGGAGATCGTCTGGATGCTGGGGCGGACCCTGCCGCATCCGTTCTTCGACACGCAGGTCGCGGCGATGGTCTGCGGCTACGGCGATTCGGTCTCCTACGAGCAGTTGGTCAACGACGTGGCCAAGGCCAAGATCGACAAGTCCTCGCGTTTCACGGACTGGTCGCGGCGCCCGCTTTCCGAGGCGCAGCTTGCCTATGCCCTCTCGGACGTGACGCACCTCGTGAAGATCTACGAGGCGCTGGTGGCCGAACTGCTCCGCACCGACCGGGGCGCGTGGCTCGATGAGGAGATGGGGGTTCTCACCTCGCCGGAGACCTATCAGGCCGATCCCCAACAGGCTTGGCGCCGCCTCGCCGGGCGGATGCGCAAGCCCCGCGAGATCGCCGTGCTGATGGAAGTCGCCGCGTGGCGGGAGCGGGAGGCGCAGTCGCGCAACGTCCCGCGCGGGCGCGTGCTGAAGGACGAGGCGGTGATCGACGTGGCCTCGGCCGCGCCGCGCAGCGTCGAGGCGCTGGGACGCCTGCGCACGATCCCGGCCGGCTTCGAGCGCTCGCGTACCGGCGCCGACATCCTGTCCGCCGTCGAGCGCGGCCTCGCGAGCGACCCGACCGCCATCGCCATGCCTGAGCGCATCCGCCGCTCCGGCGGCAACGGGGCCCTGGTCGAATTACTGAAGGTCCTCCTGAAGGCGGTGTGTGAGGCGGAGGGCGTCGCGCCCAAGATCATCGCCACGGTGGACGATCTCGAAGCTCTCGCGGACGACGACGAGGCCGAAGTGCCCGTGCTGCAGGGCTGGCGGCGGTCGTTGTTCGGAGAGAAGGCGCTGGCGCTCAAGCACGGGCGGCTCGCCCTCTCGGCGCGCGGCAACCGCATCGTCGTCCACGAGCTCGACGTACCCGTTGGCTGACAGATCCCAGGATCCTCACGGGGAGCCGGTGACAGAACGCCTCGCCGGGATTAAGTGGCAATGGGATTGCCACTTTTTCCTCACCCTGCTTTGCGTATGTCCGAGCCCGAGGACGGTCCGAACATTCATACCGGTCGCGGCGTCGTCATCGCAGAGGGCTGCGAGTCCGTTCGCGTGCGTTACCGGATCGTCCTTGAGACGCGCCCTGACGGCCAGATGGCTCACGGCACGTTGACCGGCCGCCATGTCGGCCTACGGCCGATCTGGCTGGAACCCGATGCGCAGCTGCGCGTGAAGAGCGGACGCAGCTTCGCCATATCGATCACCGACCTCGTCGGCGACGTCGCCGAGTTCGAGTCGACCGGCCCGGTCCCCGAACTCTGATTCTCAAATTGCTAACGGTTCGCATGCCGCGTCGGCTCGTCGCGAACGCCTACGCTTTGCCGAATTTTCCCGGTTCGGACGGGTGGATCATGCGGCAGGACGGCGCAATCCCCACGATCCGATCGCGGCATTCTGCGGAGGCGCGTTCGACCGGCTCTCTCGGCGCTCCCGCACTGCGATACTCGTACCGCTGATGCCCCTTATCGCGGCCAAGCTTTACTGACTTTCCATTATGCCGCGCCGGAACAAGAGACTTTTCCACTTTCCGTGAAATCTCGCCGGCTCCGACCGGCCGGGACTGCGCTGGTTCAAATTCGTTTTGAACGCGGTGCAATATGGATTTGTGCGCGGCAGCAACTAAGCCGTTTTCACATCTGCGAAACCATCCGTGGCCTCGCCGGGGGAACGAGCCCCAAACTCCGTGTTGACGGCGCTCAAAAATCTCTTAAGGTCCGTCTCAGCTTCGGTTTCGAGGGGGCTGCCTAAGGGGATGGGCGGCTCCTGGCCGGAGATCTGATAAAGATCTCCGTCACCCACTAGCCCGCTATCGAGGCTCTATCCCTGTCGCGAAAGAGTCAGGTTGCAGTTCTTCTGGCATTGCCCTCGCGGCATGTTCGGAGACTTACTAATGACTTGTCGGAGGAATCCATGAGAGCGGTACATCTCCTTGCCCTGGGGGCAGGCGTTGCGGCCGTCGCCACGCCGGCGCTTGCCAACGAAAGCGTTCTGAAGGGCATTGCCAATCCTGCTGAGCAGGTCCTGCAGACGGTCGATTACGCGAACACGCGCTTCTCGAAGCTCGACCAGATCACCAAGGACAACGTGAAGAACCTCCAGGTCGCCTGGACGTTCTCGACCGGCGTTCTGCGCGGCCACGAGGGCTCTCCGCTCGTCGTCGGCAACATGATGTACGTGCACACGCCGTTCCCGAACATCGTGTACGCCCTGGATCTGGACCACGACGCCAAGATCGTGTGGAAGTACGAGCCGAAGCAGGATCCGTCCGTGATCCCGGTCATGTGCTGTGACACGGTCAACCGTGGTCTGGCCTACGCCGACGGCGCCATCCTCCTCCACCAGGCCGACACGACCGTCGTCTCGCTCGACGCCAAGTCCGGCAAGGTGAACTGGTCCGTCAAGAACGGCGACCCGTCCAAGGGCGCGACCAACACCGCCACCGTCCTTCCCGTGAAGGACAAGGTCATCGTCGGCATCTCCGGCGGCGAGTTCGGCGTGCAGTGCCACGTCACCGCCTACGATCTGAAGACCGGCAAGCTCGCCTGGCGCGGCTTCTCGGAAGGCCCGGATGACCAGATCCTGGTCGACCCGGAGAAGACCACCGAGCTCGGCAAGCCGATCGGCAAGGACTCCTCGCTGAAGACCTGGGAAGGCGATCAGTGGAAGACCGGCGGCGGCTGCACCTGGGGTTGGTTCTCGTACGATCCCAAGCTGAACCTGATGTACTACGGCTCGGGCAACCCCTCGACCTGGAACCCGAAGCAGCGTCCGGGCGACAACAAGTGGTCCATGACCATTTGGGCGCGTAATCCGGATACCGGTGTCGCCAAGTGGGTCTACCAGATGACCCCCCACGACGAGTGGGACTTCGACGGCATCAACGAGATGATCCTCACGGATCAGAAGATCGACGGCAAGGATCAGCCGCTCCTGACCCACTTCGACCGTAACGGCTTCGGCTACACGCTGAACCGCGACACCGGCGCCCTCCTGGTCGCCGAGAAGTTCGACCCGGTGGTGAACTGGGCTTCGAAGGTCGACATGGACAAGGGCTCCAAGACCTACGGCCGTCCGCTCGTCGTGGCGAAGTACTCGACCGAGCAGAACGGTGAGGACGTGAACTCCAAGGGCATCTGCCCGGCGGCCCTCGGCACCAAGGATCAGCAGCCTGCTGCCTTCTCGCCGAAGACCAACCTGTTCTACGTGCCCACCAACCACGTCTGCATGGACTACGAGCCGTTCCGGGTGACCTACACCCCGGGCCAGCCCTACGTCGGTGCGACCCTCTCGATGTACCCGGCTCCGAACTCTCACGGCGGCATGGGCAACTTCATCGCTTGGGACGGTGTGAACGGTAAGATCAAGTGGTCGAACCCCGAGCAGTTCTCGGTGTGGTCGGGTGCTCTCGCCACCGCCGGTGACGTGGTGTTCTACGGAACCCTGGAAGGCTACATCAAGGCTGTCGACGACAAGTCCGGTAAGGAGCTCTGGAAGTTCAAGACTCCGTCGGGCATCATCGGCAACGTGATGACCTACCAGCACAAGGGCAAGCAGTACGTGGGCGTCCTCTCGGGCGTCGGCGGCTGGGCGGGCATCGGCCTTGCGGCCGGCCTGACCGACCCGAACGCCGGCCTCGGCGCGGTGGGTGGCTACGCGGCTCTGTCGCAGTACACCAACCTCGGCGGCCAGCTGACCGTCTTCGCCCTGCCGAACTAATCGGCCGCGGTGAACGCTTGAACTAAGGTGCCGGCGCGGGCTTCCGCGCCGGCATCCTTTTCATTAGAAGTGGTTCAAGAGGTCTCTGCTCGAAGGGAGACGGAAAGACCTCAATCAGGGAGAAGCGCACGTTGCTGCACCTCAGCACATTCATCACGCGGCCGGTACTCGCCGCCCTCGCCCTAGCGACCGTTTCTGCGGTCGCCGTACATGCTGAGGATGCCAAGCCTGATCCGGCGCTCGCCAATTCGATCAATAAGGACGACAAGACGGCTGAGAGCGAGCCGGAGCTTCTGAAGAAGGACGCTGCGGTCAAGGTCGAAGACGGCAAGTACGTCGACGCCGACGGCCATCCGACCTTCCACATCACGGACAACGGCAAGAAGCTCGACTGGTATAGCTACTCCGGCTACCGCCGCTATCACGCCGAGTGCCACGTCTGCCACGGCCCGGACGGCATGGGTTCGACCTACGCCCCCGCGCTCAAGGATTCGCTGAAGCATCTCTCCTACGAAGAGTTCATCGGCATCCTGGTCGGCGGCAAGCAAGACATCAATGCCGCCGAACAGAAGGTCATGCCGGCCTTCGGCGACAACAAGAACGTCATGTGCTACTCGGACGACCTCTACGTCTACCTGAAGGCCCGTGCCGCAGGTGCCATCGGCCGTATCCGGCCGAGCGACCACGAGGACAAGCCCGACGCCGCCAAGAAGACCGAGAAGGAGTGCATGGGCTTCTAATGGCCCAGGCCCCTCGGCTTGCGATCCTCTGCGCCCTGTCGATGACGGTGGCGCAGGGGGCCGTCGCACAGCACCTGCCGGACACCGTGACGACCGACGTTCTGCGCGTCTGCGGCGATCCCGGAAACATGCCGTTCTCCGAGCGCAAGGAAGACGGCTTCGAGAACAAGATCGCCGCGATCATCGCGGACGAGTTGAAGGTCACGGTCCGCTATTACTGGCTGACGCAGGGTCCGGGCTTCGTCCGCAATACCCTGGGCACCGGCCTGTGCGACGTGGTGATCGGTCAAGCCTTCGGCAGCGACCTCGTCCAAACGACGAACCCCTATTACCGCTCCACCTATACCCTCGTGACCCGCAAGGGTGAGTTCGACGGCGCCACCGCGCTGGACGATCCGCGCCTGAAGGGCAAGAAGATCGGCGTCATCGCCGGCACACCGCCCGTCAACCGCATGGGCGATCTCGGGCTCGTCTCGGCCATGAAGGCGTATCCGCCCTACGCGCTCGATCCCAAACGGAAATTCCAGACCGTTTCGGCGGAAGTGATCGCGGATCTCGCCGCCAAGGACATCGACGCCGCCGTGTTGTGGGGTCCGGCCGCCGGCTGGCTCGCCAAGCAGAGCGGCACCGAGATGACGGTCACGCCCCTGCTCAAGGAGCCGGAGCGCCCGCCGATGGCCTACCGGATCGCCATGGGTGTGCGTCTCGGTGAGAATGACTGGAAGCGCGCCCTCAATACCGCCTTGCGCAAGCGCAGCGCGGATATCGAGAAGGTGCTGCGCGACTACGACGTGCCGCTTCTCGACCAGGACGAGAACAAATTGATGACGCCGGGCGAGCGCTGAGCTCGCCCTCCGCGATGCGCAGGGGAGGGGGCGTTATCGCCCCTTCCAGTCCGGCGCGCGCTTGCCCAAGAACGCTTCCATCCCCTCGCGGAAATCCTGGCTCATGTAGCACATGAGGATCAGGTCATCGCCGGGCCGCGCCTCGCCCTCGGCGCCAGCTTCCTCTTCGGCGAGACGGCGAAGCCCTTCCTTCGTGGCCTGCATCGTCAGCGGCGCGTGGCCGGCGAGCAGGGTCGCGAGGGCTTCGGCGCGCTCGTTGAGCGAGTGGAGATCGTCCACGACCTCACCGACGAGGCCGATCGCGAGGGCTTCGTCCGCACCGACGAGGCGCGCGGTGAAGATGATGTCCTTTACCCTTGCAGGGCCAATGAGGTTCGACAGCCGCTTGAGGTTGCCCTGGCTGAGGCAATTGCCCAGCGTCCGGGCGATGGGGAAGCCGAACCGCGCGTCGCGGGTGGCGATCCGCAGGTCGCAGGCCGCCGCGATGGCCGCTCCGCCGCCCGTGCAGGCCCCGGCGATGGCCGCGATGGTCGGCACGCGCAGCCGCTCCAGGCCGCCGAGCACCTGATCCATGAAGCGCTCGTAGCCGAGCGCATCCTCCGCCGTCGCGAAGCTGCGGAACTGCGCGATGTCGGTGCCAGCGGCGAAGGCCTTCTCGCCCGCGCCGGTGATGATGAGCGCCTTCACGGACGGGTCCGCCGCGATGTCCTCGCAGCAGGCGATCAGCCCGCGATACATCGCGAAGGTCAGGGCGTTGCGGGCCTGCGGGCGGTTCAGGACGATGCGGGCGATGCCAGCCTCGTCCTTGGTGAACAGCAACTCGTCGGTCGGGGCGTGAGCGTTCATCGGGGCCTCCGCGCAGCCGGGATCAGGCGAGGGTTTCGCGCACGATGCCGCGGGCGATCAGGTCGTCGATCGCGACATCATCGTAGCCCGCTTCCGCCAGGATGGCACGGGAATGCTGGCCGAGCAGCGGCGCCGGCCCGTGGACGCGGCCGGGCGTCTCCGAGAACTTCACCGGCAGGCCGAGGGTCTTCATCCGCCCGACACGGGCGTGCTCGACCTCCACCACCATCTCGCGCGCCAGCGTCTGCGGGTCGTGGTGCATGGCGTTCACGTCGAGCACCGGCCCGGCCGGCACGCCCTCGGCTTCGAGGCGGGCGAGCCAATCGCCCGAGCTGCGCTCGCGGAAGGCGGGGGCCAGGGTCGAGGCCAGACTCTCGCGATTCGCCATGCGGTCGCGGTTCAGGGCGAAGCGCGGATCCTCGGCGAGATTTTCCATGCCGACCGCCTTCAGCATCCGCAGCCAATTGGTCTGGTTGGCGGCACCGATGGTGATCCAACCATCGGCCGTCTCGAAGGCCTCATAGGGCGCGTTCAGCGGGTGGGCCGAGCCCATCGGACCGGGCGCCGTGCCGGTCGCCATGGCGATAGCCGATTGCCAATAGGTGTGCGTGATGCCCGCCTCGAACAGCGAAGTGTCCACCACCTGACCCTGGCCGGTCTTGAGCCGGCGCGTGTAGGCGGCGAGCACGCCCATCGCGGCGAGGATGCCGGCGGTGATGTCGGTGACGGGCGGCCCGCACTTCATCGGCGGGCGGCCCGGCCCTTCGCCGGTCACGGACATGAGGCCGCTCATGCCCTGGGCCACGAGGTCGAACCCCGCCCGGTCGGCATAAGGTCCGCTGCGGCCAAAGCCGGACAGCGAGCAATAGACGAGGCCGGGGAAATCCTGGCGCAGGCTCTCGTAGCCGAGGCCAAGCCGCTCCATCGTGCCCGCGCGGTAATTCTCGATCAGCGCGTCGGCATTGCCGAGGAGGCGCCGCAGGACGGCGACGCCCTCCGGCGCCTTGAGATCGAGGCTGAGTCCGCGCTTGCCCCGGTTCATCATCATGTAGGCGGCGCTCTCGCCGTCCAGGGCCGGGGGGACCGTACGGCGGGTGTCGTCGCCGTCGAGCTTTTCGACCTTGATGACCTCGGCGCCCATGTCCGCGAGCATCAACCCGCAGACCGGGCCAGCCATGATGTGCGCGAGCTCGATCACGCGCATCCCGGCGAGCGGCCCGTGCCGCTCCATCGTTGCGACGGCCATCGGATCACTCTCCCGCGGGGACGCTGGCGACACGCCCGGTGGACTCGGCAGGGGGATCCACGAACTCGCGCTCGGGATGCATCGTGAAGGCGAGGGCCGCGCCCAGCAGGCAGAGGCCGATGGAGCCGATGAAGGGCAGCGTCCAGCTTCCCGTGCGATCCACGATGAAGCCGAACACGATCGGGGAGACGATGGCCGCCAGCGCCGAGCCGGTGTTCATCAGCCCGCTCGCCGTTCCGGCATATTTCGGCGCGATGTCCATCGGCACCGACCAGATCGGGCCGATCACCAGTTCGGCGAAGAAGAAGCCGGAGGAGAGCAGCAGCGCGACGTATGTGAGGTCGCGGGTGAAGAACACGCCGGTCAGGCTCGCCGCCGCACCGAGGAAGCCGATGACGATCACCGACAGGCGGGCGAGCTTCACGTTTCCGGTGACGTGGCCGATCTTGTCGCTCGCGATGCCGCCGACCGTGTCGCCCACCACGCCCGCGAAGAACACGCCGGAGGCGAACAGGGCCGAGTTCTTCAGGTCGAGCCCGTAGCTCTCCTTGAAGAAGGTCGGCAGCCAGCCGAGGAACAGCCACAGCGTCCAGCCGTAGCAGAAATAGGTGATCGACACCGGGAGCATCCGCCGGGTGAGGGCGCCCCACGGCACGCTCTGGCGGACGCCGACCTTGCGCGGGGCGGGCAGGGTGTCGAGCTCGGCCTGGGTGATGTCCGGATGGTCCGAGGGATCGTCGCGGAAGTAGAGATACCAGATCACCACCCAGACGAAGCTCACGCCGCCGAGGACGAAGAAGCTCACGCGCCAGCCGAAATGGTAGATCAGGAAGGCGACGATGGGCGGGGCGACGGCATTGCCGAACCGCGCGAAAGCGTGGGTGATGCCCTGCGCGAAGCCGCGCTTGCCCGGCGCCGTCCAGTTCTGCATGGCGCGGGTGGCGGTGGGGAAGGTCGCGCCCTCGCCGAAGCCGAGGAGCACGCGGGCGAGGAACAGGCTTAAGAGGCCGCCGACGAGGCCGGTGAGGACCGTCGCTATCGCCCAGATGATGCCGCAGATCATGAGGGTCCGCCGGGCGCCGAACTTGTCGCCCACCGAGCCGCCGATGACCTGGAAGATCGCATAAGGATAGGCGAAGGCAGAGAGCATCAGCCCGAACTCGGTCTTCGACATGCCGAGGTCGTGCATCATCACCGTGCCGGCCGTCGCCAGGTTCACCCTGTCGAGGTAGGTGATGAAATACATCAGGCAGAGCAGGCCGAGCACGCCATTGGTGGCGCTCACGCGCTTCATCATCGCCTTCCCCTCCCTGGCGGCGCCGGGAGCTTGCTGCCCCTCGTGCCCGCACGGTGCCTCGACCGATTGGCCTGACACTTCGATTAATACGTTATTCAATCCCGTCTTGGCGTCTTTGGCAACCGCCAATGATCATCATGCGCTCATGGCCCCCAAAAGCGAACGGGGGCCGTGTGGCCCCCGTCCTTGCGGTGATGTCGACAGTGTTCAGGCCGTCACGGGCTGAAGCTTCGTGTTGTCTTCGGCCGGCGACGAGAGGGCCTTGCCGCGCGGGCCGACCCAGGAGCCCACCCAGTTGCGCTGCCACAGGGCGAGGCAGCCGAGCACCACGGCCGCAAAGACGGCGTAGATGACGAAGCCGGTGGCGAAGTGCCCGGTATACTGCTTCGACAGGCCCATCACGTTCGGCAGGATCGCACCGCCGAGGGCACCGATCTCGCCGATCATCGAGCCCGCGACCGCCGTGTTGTTCGGCCAGCGCAGGGGCACGAGCTGGAACAGCGCACCGTTGCCCGCGCCGAGCGCGGCGAAGCAGAACATGAACAGGATGGTCGTCATGGCGAGCGACGGATTCGCCGTCAGCGCCAGGAAGGCCGCCACCGCCGCGAGCAGCACCACCGAAAGCACCGCCACGCCGCCGAGCTTGTCGGCGAAGTAGCCGCCGACGATGCGGATGCCCGAACCCATCAGCGCCGCGAGCATCGTGAGCCGCCCGGCTTCGACCTTCGTCACGGAGAACTGCTCGTAGAAGAAGGTCGGCAGGAAGTTCGACAGGCCGATGAAGCCGCCGAAGGTGATGACGTAGATCAGCGAGAAGGCCCAGCCGTCCTTCGTGAACAGGCAGGAGATGTGCTCCTTGAAGGACTGGCCGTGCAGGTCCGGCGGCTCCTTCGCGAGGATGATCATCACCACCAGCGGAACGAGCATCACGACGCCCGCGAAGCCGTAGACGGCCTGCCAGCCGTACATCTGTGCCAGCGGCGGGGCGAACAGCACGGCGAGCACGGTGCCGGAATTGCCGGCGCCCGCGATGCCCATGGCGAGGCCCTTGTGCTCCGGCGGGAACCAGCCCGAGCCCAGCGACAACGCCACGCCGAACGACGCGCCGGCGATGCCGAGCAGCACGCCCATGGCGAGGACGTCGTTGTAGGAGGAGACCGCGAAGAAGCCGTAGGCCATCGCCAGGACGATGACGCCCATTTCGGTGATCGCGGCGTTCTTCCGGCCGATATACTGGGCCAGCACGCCGAGCGGGAAGCGCATGATCGCGCCGGCCAGGATCGGCAGGGAGATCATGAAGCCGGTCTGGGCCGGGGTGAGCTTGTAGGTTTCGGTGATGAACGGGCCCATCGCGCCGTTCAGAACCCAGATCGCAAAGCAGAAATCGAAGTAGAGGAATGCGGCAAACAAGGTCGGGGGGTGGCCCGACTTCATCACGGTCTTGAAGCTCGCCATGGGTGAGGTGCTCGTCAGAGTTTGCAAGCCGCGACGCGGCCGTACATGCCGGGGATCCGGACTCACACCGTCCGCTCTGCGGAGCGCCGTTGCTCCACGTGCCGCGCCTGAGGCGGCAGGAGGAGTAATGCACGAGGTGTGCCAGCCGCCACGGGCGGCGGATTCGGGCGCGGCGGAAAGCTGTGCCGCGCAACGAGGCAGGGGTGACGCGCAAACGGGCGCGCGCGCAAAATCAGTCGCAATTGATGGGATTAACTTGCTGCATGCATGCAACAGACGTGCGGAAAGCCCGGCGGCAAGTCATACGCGGGTCCGGTATGGCATGGCCGCGCTTGGCGGCGACCGGCGGCTTTTGTAGATCTCATTGAAGCTTGACCGGATGACGCGCGGCCGACTCCGTCCGTGATCCGCCTTCGTCTTTCAGGAAGACTCACGATGTCCGCCCCGATCCGCCTTCTGCTTCTCGCCGGCCTCGCCGTCAGCGCGGCGGCTGCGCCCGCCCTGGCGCAAACCCGCACCGCCCTGGCCGATCCCGATGCCGACCGGCTCTTCCAGGACCAGAACGGCGCCTACTACCTGAAGCGTGGCGACCGTTACGTGCCGTATGCCGGCCGCGTCGAGTTCGGCCGCGCCGTGCTGGACCGTCAGGCCGCCACCGCCGTACCGCCGCTCGCCCCCGCCCCGGCGATGCAGCCGCCGGCCTCCCGGCAGGCCGCCCTGGTCCAGCCGGAAGCCTCCGGCGATCCGGCGCTCTCGCCGATCGAGGCCGCGAAAGCCAAGGCCGTGCTGCGCACGCCCGACAACGGCCCGATCGACTACGCGAAGGCCTACGGCCCCATCGAGGACGACGTGTTTCCCGTCCGCGCCTTCGACTACAAGAAGATGAGCCCGGCCTACCTCCGGCAAGAGATCGCCTATAACGGCCCCTACGAGCCGGGCACGATCATCGTGGATCCGCGCGCCCACCAACTGACCCTGGTGCAGGAGGGTGGCCGTGCCCGCCGCTACGGCGTCGGCGTGGGCAAGCAGGGCTTCTCGTGGTCGGGCACGGCCACCGTGAACTCCAAGCAGGCGTGGCCGGATTGGTACCCGCCGAAGGAGATGATCGCCCGCAGCCCGAAGCTGGCGAGCGAGGTCGACAAGCTCCAGAGCGGGCTCGGCGTCTCCGGTGGTCTGCGCAACCCGCTCGGCGCCCGCGCCATGTATCTCTGGCAAGGCAACAAGGACACGCTGTTCCGCATCCACGGCACGCTGGAGCCCTTCTCCATCGGCAAGAGCGTGTCCTCCGGCTGCATCCGTATGATCAACCAGGACGCCATCGACCTGTTCAGCCGCGTGAACGTCGGCTCGAAGGTGGTAGTGCTGAACTGATCGCGGTCGCTCAGCGCGCGAGGTCGGCGACCAGCGCGTTGAGCACCGGAGCCCCGGCGGCGGTCGCGGCGATGCGGCCGTCGGGCTTCCGCGATAGGAGCCCATCCCCCACCAGCGCGTCGATCCGCGCGGGGTCGATGGGCCGCCCGCCGAGGGCGGCGTAGCGGGCGGGGTCGATCCCCTCCGAGAGGCGCAGGCCCATCACGAGGAATTCGTCGGCCTGGGCCGGGGCCCCGAGCTGTTCGGTCTCCGCGATGCCGTGGCCGTCCGCCTCGACGCGGGCGAGCCACGCTTCGGGGCCGCGCTCGGTGACGGTGCCGATGCGCCCCTCCGGCGTCACGAGGCGCCCATGGGCGCCGGGCCCGATCCCGGCATATTCGCCGTAGCGCCAATAGAGCAGGTTGTGCCGCGCCTCGGCGCCGGGCCGGGCGTGGTTCGAGATTTCGTAGGCCGGTAGGCCCGCCTCCTCGCAGACCTCCTGCGTCACGTCGTAGAGGGCGCGGGAGACGTCCTCGTCGGGCGTCACGAGTTTGCCGGCGGCGGCGAGGCCGTAGAACGGCGTGCCGGGCTCGATGGTGAGCTGGTAGAGCGACAGGTGCTCGGCCGCCCGCGCGATGGCCTCGGACAGTTCAGCGCGCCACGCCGCCGGGCTCTGGTTCGGCCGGGCATAGATCAGGTCGAAGGAGGTCCGCGCGAAGGTGTCCTGCGCCACCTTGATCGCGGCGAAGGCTTCCTGCGCGTTGTGCAGGCGCCCGAGGGTCTTCAGCGAGGCATCGTCCAGCGCCTGCACGCCGAGGGAGACGCGGTTCACCCCCGCCGTCCGGTAGCCCTGGAAGCGCCCGGCCTCGACGCTCGACGGGTTGGCCTCCAGCGTCACCTCCGCCCCCGGCGCGACGCGCCAATGCCCGGCGATGGCATCGAGCAGCCCCGCCACGGTCTCGGGCTTCATCAGCGAAGGCGTGCCGCCCCCGAGGAAGATGCTTGTCACCTCCCGCCCCGGCACGCGGGCGGCGACATGGGCCATCTCGGCGCGGAAGGCCGCGAGGAAGCGGGCCTCATCGACGCCGGCATGGCGGACATGGCTGTTGAAGTCGCAATACGGGCACTTCGCCGCGCAGAACGGCCAGTGCAGGTACACCCCGAACCCCGCATCGCGGGTGGGGTGCTCCGGGATCGCGGCGGTCAAGTCCGCTCCGTCGGGGCGAGGCAGTCGCGGGCGAGGTCCACGAAGGCCCGCGCCCGATGGGAGAGGCCCTTGCCCGATTGCCAATCGACGCCGTGCTTCTCCTCGGCGGTCATCTCGCCGAAGGTCCGCTCATGGCCCTCGGGGCGGAACAGCGGGTCGTAGCCGAAGCCCGCCGTGCCGCGCGGCTCCACGAGGTCGCCGAACACCCGGCCTTCGAACAGCTCGGTATGGCCATCGGGCCACGCGAGAACGAGGGCCGACACGAAGTGCGCCTTGCGATTTGCGGCGCCGCGCGTGTCGAGTTCGGAGAAGATCCGGGCCATGGCGCCGGAGAAGTCCTTGGTCGGCCCGGCCCAGCGGGCGGAGAAGATCCCCGGCGCGCCGTCCAGCGCATCGACGCAGAGGCCGGAATCGTCGGCAAAGGCCGGCAGGCCGGTGGCCTTGGTCGCCGCATGGGCCTTGATCGCCGCGTTCTCGGCGAACATCGTCCCGGTCTCGTCGGGCTCGGGCAGGCCGAGTTCGCCCGCCGAGACGGCCTCGATGCCGAAGGGCGCCAGAAGCTCGCGCATCTCCACGAGCTTGCCCGCATTGTGGGTGGCGATCACCACCTTGCCGGTCAGGCGGCGCCTCACGCGATGGCCTCCTTCTGCAGGCCCACGAGGCGTTCGGTCCCGATGCGGGCGAGGCGGAGCAATTCGAGGAGCTGCGCCTCGGTGAAGGGCTCGGCCTCGGCGGTGCCCTGTACCTCCACGATGCCGCCCTTGCCGGTCAGCACGAAGTTCGCATCGGTGTCGGCAGCCGAATCCTCCTCGTATTCGAGGTCGAGGACCGGCATGCCCTTGTAGATGCCGCAGGACACGGCGGCGACATGGTCGCGCAGCGGATCGACGGAGATGATCGAGCGGGTGCGCATCCAGGCGAAGCAATCGTGAAGCGCCACCCAGGCGCCGGTGATGGCGGCCGTGCGGGTGCCGCCATCGGCCTGGATCACGTCGCAATCCACCGTCACCTGCTTCTCGCCGATGGCTGACAGGTTGGTAACGGCGCGGAGCGAGCGGCCGATCAGACGCTGGATCTCCTGCGTACGGCCGGAGGGCTTGCCGGAATTCACTTCGCGGCGGGTGCGCTCATGGGTCGCTCGCGGCAGCATCGCGTATTCGGCCGTGACCCAGCCCTTGCCGGAGCCGCGCAGCCATGGCGGCGCGCGCTCCTCCAGGGAGGCCGTGCACAGCACCTTGGTGTTGCCGAAGCTGACGAGGCAGGAGCCCTCGGCGTAGCGCGCCACGGCGCGCTCGAGGGTTACGGGCCGCATCGCGTCGGCGGCACGGTTGGATGGCCGCATGCGACACCCTTTCATTGCGAGAAGTGCGGGCCGGGCTCATAGGCTGCACGGCCCCGGCGAGCAAGCAGCGGATTGATCCGCGAGCCCAGGGCAGACATGATCGGGAGTCAGGACCCGGCGACCGTGACACATCAGAGCTTCGACATTTCACAAAATCAACAGATGCAGGCCCTCTCTGCCCTTAACGAGCGCGCCAGGGAGATCTTCCGGCAGATCGTCGAGAGCTACCTGACGACGGGGGAGCCAGTGGGCTCGCGCAACCTCGCGCGCATCCTGCCGATGGCGCTCTCCCCGGCCTCCATCCGCAACGTGATGGCGGATCTGGAGCATTCCGGCCTGATCTTCGCGCCCCACACCTCGGCGGGGCGCCTTCCGACCGAGCAGGGCCTGCGCTTCTTCGTGGATGCCATGCTCGAACTCGGCGATGTCGGGCAGGACGAGAAGGACCGGATCGAGGGCCAAATGCGCGCGGTCGCCTCGCGCCACACCTTCGAATCCGCGCTGACGGAGGCGTCGAGCCTGCTGTCGGGCGTATCGCGGGGGGCCGGCGTGGTGCTCACCACGAAGGCCAATGCGAGCCTGAAGCACATTGAGTTCGTCCGCCTCGACCCTGCCCGCGCCCTGGTGGTGCTGGTCTCGGACGACGGCAGCGTCGAGAATCGCCTGCTCGACCTGCCCCCCGGCCTTCCGGCCGGCGCCCTGCAGGAGGCGACGAACTACCTCAATGCCCGCCTCGCGGGGCGCACCCTCGGCGTGCTGCGCGCGGAGATCGAGGTGGGGCGCCTCGCGAAGAAGCGCGAGTTGGACGAACTCACCGAGCGGCTGGTGGATGCGGGCCTCGCGACACCGGTCGGGCCCTCGGAGGCGCGGCAACTCATCGTGCGCGGACAGGCCAATCTGTTGGACGACCTGCGCGCGGCCGAAGACCTGGAGCGCATCCGGCTGCTGTTCAACGATCTGGAGACGCAGAAGGACGTGATCGATCTCCTCGCCCGCGCCGAGCAGGGGGAGGGGGTGCGCATCTTCATCGGCTCCGAGAACAAGCTGTTCTCGCTGTCGGGTTCGTCGCTCATCGCGGCACCGTTCCGCGACGGGTCGCAAAAGATCGTCGGCGTCGTCGGCGTCATCGGCCCGACGCGGCTGAACTACGCCCGCATCGTGCCGATGGTCGATTACACCGCCCGCGTCGTCTCGAAGCTGCTCGACGGCGGGCGGTGATCGTTCGCCCGCTTAGGCGGGGATCACGTCCACGATCTCGTAGGTGTCGGGATCGATGATGATGATGTCGTCGCGCACGAGGATGAAATCGTAGCCCTCGTAATCCGGCACCAACTCGACGATGGCCGGCGGCAGACGGTGCAGCCGCACCGAACGCGGGATCGCCGTGCCGACGCTCAGCGCGAAGTTCACGCTGTCGAGCCGCGAGACACCGCCCCGCAGGATCGACTGGCGGAACTCCGTGCGCCGGCCGGTATCGAGGCGGGAATAGCCGCCGCGCACCGCACCGCCATCGCGACCGCCACGGGCGCCCGGCCCGCGCTCGGCACCGCGCCGCTCGCCGGCCGCACCCGGGCCGTTCCGGCCATCGGGGCCACCGCGCTCGGCCGCCCCGTTGCGCTCGCCGGGTCCGCCACGCTCACCGCGCTCACCGGGGCCACCACGATCACCACGATCACCACGATCACCGCGTTCGCCGGGACCGCCGCGCTCCGCGCCACCCCGCTCGGCCGCGCCGCCGCGTCCGGCCGGACCACCCTGCTCGGCCGCTCCGCCGCGCTCGGCGGGTCCGCCGCGTTCCGCGCCGCCGCCGGCCGCCGGGCCGCGCCCACCGCCTTCACCACCGCGCATCCCGGCACCGCCGCCCGCGCCACCCGGACCCGCCGCGCCCGGTCCACCCGCGCCGGGGCCGCCGCTCGCGCCGCCGCCCGGACCGCCACCGCCGCCCGGACCGGCCGCCGCGCCCCCGGCGCCACCCGCGCCACCGCCACCGCCGGCCCCGCCACCGGGTCCGCCCTGGGCGAAGGCCGTCGTCGCGCCCGCCATGATGACCGCCGCGGCCACCGTGCTGCGAAGAATCCTGTTCATGTGCCGTCCACCGTCCCAGAGGGCGCGCCCTCCGGACGCTCGACCCGGGCCGGAACGGGGACGGAATCGAAACCGTTCCGGCATCGTTCGTCCAAGGCTGGTGACAAGCCGCCGCGTCTCGCACACGCGAACGTGAGGAAGCCTTGCGGGCAGGGGTTGGGGCTGTAACGTCCGCGCACGCCAGAGAAGCCGGCGCAGTGTCGGCCCAGCGAGTCCCGGAGACGCCATGTCCGCACCTCCCGCCGACCGTATCAACATCACGTCGGAGGTCCACGATGCCGCCGACCGGCGCCGCCGCATCATGGCGATCGTCGGCTCCTCCTCGGGCAATCTGGTCGAGTGGTACGACTTCTACTGCTACGCCTTCTTCGCCCTCTACTTCGCCCCGGCCTTCTTCCCGAAGGGCGATTCCACCAGCCAGCTCCTGCAGACGGCGGGCATCTTCGCGGTGGGCTTCTTCATGCGCCCGGTGGGCGGCTGGCTGTTCGGGCGCATCGGCGACCGGGTGGGGCGGCGGACCTCGATGGTCATCTCCGTATTGATGATGTGCTTCGGCTCGCTGCTGATCGGCATCCTGCCCACCTACGAGACCGTGGGCACCCTGGCGCCGGTCCTGCTGCTGCTGGCGCGGATGCTCCAGGGCCTCTCGGTCGGCGGTGAGTACGGCACGTCGGCCACCTACATGAGCGAGGTCGCCATCAAGGGGCGGCGCGGGTTCTTCGCCTCGTTCCAGTACGTCACGCTGATCGGCGGGCAGTTGCTCGCATCCCTGGTGCTGGTCGGCCTCCAGGCCGTGATGACGAGCGCGGAACTGACGGCCTATGGCTGGCGCATTCCGTTCTTCATCGGTGCGGGCCTTGCGGTCGTGGCCCTCTACCTCCGGCGCTCCCTGGCCGAGACCAAGGAAGCCGGCGACAAGGAGAATGCCGGCACCTTCAGCGAGCTGTTCAAGCACTGGCGTGCGTTCTGCGTCGTCCTCGCCTACACGGCCGGCGGCAGCCTGAGCTTCTACACCTTCACGACGTACATGCAGAAGTATCTCGTCAACACCGCCGGCATGCCGAAGACCTCGGCCTCACAGGTCATGACCTGGGTTCTGCTGGTCTACATGCTGATCCAGCCGATCTTCGGCGCCCTGTCGGACAAGATCGGCCGCAAGGCCAACATGATCCTCTACAGCGGCCTCGGCATGTTGATGGTGGTGCCGATCATGTCGTTCCTGCACACCAACAAGGATCCCTACCTCGCCTTCGCGATGATCACCCTCGGTCTGTCGGTGATCTCGTTCTACACGGGCATCAGCGGCATCGTGAAAGCCGAGCTGTTCCCCACCAACGTCCGCGCGCTGGGCGTCGGCCTGTCCTACGCCCTCGCCAACGCGATGTTCGGCGGCACCGCCGAATACGTGGCGCTGTGGTTCAAGGATGCCGGGATCGAGACGACCTTCTTCTGGTACGTGACGATCATGCTGGCGATCGCCTTCATTGCCTCGCTCATCATGCCGAACCCGAAGGTGCACGGCTATCTCGATGGCGCGGGCACGGTGGAAGAGGCGCTGGGCAAGAAGAAGAAGGCGGGGCTCGCCACCGCCTGATTAAAAAAGGGGGCGGGCCTCGCGGCCCGCCCCCTTTCGCTTGGACAGGACCGAGGCTCAGTCCTGATCGATCTGCTTGCCGATGATGGCGATGGCCTTCTCGTAGACCTGCGCCGCGTTCCAGCCCTGAAGGGCCGCGAAATTCGGCTCGCCCGGCTGATAGCCCGCGCCGCGCTGCCAGCCATGCGCCTTCAGGAAGTTCGCCGTGGAGGAGAGGGCCGCGCCGACGTTATTGAGGTCGCCGCCGGTGCCGTAGTTCAGCACGTTCTTCGGCAGGAACTGGGTGTGGCCGATCTCGCCGTGGGCGGCGCCGCGGGTCCCGGCCGAGATGATGCCCCGGTCGACCAGGGTGAGGGCGGCGCGGAGCTGATCGGTGAAGTATTCCGAGCGGCGGCAATCGTAGGCGAGGGTCGCGACGGCCGAGAGGGTGTTCACGTTGCCCTTCACGGCGCCGAAGCCGGTCTCCATGCCCCAGATCGCCAGGAGCGGGCCCGGCGGCACGCCGTAGCGCTGCTCAATGGAGTCGAACAGGGCGGCGTTGGTGCGCTTCAGGGCGCGCCCGCGCTTCACGATGGTCGTGGCGCCGCGCTTGGCCATGAACTGGTCAAGGGAGAGCTTGAAGCTGTGCTGCCCCCGGTCGGCCGAGATGGTGGCGGTGGAATAGCTGGTGCCGGCGAGGGCATCGAGGCTTTCGGCGCTGGCGCGGCCCCGGTTCTCGGCGATGAACTCGCGCTTCCAGGTCTCGAACCCGGCCGAATTGTTGCCGCACTGGGCGGCCTGCGCCTCGGTGAGGGCGCCGCCGAGCAGGCCGAGCGCCGCGACGGCGAGGCTGAAGTGACGCATGCGTGCAGCCACGTGAAACTCCTGAAATTCCGGCCGGACGGAATGGTCCGTTCGGCAATATCGTTGCGGTGTAAAGCATATCGCGAAGGTTGGCGCACGCGGGGACGGCCCCAAGACGTGCGGTTTCCCCCCATCCGCGACAGAAGTGATCGCAGCGTGGTTTCCGAGACGCTTCCGGCCTCACGGGAGCCAGGATCTCGCGCCAAGGCCCTCGCGGCGCCGGTCGAACCGAGCGGATCGCGAAGCGTTTGAGCGAGGCGGCGGGGAGGCCGGCGAATGCGAAACGGTCGGGGCCGATGACGAAACCCACTCTTGCGGATGCACCGGAACTGGCGGGCGCGCAGCCCGTGAGCCCAGCCGGCCTCGATGCCCCGGCGCCGGCCTTCAAGATCGTCAGCTGGAATCTCCTGCGGCGGGTGGGGGCGGCCATCGAGGACGTCATCGCCCTGATCGAGCAGGAATCCCCCGATCTGCTGCTGATGCAGGAGGCGACGCGGGCCATCGGCTTCCTGAAGGAGCGCGTCGGCGGCCATTACGCCTGGGCGCCGCTGCCGGGGCGCATCCACGGGCTCGCCATGTGGAGCCCGACCCCGTTCCCGAGCCCGCCGCGCACGGTGACGCTGCCCTCCGGCGCGGTGGTCCACCGGGTGTGCCAAGTGGTCGATCTCGGCACGTTCGGGATTGCCAACGTCCACCTCTCCCACGGGCAGATGCTGAACCGGCGGCAGTTGCGGCGGATCGTGACGGGCCTTCCGCCCCGCGCGGCGGTTCTGGGCGATTACAACATCGTCGGCCCGGCCATGGTGCCGGGGTTCCGCGACATCGGCCCCCGGCGGCCGACCCATTCGATGATCGAGGTGCTGCCCCTGCGGCTCGACCGCTGCATCGCCAGGGGGCTCGTCTGCCGGGAGAGCGCGGTGCTGCCGCGCGGCCCCTCGGACCACCGGCCCATCGTCGTGCATCTGTGCCCGGAGCCGGAATCGCCCGCGCCGCTCAAAGGTATGGCAGCAGCAGCCGAACGCCTGCGTCGCGCAAGCGCACGGGCAAGAATCGGTCTGCGAGATCCTTCTCGGTAAGCGGCAGGTCCATCTTGGCCTGGATCAGCGCATCGATCTGCCCGGCGAGATCGGCGTCGATCACCTCGACGTTCAGCTCGAAGTTCAGGCGGAAGCTGCGCATGTCCCAGTTGGCGCTGCCGACAAAGCACCACACGTCATCGACCACCATCGCCTTGGCGTGGTCGAACGGATCGCGGTCGAGATAGACCCGCACGCCCGCGCGGATCAGCACGTCGAGATGGGCGCGCATCGCCCAATCGATGAAGCGGTGATCGCTGACCGCCGGGATCACCACATCCACGGAGATTCCCCGCGTCGCGGCCTGAATGAGGGCGCCGGTCACGAGTTCGTCCGGCAGGAAGTAGGGCGTCGCGATCCGCACCCGGCGGCGGGCACAGTTCAGCGCCTGGATGACCACCTGCTCGATCTTCTGCACGTCGGCATCGGGCCCCGACGTCACCACGCGGGCGACACAGTCGCCGACGGCGGGCGCCTCCATGAACCAGGGCGGCCCGTCGAGGCTCTCGCCGTCGGCGAAGGCCCAATCCGCTGTGAAGGCCGTCACGAGTTGGTCCACCACCGGCCCCTCGAACCGGAAATGGATGTCGCGGATCGGATCCCGGGGCTTCGTGCTCACGCGGTTCGCGGCGGCGATGTTGAGCCCGCCCGTAAAGGCGACCCTTCCATCGAGGATCAGCAGCTTCTTGTGGTTGCGCAGGTTCAGGAACGGCATCCGCCAGGGCAGGGCGGAATGCATGAACAGGGCGGCGGGCACGCCGGCCGCGTGCAGGCGCTTGTAGGCCAGCATTCGGAAATAGCCGCCGCCGATCCCGTCGATGATGACCCGCACCTCGACGCCACGGTCCTTGGCCTGCGCCAGGGCCTCGCAGAATTCACGGCCGGTCGCGTCATCGCGGAAGATGTAGCTCGTCATGGCGACGCTCGCCCGCGCGTCGCGGATCCCGGCCAGCATCTCCGGGTAGGCCGCGTCGCCGTTGCGGAACATCCGCACCCGGTTGCCGATGAGCGCGGGCGCACCGGTGATGCGCCGGATCGCCCGGTCCAGGGGCCACAGGGTTTCCGGCACGACGGCATCATCCGCGTCCGGCGGCGGCACGGCCTCGGAGGGGCGCCCGCGCATCTTGCGCGCCCGGCGATAGACGCGGTTGATGCCGAGCAGCAGGTAGAGGGCCGATCCGAAGATCGGCGAGAGCCACGCCAGCCCGATCCACCCCACGGCCACGCTCACGCGCCGCTTGCGCAGCAACGCATGCACTGTCACCGCGACGGCGAGGCAGACGCCGACCAGCGCCTCCACGTCCGCCCGCAGCAAAGCTGTCGAGTTGATCCAACGATAGACGACCTGGTCCACTGGCATCCCATGCGGCTGAAGCCTGCGGGCGATATAGCCCAGCCTCGGCGCAAGTCTGCCCGTTCGGTGAGCCTTCTCAGCGCTTGGACGGTGGATCGCAGCGGAACTCGCTGCCGTCGAGGGCGCCGTAGACGATGCGCCCGCCCGCATGGAGGCAGCGCGTCTTCGCCGCTTCGAGCGGCCGGTGAAAGGTCCAGATCGTGATCATCGGCATCACGGTGGCGAGGCAGACGCCGCCGATGAGGAGCGCCGCCGCCCAGGTCGGGCCGTCGCGCTCGGGCCGGGGAGGGCGCGGGGGCGGCATCGACCCATAGAAGGCCAGGGTCAGGCCGATCAAGTCGGTGGTGGCTGTCATCGCCCATCCCGCACCGGCGGCCCGTCTTTGCGGGACAGCGGACAGATTAGGGCACGGCGAGCGCGCCGCCTACCACCGGGGAGGCGCGGCGGATCACCCCTCCCAGACGGGCGCCCGCTTCTGCAGGAAGGCGTCGATGCCCTCCTGCGCGTCGGCCATGGCCATATTCCGGGTCATCACCTGCGCCGTGTAGGCATAGGCCTCGTCGAGGGTCATCTCGCCCTGGCGGGCGAAGGCTTCCTTGCCGACGGCGAGCACTTTCCGCGCCTTGGCGGCGATGCGCCCCGCCATGTCGGCGACGGAAGCGTCCAGCCGGTCGGCGGGCACCACGCGGTTCACGAGGCCGATGCGCAGGGCCTCGGCGGCGTCGACCGGCTCGCCGAGCAGCAGCATCTCCATCGCCGCCTTGCGCGGCACCGCCCGGGTGAGGGCGACCATCGGCGTCGAGCAGAACAGGCCGATCTGCACGCCGGGCGTGGCGAAGCGTGCTTCCTCGGTGCAGATTGCGAGATCGCAGGAGGCCACGAGCTGGCAGCCGGCCGCCGTGGCGATGCCGTGGACCTGCGCAATGACGGGCTTCGGCAGGCGCACGAGGCTCGTCATCAGACGGGCGCAGGTTCGGAAGAGGTGGTCCGTCGTCTCGGGCGAGGAATCGGCGCGCATCTCGCGCAGATCGTGCCCGGCGCAGAAGGCGGGTCCGGCGGCCTTGAGGACCACCACCCGCACCGAATCGTCCTCGCGGATCGCGTCGAGGGCGTCCTGCAGGGCGTTCATCAACGCCAGCGACAGGGCATTGCGCGCCGCTGGGCGGTTCAGCACGAGGGTGGCGATACCCTCCGCGTCGTGCCGGAGAAGGACGGGCTCAGCAGCGGTCAACGGCGTCTCCCTTCGGGCTCTGCGGCCCTCAGGCGACGGATCTAGCATACCCGGCTGGGCTCGGCATGCTCCGCCAGGGCATGGTCGAGCCGGGCGAAATCGGCGCCGGGTCCGTTCCACCACAGGGGCGGCAGGCGGTCGAGCCGGCCGAGTGCCCGCGCGTAGTTCGGCGCGAGCGCGCTGTCCACGATGGCGAGGCTGGCGCCGGAGAGGACGAGGGCGAGTTCGTGTTCGCCGATCGCCGGATCGAGATCCTTCGTCCGGGCGCCGACCCAGGCGAAGCCCTGCCGAAGGGCCGCCGCCTCGAGGGGATCGGCCACCATCATCACGGCGAGGTCGCCGAAGCCGATACCCTCGGCCCGGGCCCATTTGGCGCAGGCGCCGGGCACGAACGGCGACGGGTTCTCCTCCACGGGAGCCGGACGCAACAGCGTCGGCTTCTCCAGGGAGGCGGGGTGGGTCACGCTGTATCTTGCGCCGAGCATGCGGTGAAAACCGGCCTGTTCATAAGCTGAACCATTCCGGGTTCGCGCGTCCCGGTTAAGACTTCCTGATCTCGACCCACTCAGGTGCAGCAAAACCGGCCGGAACCGGGCGGTTCGTCGGCGCAAAGCGGCTCATGGCCAACGCGGGATGAAGATTACGCAGAAAATCCGCCCTGGCCGGCGGGGTCGGAACGTCTATCTGATGCCTTCCGAAGCGGCCCGCTCGACGAGGCCGCGACACACCGGAGGACATCCTTGACCCGCCATTTCGCCCCGCTCGCTGCGGCCCTGCTGCTCTGCGGCCCGGCACAGGCCGAGATGCGCAACGCGCCCTCGCCGCGCGCCCTCGAATTCGCCGCCTACATCTTCGCGGCGTCCAACGTCTGCGGCTACCGGATCGGCGCCCCCGAGTTCGAGGCCCTGCTCGCCAATCAGAACACCCGCGTCGCCGACGTTCAGCCCGGCGGCCCGTTCGGCAACCGCGTCCAGACGATGTTCACCCTGATGTCGAACCAGATGCAGATGAACCGCGATGGCGCGTGCCTTGCGGTGGCCGGCGAATACGGGCCGGAGGGCAACATCGCCAAGAACGTGCTGCAGCCCTCCGCCGAGGTGCCGAAGGCCCCGGAGCCGGCCAAGCCCGCGCAATAGTCCTCAGCCGAGACGCCACTCGATCGGCGCCAAGCCCCGTTCGGCGAGCCATGCGTTGGCCCGGCCGAACGGGTCGGAGCCGGGAAAGTCCCGCGCCCGGTTGAGGGGCGAGGGATGCCCGCTCTCGATGATCGCGTGGCGCGCGGGGTCGATCAGCCCGGCCCGTGCCCGCGCCTGCGCCCCCCACAGGAGAAACACGGCGGGTTCGTCGCGCGCGGCGACTGCCGCCACCGCCTCGTCGGTGAGCGCCGCCCAGCCCGACCGCAGATGCGCCCCGGCCTTCCCAGCCTCGACGGTGAGCGCGCTGTTGAGGAGCAGCACCCCCTGCCGCGCCCAGGGCGTGAGATCACCCCCCGCCTCGCGGGCCGAGCCCGCCTCGGCGAGGATGACCTTGAGGGAGGCGGGCAGATGCGCCGTGCCCACGTAGGAGAACGCGAGCCCGTTGGCGTCGCCCGGCGTCGGATAGGGGTCCTGCCCGAGGATGACCGCCTTCACGGACGGCAACGGAGTCTCGCGCAGCGCCCGGAAGATGTCGCCGGGGGCGGGCAGGACCTGCGCCCCTGCGGCGATGCGTCCATCGATCGTCTGCGCTACCCTGTCGGCCGCGCCGTCGCGGAAGAAAGGCAGGGCGAGCCAGGGTGAACCGCTCTCGCGGAACGCAGCAAGGGCGGCGGCGACGGGCCGGTCGGTCATCGGGCTGTGGAGATCCTAAGCCGGGTCGGCATTTGCCGCCGCGTGCCGCGTCACTATACCGGTATGCACGCGGCACCGCAGCAAGGGTGCCTTCGCCGGAGCCGCCCGGCGACCTACATAGGGGCGACTTCCCGCCCAGCGGGTCCGAACTCAGCTTCGAAAGGGAATCGGCGCCAGGGCGCCGGAACGCTCTGATGAACGAACGTATCGAACCAGCCGCGCTCGCCAACAACCGCCCCGTCCCCGCCCGCGAGAACGGGACGCGCGGCCTGCCGGGCGACCATCCGCAGGTCCGCTGGGGCCGCGTCGGCGTTCTCTTGATGAATCTCGGCACGCCCGAGGGCACGTCCTACTGGCCGATGCGCCGGTACCTGAAGGAGTTCCTGTCCGACCGCCGGGTCATCGAGGTGCCGCGCCTGATCTGGTGGCCGCTGCTCAACCTTATCATCCTGTCGAAGCGGCCGGGCCCCAAGGGGAAGGACTACGCCAGCGTCTGGAACAACGACCTGAACGAGGGGCCGCTCAAGACCATCACGCGAGGCCAGAGCGACAAGCTCCAGGCGGCGATGGGCGACAGCGTCGTGGTCGACTGGGCGATGCGCTACGGCAAGCCGGAGGTGGCGGGCCGCATCCAGGCGCTGCTCGATCAGGGCTGCGACCGCATTCTGCTCGTGCCGCTCTATCCGCAATACGCGGCGGCGACCTCGGCCACCGCCTGCGATCAGGCGTTCCGCGCCCTCATGGACATGCGCTGGCAGCCGACCGTGCGCGTCTCGCCGCCCTATCACGACGATGCGGTCTATATCGAAGCCATGGCGCAATCGATCCGCGAGGGTCTGGCCAAGCTCGATTTCGAGCCGGAGGTGATCCTCACCTCGTTCCACGGCGTGCCGCGCAGCTACCTGCTGAAGGGCGACCCCTACCATTGCCAGTGCCACAAGACCGGCCGGCTCATCCGCGAGGCGCTGGGCCTGTCGCCGGACAAGATGCGGGTGACGTTCCAGTCCCGCTTCGGCAACGAGGAATGGCTGAAGCCGTATACCGACGAGACGGTGATGGACCTCGCCAAGTCCGGCGTGAAGCGCATGGCCATCGTGGCCCCGGGCTTTACCGCCGATTGCCTCGAGACCCTGGAAGAACTCGACGGCGAGAACCGCCATTATTTCGAGGAGAACGGGGGCGAGCAATTCGCCTACATTCCCTGCCTCAACGACACCGATCTCGGCATGCGCGTGATCGAGCACGTCGTTCGCCGGGAATTGCAGGGCTGGCTGTGACGACCACTTAATCGACGCGGATCATGCCGGTTGCGCTTGCTGCGCGGCCGACGCGGCCTATCATCCTCTCACCCGGCGCGAGTCCGGTCCAAATGGGAGGGTCGTCGCGTGGCGTTCTTCATCGGTATCGCCTGTCCGTGGATCCTCGTCATCGTGCTGGACCGGCTGTCGGAGGCACGGCGCGTCTCCGAACTGGAATCTCTCGGCGTCACGCCGCAGCCCGCGAACCAATCCGCCTACCTCATGAAGCCCGACCGTCCGTATTAGTCGGACGATCCTTCCCTCGACCTCATCCTGAGGTGCCCGCCGTGGCGGGCCTCGAAGGAGGGTTCCAGTTGGCTCCACGATCCCTGGAGCCCTCCTTCGAGGCTGCTTCGCAGCACCTCAGGATGAGGTAGGCGAGCAGGACGAACGACCGATCAGCCTCACTTCACCGCGGGCGGGGGCGGCGCGGCCGGGGTCATCGGATCCGCCGGGGTCGCGGCGGGCGCGTCTTTGCGGTCGATCTTTGCCTCGGCGCGCAGCTTCAGGATCAGGTCCTGCTGCGACTTGCGGATGAGGTGCTGGTCGATCTGCTCCTTCAGCTCGTCGAAGGTCGGCTGCGGCTTCGTCCGCTTCTCCTCGACCTTGATGACGTGCCAACCGAACTGCGTCTTCACCGGGTCGGAGACCTGACCGGGCTGCATCGCGAAGGCGGCGGTGGCGAAATCCGGCACCATCCGTTCCTTGGTGAACCAACCGAGATCGCCGCCCTCGGCCTTCGAGCCGGGATCCTTCGAGGTCTCGGCCGCGACCTTGGCGAAATCCTCGCCGCCCTTGATCCGCGCGGCGATCTTCTTCGCCTCGGCCTCGTTGTCCACGAGGATGTGACGGGCGTGGATCTCCTCCTCGGGCTTCATCAGCTTCACCGAGGTGTCGTAGATCGCGTGCTCGGCCTCCGGCGTCACGGCCTTCTTGGCCTCCTGTTCGAGGTAGTCGTCGAGCAGGAGCTTGTCGCGGAAGTAGGCGAGCTTGCGCTTGAAGTCGGGGCTCTCGCCGACCTTGGCCGCCTCGGCGGCCTGCGCGCCGACCTTCAGGTCGACCATGTAATCCACGAGCAGGTTCTTCTTCTGCGCCTCGTCCACGCCCGGCAGGGACAGGGCCGGATCGTCGGAGGCGATCGCGATATCGGCCTGCGTGATCGGCTGGCCGTTCACCGTCGCCACGACGGCGGCAGGGTCGGCGGGGGCGGCGGGCGCAGCTGCCGGCGTCTTGCCGGCCGGGGGCGTCTGGGCCGCCGCCGCGCCGGAGAGGGCGAGTGCAAGCGCGAGCGCGCTGGCGCGCCGGAGCAGAGCATGGGTCGGCATGGGAATACCTCGGTCGGCGTGTCGTTCAGCCGGTTCGGCGGCGGAGGCCCGAGGGGCCCCGCTCGGCCGCCCGTCCGGCGGCGGGAGAGGTGGCCCGGCCGCACGCAGAAGGCAAGCGGAGCCATAATCGGCAACCAATCGGGGCTCCGGCTCTTTCAGGTGCACGGGGCGATGTTTACCTCTATAAGCCGACCCCATTCCGCCCAGGCCGGCCCGCGACGTCACGTCCGTCGGCGGGCACGCCCGTCCGCAGGTTTACGATGCTCGGCTCGCTCGCCAAGAAGATTTTCGGCTCCTCCAACGACCGCCGTGTGAAGGGCTACCGTCCGCGCGTCGCGCAGATCAACGCCCTGGAGCCGGAGATCGCGGCGCTGAGCGACGACGCCTTGCGCGCCCGCACCGACATGCTGAAGGCCGAGCTCGCAGCCGGCAAGAGCGTGGACGACATCCTCGTTCCCGCCTTCGCCACGGTCCGCGAGGCCGCCAAGCGGGTGCTGGGCCAGCGCCACTTCGACGTGCAGCTCCTCGGCGGCATGGTGCTGCACGAGGGCGGCATCTCGGAGATGAAGACCGGCGAGGGCAAGACCCTCGTGGCCACGGCGCCGGTCTACCTGAACGCCCTGGAGGGCAAGGGTGTCCACGTCATCACCGTGAACGACTACCTCGCCAGCCGCGATGCCGAGTGGATGGGCCGTGTCTATCGCTTCCTCGGCCTGTCGGTCGGCACCATCGTGCACGGCCTGGACGACGAGCAGCGCAAGGCCGCCTATGCCTGCGACATCACCTACGGCACGAACAACGAGTTCGGCTTCGACTACCTGCGCGACAATATGAAGTACGAGATGGCGCAGCTGTCTCAGCGCGGGCACCATTACGCGATCGTGGACGAGGTCGACTCGATCCTCATCGACGAGGCGCGGACGCCGCTCATCATCTCCGGCCCGGTGGACGACCGCTCGGAACTCTACGTGGCGGTGGACGGTGTGATGCCGCTGCTCGTGCCGTCGCACTACGATCTCGACGAGAAGCAGCGCACCGTTTCGCTGACCGAGGAGGGCAACGAGTTCGTGGAGGACGCCCTGCGCGCGGCGGGCATCCTCAAGGAGGGCGACCTCTACGACGCCCACAACGTCACGCTGGTCCACCACGTGACCCAGGCGCTGCGCGCCCACACCCTGTTCACCCGCGACAAGGACTACATCGTCAAGAACGACGAGGTGGTGATCATCGACGAGTTCACCGGCCGCATGATGCAGGGCCGGCGCTACTCGGAAGGCCTCCATCAGGCGCTCGAAGCGAAGGAGCGGGTGACGATCCAGCCCGAGAACCAGACGCTCGCCTCGATCACGTTCCAGAACTACTTCCGCCTTTACAAGAAGCTCGCCGGCATGACCGGCACGGCCTCCACCGAGGCGGACGAGTTCGCCGAGATCTACAAACTCGACGTGGTCGACATTCCGACCAACAAGGAGATCGAGCGCGTCGACGAAGACGACGAGGTCTACCGCTCCGTCGAGGAGAAGTATCAGGCGATCATCAAGGAGATCGGCAAGGCGCACGAGCGCCATCAGCCGATCCTCGTCGGCACGGGTTCGATCGAGAAGTCGGAATACCTCGCCGAGATGCTGGTGAGCGCCGGCTACAAGCCTCTCGACTATTCGGACCCGAACGCCCTCACCGACGTCTACGCCGCCGCCCGCGAGGGCCGCGTCACCAAGCGCTTCGCCGTGCTGAACGCCCGCTTCCACGAGCAGGAGGCGTATATCGTCGCCGAGGCCGGTGTGCCGGGCGCCATCACCATCGCCACCAACATGGCCGGTCGCGGCACCGACATCAAACTCGGCGGCAACGTCGAGATGCGCGTCGAGAAGGAACTCGCCGGGGTGCCGGAGGGGTCTGAGCGCGACGCCGCCATCGCGGCGATCAAGGCCGAAATCGCGGAGAACCGCGCCAAGGTGCTGGCCTCCGGTGAGCCGGCCGATCCGGCGGCGGGCCGTAAGAAGGATCTTCCCGGCGGCCTTTATATCATCGGCACCGAGCGCCATGAATCGCGGCGCATCGACAACCAGCTGCGCGGCCGCTCCGGCCGTCAGGGCGATCCCGGCCGCTCGAAGTTCTACCTGTCCCTCAAGGACGACCTGATGCGGATCTTCGGGTCCGACCGCATGGACGGGATGCTGCAGAAGCTCGGCCTGGAGCAGGGCGAGGCGATCATCCACCCTTGGATCAACCGGGCCATCGAGAAGGCGCAGCAGAAGGTCGAAGCCCGCAACTTCGACATGCGCAAGAACGTGCTCAAGTACGACAACGTGATGAACGACCAGCGCAAGGTCGTGTTCGAGCAGCGCCGCGACTTCATGGGCCAGGAGAGCGTCCGCGAGACCGTGGACGACATGCGCGAGGGCGTGGTGGACGACATCGTCACCCGCCACATCCCGCCGGATACCTATGCCGAGCAATGGGATGCCGAGGGCCTGCGCGAGGCGGTGCAGCAGACCCTGAACCTCGAAATTCCGGCCGAGGATTGGGTGAAGGAAGAGGGCATCGCGGACGAGGAGATCCGCGAGCGCCTGATGAAGCTCGCCGAGGAGACCTATCAGACCCGCGTCGAGAAAAACGGCGCCGAGGTCTCCGCCTATATCGAGAAGCAGGTCCTGCTGCAGACCCTCGACCACCTGTGGCGCGAGCATCTGGTGACGCTCGACCACCTGCGGCAGGTGGTGGGCTGGCGCGGCATCGCCCAGCGCGATCCGCTGAACGAGTACAAGTCCGAGGCGTTCGAGTTGTTCAACAGTCTCGTCGTGGCCCTGCGTGAGCAGGTGACGGGTCAGCTCTCGCGCATCGAGGTGATGTTCCAGCAAGACGAGGCGCCTCCGATGGAGAGCCCCGCCCTTCCGCCGATGTTCGCCCAGCACCTCGATCCCGTCACCGGCGAGAACGAGATGGCCTATGCGGGCGGCAGCGGCAGCGATGGGGGTGGCGGCCCGGCCTATGGCTATGCCGCGCAGGCGCTCTCCGCCGACACCGCCGTGCTCGAACGGGACCCCACCGACGAATCGACCTGGGGTCGCGTCGGCCGCAACGAACCGTGCCCCTGCGGATCCGGCAAGAAGTACAAGCACTGCCACGGCAGCTATCAGGCGTGAGCCGACACGCGGTCTTCATCGCCGGAGCGGGGACGGAGATCGGTAAGACCTACGTGACGGCGGCGCTGACGCGCCGCCTTCGCGAGCGGGGCTCGGTCCTCGCCCTCAAGCCCCTCGCGAGCGGCGTCGCGCCCTGGGACGATCCCGCCTTCGGGGAAAGTGACACGGCGCGGCTTCTGGCAGCGCAGGGCCTGCCCGTCACCGAGGAGACCGTCACCGCCTGTTCGCCCTGGCGCTTCGCGGCGCCCCTGGCCCCCGATCAGGCCGCCGCCCTCGAAGGGCGCAGCGTGGGCCTGTCCGCAATCGCCGACTGGTGCCGCGACCGGATCGCGGCCTCCGATGGCCCCGTGGTGGTCGAGGGGGTCGGTGGGCTGATGAGTCCCATCACCGACGCGGCGACCGGGCTCGACTGGATCGAGGCCCTGCGCATCCCGGTCGTGCTGGTGTCGGGCAGCTATCTCGGCGCGATCAGCCACGCCCTGACGGCGGCGGAGGTGCTGCGGCTGCGCGAGGTGGATCTCCTGGCAATCGTCGTGAGCGAAAGCGAGGGCGCCCCGACGCCGCCGGAAACGGTGGCGCATGCGATTCGCCGCCATGTATCCTGCCCGGTCTTCTGCTTGGGCCGGGGAGCATCGGCACCGGATGATCTGGCGGCGTTGCTTGAACGCGCCGTCGGTTCTCAAGCAGAGCGACACTTCACCGAATAGTGTCGGGATGGCGGGCGGGCGTCGCTGGACGGTGACGCTTTGGCGCTTAGCTGATGTGCGAAGAGGCACGTGGCCTCCGCCGATCATCCCCGGAGGTCCGTTGAGCCAGTCCGTCGCTACGGCCAGCGGTGCCGCAATGCCTGAAACCACGGCTCCGGCCCGTGGACGCATGAGCCCCGCGCTGCTCATGGGCGCCCTCGGTGTCGTCTACGGCGACATCGGCACGAGCCCCCTCTACGCTTACAAGGAGGCGGTGAAGGCGGCCGGCAACGGCTCCGCCACGCCGCTCGCCGTGACGGGCGCCGTCTCACTGATCTTCTGGGCGCTGATCCTTATCGTCTCGCTCAAATACGCCATCTTGATCCTGCGCGCGGACAATCGCGGGGAGGGGGGCATCGTCGCAATGCTGGCGCTCCTCGGCGCGCGGCAGGCGCGGCCGAAAACGCCCCAGGCGCTGCTCCTCGTCGTCGGTCTGGTGGGTGCGGCGCTCCTCTACGGCGACGGAGCGATCACGCCCGCCATTTCCGTCCTCTCGGCGGTGGAGGGGCTGAAGGTCGATGCGCCGAGCCTCGGCCACTACGTCGTGCCGATCACCCTCGTGATCCTCGTCGGGCTGTTCGCCGTCCAGTTCCAGGGTGTCGCCCGGATCGGGCGGATCTTCGGCCCCGTCATGCTGCTCTGGTTCGTGGCCCTCGCGCTTCTCGGCTTGGGGTCGATCCTGCACGAACCCCGGATCCTCCAGGGCCTGAACCCCCTGCGGGCGGTGGACTTCCTGTTCCATGCCGGCTGGGGCGTCAGCTTCGCCATGCTTGGCGCGGCGTTCCTCGCCGTGACGGGCGGCGAGGCGATGTATGCCGACCTCGGCCATTTCGGCGCCCGGCCGATCCGCGCGGCGTGGTTCGCCCTGGTGCTGCCGGCCCTGGTGCTCAACTATTTCGGGCAGGGGGCGCTGCTCCTCGCCGAGCCCGACGCGATCGAGAACCCGTTCTTCCGCCTCGCGCCGGATTGGGCCCACATCCCCCTGGTGGGGCTCGCCACCCTTGCGACGATCATCGCCTCGCAGGCGATCATCTCCGGTGTGTTCTCCCTGACGCAGCAGGCGATCCAGCTCGGCTTCCTGCCGACCATGCGGATCGTCCAGACCGCCCATGACGAGCGCGGCCAGATCTACGTGCCGGCGGTGAACTGGCTGCTGGCCATCGCGACGCTCGTGGCCGTCGTCGTGTTCGGCTCGTCCGATGCGCTGGCCGGGGCCTACGGCATCGCCGTCTCGATGCTCATGGCGATCACCACGCTGCTCGCCGCGCTCATCGCCCTCAAGTGGGGCTACAACCCCATCGCGGTGGTGGCGGTGAACGGCTTCTTCCTCGCCATCGACCTCATTTTCTTCGGCGCCAACAGCGTGAAGATCCTGGAAGGCGGGTGGTTTCCCCTCGTGCTGGCGGGGATCGTCGCCGTGATGATGCTCACATGGCGCAAGGGCAACATGCTGGTGGAGGAGGCGCGGGTGAACCTGCGCCAGCCGGAGGACGCCTTCCTCGAAGGGCTGAGTCACCAGCGGCTCACCCGCCTGCCGGGCACCGCCGCGTTCCTCTCGGCCGCGATCCACGGCATTCCGCTGCATCTGTCCCGCTTCGTGGAGCGCAGTCATGCCCTGCACGAGCGCGTGCTGATCGTCACCGCCCTCTACGAGGAGACGCCGACCGTACCGCTGGAGGAGCGGGCCGAGGTCAGCATGATCGCGCCGAACTTCTACCGGGTGGTGCTTCGCTACGGCTTCATGGAGGACGCCTCGATTCCCGAGGGCATCGCCTGTGCCGTCCGGGACGGCCGGCTTCCGCCGCAATGCGTGGAAGACGTCACGGTCTTCATCGGTCACGAGACCGTGATTCCGAAGAACGACCAGCGGGGCATGGCCATCTGGCGCGAGAATCTGTTCGCGTTCATGCAGCGAAACGCTGAGCGGACAGGCGCTTTCTTCGGTGTGCCGACCCGTCAGGTCGTCGAGGTCGGTACCGAAATCGAGATCTGACGGGCCCCGCCGCATAGGAACCTTGGCCGTCCCCCTTCGTTCGACTCGCCTGAAGAGCCAGCGACCCGTTCCGCTTCCGTCAGGGACCGGCAGCGGGTCGCCGAACGGAGGGATTTTCAGATGAACAGTGATCGCTTGGAAGGCGGCATCCGCCACCTGCGCGGCCGTGTGAAGACCGCGACCGGCGCCCTGCGCGGGGCCCCCGGCCGGCAGGCCGAAGGGGCGTTCGATCAGGCGGCCGGCGCCGCGCAATACGCCT
The DNA here is from genome assembly GCF_038442315.1 of Methylobacterium litchii. Taxonomy (NCBI): domain Bacteria; kingdom Pseudomonadati; phylum Pseudomonadota; class Alphaproteobacteria; order Hyphomicrobiales; family Methylobacteriaceae; genus Methylobacterium; species Methylobacterium litchii. Next base: position 228,246 of record NZ_JBBXMY010000002.1, on the reverse strand, counting down.
ATGGCCGCGCCCGCGAGACTGCGCACGACCTGCGTCGCGAGGGCGAGCACCTCTACGAGGAGGGCCGCGACCGGGCCCGCGCCCTGGCCGACGAGGCCCGCTCCCGCGGCGAGGCCTTCGCCGACGAAGCCTACGAGCGCGGCCGTCACGTGCGCTCCCGCGCGGTGCATCACGGCCAGGACATCGCCCGCCGGGCCGACGACAACCGCGCGACCACCCTCGCCCTCGTGGCGGCCGTGGCGTTCGGCATCGGCTGGCTCGCCCGCCCGAACCGCTGAGCGATGGGTAGCCGTCCAATCGCATAAAGACATCTTTATGTCTTGATTGCTTCCTCGCTCGCGAAGTGGTAGGCCACCGGCCGGATCGCAACGCGAGTGAGGAGAGCCGCATGGCCAAGGATTACGTCGTCAGGGATATCGGGCTGGCCGATTACGGCCGGAAGGAAATCTCGATCGCCGAGAGCGAGATGCCCGGCCTGATGGCCGTTCGCGAGGAATACGGCGCGAGCCAGCCGCTGAAGGGCGCCAAGATCGCCGGCTCCCTGCACATGACCATTCAGACGGCCGTGCTGATCGAGACCCTGAAGGCGCTCGGCGCCGACATCCGCTGGGTCTCCTGCAACATCTATTCGACCCAGGACCACGCCGCTGCCGCCATCGCGGCCGCCGGCATCCCGGTCTTCGCCGTGAAGGGCGAGACCCTGGAGGAGTACTGGGACTACACCTCCCGCCTGTTCGACTGGCATGACGGTGGCCTGCCGAACATGATCCTGGATGACGGCGGCGATGCCACCATGTTCGTCCACCTCGGCCTGCGCGCCGAGAACGGCGACACCGCCTTCCTCGACAAGCCGGGCTCCGAGGAGGAGGAAATCTTCTTCGCGCTCCTGAAGAAGAAGCTCGCCGAGAAGCCGAAGGGCTGGTTCGCCGGCCTCGCCGACTCGATCAAGGGCGTCTCCGAGGAGACGACCACGGGCGTGCACCGCCTCTACATCCTCGCCAAGGAGGGCAAGCTGCTCTTCCCGGCGATCAACGTGAACGACTCGGTCACGAAGTCGAAGTTCGACAACCTCTACGGCTGCAAGGAGTCGCTGGTCGACGGCATCCGTCGCGGCACCGACGTGATGATGGCCGGCAAGGTCGCCATGGTCGCGGGCTTCGGTGACGTGGGCAAGGGCTCCGCCGCCTCGCTCCGCAACGCCGGCTGCCGCGTCATGGTCTCGGAGATCGATCCGATCTGCGCGCTCCAGGCCGCGATGGAGGGCTACGAGGTCGTGACGATGGAAGACGCCGCCCCGCGCGCCGACATCTTCGTCACCGCCACGGGCAACAAGGACATCATCACCCTCGACCACATGCGGGAGATGAAGGACCGGGCCATCGTCTGCAACATCGGCCACTTCGACAACGAGATTCAGGTCGCCGGCCTGAAGAACCTCAAGTGGAACAACATCAAGCCGCAGGTCGACGAGATCGAGTTCGCGGACGGCCACCGCATCATCCTCCTGTCGGAGGGTCGCCTCGTGAACCTCGGCAACGCGACCGGCCACCCGTCCTTCGTGATGTCGGCCTCGTTCACCAACCAGACGCTGGCCCAGATCGAGCTTTGGACCAACCCGGGCAAGTACGAGAAGCAGGTCTACACCCTGCCGAAGGCGCTCGATGAGAAGGTCGCGGCCCTGCATCTCGCCAAGGTCGGGGCGACGCTCTCGAAGCTTCGGCCGGACCAGGCGTCCTATATCGGCGTGAAGGAAACCGGGCCGTTCAAGCCCGAGCACTACCGCTACTAGAACCCTCGCAGGCTACACACTATAGGGGCCCGGCGCGCTGCGCCGGGCCCTTCGTTTGTCAAGCCTAATTCGGCACCGGAAGGTGTGTCTTCTGAGTGTCGTTAACGGCGGATTTACCCCCCAGGGCCAAAGCCACGCTTCGTTCTCCTTCCGGCGGGAATCCCCCCCACGGTAAGGTGCCCCCGACTCAGTGACAGGCGTACCGCGGCAGCCCCGGCAGAGGGCATCCGCGGCAGGGTGCGTTTCGCACCGCTCGGGCGCACGCCGGCGGTGACGAGAGCTTGGGGGCATGGCGGATGCGGGTCGGACGTGCGGCGCAGCTGCGGGTCGGCGTGGGGATTCTCGCGCTGTTCGCGGCGGGCGCGGCCTTTGCGGAAATGCAGGACGTCCCGGCGGCTCACGCGCCGAGGGAGATGCACGGCGTCGCCGGGCTCGCCGTGTTCGGCGGCCTCGTCGCCTTCGCGGTGATCCTCGCCCTTCTCTATCTCTATGAGCGCGCCCGCTGGACCCGGCGGGAGCAGGACCTCGTCGCGGCCTTGAACCTGCTGCGCGGCGCCCACGACCGCGCGGAGATGCTGCTGAACGCCGACCGTCAGGTGGTCATCACCTGGGACGAGAACAGCGAGCCGGTGATCGAGGGCGATGTCGGCATCGCCCTGAACGGCGAGCGGGCGGTGGCGGATTCCGCGCGCCGGGTGCTGGCCTTCGGCGCGTGGCTGATGCCCGCCGACGCGCAGGCGGTCGAGGCGGCCCTCGATACGCTGCTCACCCGCGGCACCGGCTTCACCCTCGACCTGCGCACTCAGAGCGGGCGCAACATCGACGCCCAGGGGCGCACCGTGGCGGGCCGGGCGCTGTTGCGCCTGCGCGAGACCACCTCCGAGCGGCGCGAGATTTCCGAACTGCGGATCACCCTCGACGAGACGCGGCGCGGCCTCTCGGCGCTGGCGAGCCTGCTCGACGCGATCCCGCAGCCGGTCTGGCGCCGCAACCGCGACGGTGGCCTCGCCTGGGTGAACGCCGCTTATGTCACCGCCGTGGAGGCCGCGAGCCGCGAGGCGGTGATCGACGCCGGGATGGAACTCCTCGACCGTCCGGCGCGGGACACCATCGCCCGCGAGGAGGCCGTCGTCGCCGCCGGTGGTCCGCGCCGGGCGCCCCGCGTCTCGGCCGTGATGTCCGGCAACCGCCGCGTCCTCGACGTGTACGAAACCGTCCTCGAAGGCGGCCGCGTCGGCATGGCGGTGGACGTCTCGGAGTTGGAGAGCGTCCGCGCCGACCTGCAGCAGCAGATGAACGCCAACGCCCGCACCCTCGACCAATTGCCCACCGCCGTAGCGATGTTCGACGTGGGCCAGCGCCTGATCTTCCACAACGCCGCCTACCGCGCCCTGTGGGATCTCGATCCGGCCTTCCTCGACAGCCGCCCCTCGGACGGTGAAATTCTCGACCTGCTGCGTTCGCAGCGGAAGCTCGAAGAGCATGCCGATTTCCGCACCTGGAAGCACGGCGTGCTCGCCGCCTACCGCGCCGCCGAAGCGCATCAGGCCTGGTGGTATCTGCCGGACGGCCGCACCCTGCGCGTGGTGGCCGATCCGAACCCGCAGGGTGGGCTGACCTACCTGTTCGAGGACGTCTCGGACCGGCTCAATGCCGAGTCCCGTTACAATGCCCTGCGCCGCCTCCAGGCCGAGACCCTGGATACCCTGGCCGAGCCGGTGGCGGTGTTCGGGGCGGACGGACGCCTGCACCTCGCCAACCGCGCCTTCACGACGGTGTGGCGCCTCGACCCGGAGATGGTCGACGCGAAACCGCACGTCGATTCGGTGATCCTGCGCTGCAAGGCCTTCGCCCCGGCCGAGAATCAGTGGCTCGATATCCGCGACGCGGTGGTGGGCCTCGAAGCCCGCGTGGCCCTGGCCCGCCGCATCGAGATGGTGGACGGCACGGTCCTCGACTGCGCGACGCAGCCCCTGCCCGAGGGCGCGACCCTCCTGACCCTGATCGACGTCACCGCCAGCGTGAACGTCGAGCGGATGCTCATCGAGAAGAACGAGGCGCTGGAGAAGGCCGCCGAACTGCGCGACACCTTCGTCCACCACGTCTCCTACGAACTGCGCTCTCCGCTCACGAACATCATCGGCTTCACCCAGTTGCTCGGCGACGAGACGGTGGGCGCGTTGAACACGCGGCAGCGGGAATACGCCGACCACATCATGCGGTCCTCCGGCTCGCTGCTGGTGATGATCAACGACATCCTGGACCTCGCCTCCATCGATGCCGGGTCGCTGGAATTGCAGCGCGAGGACGTGGACGTTCACGCGACCGTCGAGGCCGCCGTGCGTGGTCTCGAAGACCGTCTGGCCGAGGCGCGGATCGGCCTCTCCGTCGATGTGCCCGCCGACATCGGCACCGTCCGCGCCGACGGGAAACGCATCCGCCAGATCCTGTTCAACCTGCTCTCCAACGCCGTGGGCTTCTCCGATCCCGGCCAGCGGGTCGAGATCGCTGCGCGGCGCTCCTCCCGCGATCTCGTCCTCAGCGTGCGCGACCACGGGGTCGGCATGTCGCCGGAGGTGCGGGAGCTCGTCTTCAACCGGTTCGAGAGCCACACGCGGGGTACCCGCCACCGGGGCGTGGGCCTCGGCCTCTCCATCGTCCGCTCCTTCGTGGAGCTGCATGGCGGCCGGGTGGAGTTGGAGACGGAACAGGGCGTCGGGACCTGCGTGACCTGCCACTTCCCCCTTCAGGTGCCGGACGAGCCCCAGCCGGAGCGCCGCCCGGAATTGTCACGCATCTCCATCGCGTGACCTCGCGATTGATGTGATCCCGAAACAAATTGGGCGCACTCGCACCGCGTGGCCGCGCTTGCTTCCGCGAGGCCCGCGCCCCACGGAAGGCGGATGTCCGACACCACGAAATCCGGCTACGTCGTCTTCGCCAACGGCGATTTCCGGCTCTTCGGCACGGCCCGGTTCCTTACCGGCCTCGCCTATCAGATGCAGGCGGTGGCGATCGGGTGGTTCGTCTACGACCTGACCCGCTCCGCCCTGGCGCTGGGCCTCGTGGGCCTCGCCGGCTTCCTGCCCGCCATGTTGAGCGCCCTGGTGAGCGGCCATGTCGCCGACGTCTACGAGCGGCGCATCGTCGGTTCGGCCGCCTTCGCGCTGCAGGCGGTGGCGAGCTTCGGCCTCCTCGCCTACGCGCTGAGCGGGGCCGCGATGGTCTGGCCGATCTACGCCCTGGTGGTGATCGTCGGCACGGCCCGCGCCTTCGCGAACCCCGCCTTGCAGGCCCTGCTGCCGACCCTCGTGCCGGGGCCGCTCTTCGGCTCTGCCATCGCGTGGAACGCCTCCCTCTGGCAGACCGCCTCGGTGATGGGGCCGGCGCTCGGCGGCCTGCTCTATGCCCTCGGGCCGAAGGTGGTCTTCGCGGTGGCGGGAACGTGCTTCGCCCTCGCGAGCCTCAGCGTCGCCCTGATCCGGCACCGGCCGGCGCCGGTCACGGAGCGGCCGAAGGTGACGTGGGGCACGCTGCTCGCCGGGATCGGCTACATCCGCTCGCAGCCCGTGGTGCTCGGCGCCATCAGCCTCGACCTGTTCGCGGTGCTGTTCGGCGGGGCGACGGCACTGCTGCCGATCTACGCGGCGTCGGTGCTGCATGTCGGGCCGCTCGGCCTCGGCCTCCTGCGCAGCATGCCGGCGGCGGGGGCGGTGACGATGGCGCTAATCCTCGCCTCATACCCGCTGCGCCGCCATGCCGGCCTTCGCATGCTGCGGGCGGTGATCGTGTTCGGCCTCGCCACCGTCGTGTTCGGCGTTTCGACCTCGCTGCCCCTGTCGATGGCCTGCCTGTTCGTGACGGGGGCCGCCGACATGATCTCGGTCTATGTCCGCCAGAGCTTCGTACAGGGCGAGACGCCGGACGCCATGCGCGGCCGAGTGGCGGCGGTGAACACCGTGTTCATCGGCGCCTCGAACGAACTGGGCGAGTTCGAATCGGGATTGCTCGCGGCGGCGGTGGGCGCGGTGCCGGCGGTGGTGCTCGGCGGCGTGGCGACGGTCGGCGTCGCCCTGCTCTGGGGCCGCCTGTTCCCGGCCTTGCGGGCGCGGGACAGGCTGCTCACCCAGAGCTGAGAGTGGGCGCCGCTTAGCGCCCCGCGAGGAGCGGCGACCACGTCGGGTCGGAGGCGTAGGCCGGCGTCGGCACCGGCTGCTCGACCTTGCCGGTGATGTCGACCATGTACAGCTTGCCGCCGCCCTGGCCGCCGGGATCACGGAAGAACACCACGTACTGGCCGTTCGGCGAGAAGGACGGGCTCTCGTTGTGGAAGCCTTCGGTGAGCACGCGCTCGCCGGTCCCGTCCGTCTTCGCGACGCAGATCGCGAAGCCGCCGTTGCGCTGGCGGGTGTAGGCGATCAGGTCGCCGCGCGGCGACCACGCCGGCTGAGAGGCCGAGCCGGTGCCGAAGGTGATGCGGTGCGGGTTCGAGCCGTCCGCGCCCATCACGTAGACCTGCTGCGAGCCGCCGCGATCCGATTCGAAGGCGATCTGGCTGCCGTCCGGCGAGTAGGTCGGTGAGGTGTCGATGGCGAGCCCGCTCGTGATGGGCTTTTGCGCCTTGGAGGCGAGGTCCATCGTCACGATGTCGGCGTTGCCACCCGATTGCACGCTCATCACGAGGCGGCGGCCATCGGGGGAGAAGCGCGGGCTGGCGCTCATCGAATCGACCGAACCGAAGGCCTGCCGGGAGCCGGTTTCGAGGTTGATCACCTGCACGCGCGGCTGGTGGCCGGCGGCCTGCGCCATGAAGGCGATCTCCTGCGTGCTCGGCGAGTAGCGCGGAGCGACGATCGACATCTCACCCGAGGTGATGGCGCGGACGTTGGCACCGTCCTGATCCATCACCATCAGCCGCTTGCGGCGGTTCTCCTTCGGGCCGGTCTCGTCCACGAAGGCGATGCGGCTGTCGAACCACGGCCCGAGGCCGGTGATCTTGGTGTAGACCTGATCCGAGATCAGGTGCCCGGCGCGGCGTGCGTTGGCCGGATCGGTGGCGTATTGCTGGCCGATCATCTGCTGGCCGGAGGTCACGTCCCACAGACGGAACTCGACCTTCAGGCGACCGCCGCCGTCGCGCACCACGCGGCCGGTCACGAGGCCCTGCACGCCGGTGGCGCGCCACTTCTCGAAGTTCGGGGCGGCGTCGAAGGGCGGGTTCTCGGGGAAGCGCCCCTTGTCGAGGGGGGCGAAGTAGCCGGAGCGGCGCAGGTTGTTCGTCACCACCCCGCTGAGCAGCCCGCCGAGGCTCGGATCGCCGCCGAAATCGGCTACCGCGATGGGGAGGGGCTGGAAGCTGCCGCCGCCGATCCTGAGTTGCAGCTGCGCCTGCGCCGGCCCGGCGAAGCCGAGCGCCAGGGCGATGAAGGCGAGGAACGCCAGGAGGGGGGCGGGCCGCGAGGGGCCGTGCCGGCGAGTGAGGCTGTCGATCATCGTCTCGGTCGTGGTCAGACGGGGGAGGGGCGGCGACGGCGGGGGCCTCGGCGGTTACGTCGCCGTGAACTCGAACTCCGCGTTGATCGCCTTCCAGTCGTTGTAATACGGCGCGTAGGTCGCCGGTATGCGGTAGGGCGCACACCGCCGGACCGCCCGAAGCGCGGCCTGGGCGATGGATTGGTCCACCGCGCTGGCACCGCCGCGCATGATGCGCGGCTCGTTGCTGAGGGATCCGTCCGGGTTCAACCGGATGTCGAGCACCGGCAGCACCACGCCCTGGGCCGCGCCGGGCGGCGCCGAGTAGCACCGCTCGATCTGCTGCTGCAGCATGCCCACCAGGGCATCGCGCAGGGACGGCGACAGGCGCTGCGCGTTCCCCGTGGCGGCGCCGAGGGCGGCGACCTTCTGCACCGCATGGCCGGTGGAGCCGGTCGATTGCGACGGAGCCTTGGAATTGAGCACCGAGCGAATGTCGCCCGCATTGAACTTGTCTGCGAGTTCGGCCTGCTTGCGCGCCTTGGCCTCGCCATCGGCCTTCGCCTTGGCATCCGCCACAGCCTTGGCCTTCGCCTTGGCGGCGGCATCGGCCCGGGCCTTCTCGGCCGCGTCCGCCTTGGCCTTCGCCTCGGCGGCGGCTTCCGCCTTCTCGCGCTCCGCCTCGGCCTTGGCTTCGGCGATTTCCTTCTGGCGCTCGGCCTCCGCTTCGGCTTTGGCCTTCGCCTCAGCGACCTTCTTCGCCGCCTCCTTGGCGGCTTCCGCCTTCGCCTTGGCCTCGGCGGCCTTCTTGGCGGCGTCGGCCTTGGCCTGGGCGGCGGCTTCCGCCTCCTGGCGCTCGATCAGCTTGTCGAGTTGCTCGCGCTTCTCGGCTTCCGCCTCGGCCTTGGCCTTCGCCTCGGCGGCCTTGGCCTCGGCCTTCGCCCTGCTCTCGGCGGCAGCCTTGGCGGCGGCGGCCTTCTCGGCGGCAGCGGCCTTGTCCGCCGCAGCCTTGTCGGCGGCGGCTTTGGCGGCCTTCTCGGCCTCGCGCTTCTCCTCGGCGGCCTTCGCCGCCTTGGCGGCTTCGGCTTCGTTCACGTCCGGCTCGGCGCGCAGGGGCATCTCGTCCGCGTTGGCGAGCTTCATCTCGGCCGTGCGCTTCGGCGCCGTGGGGGCGTCGGTCTTGGAATTCTCGGGTTCGCGCTCTTCGATCTTCTCGGCCTGCTTGTCCGCACGGCTCTGCGCGTTCGGCATCGGCTTGTCGGCCTGACGCTCGCCCTTGGTGAGTTCGGAGAGCTGGTTCTCGGTGATGATCTCGACGGGCACGCCCTCCTGCGCCTCGGGCAGGGCCGGGGCGGAGACGCCGAGCAGCACGAAGCCGAGCAGGGCCACATGGGTGCCAGCCGAGATCCAGACGCCGGGTTCCCGGCGGTCCAACTTGGGCAGGGAGATCGCCAAGGCAGCGCGTCCCCTAGTGCTCGGGCTCGGTGACGAGGGCGACGTGACGGAAGCCCCCGCCCGTCACGATGGCCATGACCTGGGCGACGCGGCCGTAATCGACGCGCTTGTCGCCGCGCACGAACACCCGGTCCTCGGTGCCGTTCTTGGCGGCGGCCGTGAGCTTGGCGACGATGCTGTCGTCGGTCAGTTCGTCCTCGCCGAGGAAGATCTGGCCGGTCTGCCGGATGGAGAGGGTGATCGGCTTCACGTCCGAGTTGAGGGGCGAGGCCTTGGATTGCGGCAGGTCGAGGGGCACGCCCACCGTCATCATCGGCGCCGCCACCATGAAGATGATGAGCAGCACCAGCACGACGTCGATGAACGGCGTCATGTTGATTTCATTGATGGCGCCGCTGCGGCGACCGCGCCGGCGCCGCCGCTTCGTTCCGCCTTGTCCAGCCCCTGCCGCCATGGCCATCGGTCTGTCTCCTTCAGGCGGCCAGCGACAGGCGTTCGTCGATCTGCCGGGACAGGATCGCCGAGAATTCGTCCGCGAAGCCTTCCAGGCGCGACTGCGCCTTGGCGACTTCGGCCTGCAGCTTGTTGTAGGCGAGCACCGCCGGGATGGCGGCGAACAGGCCGATGGCGGTGGCGAACAGCGCCTCCGCGATGCCCGGCGCCACGACGGCGAGGGAGGTGTTCTTCGAGGCCGCGATCGAGGTGAAGGCGGTCATGATGCCCCACACCGTGCCGAACAGGCCGATATACGGGCCGGCCGAGCCGATGGAAGCGAGGAACAGCAGGCGCGATTCGAGCCGCTCGACCTCGCGGTGGATGGTGACGTCGAGCTGCTTCTCGATGCGCTGGGAGAGCGACTGGACCTGACGGCCCGAGCCCTCGAAGGAGCGCTTCCACTCGCGCATCGCGGCGACGAAGACGGCGGCGAGGCCGGTGGCCGGGCGGTCGTTGAAGGAGCGGAACAGCTCCTCCAGGGAGCGGCCGGACCAGAACGCGTCCTCGAAGGCGTCCATCTCGCTGCGGATGCGGCGGAACAGGAGCGTCTTGTCGACGATGATCGACCAGCACCACACCGACGCGCTGAGCAGACCGATCATCACGATCTTCACGACGATATGGGCTTGGAGGAACAAGCCGAGCAGGCTCATGTCGGCCACGGGGGCGGCGGCCTGCATCGCGTCGGCTGGGTTCATCCGTCGAAGTCTCCTGCTCCGAGCCGGCGCGACGGCATGAGCGCCGCGGGTGCCGGAAGTGCGAGCGATATCAAGGGTATCGCCGGTGAATCTGTCGAAAGTAAGGGCCGGGCCCTTCCGCGGTCGTTCGTGTGTCCGCAGGATTTTAAGGGCCGGGCAAGGTTAAGGATCGGTTGAGAACCCGGCGAACTTGAGGCGTTTTCACTTTCGCGCATGCTGGACCGGGGTGGGCTGGCTTCCCTATCCTGGCCGCACCGAACCCTGTTGCAGGATCCCGCCGTGACCGCACCCGTGCCGAGCCTGCCCGACCTGTTGCGCAGCCAAGGCGGCTGCCTCCTCGGATGGTCCTGCCTCGCGGATGTCGCCCTGGCGGGGCTGATGGCGCGGGCGGGCTTCGACGTCGTGCTCCTCGATCAGCAGCACGGCACCTACGACGTCGCCACCTGCACCGCCGGGCTCACGGAACTGGCGCTGTGGGGCAAGCCCGGCCTCGTACGCATCGCGGTGGGCGATTTCGCCATGGCCTCGAAGATGCTCGATGGGGGCGCGGCCGGCATCGTCGCGCCGATGATCAACACGGTGGAGGATGCGCGCGCGCTGGCCGCCGCGACGAAGTTTCCGCCCGTCGGCCAGCGCAGCTGGGGGCCTGACCGGTCGATGTGGTTCACCGGCCTCACGGACCCGCAGGATTACCTGACGCAGGCCAACGCCCGCACGATGACCATCGCCATGTGCGAGACCCGCGAGGCCATCGCGAACCTGCCGGAGATCCTGCGGGTGCCGGGCATCGACGGCATCCTCGTCGGCCCCGGCGACCTGTCCATCGCCCTGTCGAACGGTGCCGCCTTCGATCCGAACGGCAGCGCCGTGACGGAGGCTCTGCGGGAGATCGTCCGCGTCACCCTCGCGGCGGGCAAGATCCCTTGCGCCTTCGCCGCCGGCCCGGCCCGCGCCCGCGAGATGCTGGCGATGGGCTTCAAGCTGGCCTCCATCGGCTACGACGGGCTGCTCGTGGCCGAGGCGTTCACGCGGGCCCTGGCCGAGGCGCGCGGCGGTGATCCGGTGGGATAGGCTGGCCCTGACGGGTACGGACCTGTAAGCCCGCAGCGCCGCAAGGCCGGGAGAGCGAGAGGGTACGCCGATGCCGACAGCTTTCATCTACGACCATGTCCGCACGCCCCGTGGGCGCGGCAAGGCGGACGGCGCCCTCCATGAGGTGACGGCCCTGCGGCTCGCCGAGACGGCGCTCCGTGCCCTGAAGGAGCGCAACGGCCTCGACACGCGGCTGGTGGACGACGTGATCCTCGGTTGCGTCGATCCGGTCGGCGAGGCGGGAGGCGACATCGCCCGCGCCGCCGCCCTGGTGGCCGATTATGGGATCCACGTCCCCGGCATGCAGATCAACCGCTTTTGCGCCTCCGGCCTCGACGCGGTGAACGTCGCCGCTGGGCAGGTCATGTCGGGCCAGCACGTCATGGCGGTCGGCGGCGGCGTCGAATCCATGAGCCGCATCGGGATCGGCGCATCCGGCGGCGCCTGGCCGGTGGACCCGGCCATCGCCGTGAAATCCTACTTCATGCCGCAGGGCATCTCGGCCGACCTGATCGCCACCAAGTACGGCTTCAGCCGCGAGGAATGCGACGCCTACGCCGTGCGCTCACAGGCGCTGGCCGCGCGATCCTGGGAGCACGGGCTGTTCGACCGCTCCGTCGTGCCGGTGCGCGACGTGAACGGCATCACCCTGCTGGACCGGGACGAGCATATGCGCCCCGGCACCGACATGCAGTCGCTCGGCGCCCTCAAGCCCTCCTTCGTGCAGATGGGGCAGATGGGCGGGTTCGATGCGGTCGCCACCGACGCGCACCCGGACGTCGAGTTCGTGAACCACGTCCACCACGCCGGCAATTCGTCGGGCATCGTGGACGGGGCGGCGGCCGTGCTGATCGGCTCGCAGGAGGCCGGGGAGGCGGCGGGCCTGCGGCCCCGCGCGCGCATCCGCGCCTTCGCCAATATCGGCTCGGACCCGGCGCTCATGCTCACCGGGCCGGTCGATGTCACCGAGAAGGTGCTCTACCGGGCCGGCCTGACCCTCGACGACATCGACCTGATCGAGGTGAACGAGGCCTTCGCCGCCGTGGTGCTGCGGTTCTGTCAGGCGTTCGACCTCGACCCCGACGCGGTGAACGTCAACGGCGGCGCCATCGCCCTCGGCCACCCGCTCGGCGCGACGGGCGCGATGATCCTGGGCACCGCCCTCGACGAACTGGAGCGCACCGGCAAGGAGCGCGCCCTCATCACCCTGTGCATCGGCGCGGGCATGGGCACCGCCACGATCATCGAGCGCGTCTGAACGCAGCAGGACAAGGACTTGCGGCGGCTCCGTTTTCGACCGAAACGGGCGCCGTGCCACGGCGGCCGGCTAAACGGCCCGCCGGGAACCGACATGAAAACGGGAGGAATGAACTTGAATCGCCTGATCGCCACCCTCTGCCTCGGCGTCGCGCTCACTGCGCCGCTCGCCGCCCGTGCCGACGACCAGAGCGACCGGGTCGCCGAGGCGACGAAGCTCGTCAACAAGACCCTCATCAAGAACCTGCAGACCGGCTTCAACGTCGCGCTCGAAAAGACCACGGCGGCGATGCCGGAAGCCCGCGCCGACTCGGTGCGCAAGGAGCTGAACGCGGAGTTCGAGAAGCAGCGCGCCCTGATGGTCGAGGGCCTGTCGAAGGAATACGCGCAGAAGTTCAGCCTCGCCGAGCTGAAGCATCTCGATGAGATCTACTCCGACCCGGTCTACGAGAAGTTCCAGACCATGAATGCCGACCCGAACTCCTCGGTGACGGCGATCTCTCAGAACTCCGTGACGAAGCTCCTGAACATGCTGGCCGTGGCCTCGGCGACCGACAATCAGCCGCCCGGCGCGCCGCCCGTGCCGATGCCGGCTCCGACGCCCGCGCCCAAATAAGACGAGCCCGGGCCATGGCGACCGGGCGGGCTCCGGCGTACCGTCACGCGGCCTGCGCGGCGGATTCCGGCGCCATGCCCGGCACCATGGGCAGCGCCTCGATGAGGGGACGGGCGAAATGGTAGCCCTGGACCAGATCGATGCCCAGCGACCGCACCGCGTCGAGTTCGGCGGCGGTCTCGATGCCCTCCGCGAGGATTTCGACGCCCAGCGCGCGGCCGATCCCCACGATGCCCTCGACGATGCTGCGGCGGCGATCATCGCCGTCGAGGCCGCGCAGGACGTCCATGTCGATCTTGATGAGGTCCGGCTGGAAATTCGCCAGCAGGCTCAAGCCCGCGAAGCCCGCGCCGAAATCGTCGAGCGCCGTCATGAAGCCCTGCTTCCGGTAGGCCGCGACGATGCGCTTCAGATGGTCGATGTCCCGGAACCGCTCGTTCTCGGTGAATTCGAACATGATCCGGCGGTACGAAAAGCCGACCCGCTTCGCCGCCTCGAGGGACGCCCGGATGCAGGCATTCGGCTCGTAGACCGCGTTCGGCATGAAGTTGATGGACAGGCGCACGTCCTCGTCCACCGGGAAGAGCGATCCGGCGAGTTCGATGGCCTTCACCCGCGCCGCCTGATCGAAACGATACCGGGTCTCGTCGTTCACCTGGGAGAGGATCGCCCCGGCCGGCTCGCCCTGCGTGCCGCGCACCAGCGCCTCGTAGCCCCAGACCCGCGCCGTGGAGAGGTCGAGGATCGGCTGGAAAGCCATCGTGAAGGCGAAGGGGAGGGAAGCGCCATCTCGGCAGGCAGCGCAACCTTGGGTCGATATCATGCTCGGATCCTGACTTTGCCCCCCAGCGCGCGCCAGAATGCGCAAGAAACCCTCACCAGTCGATTAAGACCGGCCGTCATGTATTCGTTTTGCGATACTGCCGCAGGAGCGCAGAAATGAACCTAGATTACTTTCGCTTCGAAGCAGATGCCGATGGGATTGCCCTCGCAACCTGGGACATGCCGGGCCGTTCGATGAACGTCATCACCGAAGCGGTGATGGAGGAATTCTCGGCGATTGTGGAGACTGTTGCTGCGGACCCAGCGATCAAGGGGTGCGTGATTGCCACAGGCAAGGAGAACTTCTCCGGCGGCGCCGATCTCACCATGCTCCAGGGCCTGCGCGCCGCCTACGAGAAGTTGCGCGCGGAGGAGGGCGAGAAGGCGGCGATGCGCCGCTTCTTCGAAGAATCGCGCCGACTGACACTGCTGTTCCGGCGGCTGGAGACCTGCGGCAAGCCCTTCGCGGCGGCGATCCACGGGCTCTGCCTTGGCGGGGCCTTCGAACTGTCGCTCGCCTGCCATTACCGCATCGCGTCGGACGCGCCCCATACCCGCGTCGGCCTGCCGGAGATCAAGGTCGGGCTCTTCCCCGGCGGCGGCGGCACACAGCGGGTGGCGCGGCTGATGCAGACGGGCGACGCCCTGCAGATGCTGTTCAAGGGCGAGCAGATCCGCGCGCCGATGGCGAAGGGCATGGGCCTCATCCACGCCGTCGCCCCGGTCGCCGACATCGTCGCGCAGGCCAAGGCGTGGATTCGCGATGGCGGTTCGGCGGTGGCGCCCTGGGACGCGCCGAAGTTCAAGGCCCCCTCCGGCAAGGTCTATTCACCGGCCGGCATGCAGGTCTGGCCCGCCGCCAACGCGATCTACCGCCGCGAGACGCACGACAACTACCCCGCCGCGAAGGCCATCCTGAATTCGGTCTACGAGGGCCTTCAACTGCCCATGGACCTCGCCCTTAAGGTCGAGAGCCGCTACTTCGCGCACATCCTCCGCACCAAGGAGGCGGCGGCGATGATCCGCACCATGTTCCTCTCCATGGGTGAACTGAACAAAGGTGCCCGCCGTCCGAAGGACGTTCCGCCCGCCAGCCTGCGCAAGGTCGGCGTGGTCGGCGCGGGCTTCATGGGCGCAGGCGTCGCCTACGTGACCGCCCAGGCCGGGTTCGAGACCGTGCTGATCGACCGGAGCATCGAGGCGGCCGAGAAGGGCAAGGCGCATGCTCACGCCCTCATCACCGGCCAGATCAACAAGGGACGCGCCAAGACCGCCGACCGCGACGCCCTGCTCGCGCGCATCACCGCCACGGCGGATTACGCGGCGCTCGAAGGCTGCGACCTCGTGATCGAGGCGGTGTTCGAGGACCCGGCGATCAAGGCGGAGGTGATCGGAAAGATCGAGGCCGTGATCGGGCCGGACACGGTGTTCGCGTCCAACACCTCGACCCTGCCGATCACCGGGCTGGCCCGCCATTCCCGGCGGCCGGAGCTGTTCGTCGGCATCCATTTCTTCTCGCCCGTCGAGAAGATGATGCTGGTCGAGATCATCAAGGGCGGCACCACGGGCGACCGGGCCGTGGCGGTGGCCCTCGATTACGTCCGCGCGATCAAGAAGACGCCCATCGTCGTCAACGATTCGCGCGGCTTCTTCGCCAACCGCTGCGTCGGCGCCTACATCCTCGAAGGCCACAAGATGCTGGCCGAAGGCGTCCCGCCGGCCATGATCGAGAGCGCCGGGCGGCAGGCGGGCATGCCGGTCGGCCCGCTCTCCCTCAACGACGAGGTCGCCCTCGACCTGATCCTGAAGATCACCAAGGCCACGGAGGCGCAGGTCGGGCCGGAGGCGGTCGATCCGGCGCAGCGGGAGATCCTGACCCGGATGGTGGAGGGGGAGGGGCGGCTCGGCCGCAAGAACCGTAAGGGCTTCTACGATTACCCCGAGGGCGCGCCGAAGCGCCTGTGGCCGGGCCTCACCGATCTCCAGCCGCAGAGGCTCGACCCGGAGCAGGTCGATTTCACGGAGTTGAAGAACCGCCTGCTCGTGGTCCAGGCGCTGGAAGCCGCCCGCACGGTAGGGGAGGGCGTCGTGACCGACCCGCGCGAGGCCGATGTCGGCTCGATCCTCGGTTTCGGCTTCGCGCCGTTCACGGGCGGCGTGCTCTCCTACATCGACTTCATGGGCGTGCCGGCCTTCGTCGCCCTGGCGAGGGATCTGGAATCGCGCCACGGCCCGCGCTTCGCCGTGCCCGACAGCCTCGCCGCCATGGCCGAGCGGGACGGCACCTTCTACGGCGAAGCCCGGAAGGCGGCCTGACGCCTCACGCCGCGCCGGCCAGCCGCGACGCGAGCGTGGCGAGGTCGGCGTGGTTGTCGGACAGCAGGTCGGTGATGTCGCCGGCCTGCAGCGCCTTCACATGCCGGCACCGCTGCCCGAAGCGCCCCGCCGTGCAGGTGCAGCGCAGGACGGCGCCACTGCGGCGCTCCTCCAGGGTCACGGTGTAGCGGTTGCCCGTGGAGCCGCGCACGAGGAAGCTCAGGGAGGCCGAGGCGGGCGGCGGGACGGCCGGCATCGCCCGCCCACTGATCGGCCCCAGGCCCGGCACGAAGCGCGCCGATTCCCCCGGCACCGCCGTCACCGGCACGCCGATGGCGGCGGCAAGGCCGTGCACGTCCCCGGCCGAGGTCTCCTCCATGGCCGCGAGCGCGATCCGGGCGCAGGCATAGGCATCCTCGCCGGCATCGTGGTGCTCGAAGGTGATGCCGAGCCGCCGGGCGACCTTGCCGAGGCCGCAGCCCTCCGGCGCCGGGAACACCCGCCGGGCCACCTGCACCGTGCAGAGATAGGCAAGATCCGGCACGGGCAGGCCCGCCCGTCCGAGCCCGGCGCGCAGGACGCCGATGTCGAAGGTGGCGTTGTGGGCGAGGATGACCCCGCCTGCGAGGTCCGGGAGGAACGGCGCCATCACCTCCGCGAAGCCCGGCCGGTTCGCCACGTCGGCGGGCAGGATGCCGTGGACGCGGATGTTGCCGGGGGAGAAGCGCATCTCCGGTGGGCGGATGAGGTGGCTCTCCCGGCGGACGATCCGGCCGCCGTCGATCCAGGCGAGCCCGACCGCGCAGGCGCTGTCGCGCCGCTCGTTGGCCGTCTCGAAATCGAGGGCGAGGGTGATCATGCCGCCATGCCCCGCCCTACGCCTGCGCCACCATGGCCAGCCAATCGGCCTCGCTGACGACCTTCACCTTGTGCTTCTCGGCATCCTTCAGCTTGGAGCCGGCGCCAGGCCCGGCCACGACTAGATCGGTCTTGGCCGAGACCGACCCCGACACCTTGGCGCCAAGCCGCTCGGCGATGGCTTTGGCCTCGTTGCGGGTCATCTGTTCGAGGCTGCCGGTGAAGACCACGGTCTTGCCGGCGAAGGCGCTGGCCGTGCCCGCACGCTCCATCGGCTCGGTGCGGACCTCCTTCAGAAGCTCCCGCACCGCCGACGCGTTGTGCGGCTCGGCGAAGAACTGGATCAGCGCGTCGGTCGCCACGGGGCCGACCTCGCCATCGTCGGCGAAGGCGCGGTAGGCATCCCCCGGCCGCTGGCCCGCCGCCCGTTCGAGCGCCACACGGGCTGCGTCGAGGTCGCCGTAATGGGTGATGAGACTTTCGCGCTGGCTCGATGTCAGCCGCACCCGCTCGCCGGGCGTCGGCTCGGCCCCTTCGGCGGGTAGCCCCGCCTCCATCAGCCGGTCGCGGGTGGTGGGGCCAATGCGCGGGACGGAGGTGAACTCGATCCAGTCCGGCCCGCCCTGCGCCTCGGCCGCAGCCTCGATCCCCGCGATCAGCGCGTCCATATCCTCGAAGCGCTTGGCCAGTGCCTTGGCGGTGGCCTCGCCGATCTGCGGGATGCCCAGGGCGAAGACGAAGCGGTTGAGGGGCAGCGAACGGCGCGCCTCGACCCCGGCGAGCAGGTTCTTGATCGCCTTGTCCTCGTCGTCGCCCTTCTTCTTGGCCGCCTTCTTCACCGGCTCGGCCCCGGCCCGCCGCTCGGCCGCCAGTGCCTCGCGCCGCGCCTCTACGGCCGCCTTCAGCTTGTCGAAATCCAGCCGGAACAGGTCGGCGGGCTGTTTCACGAGCCCCGCCTCGAACAGCACCTCGATGTAGGTTTCGCCGAAGCCCTCGATGTCGAAGCCGTTGCGCGAGACGAAGTGCTTCAGCCGCTCGACGCCCTGCGCGGGGCAGATCAGCCCGCCGGTGCAGCGGCGGACGGCGTCGAGCTTGCCCGTGCGCGGGTTCACCGCCCGCACCGCCCGGCTGCCGCAGGCGGGGCAATGGTCGGGGAAGGTGAAGGGCTGCGAATCGGCCGGGCGCTTGGTGAGATCGACGTCCATCACCTTCGGGATGACGTCGCCCGCACGGACCACCGTCACCGTGTCGCCGACGCGGATGTCGCGCCCCTCGCGGATCGGCTCGCCATCGGCGCCGACGCCCTTCACGTAGCCCTCGTTGTGGAGCGTGGCGTTCGACACCACCACACCGCCCACCGTCACCGGCTTCAGCTTCGCCAGCGGATTAAGCGAGCCGGTACGGCCGACATTGATGACGATCTCCTCCAGCACCGTCGTCGCCTCCTCGGCGGCGAACTTGTGCGCCAGCGCCCAGCGCGGCGAACGCGAGACGAAGCCCAGGCGCTTCTGCAGGGCGATGTCGTCCACCTTGTAGACGACGCCGTCGATGTCGTAGCCGAGGTCGGCGCGCTCGGCCGCGATGCCTCGGTAATGGGCGAGCATGCCCTCCGTGTCGGTGAAGGTCCGCGTGCGCGGGTTCACCGGCAGGCCCCAGGACGTGAAGCGTTCGAGCACGCCGGTCTGCGTGTCGGCCAGGGATTCGGAGACATCGCCCCAGGCATAGGTGAAGAAGCGCAGCGGCCGGGAGGCTGTGACCGCCGGATCGAGCTGGCGCAGCGACCCCGCCGCCGCGTTGCGTGGATTGGCGAAGAGCGGCTTCCCGGCCGCCTCCTGCCGGGCGTTGATCGCCGCGAAATCCGCATGCGACAGGTAGACCTCGCCCCGCACCTCGCAGACCTCCGGCCAGCCGCCGCCCTTCAGCTTGCGAGGGATGTCGTTCACGGTCAGCGCGTTGGCGGTAACGTTCTCGCCAACCTCGCCGTCCCCCCGCGTCGCCGCCGTGACGAGGGTGCCCTTTTCGTAGCGGAGCGAGAGGGACAGGCCGTCGATCTTCGGCTCGGCGGTGAAGGCGAGCGGCTTGTCCTCGGGCCAATTCAAGAAGCGCCGCACGCGGGCGACGAACTCCGCGACCTCTTCGTCGGCGAAGGCATTGCCCAGGGAGAGCATCGGCACCGCGTGCCGGACCTTGGCGAATTTCTCGGAGGGCTTGGCGCCGACCGAGACGCTGGCCGCGCCCGTTCCCGCGAGTTCCGGAAAGGCGGTCTCGATGGTTTCCAGCCGACGGCGGAGCCGGTCGTAATCCGCGTCGGAGATTTCCGGCGCATCCTCCTGATGGTAGAGGCGGTCGGCCTCGGCGATGCGCTCCGAGAGGTCGGCGTGCTCCGCACGGGCCTCGTCGGCGGTCATGGAGGCGGGTTGGGTCTGCGCGGCGGCCATGCCGGGCTTCTAGCGCATCATGGCCCCTGAGGAGAGGGGCGGATGCGGTGATCGCCGATGTCGTCATCGCCGCGCTGGCCCTCGATCCGGGCCGGATCGCCCGCTGCGCCGCGCTGCTGAGCGCGGACGAGACGGCCCGGGCGGATCGCTTCCTGCGTGAGGCCGACCGCATTCGCTACATCGCGAGCCACGCGGCCCTGCGCGTGGTGGTCGGCCGAGAATGCGGCCTGCCGCCCGAACGCCTGCGCTTTGCCACCGAACCCACCGGACGCCCGTTCCTGGCGGAGCCGGCCGGGACGGACCTCGACGTCAACCTCTCCCATTCCGGCGACATCGCGCTGATCGGTCTGGTCCGGGGGGCGAGGATCGGCGTCGATGTCGAGATCCGCCGGCCGCTGCCCGATGCCCTGCGCATCGCCCGCAGCCATTTCGCCCCCGACGAGACGGCGGCGCTCGAAGCTCTTCTGCCGAGCCGGCGCGAGGCCGCTTTCTTCGGCCTGTGGACGCGCAAGGAGGCGGTGGTGAAGGCCCTGGGCGCGGGCCTGTCCCAGCCGCTGGCGGGGCTCTCCGTCACCGCTCCCCCGGAGCCGGCGCGGATGCTGCGGATCGCGGGAGGGACCGCGCAATGGACGCTGGCCACGCTCGATCCTGGCCCCGGCGCATGCGCCACCGTCGCGGTGACGGCGGCGGGGGTTGCGATCCGCCAGAGGGACCTTCCCGCGGCCTGGGCGGACAAGTTCGATGCGAAATGATGGCGGAGGCGCTTGCGGCCTGGGGAGGCCACAGCTATAAGCCGCCTCGCCGGTCGCGCTTCACCGCCCGCCGGCCTTCGGAGTGTAGCGCAGTCTGGTAGCGCACCACGTTCGGGACGTGGGGGTCGCAGGTTCAAATCCTGCCACTCCGACCAGTTTCCCCCTCTGCAACAGGCCTTCCCGGGGCGCAGAGGAATTTCCCGACCAAACATCCGACCAAAGATTGGTAGCGGATCTTCGGTCGCATCTTCCGTACGGATCAGGTACGTGCATGCTGGTAGGATGCCCCTCAAGTTGCATCCTGCCTGCATGAAACGCCTCGACGAAATCCTCGCCAGCGAGCTCCCCAAACTTCGGGTCGAGAACAACCAGTACCTCTCCTATGCATCCGTCGCTGGTCTCACGGCGCTCGACAAAGCCCTTTCGAATCGGAAGGACGAACGCCGGGACTTGGTAGCGATGATAGACGATGGTCCGGTCGTCGATTTTGTCCTGGATCGGATCTCGCGGCGACTGTCGGACCGCGAGGTCTATAATCCGGAGGCCGCAGAGCGACCTCTTACCGAGCTCAGCTCTTTCGCGGACCCCAGCGCCATCTCCCGAGAGATCGTCGCCGAGTTCGACACGCTGCCCTGGGATTACACGTTCACTTTCCCCCTGCCTCAAGCAATCTCAGAGCGCGTCGGTCCGCTCCTCGACCAGCTTGGGTCGATCACGCTCTCCGATGACGTGAAGTTGGTTCTTGGTACTGGATTGGCCGAGGGGGCCTATCCGCTCCCGGAGCCGGCCGCGCCTGGAACTGGCCTCGGCGCATTCTTCTCCGGGCTTCTGGTTCAGCCTGAATGGAATGCCGAAGGGGTATATCTACAAGTGCGGTGCCGGGGTTACGTCGACCGCTATGGTCTAACCGGGACCGCGCGGGATGCCACGGCCATCCTTCACGCCTTCATTGGGATTGGGATCGCCCAACACGTTTTTCGTTATGATTGGCGGGTGCCGACGTTCCTGGCTTCGCCAAGGTTCACGTACCACGTCCACGTCAACCAAGGAGACGGCTGGCGTCATAACGGAACTGTCGAACCCGAAGGAACGCTGGCCACAGCGTTCTCAAATATGGCTTGCGTTGAATTTCACGACCTGAAGACGTTCGGGAAGATGATGGGATGGGCCTTCACAAAGGTTCGAACGTGCTTCACTCACCCAAAGAAGGCTGATCGGATCGTCCGAGCCGCGCAGTGGCTCTTCGACAGCCATGCGAGCCGCAACCAGACCCTAGCATTTCTCCAAAGCATGGTCGCACTAGAGATCCTGCTAGGTGAAAGGGCAGTAACGGAGCTAGTTGGGATTGGCACCCTCCTGAGCAATCGCTGCGCCTATCTAATTGGCAAGAGCCAAGCTCAGCGCGAGGAGCTACTCAGCGACTTCGGCGCGCTCTACAAGGTTCGTTCGGACATTGTACATAGCGGCAAAAATCGGCTCTCGAACTCAGAGACAAACATGCTCAATAAGCTCCGCTGGATTTGTGCACGCGCCATCCAGGAGGAGATCGACCTCCTGGAGCAGGACGTGCGAAAGGTCTAGGCCGCCTTCTTCCGCCCGCCGCGACCGCCCAGCGCCGCCCGCGCGCCCTCCATGTGCGTCGCCGAATGGTGCCCGTACCGGCGCTCGATCATCTCGACGGTCATGCCGACGTAGCCGGCGAGCTCCCAGATATCGACGCCGGCCTGCATGCCCCACGTGACGGCGGTATGCCGCAGGCTGTGGCGGACGACGTCGTCGCCGAGGCCCTCTTCGTGGACGAGGTTGGCGAAGCTCTTCTTCGTGCTTCCCACCGGCCGGCCTTCGAACTCGACGACGTGCCGGTGGCCGAGAACGTGGTGCCAGCGCCACAGATGGGCGACGAGGCTGTCGGGCATGCGGACGGTCGGCGCCTTCTTGTTCTCGGCCTCCTTCGTCCCGAGCGCCTTCCGGTGAAAGATCGCCACGCGCTTGATGACGGGGACCTGCACCCGGCGCTCGAATGTCTCGCCGTCGATGGTCCGGGTCTCGACGCGCTCCTCCGTCGACGTCTCCGTCTTGAGCTCCATCCACGGCTTGCCGATCTCGCGCACGAACGATGCGCCGCACACCGGGCCTGACCGGGTGCCGGTCCGCAGCGCCACCAGGATGAACCTCGCCAGGTGCCGCGCCGGCCGCCGGGGCATGACGTAGGTCTCGCCCTTCCGGGGGCCGGACCGGATCGTCTGGACCTCGCGCTTCCGCCAGGCGCGCAGGAGGAGGCGGGCGGCCTCGTTGCGGGTGAGCCACCGGTCGCGCTCCTGCCCCTTGGGCGGGAGCGTCACGCGGACCGCGTCGCGCGTCAGGTTGTCGGCGATGGCGACGTTGACCGCCGCGCGCAGGTCCTCAAGCTCGCGCCGGGCCCCGCCGGCGGTGACGACGCGCGCCTTCGTGGGCTTCGAGTAGCCGGTGCGGGCGGGCTTGCCGTCCTTGCCGGTGCCGAGGCGGGAGTGGGTCTTCCACGGCTGCCCGACGCGCGACGCGACGTAGGCGGCGCAGGAGACGGTGTCGACGTCCGCCAGGGTCCGCTCGCCCCACCATTCCAGCAAGGCGACGACGCGCTGCGCGAGCTCGTGGTGGCGGGAGACGCCGCCCTTGAGCTCGCCGGTCGCCGGGTCGGGGATGCCCCGCTTGCTTTCGAGGTAGCGGCTGAGGACCTCGGCGAGGGTGACCTCGTGCGCGGGCCGCCCCTTGGCGTGCGGGGCCGCCTCGACCGCGGCGATGGCGAGCGAGGCCTTGTAGTCCTCTAGCTTCGCGAGTGCCGCGCGCTCTTCGCTTTCGCCAAGGCCGCAGTCAGTGCTAGCGACCTGGGCACCGCGGTGCATGACGATCCAGACGCCGCCGCGCTCAATGCCGTCCGATCCGACGCGCCCGGGTCGGTACCATAGGTACGGCTCTCCCCGGCGCCCGACCCCCAACTTTCGGGGTCCCTTCCGTCGCTTCCGTTCTGCCACGCGTCCCTCCATGCCCGCAGCTGCCTGCGCGTGCATTCGATGAGACGACCGCGACGGTTCACCCGAAGCTCTCCCCGGCGGATCGCCCCCCGCAGGTCGGCGACGCTGTACGCCGGCAACCCGGCCGGCCCCTGGATCTCCGGCGCCCAACGGGCCGTCTCAAGGTCCAGGGGCGCATCCTCGCCCGCGAGCTCCGCCAGATCGGCGAGGCCTTCGGAGATGTCGGGGGAGACGATGAGGGTGTAAGTCGCGGTCATCGTGGACAGAATCGGCGAACCTTTGGTCGGCGGCAATCAGTATCCGCCGCCAGCGTTAATCGAGTTCCCCCGCAGTGGGCTCAGCGGAGAGGGCCGATCCCAAGGCGGCGCGCGAGGAGGTCCTTAATGGGGGTCGACGGCACCAGCACGTACTGGCCCCCGCAACCGGGCGAACCGCCGAGGCGGCCGCGCAGGCTCCTCGCCGCCATGGTGAACGTGCGCTCCTGCGGGGGCTCCCAGACCTCTCGAACTTCCCGCCGGTCGAGGCCCATGGCGGCGCCGACGGCATTGAGGAAGGGCGTCGGATCGGACCGGGGCGCGGGCGCCAACGCGTCGACGATCGCCTGCTGGTACGGCAGGAGGCGCAGCGTCCCTACCTCGTCCTGGCGGCTGTCAACCGTTTCGGGCGGCGTAGTCGAAACCGTCGCATCGATGTGGACGGTGGGCCACTCGCCCGACAAGAGATCTGCGCCGACCCCGACGAACACGGCCTGGCTGTCCACCCCGAGGGACACGAACTCCCGGCGAAGGATGGCGGTGATGTACTCCGAGGGCGACACGCCCCGCACAGGCACCCGCGCCTCACCCTGGGGCTTCTGGAGCTTGACCACGCGGGCGACGTGCCGGGCGCGGGACTGCTCGCGGACATCGGCCGGCGCCTGGTCCTCGCGCATAACGCGACCGTCGTCGGCCATGACGAGCTCGGTCTCTCCGGAGAAGTCGAGCTCGCGCCCGGCCGCGCGGAACGCCAGGACGAGGGGCTGGAGGCGCCGGGCGACGGAGCGCCGGACAGTCCGGTTGCCAGGGCCTTTGGCCATGACGACGTTCGAGAGCCGGGCGCCCGCCGGGTCGCCTTTGTATCCTTCGAGGACCTCCAGGGTGGCCCACGACACGCCGTCCCGGTCTCTCAGGCTCCAGATGGCATCGCCGGTGAGCTCCTCCTCGCCAGCGAGGTGGTAGTGCATCGCGTCGCCGAGGCAGTGGCCCATGTGGGCGCTCTCGCGGACGAACGCCTGTTTCGTCATGAGGCGGACGAGGGTCCAGCCATGGCCGGCGTCCAGGTGGTCGACCGTTCCGGCGGGGCCGGCCGGCCCCGCCATGTGCTGCTCCTCGCTCACGCTGCGTCTCCCGGCTGATGCTTGGCGGCGGCCTTGACCACGAGGCGCTTGGCGGCATCCACGAGGCTCTCGCGAGGCCCCCGGGCCCGGCGGATCGCCTCCTCGGAAACCCGGACTACCGCCCCACTGGCCAAGCGCATGCCGATGCCGCCACCGAAGTTGTCGTGCTCGACCCATGCCGGTGCGGCCGCCCGGTTCGCCATCCCGCTGACCCACCAGGGCGCGTCGAAGGCGATGAACTCCATGTCGGTCACGCTGCGGTCCTCTGATGCTGAAGGCAGGCCTTCACGATGGCGTCCCGGATAGCGTCCTGTGCGCGGCCGCCCGGCGCCAGCGGGCCCACGTCGGGCGCACGGAGGACGCACGTCGTCCCGTCCCGCATCCGGACGGTCAGGGCGTCGGCCGCGGGGGACACCTCCACGGCCGTGATGGGGTTCGGGAACCGGCGCGTCGCGAGGGCCGCGCCGGTCCAGTCGTCCGGAAATGCGGCGGGGGCGACGCTCACAGATCCTCCAGGGCGGCGTCGTCCATGGCCTCGACGGCGGCCCGGGCGGCAGCCTCCTCGACCTGGATGGCCTTCGTCCTGGCCCGCTGGGCCTGGTAGCGCACCTCCCACGCCCACGCCTCAAGGCACGTGAGCCACCGGCGCTGCTGCCGGGGCTCCATGTCGTGGTGCGCCTCCAACGCGATGGGCAGGACCTCGACGAGGGGGACGGGCGCCGTCACCTTCGGCAGGAACAGGGCGATGTCCTTGTCCGGGTACGCCCCACGGGGGTTGCCCTCGCGGATGACGAAGTCCGGGGCGTGCCGCAGGATCCGGTGGAGCTCCGCCTCGACGAGCGGCCCGACCCGGGCGGCTTCCTTGGCCTGGAGCGTGGCGCGACGGCGCGCGAGGGCCTCGTCCCGTCTGGCCTGTTCGGCCTGCTCCGCCTCGGTCATGCCCCGGACCTGGCGGAGGCGGCCGCCCTCCTGGACCTCGTACCAGGGCTGCCGGTCCGGCATGCTCCAGGTCGTGCCGTCCTCGCCCTCGGTCGCGACGAGGAGCCTGAGGTGGACGCCCCACGCCATGGCGTTGCCGGCGACGTCGCCGTCGAACGTGCCGGGCGTGCCCGGGCCGCGCTTCCCCTTCGCCGCCCGGTCGGCGACCACCGCGGCGATGGCGCCCGACCGGTCCAGCGTCTCGACGCCGGCGAACAGGCGGATGAGGGTGTCGTTGACCAGCGCCGGCCACGTCGGCAGGTCACGGCCGAACGTCCGGCGCTGGTAGGCCTGGTCGAACGCCGACCGGGGGTTGAGGCCGTCGAGGTGACTGTAGTCGCGGCGCTCGCGACGGTACCGGTGCCATGCCATGGGGTTCTCCTCATCCGATCCTGAGGCGCCCGCCGTTCAGGGCGGCGGCCGCCCTGACGACGCGGTTGGCCTGAAGGGGGGTGATGCCCGCGAGGGCTGCCCGGATGGCGCGGGGGTCAGACACCCCGAGGGCGTCCGCGAGCCGGGCGGCGCGGACGCGAACCTCGACGTCGGTCACGCCTCCCTCCGGAGGCTGACGAATCGCTCGACGCGCGCGAGGGCGAGGGCGGCAAGGATGCGCGCGCTGGGCTCGCGGCGCCCGGACATGACTTCGCACAGCTGCGACCGGTTGATGCCGGCGAGCGCGGCGAACGCCTTCTGCGAACCGTGGTCGCGAACGGCCTGGCTGAGGGCGGCGCGCACGTCGTCGATGGTGAGGTCTCTCATGCTGCCCTCCTGGCGGTCCACGCGGCGAGGCGTTCGGCGGCCGCGGCGCGGTCGGCAGCGCGTATGGAGGCCCTGGGGTAGGCGACGCCCTTTTCTCGGAGGACGGTGCGGATGATGCTCTCGTTCAGGGATAGGGCGCTGGCGGCGTAGGCGACGCCCCCGAGCTCCTGGACTGTCGCGACGACGTCGGCCTCCTGCTCGGCAGTGAGGCTCCGGCGGGCCTTCGCCGACCGCTTGCCGACGATTATGGCGCGGCCCTGCGAGATGAGGCGGCCGAGATCGGTCCGGGAGCACCACCACCATCGCCCCGCGCAACTGTCGAACCCGTGCGTGATGCTCTGCCGGTAGACTTTCACCGGGTCCGGCCGCTCGTGCAGGGCCTGGTCCATGGACCTCTCGGCGAGGTCGCGGCGTGCGTACTGGGGGAGCGGCCGGGGCACCTGAGGCGGTGGCGGCGTCCAGTCCTTGAAGATGTCTAGCTGCTGCCAGAGGCGCACGGCGGCGTTCCCGAATACGTGAATTTGTGAACATGTTCGCCGCGTTCAACGATTTGGCAAGGCCTCATGACCGTCGCCGCAAATATTTTCCAGATTTG
Source organism: Methylobacterium litchii (assembly GCF_038442315.1). NCBI lineage: Bacteria > Pseudomonadati > Pseudomonadota > Alphaproteobacteria > Hyphomicrobiales > Methylobacteriaceae > Methylobacterium > Methylobacterium litchii. The sequence goes on along the minus strand of NZ_JBBXMY010000002.1, from coordinate 201,468 downwards.
ACGCCAGGACAGGAGGGCTGCCCCTCATTCACAACAGGCGGATACGATTTCAACAACGGTTTAACCAACGGCCTGTTGTTGAAATCGTGGTTGGAATAGATCTGTGACGGCGGTCGGCTTGCTTAGGAAATATGAATTGCTGCGGGTCGCGCGCCGCGCATATTGGTTTTCAAATTCGCGAACCAGGGAACCCAATGTCCGAATATCCGCCCCATCCGCCGATGGACCCAAACTTCATCCCGAAGTGCATGCTGGAGCCGTTCCCCACGCCGGAGGAGATCGCTGTCATTCGCGAGGGCCACCGGCTGGCGGAAATCGAGCGGGTGCGCGCGCGGCAGGCACCCTACATTGCCGACGCTCGCCGTAAGGCACAGGAGAGCCTCCGGACAGAGCGCTGGGCGTGGTCGTGCCGGAGGATCATCGAGCGCGCCGAAGCCATGCTGGCGGTCGAGGACCTCTCGTTCTACCGGGCGAAGGACCTAAACGGGCTCACCAGCAAGGCCCGGATCACGATCCGCCGGGCCCTCCAGGCGGCCACCGTCCCGTACGAGCCCGAGTTCGGCCGTGCCGGCGATGCGTCGATCCGGACGGCTGCCCGGGAGGGGGTCGCCTACTTGACCCGGCTCGACAGCGACGAGGCCCACGAGCGCAACGGCGAGGGCTGGGGCAAATCCACGATGGTCATGGGCCACGTCCTCGACACCCTGACCGAGTTCTCCCCGTCGCAGGCCTCGCACGCGCTCCGCATCCTCCGGGTCCACCGGCGGCAGCTGCCGGCACCCCTGGCCGCGAGGCTGTTCGTCGTCGCCCCGGAGCTCCCGCTGTGAGCGAGCCGACCCGCCCGATAGTCCGGTGGCTGGGCGCCAAGTGGAGGCTGGCCCCCTGGATCCTGTCGCAGGTGCCCCCGCATGAGCTCTACGTCGAGCCGTACGGCGGCAGCGCCTCCGTCCTGATGCGGAAGCCGCGGTCTGCCATCGAGGTCCTCGGCGACATGGATGACGAGCTCCTGTGCCTCTACCGCGTCATGCGCGACCCCGACCTGTCCGCCCGCCTCCGGGCGGCGTGCGAGCTCACGCTGTACTCCGACGCCGAATTCCGGCTGGCTATGGTGCGCCTCGGGCCCGACGTAGATCCCGTCGAGCGAGCCCGCCGGATGGTCGTCCGCCACGCTATGCAAGTCTCCCCCGACGTCCGCGGTGAGACGCAGGGCACGGGTTACCGCCGCTACACGGCGCAGGTCCGCCGGGTCGCGAGCGTCGACTGGACCAGTTACCCGGATGCCATCCCCGCGATCCATAACCGGCTGCGCGGCGTCGTCATCGAGCGCGGCCCCGCCGTCGAGACGATGCGCAGGCACGACCGGCCCGAGGCGCTCCACTACGTCGACCCGCCCTATGTCCACGCCACGCGGTCGGAGGCGCGCAAGGGGTACGCCCACGAGCTCGATGACGCCGATCACGCCGAGCTCCTCGACTGCCTTCTGAGCCTGCGGGGGATGGTGGTGCTGTCGGGGTATGCCTGCCCGCTCTACGACGAGGCCCTGGCCGGCTGGCAGAGGGTGACGAAGGAAGTTACGGACCACGCACGCCAGTGGCGGAAGGAAGTCCTGTGGCTGTCGCCGGCTGCCGTCAGGGCGGCGGACACGGACATGATCGTCCGGCCCCGTCACCCCACGGGGCGGAAGCGGGCGGTGGACGCGGCGCAGGTGCCGCTGTTCTGAGCGGCCTACTTCGGGCGAACGATGGTCTGCGACTGTTCGCAAGCAGCCGTACGCAAAAATTACCAATCACAACATGTCGGTGGTAGCATGGCACTGGCGAACGAACGCTGCTGAGAGGTGCCGACGGTGGTCCGGACGGTCGGCCCCAACTTATGGGATTGGCACCGCCACCGTGTCCCGACATCAAGTTCCGGCCGTCAATAAGCCCCTTCGTCGGGGATGTTCAAAATGGTGCCGCAGGCCTTGCAATGTATGGCGTCCGGCTCGTGGCGCTGCAGCCCGCAGGTGGTGCAGGGGAAGCGCACCTTGTAGGGGCGGAACACCACTTGCGCGAGACGGAAGAACAGCGTCACGCCGCAGATCATCACGAAGACGGACAGCAACCGGCCCATCGTCCCGGGCAGGGTGATGTCGCCGTAGCCGGTCGTCGTGAGCGACGTCACCGTGAAGTACAGGGCGTCGACGGGCGTGCGGATCGCCGGGTTGCCGCCGTGCTGGGTGGCGTAGACGATGCCCGTCATGACGAACACGAACACCACTAGGTTCGTGGCGGCCAGGATTGCGTCCTCGTTGCGGAGGAACAGGTCGCTGTCCTGCCGCAGCCGTTCCAGCAGGTGATAGGTGCGCAGCAGGCGCAGCGTCCGTAGGATGCGAAGGAAGCCGACGCCCTCGACGACGACGGGCGCGAGGAACGAGGCCACCGCCACAAGGTCCGTCCAGGTGCTCAGGTGCCGGAACTCGCGCAGCGGCGAGCGGCTGACGAGCAGGCGGGCGGCGAAGTCGGCCAGGACGCAGGCGCCCACCGCGAGGTCGCAGGCGACGATCCACGGCGACAGCGGCAGGAAGGAGGTGACGACGACGAAGGCGATGGTCGCCACGTCGAACACCAACAGGGCGTAGCGGAAGCGGTAGGCCCTCCGCGTGTCGCCCTCGTAAAGTTCGCGCAGCGTCGCTTTGGGTGGTGTCATCGGGGTCTAGGCGAGAGCGGTGAAGGTTGGAGTCCCGCGTATGCCGACTCAGCGCCGGGACGGATGGGCCGGGGCGAGCCGCAGCACCAGCGCCCCGGCGGCCATGCACGCCAGCGAGCCAATCAGCACGCCGACCTTGGTCTCGGCCTCAAGCTCCGGGGCGTTCACGAAGGCAAGCAGGCCGATGAACAGGCTCATGGTGAAGCCGACGCCGCAGAGGAGCGAGACGCCGTAGACCTGCGCCCAGGTCGCGTGGGCCGGGCGCTGCGCCAGCCCGAGCCTCACCGCGGCAAGGACGAGGCCGAACACGCCGACCTGCTTGCCGACGAACAGGCCGAGCGCCACGCCGAGCGTCACCGGGTCGAGCAACATGCGCGGCGTGATCCCGGCGAGCGACACGCCCGCGTTGGCGAAGCCGAAGACGGGCAGGATGAGATAGGCCGACCAGGGATGGACCGCGTGCTCCAGGATGTGGAGCGGCGAGGTCGGATCGTCCGGCTTGCCGACGCTGAGACGGAGCGGGACCGTCAGCGCCAGCAGCACGCCGGCGATGGTCGCATGGACGCCCGACTTGAGCACGAACACCCACAGCACCGTGCCGAGCAGCAGGTAGGGCCAGAGGCGGGCGACGCCGGCCTTGTTCATCCCGTAGAGGACCGCGAGCGTGACCGCCGCGCCGCCGAGCATCGGAAGCGACAGGTCGGCGGTGTAGAACGCCGCGATGATGAGGACGGCGCCGAGGTCGTCGATGATGGCGAGCGCCGTCAGGAACACCTTGAGGGAAACCGGTACGCGCGAGCCGAGCAGCGCCACCACGCCGAGCGCGAAGGCGATGTCGGTGGCGGCCGGGATCGCCCAGCCGCGCAGGGTCTCGGGCGAGTTCCAGTTCACGGCGGCGTAGACGAGGGCCGGGGCCGCCATGCCGCCAACCGCGGCCAGTCCCGGCAGGACGCGGTCGGGCCAGGTGCGCAGGCGCCCGTCGAGCACCTCGCGCTTGATCTCCAGTCCGACGAGCAGGAAGAACACCGCCATCAGGGCGTCGTTGATCCAGTGCAGCACCGAGAGCGGGCCGACGTAGGCCTTAAGCGCGGCGAAGTAGGTGTCGGCCAGCGGCGAATTGGCGATCACCAGGGCGAGCGCGGCGCTCGCCATTAGGACGAGGCCGCCGCCGGCGTCGCCGGTCAGGACGTTGCGCAGGGCCGAAAGGGGACGGCGGCGAGGCCGCGGAACGATGTGCGAGGGCGACGACACGGGCACGGGTCTCCGGCGCTGGCGGCCCGACCAGCGCTCGTCCTGCCGGTCCGACCTGAGGACCGCGCACCCTGCGCGAGCTATCGCAGCGAAGCCGGACAGGGACAACCCGTCCCTCCCTGTATCCCCAGGACAGCTGCGCCGGAACCCGGCGGCGTGTCGTAGGATGGGCGGCGGTCCCGCCTTGGCGGCTTCGGGGCGGGCGGCATGGGCGCGGGTCTCCGCCTGCGCCCATGCCTCTTCCTGGTTCAGTGTCCGGGTGCGGCCAGCGCGGCCCCCGGCTTGTCATGGGTGCCGAGCCTTTCGACCATCGTGGCCGTGGCCTCGTTCATGCCGATGACGTCGACCGAAATGCCGTGGTGCCGGAACTTGAGCACGACCCGGTCGAGCGCGTTGACGCTGGTGATGTCCCAGAAGTGCGCGGCCGTGAGGTCGAGCACGACGCCCCGGAGATCCTCCTCGCGGAAGTCGAAGGCGGAGTGGAACGCTTCCGCCGTGGCGAAGAAGATCTGGCCGGTCACCTTGTAGGTGCGAACCGCACGGCCCTCGTGGCGCGAGGACGCGACGCCGAAGAACTTGGTGACCTTGTGGGCGAAGAACAGGCCGCTGAGGATCACCCCAAAGAGCACGCCCTTGGCGAGGTCGTGCGTGGCCACGACGACCACGACGGTGCCGAGCATGACGAAGCTCGACGACTTAGGATGGGTCACCAGCGTGCGGAAGGACTTCCACTGGAAGGTGTTGATCGAGACCATGATCATGACCGCGACCAGCGCCGCCATCGGAATCTGGGCCACGTACGGGCCGAGCACCACGATCAGGAACAGCAGGAACACGCCGGAGAACAGGGTCGAGAGCCGCCCCCGGCCGCCGGAGGAGACGTTGATCACCGACTGACCGATCATGGCGCAGCCGGCCATGCCGCCGAGGAAGCCGGAGGCGATGTTGGCGACGCCCTGACCGGCGCATTCGCGGTTCTTGTTCGAGGTGGTGTCGGTCATCTCGTCGACGATGGCCGCGGTCATCAGGCTCTCCAGCAGGCCGACCATGGTCAGGGTCAGCGACACCGGTAGGATGATGCGCAGGGTCTCCCAGGTGAACGGCACCTGCGGCAGGGCCACCCAGGGCAGTTCGCTGGGCAGCGCGCCCATGTCGCCGACCTTGTGGATACCGAGGCCGAGGTACATCGAGACCCCGGTCAGCAGGACGATGGTGACAAGCGGCGATGGCACCGCCTTGGTGAGGTACGGCAGGCCGTAGATGATGCCGAGGCCGGCCACGGTCATCAGGTAGACCGTCGTGCCCTGCCCGAGGAGCTCCGGCATCTGCGCCAGGAAGATCAGGATGGCCAGGGCGTTGACGAACCCTGTCACGACCGAGCGCGAGACGAACCGCATGAGGTTGCCGAGCCGGAGCGCGCCGGCCGCGATCTGCAGGAGGCCGGTGAGGATGGTGGCGGCAAAGAGGTAGCCGACGCCGTGGTCCTTGACGAGGCCGACCATCAGGAGCGCCATGGCGCCGGTCGCGGCGGAGATCATGGCGGGACGGCCGCCGGCGAAGGCGGTGACGACGGCGATGCAGAAGGAGGCGTAGAGGCCGACCTTGGGGTCGACGCCGGCGATGATGGAGAAGGCGATGGCCTCGGGAATGAGGGCGAGGGCCACGACGGCGCCCGCCAGCAACTCGCGCGTGACGTTCGGAGCCCACTCGCTCCGTAGGTGGACGAGATCCATTTTTGTGAAAGGCTTTCCTTGTCCCAGGCGCATTCGGTACGTCGCATGGGGCGCGCAACAGGGCCGGTCGGCCTCCTCGGAGGTCCGCGACTTAGGCACCACGATTTGCGTTATCCGGCGGATCGGCGGCCGGAAGAGCCACCCGGGCTTTCACCGGGTCCGGTCTTATACGGCATCCCTACATCACCGGGGTGGTGCATTGCAACATCCAAAGCAATGCTCCGTACCCGCTAGGGCGCAGGATCCGCCTCGATGTCGTGGCGTCCGAAGGTCCGCTCACCACGCGTCGGTCATTCGGTCGCTCGGAAACCGCACCGCTTCGTTCATTCCCAAGATTGCATGGGCGCCGTACTTGATTCCATGGGGCCGTCTGTTACATACGGTCCCGGGAATGGGGTCTCCCGTATAACCGCCCTCGGGGCTGATGACTCCTATCGTTGCCAACGCGCGATAGGAGTGTGCCTTGTCCCCAGCCCGTCCCCCTGGATCATTTGTTGAGTTCTGCCGTCCCGCCCTAGTCGGGAGTGCACGGTCATGAACCTCGCTGCCATCAGCCCGGGCACGGTACCGTTCGACGAGGTCAACGTCGTCATCGAGGTGCCAATCGGCGGCCCGCCGATCAAGTACGAGATGGACAAGGCGTCCGGCGCCCTGGTCGTCGACCGCTTTCTCTACACCCCCATGCACTACCCGGGGAATTACGGGTTCATCCCCAACACCCTGTCGGAGGACGGGGACCCCTGCGACGTGCTGGTGGCCAACACCCGGGCGATCCAGCCTGGCGCCGTGATCGCCGTGCGGCCGGTCGGGGTTCTCCTTATGGAGGATGAGCACGGCCCCGACGAGAAGATCATCGGCGTGCCGGTCCAACGGCTGACGCGGCGCTACGACGGCATCCGCGCGCATACCGACCTGCCGGAGATCACCCGCCAGCAGATCCAGCACTTCTTCGAGCACTACAAGGACCTGGAACCCGGCAAGTGGGTGCGGGTCACCGGCTGGGCGGATGCGGACCGGGCCCGCGAGTTGGTCGCCGCCGCCGAGAGACGGCATCGGGAGAAGGCGAACCCGTCGTGAGCCCCGGCGCGCCCGGGAGCGCGCCGAACCTGGTCCTCATGCGGCACGGGGAGAGCGAGGCGAACCGAGCAAATCGGTTCACCGGCTGGCTCGACCCGCCGCTGACCGCCCGGGGCATCGCGGAGGCCCGTGCGGCGGGCGCCACGCTCGCCGCACGGGGGCTGACCGTCCGGACCGCCTTCGCGTCGCCCCTGCTCCGGGCGGTGGCCAGTTGCGCCCTCGCCCTGGAAGCGATGGGACAGCCGGGGGAGCGCCCGCGGCTGTGCGAGGCCCTGGTCGAACGCGACTACGGGGAGTTGAGCGGACTGGACAGGGCCCAGGCCTGCGAACGGTGGCCGCCGGACCGGGTCGAGCGATGGCGCCGTTCCTACGCGGACGCGCCGCCCGGGGGCGAAAGCCTGCGCGACACCGCGGCGCGCGTCATGCTCGGCTACGTGCGGGAGATCCTGCCGGCGGCCATGAACGGCATCACCCTGGTCGTCGCCCACGGGAACTCCCTGCGGGCCCTGGTCATGGCCCTGGACGGGCTTTCCCCGGACGAGGTCGAGGAGCTTGAGCTGCCCACCTGCGCGATGCGCCTCTACACGCTGGCACCGGACACGACCGTCCTGTCGCGAACGTGCCTGGAACCGACCCTGCAAGCCGTCGACGGAGGAAGCTGATGGCCAAGTCGCCCGGGGAAGATCCCGATCCCGAGATGAGGGACATCGACGAGATGGGGCGCCTGGAACGGCGGCACGCGGTGGGGAAGACGCCCGTCCCGCGTGCCGTCCTGGTCGGCGCCGCCATCGTCGTCATCGCGGTCGTGGCCGTCTGGCTCCTGTCACGCTGAGGCCCGGAAGCCGGTCCGGTGGGTCGAGCTCAGACCCGCCGGACCGCGCCCTTCGCCGCGCTGGTCGTGAGCATCGCGTAGGCGCGCAGCGCCGCGCTGACCTTGCGCTTCCGGGGATTGGCCGGCTGCCAGCCCGCCGCGTCCTGGTCGATACGCCGCCGGTCGAGTTCCCCCGCATCCACGTCGAGGTGGATGCTGCGCGCCGCGATGTCGATGGCGATCCGGTCGCCGTCCCGCACGAGGCCGATCAGGCCACCCTCGGCCGCCTCCGGCGAGACGTGCCCGATGGACAGACCGGAGGAGCCGCCGGAGAAACGCCCGTCGGTGACGAGGGCGCAGGCCTTACCCAGCCCCTTCGATTTGAGGTAGCTCGTCGGGTAGAGCATCTCCTGCATGCCGGGTCCGCCGCGGGGGCCCTCGTAGCGGATCAGCACCACCTCGCCGGCCGTGACCTTGCCGTTGAGGATGCCGTCCACGGCGGCGTCCTGACTCTCGAACACGCGGGCGGTGCCGGTGAAGGCCAGGTTCGAGGCGTCGACGCCCGCGGTCTTCACGATGCACCCGTCCTCGGCGAGGTTGCCGAACAGCACGGCGAGGCCGCCGTCCTGCGAGTAGGCGTGGGCCGCGTCGCGGATGACGCCGCCCTCCCGGTCGAGGTCGAGTTCGTCGAAGCGGGATTCCTGGCTGAACGCCACCTGGGTCGGCACGCCGCCCGGGGCCGCCCGGTAGAAGTCCTGGACCGAGGCGGCCGGCTCGCCACGCACGTCCCAGCGGGCGAGTGCGGCGCCCAGCGTCCCGGCCGAGACGTTGCCCACCCCGGTGTCGATCAGGCCGGCCCGGTCGAGCTCGCCCAGGATGCCCATGATCCCGCCGGCCCGGTGGACGTCCTCCATGTGGACGTCGGCCACCGCCGGGGCCACCTTGCACAGGACCGGAACCCGCCGGGACAGCCGGTCGATGTCGGCCATGGTGAAAGGCACCTCGCCCTCGTGGGCGGCGGCGAGCAGGTGCAGCACCGTGTTGGTCGAACCGCCCATGGCGATGTCGAGGGTCATGGCATTCTCGAACGCCTCGAAGCTGGCGACAGCGCGCGGCAGCACGCCGGCGTCGTCCTGCTCGTAGTGGCGGCGGGCGAGATCCACGATCAGGTGGCCGGCCTCGACGAACAGCCGCTTGCGGTCGGCGTGCGTGGCGAGCACCGAGCCGTTGCCCGGCAGCGCCAGCCCCAGCGCCTCGGTCAGGCAGTTCATCGAGTTCGCCGTGAACATGCCCGAGCACGAGCCGCAGGTCGGGCAGGCCGAGCGCTCGATCACCGCGACGTCCTCGTCGGAGATCCGGTCGTCCGCCGCCGCGATCATCGCGTCCACGAGATCGACCTTCCTGGCGATGCCCGGCAGCTGCACCTTGCCGGCCTCCATCGGGCCGCCGGAGACGAACACGGTCGGGATGTTGAGGCGGAGCGTCGCCATCAGCATGCCGGGGGTGATCTTGTCGCAGTTCGAGATGCACACCATCGCGTCGGCGCAGTGCGCGTTGACCATGTACTCGACCGAATCGGCGATCAGCTCCCTGGACGGGAGCGAATACAGCATCCCGTCGTGGCCCATCGCGATGCCGTCATCGACCGCAATGGTGTTGAATTCCTTGGCGACGCCGCCGGCCGCCTCGATCTCGCGGGCGACCAGCTGGCCGAGGTCCTTCAGGTGGACGTGGCCGGGCACGAACTGCGTGAACGAGTTCACCACCGCGATGATCGGCTTGCCGAAATCGGCATCCTTCATGCCGGTGGCGCGCCAGAGGCCGCGGGCGCCGGCCATGTTGCGGCCGTGGGTGGTGGTGCGGGAGCGATAGGCGGGCATGGGCGTCTCGTTGGTGTCATGCGCGTTCTGCCGGATAGGCGTCGGCGAACAAGCGGGTTCGGCTCGGTGCTGTCATGCACCTTGGCTGTTGGCGCCCCGTCCACTCTCCCGCCTGCGTCAGTGACGGGAAACGAGCGGGCCCTGCCCGTGGCTCGGCGCTACCGAGGGCGTCCGTAGCGCGCGAACGGGTTCTCGAAGCGCGCGCGGGCGCCGAGTTCGGCCTCGATGGCCAGCAGGCGGTTGTACTTGGCCAGCCGCTCGCCCCGGCAGGGCGCCCCGGCCTTGATCTGCCCGCTGCCCATGGCGACCGCGAAGTCGGCGATGAACGTGTCCGTGGTCTCCCCGGAGCGATGGGAGACCATCGTCGCCCACCCGGCCTTCCGGCACAGGGTGATGGCCTCGACCGTCTCTGACACGGTACCGATCTGGTTCAGCTTGATCAGGGCCGCGGTGCAGGCCCGCTCGTCGATGGCCTTCGCGATGAAGCGGGGATTGGTCACCAGCAGGTCGTCGCCGACGACCTGTATCCGCTCGCCCTGCGCGGCCGTCTGGGCGACGAAGCCGGTCCAGTCCTCCTCCCCGAACCCGTCCTCGATGGAGACGATGGGCCAGCGCTCGACCCAACGGCCGTAGAGCTCCAGGAGCTGCGCGCGGTTCAGCATGCCAGTCCGCGATCGGGCGAGGTTGTAACCGTCCGCCGCCGCGAAGGAAGAGGCCGCGGGATCCAGGGCGATGGCGACGTCGGCGCCCGGCCTGTAGCCGGCCCTCTCCGTGGCCTCCACGATCAACGCCAAAGCCGCCTCGTTGTCCGGCAGGTTGGGTGCGAAGCCGCCCTCGTCCCCTACGGCCGTGGCCAGCCCCCGTTCGTGGAGGATCTCTCGGATAGCCGCGTAGGTCTCGGCCGCGACGCGCATCGCCTCGGCCAGGCTCGACGCGCCGACGGGCACGAGCATGAATTCCTGGACGTCGAGCGAGCTGTCGGCATGCTGGCCGCCGTTGAGGACGTTGAGGCACGGCATCGGGAGAAGGGTGGCGGCCTCGCCTCCGAGATGCGCGTAGAGAGGACGGCCCGTCGCGCGCGCGGCCGCACGCACCGCCGCCATGGAGACGCCGAGCAGCGCGTTCGCGCCGAGCCTGGACTTGTTCGGCGAGCCGTCGAGCTCGACGAGCGTCCGGTCGACGCCCTGCTGGTCGGCTGCGTCCCACCCCCGGAGTGCCTCGCCAATCTCGCCCCGAACGGCCTCGGCGGCCATCAGCACGCCCTTGCCCCCGTAACGGGCCAGGTCATTGTCGCGCCTCTCGACCGCCTCGTTGACGCCCGTGGAGGCGCCCGAGGGGACGCCGGCGGTGGCGCTGACGCCGCCTTCGAGCGTGACGCGGACCTCCAGGGTCGGGCGGCCGCGGGAGTCCAGGATTTCCAGGGCTTCGAGGGCGCGGATCTTCGTGTCCGGACGCATCGGGGATTCCGTCAATTGATGAAGGTCCTCGGCGGTAACCGAGCAAGGAGAAGGGTGCCGGCGCGGAACCCGCGCCGGCACCCGCATGTCGTCAGCGAAATGCCGCTGCTTAGTTCGGCAGGGCGAAGTCGGTCAGCGTGCCACCGAGGTTGGTGTACTGCGACAGGGCCGCATAGCCACCCACCGCGCCGAGGCCGGCGTTCGGGTCGGTCAGGCCGGCCGCGAGGCCGATGCCTGCCCAGCCGCCGACGCCCGAAAGCACGGCGATGTGCTGCTTGCCCTTGTGCTGGTAGGTGATCACGTTGCCGATGATGCCCGACGGGGTCTTGAACTTCCAGAGCTCCTTGCCGGTCTTGTCGTCGACGGCCTTGATGTAGCCTTCCAGCGTTCCGTAGAACACCACGTCACCGGCGGTGGCGAGAGCACCCGACCACACCGAGAACTGCTCCGGATCGGACCACACGATCTTACCCTTCACGCCGTCCCAGGCGATGAAGTTGCCCATGCCGCCGTGGGAATTCGGGGCCGGGTACATCGAGAGGGTCGCACCGACGTAGGGCTGGCCCGGGGTGTAGGTCACCCGGAACGGCTCGTAGTCCATGCAGACGTGGTTGGTGGGAACGTAGAACAGGTTGGTCTTCGGCGAGAAGGCGGCGGGCTGCTCATCCTTGGAGCCGAGGGCCGCCGGGCAGATGCCCTTCGAGTTCACGTCCTCACCGTTCTGCTCGGTCGAGTATTTCGCCTGGACCAGCGGGCGGCCGTAGGTCTTGGACGACTTGTCCATGTCGACCTTGGACGCCCAGTTGACGGCCGGGTCGAACTTCTCGGCCACGAGCAACTCGCCGGTGTCGCGGTTCAGCGTGTAGCCGAAGCCGTTACGGTCGAAGTGGGTGAGCAGCGGGGTTTCCTTGCCGTCCACCTTCTGATCCGTGAGGATCATCTCGTTGATGCCGTCGTAGTCCCACTCGTCGTGCGGGGTCATCTGGTAGACCCACTTGGCCATGCCGGTGTCCGGGTTACGCGCCCAGATGGTCATCGACCACTTGTTGTCGCCCGGACGCTGCTTGGGGTTCCAGGTCGAGGGGTTGCCCGAGCCGTAGTACACGAGGTTCAGCTTGGGGTCGTAGGAGTACCAGCCCCAGGTGCAGCCGCCGCCGGTCTTCCACTGGTCGCCTTCCCAGGTCTTCAGCGAGGAGTCCTTGCCGATGGGCTTGCCGAGCGAGGTGGTCTTCTCGGGATCGACGAGGAGCTGGTCGTCCGGGCCTTCCGAGTAGCCGCGCCACACGCGCTTGCCGGTCTTCAGGTCGTAGGCGGTGATCGAGCACTGCACGCCAAACTCGCCGCCGGAGATGCCGACCAGCACCTTGTCCTTCACGGGGAGGACGGTGGCGGTGTTGGTCGCGCCCTTGCCCGGGTCGCCGTTCTTGACCGACCAGTTGACCTTGCCGGACTTCGCGTCGAGCGAGACGACGGTGGTGTCGGCCTGATGCAGGATGATCGCGCCGTCGGCATAGGCCAGGCCACGGTTGACCGTGTCACAGCACATGACCGGGATCACGGACGGATCCTGCTTCGGCTCGTACTTCCAGAGGATCTTCTGCTCGTGGTCGAGATCGAGGGCGTACACGATGTTCGGGAACGGCGTGTGCACGTACATGACGTTGCCGATCACGAGCGGCGCGCCCTCGTGGCCGCGCAGGACGCCGGTCGAGAACGTCCAGGCGACCTGAAGGTCCTTCACGTTCTTGGTGTTGATCTGGTCGAGCTTCGAGAAGCGGGTGTTCGAATAGTTCAGCCCGGGGAACGCCCAGTCGTTGGGGTTCTCCATCATCTTCATCAGGTCGTCGTTGGCCGAGGCCGGCAGCACGGTGGCGGCATAGGCAACTGACGCCGCGAGGGCGATCTTTTTCATGCGCGTTCCTCCGTTCAGACGCCGCGGCCAGAATTCGGCGTGGCCACGCGTCATGTCACGCGTTATCGCCGCTTTTCTATCCCCGAAGTTCCTCCGTTCAGGTCGAAAGCGAGCGATGCAGGTCTATCAAGGCCATTTGAGATTACAATAAGATTCTTCTAAGTGCGACAGTTTTTCTTGTGCCGTCAGCATATTTACTTATTGAGGCATGGATAATCTACCCGGCAAGCGATGCGCTTCCCAGGACCAAGTAAAACTGGCTTTTTAAAAAGATCTAAGATGCCAATTTTCTTCGATTATCGGTTTATTGCCGTTGACTCGAAGCTTGTTTTAGCTATCCTGACCTCTCCGACAAGTAAGACTGAGATCTAGCGAACGACTTAAGTTACCGCTCGGGAAGTTCGCTGGGTGCGGCGGGGTCTTCGGACCTCGCCGTTTTTTTCGTTCGAGCACGACGAAACGCGCGCGAAATCGCGCGCGTGGGGCAGGCTCAGAGCGGCGGTTGGTGGGATCGCATCGGCACACGGCTCACGCAGGATCCCGGCGACGGGATCGGGTTACGGGAGGTGCGCGGCCGGATGTGGGGACAGGCGCAGCCCTACCCGCGCCCGGAAGCGCACGGTAGGAGCTATCGTCCGGGCGTCGGGCCCGGCAGTTGTCGGGGAGCTCCATCCCCATCCCACGTCGGGCAAGGTGGCTTAATCCACCATCGCCGTCAATTACCTCGCGAGGCACGGCGGAAGGCGCGGCTCCGGAACTCCGGAGGGGTCTCGCCTCGGCCGCAACCAAGGGATTTGGCGATGAGAAACCTGGTGTTCGCCTGGCAGTTCTGGGCGCTGCTCTCGGCCGCCTTCGCGGCGCTGACGGCGATCTTCGCCAAGGTCGGTATCGAGAACGTGAACTCCGATTTTGCGACCTTCATCCGCACCGTGGTGATCTTGTCCGTGCTCGGCGCGATCCTCGTGGGCACGGGCGAGTGGCAGCCGCTCGCAACCGTCTCGCGACGCACCTACCTGTTCCTGGTGCTTTCCGGGCTCGCCACGGGCGGCTCCTGGCTTTGCTACTTCCGCGCCCTGAAGCTCGGCGATGCCGCGCGCGTGGCGCCCATCGACAAGCTCAGCGTGGTGTTGGTCGCGGTGTTCGGCGCAGCGTTCCTGGGCGAGCGGCTGGCGACCGTGAACTGGATCGGCGTCGGCCTCATCGCGGCCGGCGCCGTCCTGGTCGCCTTAAGGGTTTGAGGCGGGCTCAGGCCCCGCCGGCTGCGAAGGCCTCGTACAGGAAGTACAGGCCGTAGGCGGTCACCGCGACGGCGGCGACCCCGTCCAGGACGTAGGGCGGGATACGCCGGAACACGCCGATGCCGCGCAGGACGATGCCGAGCATGGCGATCACGACGAGCCCAAGGCCGACGCCGAGGGTCGCGGTCGCCGGCCCGTCACGTAGCGAGACCCCCAGCCAGACCACGAGGATCTCCAGCCCTTCCGCCGCCAGCGCCCAGGCGGCGACGCCGATCCCGCCGGCGTTGAGCGGCAGCGCCCAGCCGGTGCCGACGGGGGCGATGTCGTTCGTCTCCCGGAAGCCCGAGATGAATTCGTAGACGAGATAAGCCCCGAACCCGAGCAGCAGCAGGGCGGAAATCCAATCCAGCCAGTGCAGGGCGATGCCGTACGCCGCCACCTGCAACACCGCCGCCAGGATCGCCACCCCGGTCGCCCCGAGCGCGGACCCGAGCGCCACGCTGCGCCACCCGAACTTGTAGGCGGCCGCCGCGACCACGGTGGCGGCAATGAACAACTCCGTAAAGGTCACCTGGAAGGTGATGAGGGTTCCCACCCACGACGGGCTCACGCCGCCCCTCCGCCGACCGCGGCGCGCACCACCATCAGGGCCAGGAACAGCGCGCCCAGGGCCAGGACCACCGAGCCGGTCACGTAGGCGAACGCGGCCCCGGCCTGGCCCTTCTCGAAGAGGAGTGCGGCGTCCAGGGAGAATGCCGAGAATGTCGTGAAGCCACCGAGGATGCCGGTGGTCAGGAACAGCCGAAGTTGCATGGGCAGGCCGGACCTGAGGGCGAAATACTCGGCGATCAGGCCCATCAGGAACGAGCCGAGCACGTTGATGCCCAAGGTCCCGTAGGGAAAGGCCCCTGCGCCCAGCAGGCGCAGCGCGAGGATGTTTACCCGTGGCGAAGGGCGCCGCCAAATCCCGCCCCCAGAAACACGATCACGAAGCCCATTGCCTGCCCTCTCACCCTTTCGATCCGGGGCAGCAAGAAACCCGCCGCGCGGCGGAGCGGCGTCAGGCACGCTCCCGCCACGGACGGGCCACCTCGTGCCCGCGCAGCAGGAGCCATCAGCCCTTACGGGCGGTTGTCGGGAAGCTCCATTCCCATCACGCGCGCGGTCTTTAGCGCCCCAAGCCGCGACGCGTCAAAGGCGTCTGACGGTGGACGGCGCCTTGCTTGGACCGTCCCGGCCGGCAGGAGGTCGCCGGCGGCCCGCCTCGTCGAAATCCATACCGCTGCTCGGGGCACCCGCGGTCAGGCGTGCCGCCAGACCTTGAAGGGGGAGATCACCAGGATGCCCGCCAGCAGCGGCAGCAAGACGGCTGAGAGTGCCAGCCCGAGCAGTTGGCCGCATCGTGCCCATCGACCTTCCGTGCGACCTTGGAAAGCCGGCGTCGCCGATTCGTCACGTCACGGCTCGCCCTTCGGCGGCTGCTCATGCCCTGGCGGTTCTCAGGCGCGCTGAGCCGAGGTTCCGGGTCACCGTGAGGAGCGGCACCTAAGCCCGAAAGGCTGCGCCCGCAGCCGGCGCGGCCCTGGCGGTGCTCGGGTATGCGCGTCGTACGGAAGCCTGACGGCAATTGGCACCTGACGGGAGGTGGGATGGACGAAGCCCGCATCAGCCTACGTATCGAGTTGCGGGCCGACACCTTGCTCGGGCCGGGTAAGGTCGCACTTCTGGAAGGCATCCGCGAGACCGGGTCCATCTCGGCCGCAAGCCGCCGCATGGGCATGAGCTACAAGCGCGCCTGGTACCTGATCGAAACCCTCAATGCCGCTTTCCGCGAGCCCCTGGTCGAGAAGAGCAAGGGCGGCAAGGCGGGGGGTGGGGCGCGCCTGACCGCGACCGGCGATGCCGTGCTCGACGGCTACCGGCGCACGGAAGCCTCCGCCGCGAAGGCCGCGGCCAGCGAGGTCGAGCGGCTCTCCACGCTGCTCAAGCCAAGAGAAGATTGATCCGGGGAAGCGAGTTCTGCCCCTTGCGATATAGCCGATCAGCTATATCGTCCAGCGCATGCTTCGCATTCCTGCCCTCCTCATCGCCGCCGCCCTCACGCTCGCCCCCGTGGCAGGGGCCAGGGCGGATGCGCCCGTGCAAGTGGCGGCCGCCGCCGACCTGAAGTTCGCGCTCGACTCGGTCGCGACGCGGTTCAAGGCCGACACCGGCCAGGAACTCGCAATCACGTACGGGTCCTCCGGCAACTTCGCCCGGCAACTGGCGCAGGACGCGCCGTTCCAGGTCTTCCTGTCGGCCGACGAGGGCTTCGTGTTCCGGCTCGCCGATGCAGGTAAGACGGTCGATCGCGGCGCCCTCTACGCGGAGGGGCGCATCGTGCTGTTCGCTCCCCATGGCTCGCCAATGAAGCCCGACGCCGGGATGACCGACCTCAAGGCCGCCCTGGGGGACGGGCGGGTGCGCAAGTTCGCCATCGCCAACCCGGAGCATGCCCCGTACGGACGGGCGGCGGAGGAGGCGCTGGCCTCGCAGGGCCTGTGGGACGAGGCGAAGCCCCTTCTGGTCCTGGGCGAGAACGTGTCCCAGGCCGCACAGTTCGCGGCGTCCGGCTCGACCCAGGGCGGGATCTTCGCCTATTCCCTGGTTCTATCGCCGGAGGTGTCGAAGCTCGGCTCTTACGCGCTGATCCCGGCCGCCTGGCACAAGCCACTGCGCCAGAGGATGGTCCTGATGCGCCACGCCGGCGAGACCGCGAAGGCGTTCCAGGCCTACATGCAATCCCCGCCGGCCCGCGAGATCCTGCGCAGGTACGGTTTCGTGCTTCCGGGCGAGGCGCCGTGAGCGGATGGACTGGCAGGCCCTCTCGTTGTCCCTGCGCCTCGGGGCGCTGACCGTCCTGTTGCTTCTGCCGGTCGGGGTGGTCCTTGGCCGGTGGCTCGCCTTCCGGCGCTTTCGGGGGCGCTCGCTGGCGGAGGCGCTGCTGGCGCTACCGCTGGTGCTGCCGCCGACCGTGCTCGGGTACTACCTCCTGTCCGCGTTCGGCGGGGCATCTCCCCTGGGACAGGCTTGGCAGGCCGCTTTCGGGCATCCGCTCGCCTTCAGCTTCCCGGGCCTGCTCCTTGCCTCCGTGATCGCCAACCTGCCGTTCGCCGTGCAGCCCATGCAACGGGGCTTCGAGGCCATCCCGACCGACGTGCGCGAGGCCGCGGCGGTGTCGGGCCTGACGCCGTGGCGCATACTTTGGGCCATCGACCTGCCGCTGGCCTGGCCGGGCATCGTCACCGGGCTGGTGCTCGCCTTCGCGCACACCCTCGGGGAGTTCGGGGTGGTGCTGATGGTCGGGGGTTCGATCCCGGGTGAGACCCGCACGGTCGCGGTCGCCATCTACGACCGGGTGCAGGCGTTCGACATGGATGCCGCCGGGTCCATGGCGGCCCTGCTGCTGCTCCTGTCCCTGGCGGCCCTCACCCTGACCTACACCCTTTCGAGCCGGGTCGGACGTCGTGCATGACCGCTCGGGCCTCCACGTCCGCCTGCGACAGGACGGGCCGATCCCGCTGGCGGTGGACCTCGCATGCGGGCCGAGCGAGCTCCTGGCGCTCGTAGGGCCGTCCGGCGGCGGGAAGACGACCGTCCTCAGGACCATCGCCGGTCTGTATCGGCCGGGGGAGGGACAGGTGACCTGCGGCGGCACGGCGTGGCTCGACACGGGGTCTGGGATCGACCTCGCGCCGCATCGGCGACGGGTCGGAATGGTGTTCCAGTCCTACGCCCTGTTCCCGCATATGACGGCCCTCGGGAACGTCGTGGCGGCAATGGGTCACCTGCCCGAAGCCAGACGCGCGGAACGGGCCCGTGCGCTTCTCCGGCTGGTCCATCTGGACGGGCTGGGGGAACGTCGGCCGTCCGCGTTGTCCGGCGGGCAGCAGCAGCGGGTCGCGGTCGCCCGTGCCCTGGCACGGGACCCGGATGTACTGCTCCTCGACGAGCCGTTCGCCGCCGTGGATCGGCGCACGCGCCGAAGGTTGCAGGAGGAGCTCGGCGAGCTTCGTGCCACCCTGCGCATTCCCATCGTCCTCGTGACCCACGACCTCGACGAGGCGGTGAGGCTCGCCGACCGCCTGTGCGTCCTCGACCGCGGCACGACCCTTCAGTCGGGTCGACCCGGGGAGGTCCTCGGCTCGCCGGCCGGGAGCCGCGTGCGGGAGGCATTGGACCTGGACGGGGTGATGCAGGATGCAGGGTGAGATGCGATCAGCACCGAGGAGGGGTCCAGTCCCGGCGTTCCTCGGCGGCGGCCTGATTGGAATGCTCGGGGGGCTCGTCGGCCTCGGGGGCGCCGAGTTCCGGCTGCCGCTCCTGATCGGCACCTTCGGCTTCCCGGCCCTGGAGGCCGTCATCGTCAACAAGGCGACCAGCCTAGTGGTGGTGGCGAGCGCCCTGCCGTTCCGGGCGGGTTCGATACCGCTCGCCGAGGTCGCCGCCCACTGGCCCGTCATCGTGAACCTGCTGGCCGGCAGCCTGGCCGGGGCCTGGCTCGGGGCGGGCTGGGCCACGCGCCTTCGCTCGGCGACCCTGCACCGGGTCATCGCGGTCCTGCTAGTCGCAATCGCGGGCCTGCTTCTGGCCGGCCATGCACAAGGCTCAGGGGCGCCCGCGCTCGCCGGAGCGGCACTTGTCGCGGCCGGCGTCGCCGCAGGGCTCGTGATCGGCGTTGTGGCCGCCCTGCTCGGGGTCGCGGGCGGCGAGCTCCTGATCCCCACGCTGGTGATGCTGTTCGGCGTCGACGTCAAGCTCGCCGGCAGCTTGTCGTTGGCGGTGAGCCTGCCGACCATGGTCGCGGCGTTCGCACGCTACAGCCGCGACGGCAGCTTCGACGTGCTGGCCCGCGAACGGCCCTTCGTCCTGGTCATGGCGGTCGGGTCGGTGGCCGGAGCCTTCGTGGGAGGCCTGCTGCTCGGCCTGGTTCCGGGCCCCGTGCTGTTGCCGGCCCTGGCCGCGATCCTGCTCCTCTCCGCCACGAAGGTCTGGCGGCACGCCTGATCCGCCGTCGCCGAGCCACGGCGCCTACTGCTTTGCGAAACCGATGTCGGCGACCACCGCCTTCAATCGCTACGGCTCGCGCTCCTGCCGCTCGGAGTAGCGGTCGGCCAGGTCATCGGCCGACCCGCGCGTCAGCAGCGTGAACTTCATCAGTTTCTCGCAGACGTCCACGACACGGTCGTAGAGCGGCCCGGGCTTCATGCGGCCGGCATCGTCGAACTCCTTATAGGCCATCGGCACCGACGACTGGTTCGGGACGGTGATCATCCGCATCCAGCGCCCGAGCACCCGCAAGGAGTTCACGGCGTTGAAACTCTGCGAGCTGCCCGAAACCTGCATCACGACGAGCGTGCGCCCCGGGGTCGGGCGAACGCTGCCTTCGGACAGGGGCAGCCAGTCGATCTGGCTGTAAATCCGGCGTGGGTCGATAGAGGTCCGTCCGCTTTTGCGGACGCCATATCCCGGAGGGCCACTTTGAGGACACGACTTCGCGGCGAGTGGGGTCCGCATTTGCGGACGATCCCTTGGGCGAGGGCCAATGCCTGTTGTGGCCTGGTCCAAGGCGTTCTCAAATCTGCGTTCGACGGCGGTCGTCCGCTTTTGCGGACTATGGCTTTCGCCTACCCCCAACCACGGGTAGGCCGCGGCATTTGACCCAGGCGGACCGGGCGTCCCGGTGGTACCTGGTGAGCGCCGCCAGCCGGGTGATGACACGACCTAGCCGCGCGGACCGTCCGCATTTGCGGACAATGTCTCGGGCGCTGTGGGCAATGTTGGGTCCGGGCTGTTTCACGGGGTCCTCGTATTAGCATTCCGCGGGGGGCGTCCGCTTTCGCGGACAATGGCTCGGCCCGTTTCCAACTGCGGAATGCCGGACCCATTTGGGAAATCTTTGAGTTAGTAAGCGTTGACGGGCGAGTGCCGCCCCGCACGCTCTGGGGGGCCTCTGAGGTCCCCATCGACCCTGCCCCCCGGCCGGGGTGCTCGACGCCCGCCCCCCGGGGGTCCGGGATGGGCTGTGGCGCCCCCGACGGCCGCTCGATCCTTGCGTGCGCACCGCGCCTCCCTCTACATGCCCCGCTCCTGCGCCCTGGCCTGGCCCTGTGGCCCTAGGCAGCACCGTCCCTGGGGGTGGTGGGGCAGCCTGCCGCGTGCTCTGCCAGGGGAGGCCGGGGGGCGTGGCCCACGCAAGGGCGCGCCTCTCCCCCGTGGGGTGGGGGGCATCTGGCATACCCGAACGTTTATTCATATTCGTGGGCGCACAGGGGACGCACGTCGGGCCGACGCCCTCATCGGCGTGGCAAGCCGATGGCCTCAGCGCAAGCGGGAGAGGATGCCCCGGGCCTCGGCCATGAGGGCGCCGGCCCTGTCGTTCTGGCCCGCGTTGATGGTTTGGTCGGCGTCGCGCATCAGGACGCCGATCCTCGCCCGGTTGGCCTTCTACCCGTTGTGGACGATGTGGGAGGCGAGCTCGGCCGCCATCAAATTGCCGACGTTCCGCCGGGCGCTGGCGATGGCCGCCACCCACGGATCATGCATGACGGGCCTGTACTCGGCCTGCTTGGCCTCGATGAGGGGGATGCGCGGCCGCCCCAAGTTCACGACCCTGTAGGGGTCCTTGAGCTTACCCCGGCGGTTGATGAAGTGGGTCCGGTCCTAGCCGGCGTCTGAGACCGGTTTCCTGACCATGGGCGGGCGCGCGATGTAGCCCATCAGCCGGCTGCCCCCGACCCTGATCTCGCCCCTGAAGACCCCCCAGCGGCCGGGCACGGACCTCTCGGCGTACTGGCCCGAGGCGTTGCGCAGGATCCGTGCCATGGTCGACCCGGGCAGGTCGTGGGACGCGTTGGGGCGTATGCCCTGGGTGAGGAGGAGGTTGCGCCAGTGGGGCAGGAGGATCCGGTCCTGGGCGAGGCCGACGTCGCCGGGCAGGCGCACGTTGCGCTGGTCCCCCATGGCGTACTTGAGGACCGTTGACTGGTCGTCCCTGACGTACGCCTCGGCCTCGACGATGCCGGCGGCGCGGCCCTTGGCGAGGCTGCGCCGGTACTGCCAGCCGTCGACCATCCACGGGGTCGGGTCACGGAACTGCGTGTTGGTCGCGCCCCGCATGTCCATGGTGACGGCCTTGACCGACTGGTCGACGACCCATGCCGAAGCCCGGCGGTATTGGGCATAGCTGGCTTCGGAGACGTACTGCTCCTCCCACGCCGCGATGGCGGCGGACAGGTCGGTGACGAATGATCCGAAGGAAGGGCGCCGGGGTGCCATGGCCGGAGGATGGCGGATCCCGCGTGGCCCGTGCGAGGGCACGTAGGAAGCCCCTGGGCGGTCGCCACGCCCCCTCCGGGTGACAGGCGGTCATCCTGTGCCGAAGGACCGCGGGGACGGGCCCTGGCGAGGTCGCGGGAACCTGAAATGCAGAACCCCGCCGCACCGGCCGGGCCGGGGGCGGGGTTCCGGGAGTGTGGTGCACGCCCGTCCCATGCGAGGACGAAGCGAAGGTAGCGGCGCCCCCTGCCTCCCACAAGGGGAAAGGGTCGCCAGGAGCCTACGGCCTTGCCCTAGAACAGGGTCGCCTGGGGCTTCGCCTGGACAGGTGTGGGGGT
Organism: Methylobacterium litchii; assembly: GCF_038442315.1. Classification (NCBI taxonomy): domain Bacteria; kingdom Pseudomonadati; phylum Pseudomonadota; class Alphaproteobacteria; order Hyphomicrobiales; family Methylobacteriaceae; genus Methylobacterium; species Methylobacterium litchii. The sequence continues at coordinate 179,766 of NZ_JBBXMY010000002.1, read as the reverse complement.
CGCCTCGGGCTTCGCCCAACGGGCCGACTGAGGGCGCCGCCGGGCCGCCAGCCACGCCGGCATGGGCCGGGGGGCGTTGCGCTTGTCGCGCCTGGCCCGGGCCTCGTCGGAGAGCCTGTCGGGGACCTTCAGGGCGATCCTCGTGCCCTGCGTCCACTCCTCCTGCGCAAGGGCGCGGGCGGCGGCCTTGGCACCGGCGAACTCCTTCTGGCGCTCCCCGTACGTCAGCTTCCCATAGTACGGCTCCCGCTTGCGCATGCGGGCCCGTGCCGCGAGGACGAAATGCTCGACCATCGCCTCGGTGCGGTCTGCGAGGTCCCAGTCGGGCGCAGGAGCCTCTCCGTCAACCTGAGGCACTAGACGAGCGGCGGGTTCGGAGACGGTCTGTACGGGGCGGAAATCGGCCTTGGCGGAGCGCTTCTTGGGGGAGGCGACGGACCGCTTCGGCTTCGCCTCGCGCGAGGAGGAGGGCCGGGAGGCGGCGGCGCGCGGCGCGAAAGGCACTTGTAGAATGGATTTGACCGAAGTGCTTGACGTCCCTGGCGAAATCTCGACGCGGACCGCGTGCAGCGCCTCGTCCATGATCGCCTTAACATCACCCTCCTTCGCGGACGGCACGATGAAGCTGTCGTGCACCGGCAGGGCCGCGATCCCGGCCTCGCGGCACCCCTTGAGGACGCTCAGGCACATGCGGCTGTCGAACCCCATGAGGCGGACGCCGGCATCGGACCCAAGGAGGTGGGAGATGGGCTTGTTGAGCTTCGCGACCTCGTCATAGGCCCGCCTGGCGTCCGCGTGCGTCAGCTTCCACTCCTTCCGCCACTTCGGATGGTCGGCGATGGCCTGGATGGCGCCGCCGCGGCCGCCCTTGGCGTTGATGGCGATGTTCAGGGCCAGCTTCGCATGATCGCGCTCGATGACCCCTGTGAGGTACGGATCCCATGTCAGCGGGACGCCGGCGATGGCGTAGAGGAGCGTCGGGTGGAGGTGCTCGAAGTCCGGTTCCGCGACCGGGTTTCCATTCAGGAGGAGCTCCTTCCGGCGGAGCCGGGGCAGGCCGAGATGCCACCCGTAAAGCCTGCCGTGGCAATCCAGGCGGCCTCGGCCGAGGATCCGGACGAGGTAGTGATGCGGCGTGGGCAGCACGTAAGCCCACCGCTCCGTCCCGTCCTTGCAGACCTTGCGCGCCGCCCATTGCCGGGGGCCACACCGCCAGTTCGACTGGTCGGCCTTGGGGTCGACGGTGAGGAGGAGGTTGCGCACGCCGGCGTTCGCCGCGTCCATCCCCCGGACCATCCGCGCCACGGCCTCGGTGCGGGGAAGCGGCATCAGCCGCCCGTCCTCGTCCTTCATCAGGAGGAAGGACCCGGGCCCGACATGCTCGACCGCAGGGTCGGCGCCGAGGCGCTCAAGGAACAGGCTGGAAGCCCGCATGCGGGACTGGATCCCGCTTCCGCCGTCGCGGACGAGGCCGCGCTCCTCGTCAACCAGCCCGGCCTTGATGAGGTCGTTCGCGGCCGGGACGACGGTGTCGTACGTGTAGTCGCAGCCCGGGTAGTGCTCGCCGCCGGCGTACCAGTCCCGGGTCCGGCTGTAGGAGATCCAGGGTCGGTCCGTCTCGGCCGCAAGCGCGAGGGCGGCGACGATGCTGCGGCGGGCCCGCTGGGCGGCCGCCCGGCCACCGGGGTCGAGGCCGAGCTTCTCGACGAGCTCGGGCGACACTCGCCAATGGTATCCGAGGGCACGATCCCCCTCGGTCCTGTCGTGATGGCTCATCTTCGCATGGGGGCAGGAGGAGCGCGCTCAAGACCGGCACCACGACGGTCCGCGCACCCACAAACGTGAGCGTGTCGCTGGAAAACCGCTAGTCACTTCAAGGGCCTAGCCTTAACGGCCGCGTTAACCGACCCCATGCACCCACCACGCCCCGCAAGGCCCCCATGGGAGGTCCATAATCTCCCATGGGAAGCCCATGAGTTCCGGGCGAGTGGCGTCCTGAGACCTGGCGAGGCGCGAGGGGCTGGGAGGGCGGTCCAGGCGCCTTCTCGGGCCATGCATATTTTTGTGCGGAGGCCGGGGCTCAGGCTCATCCCGTCCCCATGGGGGTCCATGGCTCCCCATGAGGGCCCATGGGGCCAGACGAATCGGTCATGGCGATTTTCGGGGTCCTCAGATCTGAGGAGACCGCCACTGCGGGGGAACGACTTGAGCGCCGAGGCTGGCGGGGAGGCGCCGACGCGGGGAGCCTAGGGGTCCATCGCAGGAGCCCCCCGTGTCCCACGTCTCCCCGTCCCATCGCGCCCACCCCACCGACCACGCCGTCCGCCGGTACGCCGAACGCGTCCTCGGGCTGGACGCCGAGGGCCTCGACGACCGCCAGGCCCTCGCGCGCGCGCAGGCGCAGGGGATCGACTGTGGCTGGATCCGCCGGCGGCTGGCCGAGCTCGGAGGCATCGTCGTCGCCACCGGCATGCGTGACGGCGCGGTCGTGGTGCCGCTGGAGGGCATGACGCTCCGCGTGGTCCGCGGGGCCGTCGTCACCGTCCTTACGCCGCCCTTGGGGACGTCCGTCCGCCGCGGCCGCGCCCTGTCCCGGGCAGCGGCGTGACCTTGCGCGGGCCACGGGCGGGCCGGTCCCCTCGGGGACACTGAGGCCGCCGCCGGCGGTCATGAGACCGTCCCGTGTCAGCCCAGATCATCCCCTTTCCCGAGCCGGCCCTGCGCGCCCCCTGCGCCGATCCCGCGGCGTGCCTGTCCTTCGCGGAGGTCCAGGTCGGCGACGTCCTGACCGCGGTGTGCCCGCGCTGCGGGATGGTGGGTGTCCTCGACGCGACCCTGGCCGAGCTCGACGCCGCCATCGAGGCGCAGGAGGCCCTGTCGTGAAGCTCACCTTCGTCCACAACCTGGAGGACGTGCTCAAGCGCGCCTGGTCCATCCGGTTCCTGGCCCTCGCGACCCTCCTCGATGCCGCGCAGGCGTCGGTCAGCTTCTTCTCCGGCTCCGAGCTCGTCTCCGCGCCGACGCTAAGCCTCCTCAACATGGGCCTGGCCCTGGCCGCCCTGTTCGCCCGGTGCGTCGCCCAGCAGGGCGTCACCGCCCCGGCCCCGCAGGGAGACGCCTGATGGCCTTCTCCCTCTCCAGCCTGTTCCGTCCCCGCCCGGCCGCGGCCGCCGCGCCGCTGCCCGCCGGCCGGGTGCCGTCCGTGCCCCTCAAGGCCCCGGCCGCCAAGGGCGCGCTCCGCAGGCGCATGGTCGCCGGCACCGCCGCGGCCGCGCTGGCCGTCACCTTCGTCGGGACGCGCGAGGGCACGAAGCTCAAGGCCTACCGGGACATCGTCGGCGTGCCGACGATCTGCAACGGGGAGACCCGGGGCGTCACGATGGGCATGACCGCCACCAAGGAGGAGTGCCAGGCGATGCTCCTCAAGGGCCTCGGCGAGTTCGAGGTGGACGTCCTCAAGTGCGTCCCGGGCCTCGCCAACGCCCCCGACGAGCGCCTCGTGGCCCACGTCTCGCTCGCCTACAACATCGGCGCCGGGGCCTACTGCAAGTCGACCGTCGCCCGCCGGTACAACGCCGGCGACATAGCCGGGTCCTGCGACGCCTTCGACATGTGGGACAAGGCCGGCGGCCGCCGCGTCAACGGCCTGGCCATCCGCCGGAACGATGAACAGGTCCTCTGCCGGAAGGGCCTGTGATGCACGATCACATCGCCTCCGCCCTCACGCTCCTCTCCCACGGCTGGACCGCGTACTCCCTCATCGCGACGCTCGCCGGCCTCGGGGGCGTCGGGCTGATCGCGGTGGCCCTGCTGGCCGCGGCCTACCTGCCTGCCGTCCTGCGCCACGCCCTCGTCGCGGCCGGCCTCGTCCTCCTGATCGGCGCCGCCCTTTACCAGGCCGGGCAGGCACGGGGCGCCCACGAGGCGTTCGCCCTACAGGCGAAGGCCGACCTCCAGCGCGCCCGCGACGCCCTCGCCGAGGTCAACCGCCAGGTGGCGGCCGCCGCCGCCATATCGGCCGGCGACAGGGCCCGCGCCGAGGCGGCCGAGGCGTCCGCAAAGGCGGCGGCCTCGCGCCTCCGCGACCTGAAGGCCCACCTCGACCGCACGCCCGACGCCGGGTGCGTGACGGACGAGGACGCCCGCCGCCTGAGGGGGCTGTGATGCGCCGCGTCCTGATCCTCGCCGCCGTCGCCGGCCTCGCCGTCGCGCTGGGCGGCTGCCCCGACAAGGCGTCCCTCGACCTGAGCGGCCGCGCCGCGCTGCCCCCGGTCCCGGCGGACCTGGCGCCCTGCATCCACCAGGCGTTCCCGGAGATCCCCGCGACGGCGTTCGGCCGCCGCGACGCGGTCCGGATCATCGCCTCCGCCAAGCTGGTCGACCGCGCCAAGACGGCATGCGGCGACCGTGCCCTCGAATGGATGAACGCGGTCACGGCCGAGTTCGGGAGACCCACACCGTGACGCTCGATCCCACCGTCTCGCTCGGCGCCTTGCTGGCCGTTGGCGTCACCCTCTTCCTGGCGGCCCTCGCGGGCTACGCCGGGTACGTCAGGCTCTCCAGCAAGGTGGTCGAAGTCGAGGGCCGTGCTCGGGACACCGACAAGGCGGTCGAGGCGTACGGCTCGGCGCTGGCCCAGCTTCGCCTCCACGTCTCTGAGACGTGCGTGAAGAAGGACGATCTGGAGAAGATCGAGATGCGGCTGTTCACGAAGATGGACACCGTCGAGCACTCCATCAGGAACGCGCTCACCGAGGTCGTCAAGGCGATGCGGCCGACCCGCCGGGGCAGCGAGTGACCCCGGCGGACCTGGCCCTCGTCGCCGCCCTGGTGTGCTGGTCGCCACCTCCGGCCGCGGCTGTCGACGCGCCCGTCATGGCCGCCCTTCGGGGCGAGCCGGTGCCGGCCAATCCGTCCGCAAAAGCGGACGTGGCGACGGCGCTCCAGTCCCTCGCACCGCTCCGCCGGAGGCCCCGGTGACCACGTTCCTCGTCGGCATGGCGCTCGCCCTCTGCCTCGTGCCCCCGCCCCGGAGAGCATCGTGATCGACGCCGCCGAAGAGGTCATCGAGGCCGCCCGCGAGCTGGTGAAGTCGCGCCGCTGGTACCTCGGGCTGCCCGACGACCGGGACCTGCCGGACCGCCTGGCGGCCGCCCTGGAGAAGGCGCTGGCCGCCCTCGATGCGATGGAGGCCTCCGGTGAGTGAGGCGGATCCCTGCCGGCGGGCCCTGACGCCCGTCGAGGAGGCCCGGCTGTTCGCCCGCGACGCGCTCCGGGCGGCCCGAGCTTCATGGTCCAAGCCGGCTGACGCGGACGCGGCGATGATGGCCGTGTTCGTCGTGTTGGCGGCCGACGCGCTGTTCCCCGAGCTCGTCTCGGAAGCCCCTGGTGACAGGCGGCCGCCGCGGTGACGATCGGGGTCCATCCATTCGGGGGGACCCATGACGCTCAAGGAACTGGAAGAGGCCAAGGCCGCCGCGGTCAGCCGCGAGGACTTTCTCAAGACCATCAGCAACGTGCGCGACGCCGGGTTCTCCGACGGCTTCATCACTCTCGGCCGTGAGAAGCCAGATCCGCAGGCGTTCGGAATTCGCCTCGATGAGCGGGCCGTGGAGGCGCTGCGCGAGGCGCTGATCGTCACCCTCAACTCGCGCGTCGCCGCCATCGAGTTCCGCCTCCGTAAGCTGGGCGTCGTCATCGAGGGCGACCCGCTGCCCGGCGCTCATGCGGCCGGCCCCATCGGGCGGGCCGGGCGCGCCGCGCAGAGGGCTGCCTGATGGTCTCCTTCACCTGCGACGGCCGCACCATCGCGGTCCTCCATGAGGGCACCGAGCACGAGGTCCGTGTCGTCGTCGACCACATCGACCGCGGCTACATCCGGCCCCTGCGCGCCGATTTCATCCGGACCCGGGACGACGTGGTCCTGTTCGACGTCGACAGGCGACTGCTGGAGCCTGAGCCCTCGGTGCCGGTCATGGAGGCCCTGCTGGCGACCTTCGGCGCCGGCGTGCGGGCGGGCGAGCGCGCAGGCCGCAAGTCGGGTCGGGGGGAGATCCAGGCTGAGATGCGCAAGGCCCTCGGCCTCGAAGAGTTCTTCACCTTCGACGAGGGCGCGGCCGCGCTGCTGGCCAAGGGCGTGACAGACATCCCGCTGATGCGAGCGGCGTTCAAGGCAGCCGGCGGATGACCGCACGCCGTAGCCGCGCCGAGGTGGCCGCCCTGCGGGAAGCGATCCTGGACCGCTGGGCGACCGGCGCCCGGACCGTCGTGATCGCGGCCGAGCTCGGGATCACCGGGTCATTGGTTGATTACATGGTGCGCCAGGCCCGCGAGGCCGGCGATGCCCGCGCGGCGTTCCGATACGACTGCGCCGCGTCCCGGGAAGCGGCGCCCAGCACCCGCCGCGGCCGCCGGAACGCGATCCTCAACGCGTGGGCTGCCGGGAAGGAGGCGCCCCAGATCGCGTCCGTCCTCGGCATGCGATGGAGGACCGTCACTATGGTCGTCATCCGCGCGCGCAAGGCGGGCGACCCCCGTGCCACCCGGCGCCACCACGACCCCGCGGACGGCATGGCGCCATCGGTGCGCGCCGCGCTGGAGCGGGCCGCGCGCCGCTACGGCGTCACCGTCACCGTGCCCGGAGAGCATCCATGATCGGCCGCCTGATCCCGTGGGCCACGTTCGTCGCGGACCGACCCTCGATGGCCGGGTGCCCTGCCAATGGCCTGCTCGGCATCACGATGGACTGGGATGGCGCCGGCGAGGTCACCCGGATCGCCGGCGTGCTCGCCTCCGGCCGGGAGGTCCTGCTGGTCGACCTCGTGGCCGAGAACCCGCGGCCGATCCTGAGCACGGCCGAGGTCGACGCGCTGGTCCGGGCCGCCATCGAGGCCCTCGGAGAGGGAGCGAGCTCATGACCTGGCATCCGAAAGCCGGCAGCATCCCGCTCCCTCCGGAGCTCGAACGCCTGCTGCTCGCAGCCATGGAGGCCCTCACATGACCCGCCGCGAGTACGTCTGGGAGGTCTGGCTCTCGGACAATGGGGCCTGGCTGGCCCTGGCGAGCACGGTCCTCGGGTTCGTGACCGGCCCCGACGTCCCCGGCGCCGGCGCGCAGGCCCTCGTGTGGCTCGGAGCGGCGGGGTTCTGGTTCGCGTTCGTCTGCGTCCTCGTCGGGCTGCTCTGGCGCCCGTGGGGCGAGCCTGCCCCGGAGCGCCGAGAGCCGCCGCCGGCGGAGGCCTCGGCCCCGTCCGCCGAGGTCGTGCCCCTGCGCCCTGCGCCGTCTCCGCCGAGGGGTCTGCACTGAGAGCGTAGCGAAGTCGCGTTAGCTACAATCGGTAGGCCGACGCGGTACGCACGTCAGGCCGACACGGCCGCGCGGGCCTCGCGAGCGGCCCTCTCTCGTGCTCGCAGCGCCCCTGCCAGGGTCCGGTGCTCCTCACCGCGCCACCAGTACCGCCTGTGGAGGAACCCGAGGAACCGGCGACCGGTGATCGGCTCCGCCAGGACCTTGGCCTCGGCCTCGGCTGCCCGCTCGGCCTGGGTCATGGGGCGCCGGGTCGGGGCGATGCCCTCCCGCCGGGCGACGGCGTCGTACGCGTCGCCGTAGACAGCCTCGAACACGCGCTCCTCGTCGCCGCCGTCGTACGTCCGCCCGGTGCGCTTGAGGGCGGGGTCGAACGGGGCGACCGCATCGAGGGCGACGCGAAGGCTCCGCAACTGTGCCCGGCGGCCGGCGTCGTGCGCGTCGAGCTCTGCCCGCACGGTCGCGAGCTCGGCCTCCAGGGCCTCGGCCCGATCCTGCCAAGCCCAGCACGCGCGCCGGTGCTGCCGGATGCTCGCGGCATAGCCCTGCGCGAGACCGATCCCCTCGAAGTCCAACACCCCCGCCTCCTCTGGAAACGCAATACGGACGGGAGTCTAGCCAAGGCGGGAGTCCGGCGAATCCCCCCGCGGACACGGAGGCCAGGGACATCTCAGGAAAAAATCGTCCTCGGTTAAAAAACCGACCAAAATCGTTAAGGATTGCACTTTTGCACCCTAGCGGTAGGGCGAATCCGGGTCTACTTATAGACCAGGGAGGGCGGTCCTCCCCGGAGATGCCCTGATGACCAAGTTCCCCGCCGATACCCCCGAACCCCTCGCCCCCTGGGTGCTGACCGGCGTCGTTCCGAACGTCGAGGAGAAGCCCGCACCGGTCGCCCCCGCAGAGCCCTTCAACCCGCTGGCCGGCCTCGACGAGGCCGACGAGGCCTGAGACCCAGCCGGGGCCGCAAGCCCCGGCCACCCCCGCCAAGCCCCCCTTCTGAGAGCGAGACAGACCGATGAGCGAGACCCTGACCCTGGAAGTCGACGGCGGCGCGATCAGCACGCCGTCGTACGAGACGCACCGGCGCGGCAAAAACTGGATCGCCCGCCTCACGGGGCCCAACGCCGCCCGCATGGACCGCGAGTTCCTCGACATGCGCGGCCGCATCGTCGACCTGGGCGACGTCCAGCGCGGCGACGCCCTGGAGGTTGGCTCGGACTACTACAACTCCCGCGGCGCCAAGCGGCCGGACAGGGACTACTACGTCGTCATCTCCCGCTCCGAGACCGAGCTCGTCCTTCAGCCGCACGCCACGGCGGCGCAGGTCATCAAGGCCGCCCGCCTCCTGCGCGAGGCCGACGCGGCGGAGATCGACGCCGGCGGCCGTCAGGTCTCCGTGACGATGACGCGCGACGAGCTCGTCGACCTTGCCCGCATCGTCGAGACGGCCGGGGGCCCCGCCTCGGTCCTGACCGCCCTGTCCGCCGCCCTGGGGCGCTGAGCATGACCAGGCACAACCTCGCCGTCCTCGGCGCCCTGCTCTACGGCCCCCGCTACCTGCGCCAGTTCGCGACGGACCTGACGCGCGTCGGTCCCCGCACGGTCCATGAGAGCCACCTCGGCGCGTGGATCCGGGGCGACCGCCCGGTCCCGGAGTGGCTTGCCCCGCAGGCCAAGGCGCTCATCCCGGGCGTCCTGCGCGGGATACTCGACCGGGTTCACAACCTGACCAGGGCCGCGCTCACGCCCGACTTCTTCGACGCCGACGGCGCCGAGTTCGTCGAGCTCCCGGACCTCTCCCTGCCCGACGACTGACTGCCGCGGGTGTGCCAGCCACGGGCACACCCCGGCCTCCCGCCAGCGTCCGCATTCCCGGACGCTCGCCGGGGGCCACCAGGCCACCCGCCCGAACCCCTTGAGGGACCCCATCATCCGCCGGCGCGGCCGGCACACCGAAAGGCAGACAGATGACCACCAAGACCGCCCTCATCATCAAGACGATCCACCCCAGCCACGGCTACTCCGTCTCGCTGGAGACGTGGGACGAGCGCGGCCACGACCACCACGGCTGGCGCCACCGCGACCTGCTCAACGCGGAGCGCGCCTCGGCCCTCGTCGCCGACGAGCGCCGCGACCTGGAGCGCGACGGCTACGACGTCGAGGTCACGAACCGCGAGGCGTCCGCCGCCTGATCCCGCCGGCCGGGGCCCAGCGCCCCGGCCACCCTGCCGCCCCGGAGGCCTCCCGATGTTCCGCTTGCCGCCCGAGCTCGACGACAGCCTGTTCGCCGCCCCGGCCCCCGTCCGTGTCGCCTCGATCCGCGAAGCCCACGTCGCCCGCTACGCCCCCGTCGACCCCGTCGCGACGGCGGCCGCCCTGCCGGCCGAGCTCCGGCGGATCCTGCTCCTCGCCGCCGACGACATCGACGGCCGCGGCTACCCGATCTGGGCCCTGGAGGGCGTCGCGGGGTGGTCTGAGGAAGCCACCTACGACCGGGCCCGCCGGCTCGCCCACCTTGGCCTAGTCCGCATGCGCGTCGCGGAGGACGACCGCGACATCGACGTCATCCCCACCGCCGCCGGACGCGTCACGGCCGCCCTTCTCATCGCCTGGAGGTCCTGACCATGGCCAAGCGCCCGAAGCCGCTGACCCCGCACGACGTCGTCGCCAACATCACTGCCCTCCGCGCGGAGAGGGGCCCGCTCAAGCTCAAGGAGCAGACGTTCGCTCGCTCCCCGTCCCCGGAGCAGCGCCGGCACCTCGCCGGCGGCAACGGCGGCCCGGCCCTCGAAGACCCCGTCGCCCTCAAGCCGGGCGCGGCGCTGGTCCTGCGGACCGGCGAGCTCCTGTTCGGCGACAGGCATACGACGGATCTCGCGCGCACGTGCGCCGAGGATCCCCGCGCGGTCCGCAGGTGGGCCGCCGGCGAGGGAAGCGGCCCCGGCCCGGGCGCGACGCTCCTCCTCCGTCGCGAAGTCGAGCGCAGGATCGCGAAGCTGCGGGAGGCGCTGGAAGAGATCGACTATTTCCGTGAGCTCCGCGGATGGCCGGTCCCCCCGGCCCCGCCGCCCCCGCCGGCGCCCGAGGTCATCCTCGCGCCGGGCGTCTCGCAGGAGGACGCGGCCTGGTTCATCGACCAATTCGCTCGCGGGGACGGCGGCAGACCGACGCCCATCCGCGTGATCCTGTCCGCGAAGCGGCCGCCCAAGGGTAGGCGGTGGGCGGCCGAGGTCATCCTGTTCGACTGGTCCCGGCAGACAATCGACTGCGACCGCGGGGCCGATCTCGGTGGCGGAGCGGTTGGGTTCGCCGCGGCGACGGTCGAGCGCCCCGAGCCCCGGATCATGTGGGACGATGCCACCGGTTGCTGGGTGCGCAAGCCGGACTGGACTGACGAGTATACCCGCCTGCGCGAGCGGCAGGGGGCCACGGCGCAGGAAGGGCAGGTCTGATGGCCCGCCGTCCCGACCCTCGCCAGCCTAGCCTTTTCGACCTCCTGCCGGCCGGGCCTGAGGTGCACCTCGGCGTCGACCCCGTTTGGGCTTCCCGCCTCGTGGGGTACATCGTCGAAGGCCTGCCGGCAGGCGCGACGATCCCGTTCACGGACATCCTGGCCATCAGGCCGGATCGCCCCTGGCTCGACGGTAAAGTCTACCGCGTGCTTGCCCACGTCCGCCTGTGGGACGGCGTGGAGCACGAGCTCTCCGTCCGCATTTGCGGCACCTGCCGCGAGATCAATCTGTACTTCCTGCCCGGCACCCAGCCGCCGGGGCGCCAGCACTACGAGATTTTCTATCCAGCGGTCCGATGGGACGGGCGCCGCTGGCTCCGCGGGGAGCCGTCGGCGGACTGGCGCGGCGCCCATTGGGAAGTCGACCTGGCCGAGCCGGACCGGGTCCGGCGCCGCCGCCCCGCCTTCGCTTAGCCGAGGCGGGGCCGGTCGCCCGTGATCGGCAGGCCCCAGATGTCCACCTGCCCGGGCACCCACGTCCAGCGCCGGGACCGCACGCCCTCGATGGCGTCAGCCAGGGCGGCGTTGCGCCCCGGGCTCATAAGCCTCAGGCGGCCTCGGAGGCGCGCTGCTGCCGGGCGAGCGACGACACGGCTGAGTGCATGCTCGACACCACTCCGGTCTGGTCGTCCACCGTCTGCGTGAGCTCCTGGAGCACCTCCAGCAACGTCCGCTCCGCCGGGGTTTCCTCGGGCGCCAGCGCCGTCACGAGGGCCTCCACGAGCCGCCTGAGCGACCTGACCTCGGTCGTGAGCTCGTCGATCCTGTCCATTGGTCTCTCCGTGGTCTGCGAGGGTGAGGCCCGCCAGCCGTTCCTTGACGGCGGCCGCCGGAATTCGTGTGCCGTCCTGCCGGCGCGCCGCGGCGCCGATCAGTCTCGTGGCGAGGTGGGCGGTGCCGGTGCGGTCCACGACGACGGGCCCAGACCGCCCCTGTCTGAGGTCCAGGCCGCGAGCCCGCAGGGCCGATAGGAACCCCTCGCCATCCGAGGACGCGGTCCACGCCGCCAGGGCGGCCGCCCTGAGGTCGTCGAGCGGGACCCCTGTCCGGGTTTCGATGAGGCGCTCCTGGGGTGACAGGCGCGCCACCGGCCGCGGCGCCTCTGTCGTGCCGGAGGCCTCCATCCACGCGGCGACGTCGTCCCGGCCGGCCTGCCGCAGCGCGGAGACGATGGCCCGCGAGTGCTTGCTGGGCGTCGGGCTCGGCATGCCGTGCTCGAACTCGACCACGCGGGCGCAGCGCTCCCTGCGCAGGAAGTCCCACGCGACGTCGACGACGGCGCCGGACGGGCGGACGAGCGAGTACACTCGGTGCTCGTGGCGGCGGCCGTGCTTGACGTGCACCGCCCCGCAGTACGGCTGCGAGGCGAGGTTGAACTCGGCCTCGAAGAGCGCCCAGAAGCGGGCCCGGGCCGCGTCGTTGTCGACGATGGCCGGGTCCGGATCGGCGTGGACGTGGTAGACCGGGCGGTCCGTGCGACCGCCCAGCGACAGCGCCACGAGCTCGCGGACTTGGCCGATCAGATCCCGGCTGCCGAGGCCGCGGGGGACGAGGACGTGGACCTCGTCGTTCTCCGGCTTGAGCAAGTGCTTCGCCAACGCGTCGCCGCCCTTGCCCCTCTCCGCGCCCGAGATCATCGGCTGCCCTCGGGGTACGTGACGGTGAGGACGGCCGCCCGGGCACGGTCGAGCCGCGCCTGGTCCGGGTGCCCGGCCTCGCCGAGGATGACCTCCAGGCGATGCCGGACGTCGGCCTGCCACTCCTCGACGTCGGCGGCCGTCTCCCGGGCGTCGCCGGCGCGGGCACGGAGGCGGAGGATCGCGGCGTGGATGACGTCCCACTCGTCCACCATCAGGACCTCCCCTGGAGCCGGCGGACGAGGTCGTCGACGCCGGCGCTGAACCACCTTGCCGCCTGGACGAGGTCCACGGCGACCTGCGCGCCCTGGAGGGCGGCCCGGTTCAGAGCGGGATCGCCGGGGACGAGCGGCCCGGGGACGGCGAAGCCCTCGGCCGCGATGGCGGCCGCGAGCCGGCGGGCCTGCCGCCGGCGGACGTGAACGGGGAGCCGGGCGCGCCGGAGCTCCCTGTCGATGCTGCTCTCCAGCGGGCTCATGCGGACCTCCCGAGGCCGATGACGATGGGCATGACGGCCGACCTGATCCGGTCGAGGCCGGCCTTGACCTCCTCGACCGGGACGGATGCGCGCCCGAGGGGCTCGTAGAGGGCGCCGAGGTCGCGCAGGACGCCGGCGAGGACGGCCTGCTCCTCGGGCGGGATCCGCGGCCGGGGGCCGGACGCCGCGTCGACGGCGCTCTCCAGGCCGAGGGCATCAAGGGCCCGCTGGCGAAGCCACGCGCTGTCCGACACGCCCTCCGCGGCCGCCGCGCTGGCGATGCGGCCGCGGAGGTCATGGCTGAGTTTGACACCCAGCACGGAGGGCAGGGGGCGCAGAGGAGAAGGCTTACCGGGGTCCACGGGGCGGAGCCCCTGGCTAGCAACAGACGCCGGAGCGGCTGTCTGGCGGGACGGTTGTCCCGCCATGGCTGGCTTAACCAGCACTTTTTCCGCATGGGGCAACGCCCCCGGCACAACCACCGTATCCATCCGAACCTCCCCCGTCACCGCCTGGGCCCGGCCGGCGCATCGTTCGCCGGCTCCTCCTCGTCACCGCCCTTGGGCCCCGTGGGAGCCATCGGCGGCGCGGCAGGGGCAGCCCCGCCGACAGGGCCTCCACCAGTACCCTCGGTGCCGCCCTGGCCGCCCTTCCGGCGCGCGAGGTTCTCCTGCATCCTCGCCAACTTGGCGGCCGCATGCTGGGCGATCCCGGCTTCGATCTCGGGCGAGGCGGTGAGGGGCTCCGGCATCGCGTCGCCGGTCCGCTTGGCGCTGGCGACGGCCCTGTCGTAGGCGGCAAGGCCCGCAATCCAGCCCTCGTAGTCCGTCCGCGACAGCGTGGTCAGGTGCTCGCGGTAGGCGGCCGTCCTGCCCCGATCCCCATGGAGGGAGGCGGGCAGAAGGGCGACGCGGCCGCCGCCCATGTGGACGGCGCGGATGTACTCCCCGACCGGCCCGAGGCGGCAGAGCGCGAGGTGGAGCTCCTCCGGGGAGGGCTGGGTGCTCATGCGGTCGAAGGTGCGGGCGACCTTGGCAACGTCGAGCGGGAACCGGCCATTGGGGTCCGGGCGCAGGCGCGCGGCGGTCTCCGCGTTGCGCCGGCGGCGCTCGGCGGCCTCGTCGACGGGCGGGGCAACCGGCGCGGCGGCCGGGACAACAGACGGGGCAACCCGCCGGGCGGAGGGCTGACGCCGGACGGGCGGCGCGGGGGTGAAACCGAAGAAGGTGAGGGCGGTCTTGAGCATGGGCGGCGGTCTCCGTGGGGTTGTCCCTCCATGGATTGTCCGGGCGAACTCCCGCGCCGCCAGGGCAATCGCGTCCCGGCGAACCGCTCCCTCTAGGGCCATCGTTGCCCCACCCCTGCCGGGCGCCCCGGACCCACCGAAACAGGGCCTCTCGGGCAGAAAACGGGGGTTTCGGCGACGAATCGGTCTGCGCGATGCGGATTTCTGTTGTGCCTTTCCGCGTGCGCCCGACGTCGGCCTCTCTGCGTCCACGCGGGGCCGCACGTCGTCCGACAGAGGGCGCACGGGGGATCTGGTGACAGGCGGCCGGCGGGGGGACGATCGGTGCCTCACCCACCGGAGGGCGCTATGGCCGAGGGCTTCAAGGGCAAGCTGAACATCTACACTTGCGGGACGTGCCGCGGGCACGTGGTCACCAAGGACCTCGACGAGGGGGTGACCCCATTCATGATGGAATGCCGCGCGACCGCCGGCTGCCGCGGCGACATGAGGTCGAGCATGTACCGCGTCTACGACCAGGAGATGCGGCCGGACTTCGAGTGGTACCGGCCCACAGCCGTCGAGGTCGTCGAGCCCCCGCTCCGCGATCACGTCAGCCGCGGCGGGCTCCTGATCCGTCCGGCCCGGAGGGCGGCATGACCGCGACCGTAGTGGGATCCACGGTCTCCTTCCGGCTCATCCAGGCATCCCCCCTGATGGCGGTCCTGGCGCAGGGCGATGTGGCCCCTCAGGGGGTCGCGGAACACCTCGACCGGCTCAACCGCCGGCACGAGGTCGTCGAGCGGGTGCTGCCTCGGTCGAGAAACCGGCACCAGCGCCGGGCGGCCGCGGCGAAGGCGAGGAGGCGGGCATGACGCGTCGCACGGATTTCTGGTGGGTCTCGCATGTCTACCGGGACGGCTCAGTCCAGGAGCCCGAGGTTGCCGAGGTCTCCTGGGAGGGGGACCGGCTCAAGAGCGTCCTCCTGACCGGCATGGAATGCAGCTACGGGCCGGACCAGATCCGCCTCATCGAACGCATCGCGCCGCCTCGGGCGAAGGCGGCCGCCCTACCGGCGACGGGGTCGTTCCATGGCTGAGACCGTCCCCCGGTTCGGGCCTGCCTCCTGGCACCGGCCCAACCCCGGCCCGCTCGCCCGGGCCGCGGTCGAGGCCATCGGGGCGCCATGGTACGTCGCCGAGCTTCGGGTCGAGATGTCCGGCCCCGTGACCGGCAACCGAATGTCCGTGAATGGGTGCCCTGTCCCGCTGCGGGATGCGACGCTCGTCATCAGCGCCGCCGCCTGCGACCCGGTCCTCATTGGGCCCGAGCCAAACCCGTGGGACATCGCGTTCATGAAGCGGGCGATCATCATCCGGCGGCTGCTTAACTTCGAAGGAGAGGCAGCATGATGGACCACGAGGACACGCCGCTGCGCCGGGCCGTCGTGACGGCTTGGGCGCTGTATCAGGGCTACACGGTCCGAGCGACGACCTGGTATCCCGAGTGCGAGGGTATCGAGGCCTGGGCGTGGGACGATCCCACCGGCACTGAGGTCGGCGAAAATACCGGTGACCACACATTCCTGCCGGAGATGCCTGACGCGCTGTTCGAGAAGCTGAACCGCGAGTGCCGCTGGCAGGGGGTGTCATGACCGACCGCGAGAGGGCGGCTGGTCCTGTTCTGAGTGGTGCTACTGAGCGCCCGCGAGCGACGCGTCAGAGCACGGAACCTCGTGACGGTCGCCCTTGCCGCACCAGGCCTGAAGCTCCTCAAGCGTGCGGGCGCAGGTGTCTTCGACGCCGCAATTTTGAGCCGTCATGCCGGCTGTCAAGAACAGGCACCTGTCGTGGAGGGCCTTCATGAGCCGCCGGGGCATGCGGTGGCGGCAGAGCGCGTTGGACGGCGGCAAGTCGGCCGCTCGGCGCCATGCTTCCAGGTAAAGGCTTTCCGGCGGGTTTGGCGGTGGAGGGGGATAGCGCCGGGCCTGGGCGGTGCTCGGGATGGCGAGGAACGCGAGGAGGAAGAGGGCTGCGAGGCGCATCGGAGGTCTCCGGATCTGAGACGTAGGATCGGGGGCCCCGGGGATCACCCGGGGCCGACTGCTCAGGCCGCGTCGGCCATTTGGCTCTGAAGGGAGGTGAGGTACCCGGCCGCCTTCGAGGCCGCGCTGGCGGCGGTGAAGATCGCCTTGGGATCGCTCCGCAGGAGGCTGATCCAGGAGGCGATGTAAGAGGCGTGTGTGGGGTGGGGGGTCGCTTCGAGCCCGAGCTCGGCCATCAGGAAGGCGGACCCAAGCTCCGCGACGAGCTCCTCGGCGGCGTAGGCGTGGCTCCGGAACCGGCCGGAGAGTTCTCGGTCGAGGCGTCCCTTAGCCCCGGACCAGTGGACCAACTCGTGCGCCATCGTCGAGGCATACCCGTGAGCGGTGTGGAAGGAGCTCCGGCTCGGGATCCGGATGAGGTCCTGATCCGGGATGTAGCAGGCCATCTCGCCGCCCCTGAGGACATCGGCCCCGGTCCGCTCGACGAAGCCCTCAAAAACCTCGGGGATGACCCACTCAGAGGCGGGAAGGGGCTCACCGGCCTCAGGCGCGCCCTCGACCTGGCTGGCGTTGAACCCGTAGCTCGCCCGGGCCACGACCCTGCGCCGGCCGTCCTCGTCCTCGCCGAGTTCCTTGAAGAAGGTGATGAGGGTGCTGCGCTCGCCCTTGCGGACTTGGGCGCCCAACTCGGCCCACTGCTTATAGGTCGCCCAACGCGGATCCCCGTAGGATTGGGTCTGCTCGGCGCACCAGAGCATCAAAGTGTTGATCCCGCGGTATGCCCGGCCGGTGAGGGCGTTGACCGGGAGGCTGCTGCCGCCCTTGCGGTGCCAGGGGCATTGCCACTGCTCGGACGTGCCGGCTTCGAGGGTGGCGACGATCTGATCGGTGACTGCCTGGTGAACGTCGAAGGCCATGGTGCTCTCCCGTCGGCCGCCCCTTGCGGCCTCGTGGGGGGCCTGGGAGACGGGACGGGGCGACCTGCACCCGGAGGGCGGAAACGGAGTGGACGACGGCGACAGCCGTTGCGGGGAATAGCCCCTCCCGGCGTACGAACCCCCAGATCGAGAGGCCGCCCGGGCAGGCCAGAGGGAGACCCGCGGCTCAGTCGCTCACCGGGCCGTCCGCATATGCGGACGACGCTACCAGTGGTGCAGCCACTCCGGACCAGGCACGGGCCCCGAACCGTCCGCCATGGTGCTCTGCCGGTGCCCGCCTACGACCGGCGGTGCCCGGCGGTCCTGTTCGATGATCTCGTGTCGCGCGCGGATCCCGGCCTCGATGGCGTTCGCCTCGGGCGTCTCAGGCTGGGGCAGAATGGGCGCCAGGCACCGGGGATGCGTGCGCACCCACGCCCGGATCTCACGGAGGGCCTCCAAGCGGGGCGCGGGGACGTCGGGCAGGAGCGCGGCGCGGGCGGCCGCATCATCGAGTGACGTCAGTCGGGTGTCGAGGCTGTCGGTCGGTCTGGCCATGCCCGGACAGTGGCACGCCCGGGTTTCGCGGCGGTTGACGTGTCCGGTTAACGCGAAGGGCCCCCGGGGATGCCGGAGGCCCTTACGCCGGGCTGGGCCGGGGAACCGCTTATGCAGCGGAGAGCGGTACCTGGGTCACGGGACGGCAGGCGTCAAGCCGTCCATCGCCTCGGCGTCGAATGGGTCCATCGGCCATGGCCGCCGTGCCTCCTCGCGTCGGGCCGCTTCGCGGATCCGCCGGGCTTCGAGCATGGGCGCCTGGGCATACAGCAAGGCGCAGCGCCAGACGGCGAAGTGGCTGCCCCGCGTCACCCTCTTCGGCGTCGGCCCCCGCGCCGGCAGGACGATCCAGTCGCGCGAGGTCGTCACGTCGCCAGGGCCACCGTCCCCGCGCCGGTCGCGACGGCAGTGGACGACGAGGCCCACGAGGGTGTCGGCGGCCGACCTGATCTCGAACCCGTAGGGCCGGTGCCCGTCCGCTCGCATGTGCGTGAGCGCCCAATGCCGGCCGAACCTCGCCAGGTCGAGGGCAAGGATGTTCCGGCGCCGGGTCGCCCAGACGAACTCGTGTCCGTCGATGGGCATGGTGAGGTCGAATAGCTCGGGCATCCCGGGAGGCTGCCACGGGGCCGGTTTCAGGCCGGTTCACGGGAGGGGTTACCGTCCCGTTAGCGTGCCCTCGCACGGGCCACGCGGGGCATGCGAACGAACCGTGTCCCGACCAAAGGTCGACCAAAGAATGGCGCACGAAAGGGGTGCACGGGCCTGCATGGCGGCGAAACGGAAACGGCCGCTCCCCTCTGTGCAAGGAGGGGAACGCCCGTTATGAAGGGGTCCACGCCCCCGTTCGGGACGTGGGGGTCGCAGGTTCAAATCCTGCCACTCCGACCAATCTTTCCCGAGACTTAGACCCTAGTCTGCGTAGCATTGAGATCGTACCGGGACGTTTATCGGGACGACAACGATGAATTTCCGCAATGCACAATGGGTCTGAGGTTGCGATTGTCCGACCGCTCCGGCGATGCCGAACTGGCCCCTTCGTACTCCCTTGACGCCCAAGACGCTGCTGAAGCCCTCATCGCGCTCGGCTGGCCGATCCAGCCTCACGGGCACGACATGGAGTGCTGGCGGATCGGCGAGCTCATCATGACCGACGAGGAACTGATTGGGCTGGCAACGCGGCGCGGCATCCGGCCGGCGAGCGAGCAGGTGCAGTAGGCCATGGCGAATGAGCCGCCCCGGACCGTCGGCCGGTTGCGCGAGGAAGGGGTCATCTCGAACGACGAGGTCACGGCTGCGGTTGAGGCTTACCTCGCGGATCCGAAGGGGCCGCCGTTCGAGTTCGCCAGCGGGCACGTCTTATACGTGGCGAGGGCTGTGCACGCTTACCGGCAGGCGAGGGAGGCGATGGCGGTTCGGGGCGTCACCGAGGTCTATCGCAGGACGATCGTGCGCACCGCCGTGATCCTGGCGACGCCTACAGACAAGTGACCGTCCCCCTTCGCGGCAAGCAGCTCGCGGCCCTGCGCGCCATCGCGGCCACGCCCGGCGGGCTGCGGATCACGGCCTACCCGAGCGCGATGCCGCTGCTGGTGCAGATGGGGCTGGTCGAGGAGCGCGCGGCCTCGCGCATCGCCCACCGCGACGGGCGGGCGTGGTTCCTCACCGTCGAGGGGCGGGAGACGGTGAAGGCCTATGGGGCGGACGAGGCATGACCGAACCCCGATACCCGGCCCAGGCCTACTCGAACGGTCGAGGCGATCCCGTCCCGCGCCACCGCCGCAACCCGCGCCGGGCCTACGACCGCGAGGGGCGCGAGATCGCGCCGATGGATCTGGCGAACGCGGCCGAGAACGGCGTCCAGATCATCCGCGCCATCTGCCCGCCGCCCTGCCGGCACGAGGGGCAGGTGCCGTTGGCCGCGTTCCCGAGCACGATGGCTGTCCGCGACGTCGGGCTGTACCTGCGATGCACCGTGTGCGGGCGGAAGGGGCTGGAGTCCGAGCCGGTTTGGTCAAGGCGCGACGGGCTCTGAAACGGAAGACCCGCCTTGGCGTGAATTGGGCGGCTTGATGAGAACTATGCAAGGCACTTCTTGTTGCTGATTTACAACTAGTTTGGGCTTGCGCTACCGTTAAACGTCACCGTAATTTCCTGCAAAATATCTATCGAAATATAACATAGCCCGGTGCAACAATGAAATATGCGGCGGCGTGCGTTCATGTCAAAAATGAAGAAACTATTATCAGTGAATGGCTTTCTTTCCATCGCGCAGTTGGCTTCGAGCATCTGATTGTCATAGACAATGGAAGCTCGGATAAAACAGCAGAAATTGTCAAAAGATTCCGTGACAGATCTTCGGTTAGTTATTTATTTTGTCCAGTAGGGCACCCGTCTGATTTCTACGTGCAGACGCTAAAGACATTTGGCGATCAATTTGAATGGATGGCCTTCATTGACGCCGATGAATTTCTGTATCCTGTTGCCGGAGACGACATAAGAAATACGCTCTCGAGTTATCGTGAATCTTCAGGCATCGGCGTGTATTGGCATACATATGGTTCTTCTGGCCACGAGATAAAGCCAGACGGGCTAAACATCGACAATTTTACACATCGAGCTTTGAGTAACTTCCACGGAAATCGTCACATCAAGTCTATCGTTCGGCCACGAGACGTATGGTACCCTCTGTCATCGCATATGTTCCATGTGAACGGGGCTTTCATAGACGAACAACGGCGAGTGCTTCACCGTGAGCCGCCATTCGGTTTTTTTGCCGATATGGAGCCATCACATGAGTTTTTACGGATCAATCACTATCACTGCCGATCAAGACAGCAGTATCGAGAGAAGGTCGAGCGCGGATATTTCGGCGCAGAAAAAGAAAAGTTGGAGATGATGCGATCGAAAACCGAGGAAATGTGGCGGTACAGCGACCAGAATGATGTTGAGGACAAGTCTGCGCAACGGTTCCGGAATTTAATGGAGTTCTATCTGTAAGCGCGAGAATGCTTGAAACGCAAAAGGAGCACCCCCGGCCAAAGCCGGGGCGCCCATGCGGGTGTGAAATAGAGGGTAAAGCGACGGTCAGTGCATCAGGCCGATCTTCGTCAGCACCGCCGAGCCGAAGGCCGGGACCGCCCGGGCTACCGCGCCTAACGCCTCGGCCGATCCCGCCTCTGGATCACATGAGCCCGTTGCCGGATCGTTGTCTCCGTGTCCGGCCACAGCCTGCACACTACTTCGAACGCCGCCTCGGCCATGTCGAGCCGATACAGCTCGGCGAGGTGGAGTTCGATCCCGCCGCCTTCGATGTTCCACGTCTCGACGGTGTAAGGCATGCCGCCTGGCGTCGGCAGGCTCGTCGTCGGCTGGCGGGGCATCGTGATCTTCGCTTGGCAGACGGCGACGTACTTGCGCGGCTTCGGCGCGCCCGGCGCCTGCTGGTGCCGGCACGAAGCGCTTAGGATCCGCAGCAGGTCCAGCACCTCGACCTCCAGGCCGAACCGGATGTGCAAGTTGCGCACGTCGTAGCAGCCGAGCCGCCGGCAGGTCTGGCATTCGACCCGCACCTGTCCGCGAGCGTAGTCGCCGAGCCGGTCCACCGTGAGCCCTCCGCGTTGGAACGGAGGCAGAACAACCAGTCCAGCGGCATCGGCTCAACCCCCGTGAGGACGGCCTGTGGAGATCGCCGTGGAGCGGTGTGGATGGCGCCGGAAAAGCCGAACGCGCAGGCGCAGTTAGCGGGACCGGACCGCTCGGCCCCGCCCCGATCGGATCACGGGGCGGGGGAGCGTCTGATCTCACCAGCGTTGGCCGGCTACGTGTTGCGGCACGGGCTAAGGATGGGCGAGGCCGGTTAGCGGGACGTCTCGGACGCGATTTCGTGTGGTCCCGCGCCGGGACCGGGCACGAAAAAGCCCGCCGCGGCTGAGCCGGGCGGGCGAGAAGTCCCTTGGGAGGAGACGAAGGTATACGGCTGGCGCCGCGCCGCGACCACTTCGCGGGATGCAAGGCAGGAACGCAGAAAACCCGCCTCGGCGGCTGCCGGGCGGGCACTGTCATGCATTCGGGTCGGCGGGCGGGTCAGGTGGCTCATCCACCTCCATCCAGTTCTTCGGCGGCCCGGTCTTCTGGCCCCACACGACACCGATGGTCAGGGCGAAGGCCGACATCAGCAGCCCCAGCATGAAGGTGACGCCCCAATCGGGGCGAGGCGGCGGGCAGGGCATCGGGTCGGCTCAGCCGAACAGATGCGGTGTGAAGCCCGCTTGCGAGTAGCTGTCGACCACGAAGCTCGCCACGACCATCAGGAAGACGGCTGCGGCGACAATGGCGCCCCAACGGATCCATCGTCGAGGGGGAACCCGCTCCTCTCCGATCGCCTCGTCAGCGATCAGGTGGAAGTAGGCGCCGCACGCCACGAGGAAGAGGCCGTAGGCCACCACCCAGGAATTCGCGAGCCAGGGCGGCATGCCAAGCCAGCGCCACGCGATGGACCACCACCGGCCGATCTGCGTGCCGCCCCACGAGACGAAGATGCCCAGCGCGAGCCA
This sequence comes from Methylobacterium litchii, assembly GCF_038442315.1. Lineage (NCBI taxonomy): Bacteria > Pseudomonadati > Pseudomonadota > Alphaproteobacteria > Hyphomicrobiales > Methylobacteriaceae > Methylobacterium > Methylobacterium litchii. The sequence goes on along the minus strand of NZ_JBBXMY010000002.1, from coordinate 157,532 downwards.
GTGCACCTTGTGTAGCGGTAGGCGACCCAGGAGGATGTCTCGGGTGGTGGTGAAGTAGGCGACGCACACACCCGCCGCGAGCGCCACGATGGCCGCGTTCAGCCACTCGATCATGTCCTCGGGACCAAGAGCCCAAAGCCCGAATGCAAAGAGCAGGTTGGGGATGACGAACAGCGTCACCAGTCTCGTCTGAAGAAACGCCTTCATCGGTCCCGTTCCAGCAACTGGTTGAGGGTGTCGATCCGTTCGTTCCGGCGTCGCTCGGCTGCGTTAGCGGTGACGCGGAGATCGTTCACGCGGCGCTCGGTTTTCCGTGCCTCGTTGCCGACAGCGAGGGACGAGATGGCGTGAAGTTCGGAGGCGCGCCGGAGGGCATCGCTCTCTGCGCTGCACCTTGACGGGATCAGGCGGTCGAGCAGCATTTTGAGCCTCCGCAATATCATCGGAGCCCCCCGCGACAGACCTGTTCCAGACGCCTTTCGACCGAAGTCACGGCGTCCGTCAGGGCTTTGATCATGTCCTGCGTGCGATCATCGCCGTGTTCGTTGTCCCGCTGCAGCAGAGCGACGACTCGCATCATCTCGGTCTGGCCCTCGCGGAGACCGGCGGCGATGGTCGCGATCTCGGCGTTCGTGCTGGCCTGCCGGGTCAGGGCTTCGGTGGCGAGCCTACCGTCAATGACTCGCGCTTCCTGGCAGGCCTGCCAGCCCTTGTGCAGATAGACGACGGCCACGATCAGCAGCGCACAGATGCCCCAGGGGCCGTAATCCTTTAGAAGTGCTGCGATCTCGACGCCCGTCACCGGTCAGCGGCTCCCGCAGGTGGCGCGCCACGCGGCGTTCAGCGAGCGCAGCTGGCGGCGGGTGCGCGCGTCGTCGGTGGCGGCGTACCGGATCGGGGCCGGCATCACCTGGCAGAACCGGGCGACCGGCACGGCCGGGGTCGGCAGGTCGCATTGCAGGACGGCGAGGCCGAGGGCGAAGCCGATGCAGGTCATGCCTTGGTCTCCGGCAACAGGTCACGGGGATCGTCGGGCCCGTCCGCAGCGGCCTCGGCGGCGGCTCGCGCGCGGGCTTCCTGCCCCTCGGCGGCGGTGGTCGATTCCGTCGCCTGCGTCTTGGCGCCGAGATCGCGCAGGGCTTGCTCGGCGCGCAGGTTGGCGAGCCATTGCGTCACCAGCTTCACGCCGAAGCTGATGAGCGCGGTCGCCCAGATGGGCAGCGAGATCATGCCGCCTTCGCGAGCTTCGGATCGGCCTGGAGCGCCTTGATCGCCGGCTGCAGCACGGTGCTCTCGTCGGCGTGCTCCTCAAGGTCGAGGACGCGGAAGACGATCGACGAGATGCCGCCGCCCTTGATCATCGCGTCCACGACGCGGCCGGGCAGGACGTTGACGCCCCGCTGCACGGCGGCGGCGATGACGGCCGGTCCCGCCTCGACGGTGACCTTGCCGTCCTTCAGCGAGTTCGGCACGGCCTTGATCGCGTACTGCGCCAGGGCCTCGGCGGCGATCTGGATCCGCTGCTGCGTGGCGATGGACGAGGCCCAGGGCGCCCACTTGGCGATGGCCCAGGATGCGACGCCCGCGAGGGCGGTCGCCGCCCAGCCGGCGAGCTGCGGGCCGAAGTCCACGATCCATTGGCCGTAGGGGATGGTGACGCCCGGGGACGCGGCCGCTGCATCCTGCGCGAGCGCGGGGTGGACGCCGAGGCCGACGACGGCGAGCGTCACCAGCATTGAGATGTCGCGTCGGGCGAAGATCTTCGCCACCAGCAGCACTGCGCCGATCAGGCCGAGGCCCATGAAGACGACGGTGACCATCTGATAGCCGAGGGTGGGCCATTCGGTGCCGGCGGCGGCCAGGGCGGGAGAGCAGACGCAGGCGAGCGCCAGCGCCGCGAACATGCGAGCGTGCATAATTGAACCTCGAATTTGTAAGAGTGCGCGGCGGTCCCGGCCGGCTCGGGTCTCAGGGCGCCAGGGACGGCGCGAGACAGGCGATCATCACGGCTAGCGCCGCGAGGACGATGACGGTCAGGATGCGTCCGATGATGGCCCGGGCGTATCGCTGATGCCGGCACACGGCGTCAGGCTTCGTTGGTGGACACGGCGCCAGCGGCAGCACTGGCTACGCGGCCGGCGGTTGGTAGAGGCGCGGTCTCCGGCCAGCGGATGCCGGCGCACCGGGACTTGAGCACCCACGTCTCCGAGACGCTGTTGCCCTGGTTGCCGCCGAGCACCCGGTAGGCGTCTTTCCGCTCGCCGACATAAAAGCCCACGTGGCCGCCGCCGGTCCGCTTGAAGACGAGCACAGCGCCGACTGCGGGCTCCTTCAACTCGCGGCCGAACTTGAGCCAGTTGAGCGCATAGTAGGGGTTCGCCACCATGTGCTCGTCGGGCAGGGTCAGCGCGACACAGGTCTCCACGAAGTCGCCGCACCAGGGCAGCTTCGCCGGGTCGCCGAGCGTATTGCCGTCGCTCTTCAGGAAGGCCTTCAGCTCCGCGTTGTTGCGCGTCTCGCTGAGCCCCATTTTGGTCCGAGCGAGCTCGATCCAGACAGGCGGCGGCGAGGCCGGCGCGGCTGCGGTCGAGAGGCCGAGGGCGGCGAGCGTCTTCTCGCCGACCACGCCATCGACCTCCAGCTTGCTGGCTTTCTGGAAGGCCTTCGCCGCCGCGATAGATGCGCGGCCCCAGATGCCATCCGCCCCGGCCTTCCCGAGGTCATAGCCGCGCGCCAGGAGAGCGCGCTGGATTGATTGGATGTCCATTGTTTTGGCCTCTCAGTATTTGATTGAGAGGCCTTCGTTCGATAGATTACGAGCGGCCCGAGAGAGTTCGGCAAAAACTATCTCGGGCCTGACCACAACGACCTGTTGGGAGGCCGGCATGGCTGCCGTAGATGATATCTATCTTCCGAAGGACCTCAAAGAGGTTCGCTCCACCTTCGATGGAAAGTGGACGCTTGATGCGGCGTCAGGCTGCTGGGTGTGGCAGGCGTGCCTGAACCGTGCAGGGTATGGGCGCTTCAACTGGCCGTACCCGCGGCAGAGCGTACTCGCACATCGCGCGGCGATGCTGATCTACCGCAGATGTGATGCCAAGCAGTTCGATGTCTGCCATCACTGCGATAACCCGAGTTGCGTGAACCCGGATCATCTGTTCATCGGCAATCGCCACATGAATATGCAGGACGCTATCGCTAAAAAACGGTTTGCAGTCGGGCGAAAGTACCCTCACGCGATCTTGGATGAGGGTGCCGTCAGGGCCATCCGCACCGATAACCGGACCTACAAGCAGATCGGTGCGACCTACGGTGTCTCATGGCGCACCGTCAGAATGGTCCGCCAAGGACGCTCATGGAAGCACGTGACGTGACAGCAACGGTCATGTCGTCCTCACGATGGGGGTGGGATCAGTGGCGGCCCGGAGCCGGGGCGCAGATGCGATACGTGCCAACGCCGGGGTCACGGACCTCGACGCAGGTGGGGCGGCGATGATGCGCGGCCGTGGCATGCGCACTGATCGGCCAAAGCAGAAGGGCGGCGAAGAACGCCGCGCGAGCATGGGGGATCGGCAAGGCCGTCACCTCGTTATCGATAGTTGGAAGCGGCGGGTTGCGAGCCAGCACGTGGCTGGCACGCAACTGGCTTGACTGCATTCGCGGTCGGGTGACCGACAGATGTCGATTGTGGAGACGCACATGAGCAGCATCTCAATGTCGCAAGGCGAGGATGGCCTCTGGAGCCTTTGCCTCCCAGGGCTTGTCATCACCGATCTCTCCAAGGAGGCGGCCGATGAAATCGCGGCCACCTACGGTCGCGTCGTGCACGCGGCACGCGAAAAGACCGATGCCGGATAACGTCAGCTTGCCGGGTATTGAGCGACCACAGGGGTGACGCTCAGGTAATTCTGCGTGGCATCGTTCGGCAGGGTCGCGCCCATGTCGGCGTAGAACTGCAGGAACACCTGATCGCCTGCCGCGAGGTCGAGGATCGCGCTGCTCACGCTTTGCGTGCCGAACGTCGTAGCGTTGTAGCGGGTGAACATACGCTTGAACTGCGCGCCATTCTTGACGATCACCAGAACGATCTGGCCACCCGTGGCCGTGGCCGGATTGTACTGGCAACCGATCTCGATGTTGTAGGAGCCGGCTCGCTTCACCGTCCACGTCTGGGTGGCGGGGTCGTACTCCCCGTCGCGGTCCGACGTCTCCGTGGCGAAGGCGATCTTGGTGAAGGCGGCGGAGGGGATCGTCTGCGCCGCCGAGAGCGAGGCTAGGATCCGCGTTTTCGGGTTGTCGATGCGGGGCTGGATGTCGAGCGCGATCTGCGCCGAGGCCAGATCGGCGAACGTGAGAAACCCTCGGCCGAATGCTGTGGTCGTCAGGCTCGCAATGGCGTCGAGATCGGCGTCGTAAGCCTGCACATTGGTGCCGATCGCCAGCCCGAGCAGAGCTCGCATCGCCGCATAGTTCGCCGCTGTCAGCAGAGAGCGACCGTTGGCAGATGCGTCGGTGATGTCCGCCGCCGCGATGGCCAGGGCAGTCTTGAGTGCAGCAGCGGTGATTGCCCCTTGTAGGCCAGCTACCGACACCACCTGATCTGAACTGTCGACCTTCTCCCAGTAGGTCCCGTCCGAGACGGCCCAATCGCCGACCTTCCAATCCGTGATGGCGCCGGCCGGACCTTGTAGGCTTGCCGAGCCTGCGGTGGTGACGATGAAGTACCAGCCCTTGTTGGCAGACGATGGCGCGGGCAGCGTCGGCTGGTTGCTGCTGGCATTCCAGCCGCCCTGGTAGCGAACGGCGCCGAGGATCGCATCGGGGATCTGCGATGCCGCGAGCTTGCTCTGCGCGTCGAGGGTGGCCACGCCATTGGCCTGCCCGGCAGCGAGCGAGGCGGCCGAGCCCAGGGCGAGAAGCGTCCGCACCGAGGCGGCATCGGCGCCTGTGAGGAGCGAGAGCCCGAACGGTTGGGCGGCTACCGCAGCGAGGGCCTGGAGGTCGCTGTCGTAGGCCTGCACATCGACACCGATGCGGAGGCCGAGCAGTTGGCGCATCGCGGCATAGTCGATGGCGCGCACCAGGGTCTTGCCCGGCAGCGTGATGTCGGAAATTTGGTCGAGCGAGATTTCGTCCAGCGCATCCAATGCCTGCTGGAGCGCGAGGAGAGCGGCCTGGACGGACAGGTCCGTGACAGGCGCCAGAACCTCGACCACCGCAGCAGTCTGAGATCCGATGGGTACGCCACCAACGTTGCGCACCTGCGTACCGAGTTCGAGCACATCAGCCATCGACCGTCAGCCTTCCGCGATGATCTTGCCGGTGAGGCGGTCGCTGACCGTGCCGTCCGGCGCGGTGTAGCGGACCAAGTAGGTGGAGGCGCCGGGCGGAAACGCCTGCGTGTCGGCGGGCGACATCTGCCATGTGACGAGCCGCGTGATCGCGTTGACGATGAGGCCGCCATCGACCGCTATCGACTTCATCACGTCGCCCCCGGCGCGAGCCACGGTGAGGACGACCTGCGCGCCATCGAGAGTCGCAAGCGTCTCTTCACCCGTGATGATGTTGCGATTTTTCAGGCGGAACCCGATGATGTCTGAGTTGCCGCGCCGGATGGTGAAATCGTGCTGACCGGGCTGCATTGAACCGCTCGTGCTGACACTGCAGGGACTATCGACTGCTTCCAACTGAAAACTACGGATAGCATTTCATAGCGAACAGAGATCGGGTCGCCACATTATGACTATCATAATAGAAGTTCCAAGGATCAAGTCACCAAAGATGAAGCCCGATGAATTAGATCATGTTTGGCAAATTCAGACACAACTGAACGAGCTGGCCAGATATGTCCGGGAATTTGAAGGGGCATTATCTCTGATGGATTTTGCGCGCGAGGAATGGATCCGCTGCGTGGACCTGATGTCAGGACCAAACTTTGAAGAGGCAAATGAACGGCAGAACCTCGTTAGCATCTGGCAAACCATCGCGGCCCGTGACGGAGCCCTGACAGTCCAGCACATTGCAGTAAAAATGCAGCAAATCAGTTCATCAATATACAATTCGCCTGTTCTACAAAAAAACGTTAATCATCACACATTACGCGCAGCCACAAAGCTGATGGACAGTTATTTCCCCGGCTCAAGAGATCTCCGGAACGCTGTGGCGCATCAAAGTGAATTAAATAAGTCAATAGATGCTACGCGCAATAATTCTAGTATTGGATCAAACGATGCCGCTGGTATAATGAACGACGGAAGCGCTGAATTGCTAATCAACGAGGCTGTCTATGATGGCCGCCTGATACAAACGAAAGATAGCAATATATTTACTTGCGCGATAAATACCGAGTCCCTTTCGACACTTGTCGATGCAGTGTCAAGGTTCATCGGCGGTTTTTCTATGCCGGATGATTATTTTCGCCGAGACTGTTGATCAAACGTCGGGCAACATTCCTAAGATCGAATTTGCCATCTATGGCAATTTCTCCGCGAATTGGATCGCCTTGCATAAAGCACCCCGCGTCTTCGCAAAGCAATGCGGCGGCAATCTGTTTCGCAAAATAGACTTCTACTTTAGTGTAGTAGCTAATGATGCCCGGCCCGGCCTCAACTGGAGGATTTTTCTCAGTCAAAGCGCGTATCCATTATTGAACGGCGTCACCCGGAGATAGCTCGCAGTATCGCTCTGGGTCAGCGTGGCGCCCATATCCGCGTAGACCTGCACCGCGATTTGATCGAACGGCACCAGATCCACTTCGGCGGCATGAGTGCGCTTGATGCCGAACGTCGAGGAATACGGCTCCAGGAACAGGTCGCGGAAGGGGACGCCATTCCGCGTCAGGCGGACACCGATCTGGCCCGGATCGGCGCTGCCCGGCAGGATCTGCAAGCCGACCTCAACGCGGAAGCGCCCGTACTGCGCGACGGTCCAGACTTGGATCGTCGGATCGTACTCCCCACTCGGATCTCCGGCCTCAACGTTGAAGAGCACACCCGTCCATTGGCCCTTGTCGACCGCCTGCGGGCCGCCGAGCAAGGCTTCGATCTTCGTGCGGGGAAAGACATCGGGAAGGCATTCGATGCGGTCACTCGGATCCGCCCCCGTGATCGCGAAGCTGCCGCTGTCGGTCTCGAAGCGGTTGCGATAGGTCTCCGAGCACACCACCGTGTAGTTCTTGACCTCGAAGCGCCCGTACCGGGTCCGCGAGAGTGCAAAGTCGCCATCGGGATGCTGGGTGCTCGGGAAAACCTTGCGGGGATTGCGCACGGTGAGATCCAGCACGCGGTTCACGTCGTCGTTGCCGGCGACGCCGATCGTCCGGAGCACGCCACGGCCACCCTCAATCGTCGGGGTCTCGATGGTGATGCCCCGGCAGATGGATCCGCCGGTCGCCTCGATGCGGAAGGCGTGCTCGAAGCAGAACGCGGCGCTCGGGTTGGTGAACGTCAGGCCGTTGCAGTCCTTGAGATGGAATCCGTGGCAGGGGGCCGCCTTGTTGCCACCGAAGTTGCCGGGGAAGCACCCGAAGGCCTTGACGAGCGAGAAATCGCCTTCGTTCAGGCTCTCCATGTAATAAAGCGGCGCGGCCCCGTTGGGGTCGGAGTGAGCGGACAGAACATTCCGCATGTTCACGCCCTGGCTGTAGATGTCGGTCGGCCCGAAAATCGGGTCGGGAACGATCTCGACGGCGTGGTCTCCAGGGGCGACGTTCTCGAAGAAGGCGTTGATGATGTCGAAGCAGTCGTATGGCTTCCAGCACTTCAACGCCACGCCGGTATGTCCGAGCATGTCGACACGCAGGCCTTCGACGCCGGACCCAACATTCGAGTAGCCGACTGCCTTCTGACGAAGCTCGATCGCGGGGACGCCCTGCCCGAGATCTCGTCGCAGCACGATGTTGGCGGCGCCCATGGCCGCGCTGCGAACCCTCGTCGCGACCTGATTGAACGAGACCGTGTCGCTGATGTTGTAGACGCCCTTGGCAAGGTTCGCGTCCTGGCCGGACCCGAAATACGCCCGACCGCCGGACCCGAGCGAGGCAGCGAAGGCGCGCAGGCCTTCCGTCACGTCCTGAGTGCTCGTGCCAGCCTCAATGGCGTCGTGATAACTGCCCTGGATGTAGTCGAAGACGTGCGGCCCAGGTCGATCCGTGCGGCCCTTGATCGAGAACAGCCAGTCAGCGACCGCCTTCGTGTCGTTCAGTGCCGGGATTGCGATCTGCGCCAGCGCGGTGAGCGCGTTGATCGCTTGCCGGGTCGTGGCGGGCGTCATCACGACATCCGCCCTTACGCCATCTTGCGCCTCGTCATCGCTGGCGCTTTGGACGGTGAAGGTCCGATCTGACTTGAGATCGCCGCCGCCGCTGGCCAGCCCTTGGGCGATCCATTCGCGCGCCTCCAGCTTGTCGAGGCGGGCCGATACGGCGGGGACGCTGGCGGGATCGGTCAGCTTCTCGACGAGGCTGGTTACCGTATCTGTGACGTCCTCCATCTCGATCACCTCAACGGCGGTGATCTGGTCGGTGCCGAACGCCTTGACGTAGGGGCGGGCGAACTTCGCGCCGTCCGCCGTCAGGAGATCGACTGCCGGCCCGGTCGCACGAGCGACATAGAGCGTGCGCTCGACGCGCCCGGAGGCGTAGACGAGGTTCGGCAGGTCGACCACGATGGTATCGGCGCCCTCCATGGGGCTGCGCGCCGCGTCGAACCAACGGATCGCCAGCCGCACGGCATCGCCCATCGGATCGGTCGGGTTCTTGGCGCGAGAGACGACGAAGCGCAGGCGGTAGACGTGCCCCGGCTCGATCGCCGTGTAGCGGCGGCTGGCGACGACGCCGCCATCGCGCGCGGCCTGCGCCCTGCCGTTTGCCGTCAGGACCACATCAGGCACGAGCGGCGGGAGCGAGCGAGGATCGCCGCCCGACAGTGAATTGGTGAACCCGCTGGGCCCGTCGCCCGGCCGCGTAGCAGATGCCGCGACATCGGCCGCTGCGCCTTCCGGGCCCGCGACGCTGGCGCCCGGCTGCCCGGTGATGTCGGCAAGCCGGACAAGGTTCTGCCAGCCCGCAGTGAGGCCGGCGAAGCGCATCTGCACGTAGCCGTCCTGAAGACGGGTCTCCAGAAGGCGCGCCTCGAGAACGGACAGACGCTGGCCATTCGCTCGATTGACCGCCACCACGTCGTTGGCTTTGGCCAGCGCGGTGTCGGTGTTCAGCGCGAGAGTGGAGACCGAACTCTGAAGCGATCGGGCGGTCGTCTCGACGTATCCCAGGCGCGAGCCGGTGGTCTGCTCCAAACGCGACAGGCGCGTTGAGGTCGACAGAAGACCTGAAAAAAGCCCATCAACGACGTCGAAGGCGCCATTGAAGCGTCGATAGTTCTCAGCCGGCAGCAAGCCGGGTGACACCTTTGGGAGGGCCATCGGTCGTCCTTTGCTGGTCTCTGGGGTTGGGCGCGGCGAGCGCTACGGCGCTTCGATCAGATCGAGCGAGACGGAGCCGGTTCGACTGAGCTGCAACTGCAGGGCACCGGTGTCGTCGGAGGCAAGCCGCATCCGGCAGACCGGACGCCCGAATTCCACGGGCGCGCCGGCGGCATAGTCGGCGCGCGTCCAAGGGCGGATCCCAACGCCGATCTGGCCCGCCTGTGCGTAGCCGGCGTCTGCGCCTGGATCGGGGGTCAGCAGGTCGGTGAGCAGGTGTAGGCGGTTGCCGATCGAGAACATCATGCCGGGCTGGAGCAAGCCACCGCGGTTGCGCTGGATCGTCATCGCCGTGGCGTTCATCGCCACCGGGCCCGCGGCCCGAAAGTCGAGCGTCGAGGCGGTGTCGGGGTTGGTCTCGAAGGCTGGGTCCGTCGCCGCGTCGGCCGCACCCATCGCGTAGCTGATGCGCCCGCCCGTCAGCGGATCAACGAACCACGGCGCTCGCGCCGTCTCCACCGGCCCGATGATCCAGACCTGAGACCGGCCCAACGCGATAGCGGCCCGCATGGCGAGCACCTTCCCCTGCGTGCCGCAGGGGATTGTGAGCGAAGCGCCCCAGCGTGCAGCCGGGGAATCGCTCAGCTGCTCGACGCCCGAGAACGATTGGCCGCCCGTGCGGGTCGCGTTCTTCAGCCCCCACTGCTCCGCGGACGGGACGAGGATCGGATTCCACGCGCGATCCGGCATCAGGTCACCGTCACCGTGATCGGGCCGACGATGCTCGACGCATCCGCGAACCCCGAGGCGTTGAAGGCCCGCACCCAATACGAGTAGGTGCCGGCGGGGCGGGCGTCGGTGCCGTCGAAGGCTTGGTTCGCCGCGCCGTTGAAGGTCTTCACCACCACCGCATTGGCGAAGTTCGTGGTCGCCGAGCGGTAGAGCCGCGCGTAGGAGAAGTTCGGTGCGTTCGGCGCCGTGAAGGCATAGCTCGCCTGGCCGACGCCTCCGTTGACGACGAACCCGGTCGCCGGCCCGGTCGGCGTCGTGTCGGCGGCGACGGTGAAGCTGATCGTATCCCCCCAGTCCCCGATGGAGGTGCTCGACAGCCATGCGACCTGCGCCTCGTAGGCCTGGCCGTCGTTGAGCGGCCCGGCAATGGCGGCACCGTCCTGGCTGGCCATATCCGCCCACTCGTCGGTGGCGGCGGGGCGGAAGCGGCCGATCAGGACGAGGTCAGCGCGCCCCGCAACCGGATCGGCGGTAAAGCTGGCAGAAAGGCCGGTGACTTGCCCCCCGGTGGTGTAGCGGACGGCCTCAAAGACCACCCCGGTCGGGATCGGGGCGGGCGCGGGCGAACTCGCGTCCGGCAGCGGCGGCGCGTTGCCTTCCTCGATCGGGGACCACGCATAAGCCGAGGCGTCGAGTGAATAGAGATCAAACACCGGCTCGGTCTTGAACGGTCCGGTCAGCTTGCCCGACGAAGGGGCGAAGGTGGCGTCGATGCCGAAGGACGGCAGGACGAGGCGGACCGTCGGCTCGCCGTAGGCCGGAAGCCCGGCGGGCGAGAGGCGCATGCCCGAGAATTGCAGGTCCGGCGCGCCCTTGGCCGCTGCGATCTTGGCGAGGCGCCGCCCCTGCGAGTGCGAAGGGGCCCGACCAAAGTCCCGCTCGGTCGGCACGACGCCGATCTCGGCTTGGCTCTCGGCGTCGTCCCAGGGGTCGCCCTCGACCGGCTGGTAGTCGTGCCAGGGGCTCTTGTAGGTGAACTTGACCCGGTTGAACGTCGCGAAGGCCTCATCCCCGACCTCGTATCGGTCCCAGCCCAGCACCATGTCCTCGGTGATGGTGAAGGTCGGCTCCTGCCAGCGCCCACCATGCACCGTGACGCGCCCCTGAGCGTCCTGATCAAGCTCGGCATCGCAGGCCGAGAGGTAGCGCGCCAGGACGGTCGCCCGCTCCTCGTCGAACGTGTAGGTGCCCCAGGAGCGGTAGCGCGGCTCCGAGGTGTCTCCGTCGGGGTTCGGGCGCAGGAGCGGCACCTCCTCGTCGCAGACATTCGCCAGGGCGACGAAGCTGTCGAGGTCGATCTCGGCGAACGCAATGCCGTAGCCGCTGTCGCTGTGGAGGTAGTCGAGAAGGACGATGGCCGCGTTGTCAGACCACCGCCACGTCGCAGCGTTCGCCGGGTCCTGCGCGGGATCGCGCGGGTCGTAGCAGGCGGACAGGTCGGCCACGAGGCGCACGTCGGGCGCGCCCTCGGGGAAGATCTTGTCGCCGTGCTTCAGCGGACTCGCCACGACGACGGTGTAAGCGAGGCCCTTCAGCCGGGCGGCCGGCGACCAGTAGCCGTAGCGCGAAAGCGCCGCTGAGACGGCCTGGTCATCGGTCCCGACGTATGACTCGATGGCGATCTTGCCCTGATACACGGGATCAGGGACGACGCCGCCGTTCTGGGGGGCGAGGCTCGTGTGGATGTCGCCGAGCCAGAACTCGTGGATGAAGGACAGGCGTCCGGCGAAATGCACGACGCCCCGGGTCAGTACGCCGCCCTGCACGTCGAGAAAGAAGATGGCTCCCCCGAGCTTCTCGCGGCCGTGCCCACCTCGACGCGGTGGGATTGCTTGGCGCACAGTGACCTGAGCGTCATTGCGCTTCTGCGCGGGGGTCAGCGCCTCGACCACGGCTTGCAGCGCAAGGAGCGCGCCGCCGATCACGGCATAGCCCACGACCGAAGCGGCGAGAGCGCCCGTTCCGACGACGGCGCCGAGCGCGGTCTCGGCGAGGATGGCGGCTCCGATCGCGGCAGGCATCAGACGCTCCAGGCCACGATGGCGGGGAAGGCGCCGAGGGCGATGCCCCGGGGCCCTTTGGCCGCCCAGCCGATGGCGGTCCGCACGGCGAAGAGTGGGCCGGCAAGCGGGTCGCTCACGAGGCCGATGTCGCCCGCCCGGGGGTCGTTCGTCTCGGCAAGCCCGGCCTGCGCGGCAAGCGCCCGTCCCATGGCCTCAATGCCGCCCAGCCGCCGGATGTGGCGCGCCGCGCCGAGGTGGCAGCGATAGCGGCCACGAAGGGACGCCGCCGGATCCATGCCGCGCGCGATCCGCACCCAATCCGCCATGAACAGGGCGCAGTCGGACACGCCCCACACGAAGGGTTCGCGCGCCGCCTGACGCAGGAAGGCGATCATTTCTCGGGAATTGCGGGGTTCCAGGGCCGCCTCCGGTTCTGCATGGCGGGGACCATGAACAAGCCGATATCGCCGGGGAATCGGCGCTGCTGGTCGCGGTCGGTGAGGCTGCCGAAGGGCGGCAGGCCGCGCCGAGCGAACAGCGTTTCGGCGGTGAGCTGCGCGGTCCACGTGTTGACGTCGGACGCTTGGTGGACGAGCCGGTCCATGATCCCGCGATAGAGGACGTAGGGGCTGCCCAGCGCCACGAGGTCGTCGCCGAAGAACTGCAGGCTCACCGAGCACGCCCGGCCCTTCACCCGCTCCTTCGCGTTCATCACGTCGTCGCGGATCTCTTGGCCGGTCCCCGACAGCGTGAACGTCACCGGAGGCGCTTGGCCGCCGACTGCGGCCTCGATGTCGGAGACCGCGCCGAGGACACCAATTCCCTGCCAGACGTAGCCGCCAGCCGAGAGGGGGCCGAAGCCATCGTGCACGCGGGTCGGTGCGTTGGCGAAGTCGAAGAACGCCAAAAGCGCGCCACGCACCGTCTCGCCAGCGGCGGCGGCGCGGCCAGCTGCGTCGAAGATCGGCACCGCCTACCGCCCCTAGTACCGCCGCCGCCCGGTGGCGACGATGCCGTTGATGTTCCGCTGGAACTGAGCGTCGCGCTGCGCGAGCGCGGACAGCATCTGCTGCGGGGTCACGCCCTGTGCGGAGGTGATGTTGATGTTGTCGCCCGCGATCATGAACTGGCTGCTCCCGCCATCGCCGCCCGGCATGATCGGCACGATCTGGCCGTTACGGTTCGGGATGAAGAGCTCCCGCCCGCGCTCGCCGACGGTGTAGGCCTGCCCGGCATCGACCGGGCCGCCGTTGGCGCGGAACAGGCTCGCGAAGAAGTCGCCGATGCCGCCGAGTCCGCCTCCAGGCAGCGACGGGCCTTGAGCGCCCGGCAGGGGCGACCCCGCCGAGGATCCCAAGCCTCCCGCGAACAGGCCCGCGAGCCCGCCGACCTGATTGCCGGAACTGGCCGAGGCGGCTGTGCCGAGGAGCCCGGCCAGCGGCCCTTGCCCCGTGAACACTGCTTGCAACGCCGACCGCTCGAACTGCTTGATGAGCCCCGCGAACACATCACTGAGCGATTTGCCCTCGATGATGGCATCCCCGAACGCGCTGGCGGCGGCGTCGCCGAAGTAGCGAGAGGCCTCGGCCGCCTGACGGATCGCCTGCTGGGCGTCCATTGTCCGATCCTTGTAGGTCTGCCACGCCTCGGCAGCGGCGAGCACGCGGGTCCGCTCGTCGGCGGTGAGTTCGGCGCTGTCGCGGTTGCCCTTCTTCACCTCCTCGCGGGCCGCCGCCTCAGCCTTGGCCAAAGCCACCGCCTTCTCGCGCTCGACGTTCGTCTTCTCGACGTTCTCCAGTTCGGCCTTCGCGGTATCGCGAGCCTTCTCCAGCTGGTTGATGAGCGTCTCGACGGCATCGAGGGATTCGGAGCCGCCGCCGCGCTCCTTCGGGGTGTGAAGGGACGGCAGAACGGCGGAACGGTCGGGGCCCCTGGGACGGACCTTCACGCTGAGCGGCGCGGGCGGGCCCTGCACTTCCGGGTCGATGACCCCGGTGGCGCGGCCGACCTCCTGCAGGAAGGTGAGCGGGTTGCCGGCGGTGATGATCTTCCCGATGCCGGGGATCGATCCGACGAGGTCGCGGACCTGTCCGACGATGCCGCTGATCTGGGTGTAGAGGTTGGCGGCGATCCCGACGACGCGGGCGATCACCGCCTCGACGTTGAGGAAGGCGGCGTAGGTGTCGAGCACGGCGTTCGAGATGTCGTGCTGGATCGGGGCCAGAGCGTTCGCGAAGGTGTCCGCAATGTCCTTGGCCTTGGCGTCGAGCTGGTTGGCGCGCTCGACCTCGTCCGCGCCGACGATGCGCACGCCCGCCACCGTGGTCGAGGTGCTGTTCAACGTGTCGCGCAGCTGGTTGGTCAGGTCGACGCCGTTGCGCAGCTGGCGCTCGAAGTCGGCGCCGAAGAACTTGCCGGCCAGATCGAAGGCGGCGAGATCGCGCTGGCTGGCACGGAGCTTGTCGATCAGGTCGAGGACGACCCGGATCTTGGCCTCCTGAGACCCGGCGTTGTCGAACGATGCCTTGTCGGCTGCGGTGAGATTTCCGGCCCGAACGTTCTGGGTCAGCCGCCCGTCGAAGGCCGACGTGTTCGAGCCCTCCTTGCCCTCGCCGATCTTGATCTCGCTGGCGGTGCGGGCGTTCTGCAAGGCGGTGACGATCTGCTCGACCTTCAGGCCGAACTTGTCCGCGTTCAGCGTCGCGCGTTGGAAGAACTCGGGGCCGACCCCGACGCGCTCGGCGTCCTTGCCGATCTGCACGAAGTCCGCGATGTGCTTGCGCGCCTCGTCGATGGAGGCCGCCACGCTGAGGAAGACGAGTTTCGCCGCCTCGAACCCGAGGAACACGGCCAGCAAGGTGTTGAGCGAAGGGATCTGCGCCGCCACGCCCGTGATGGTGCTGGTGGTGGCGGTGAGGCTGGCGCGCACGCCAGCGCCGGCCGTCTCCGAAGCCGCCGCCGCCCCAGTGAAGGCCCGCACCACGCCTTCAAGGGTCGCTTTGTCGGCCGTCGCAGCGTTGGCCGTTGAGGCTGAGATGCTTTTGATGTCCCGGCCGACCGCCGCAGCGGCGCGCTGCAGGTTGGTCGAGAGGCCCGACAGGCTTCCGCTGAACGTGTTCGCGTTCGCCGCACCGCCGGACATCGCGACGCCGATACTCGTCATGTTGCCGACGATCTGGCCCGCCAGCGTTGCCATCGCGCTCTGAGCGCGCGAGGTATCGGCGGCGAACGATATGACGAGCGGTTCGGCCATAGGAGTCCATCAACGTGAGTAGCCAAGACCTGACGCAAGTCGGTGCCGGACTGACAATAATAGCGGTCAGTATCGCTATATATTTCCTACCTGCCCTGCTCGCATCCCAGAGGAAGCATCCTCATTTCGCAGGTATACTTGCTCTGAACCTACTGCTCGGGTGGACCTTTGTCGGGTGGGCAGTAGCCCTGGTTTGGGTGTACGTGAAGCCATCGACAGGTCGAGGCACCAAGCCATGCCCTCGATGCGCTGAGCGCGTGAAAGATGCCGCGCTGGTGTGTCGCCACTGCGGATACGAGTTCAAAGACTTGCCGCCCTCGCGGGCTGAGCCCTCGCTGAACTGAACGGGCTTCAGGCCCGCCCCGCCGCCATCTCCTCGGCCAGCACAGCCATGAACTCGTCCTCGGTGCTGCCCTCTTCCGGCGGACTGTTCGCCGCAATGAAGGCGTCGATGACGACGTGCCACTCGGCCAGCGTCATCCGCTTTACCTCTTCCGGCGAAAAGCCCGCGACCGCCCCGGCTCCGATGAAGACCGAGAGGTCGCCGGGTCGGCTTGGCTCTCCCCCTCGGCCTCGGCTTTTCCCTTGGGGACGCCGTTCACCGCCGCCGACACGATCTGCCCGGCGAGCGGCAGGTAGTCCATCAGTGGCTCGTCCTGATAGCGCATGACTGTCGCTGAGGCCTCGATGCTGCCCATGCCGCCGCCTTCGAGGCCGAGCCGGATCGTGTCCCAGATGTCTCGATGGGTGAACTGGTGCGTGCCCAGGCGCATGAAGATCGCGCCGATGCCGGCCCCGCACAGGCGCTCCAGTTCCGCCATTTCCCCCAGCCGCAGCTGGAAGCGATGCTCGCGCCCGGCGAAGGCCGCCGAGACGAGCGTGCGTGAGGTGTCGGCCTCGTTCACGGCAGAGCCCCGGTGGACCAGCTGAGCGGGCCGTCGCCGCGGAACTGCAGGGTGAAGTTCACGAGGCCGTTGTTCGACTTCGTGATCTCCATGCTCTCCACGAACACGTCGCCGTGCCAGTAGCCCACACCCTGCCCGTTCTTCGGATCGACCACGAAGGCGTAGGGGATGGCCGTCTCGCTCGCGACATCGGTGCGGAGGTCGTCGAGGTGATCGGCAGCGGCCGTGCCCGCGATCCGGCCGCTCCACGCCCGCGACTGCACCGTGCTCTTGCGGTTCGGGATCTCGACCGGGTTGTCGCAATCCGCGACCGTCGCGTCCTCGAAGGTGTTCGTCTGCGTCAGGGTGATCGAGGTGCCCAGGCAGACGAAGTCGTAGTCGAGGTTCGGCGGCGTGCCGGTGCCGCGATAGGCACGGAATCGGTTGCCGGGGAGAAGGGTGGGAGCGGCCATCGTCAATCCTCCTGGTCCGGCAGCGGCCGGCTGATGGTGGTCGTCAGGTCGAAGAAGACCGACTTCGCTTGCAGCGGGTCGATCACATCCCCGGCCTGGCCGACCACGATGGGCGTGCGCAGGCTGAAGGGTTCGGCGAGCGGCAGATCGGGCTGCTCAAGCTGGTTGAGGGCACGCACCATCGCGTCGGCGAGGAGCCAGCCCTGATCGCGGTCGTAGGCGGTGGAGACGACGAAGAGCCGGGCCTGGATCGTCCAGCTTTCCTCGCACCCGATCTCGTAGCCCGTGCGCCGCATCGGGCCGAAGTAGGCGTAGGGCGGCGTTACGTCGGCGGGCTTCGGGATCGCGTTGCCGCTGCCAACCGGCACCTCGTCGTAGATCCGTTTCTTGGCGAGGGCGACGAAGCCGGCATCAGTCCTCAGCAGCGTCCGGATCGCGTCGCGCAGGGCGAGCTCCGGTGTCGTCGCGGCGGTCGGCATCAGAGGCCCTCCTCACGCGCCGAGGCGCCGATGCCCGCGCCGAGATCCTTGCTCCAGTCGGACAGGGCCTCGCGGGCCGAGCCGTAAAAGTACAGCTGCCCCGGCACTTCGCTCTCGCTCGACGCCCGCGCGTGCCGGCCGCCCTTGCCCGTGGTGTCCGCGAAGAAGTCCGCGTCTGCCGCCGTGCCGCCGGCATGGTGGCCGGCTTCGACCGCCAGGGCATAGTCGTAGCCGCCTCGGTCGGCCGTGGCCTCGACGACGTAGAAGGCGCCCTCGCGGCGGTAGGAGATGCCGTTCAGCAGCAGGCCGGAGTCCTGCGGCACCCGGGACCGCATCAGGTCCACCATCTCCTGCGCGGCATGCAGCGAGGCCTGATCGCCCTTCAGCGCCAGCTTCACGGCGTACTTGGCCAGTTGGCCGGAGATGCGCTCCACCCCGATGATGCCGGATACGGTGTCGACTAGCCGAAGGCCCGAAAGCACCCCAGGCTTCAGGTCGAAGCCGCGCGCGGCGCCGGTCAGGCTCAGAGCGGCCTGCCCTTGGCCCAGCAAGCCGAAGGTCGCGCCGATGTCGGCCATCACTGCCCTCCGAGCGTGGATGAGATGTTCAGCGTGATGGTGCCGTAGGAACGATCCGGCAGGGCCACCCCGTCGATGTTGAAGTCGCGCCCGAGGACGGTGACGCGGTCGCCGTTCGTGATCGTGCGCGCCTGCGGTCCGTCACGCACCGTCAGCACGCCGCTCGCCACGTTCTGGGCCGTGCCGCCCTGCGAGGCCTCGCGAGCCGTCAGGGGGCGGAAGTTCGCCCATCGGACGAAGACTGGCTCATAGTCGCCGTAGCCGATCACCTCGCCGTCGGTGTCCTTGCGAGCGACCCGCTTCCGGAACGTCGCGCGCAAGTCGAGAAGGCCAGCTGCCATGTCGATGCTCAGCTGTGATCGACTGCGACGCGGTAGCGACCTGCCAGCCGGCCGATGCCGATGGTCAGGTTCTCGGGCAGCGCCTGCGTGCGCGGGTCGCTCTCGATGGATTCCCGCTTCTCGTACCAGTAGCCCGCGATCAGCTTGATCGCCTGCTTCAGGGGGCTCGGCACGAGGTCGGCGGACTTGGCGCCGGCGGCGAACCGAATCCGGTAGAGGCGCGGCTTGCGGGCGGGCGTGTCCGTCCACCGCGCAGCCCACGCGCTCCAGTCCAGCCCCCGCCAAGTGCGCTCGGTCTCGCCTAGCGGGCGGCCCGACAGGCTGGCGATCACACCGTAATCGTCCTCACGCACCACGGTGTAGAGCCCGACGTCGAGGTCTTGGTACTGCCCCGAGATCAGATCGAACCGCTCGACGCTGACGAGGTCGGCATCGAAGAACCGCCGGACGGGCAGTTCCAGGCGGCTGCCGAGGGTGTCGACGTAGAGCTCGAAGCTCTCCTCGAGGAGGCAGTACCCGTTCAGCCAGCCCTCGGGGCCCGAGAGGTAGTCGTAGGCAGCCTCGATCAAGTCGGCGATCAGCTGGTCCTCGTCGTCTTCGGCCACGCGCTGATGCAGCTTCAGAGCGTCGATCGAGACGACGCCCAGCTTCTGGCCCAGGGTGAGAGGCGCAGAAATGCGCTGCAGATCCATGGGCGCTAGTCCTGGCTGGGATCGACGGTGAAGGAGCCGACCAGAACGGTCTGGATCGCCCCCCCGCCGCCATCGGAGGCGAAGGTCACCCGCGCCTGAAACAGGTACGTCCGGAACGCCTGCAGCCTGA
Organism: Methylobacterium litchii; assembly: GCF_038442315.1. Lineage (NCBI taxonomy): Bacteria > Pseudomonadati > Pseudomonadota > Alphaproteobacteria > Hyphomicrobiales > Methylobacteriaceae > Methylobacterium > Methylobacterium litchii. The sequence goes on along the minus strand of NZ_JBBXMY010000002.1, from coordinate 138,487 downwards.
TCGTTTCGGAGGCCGGCATAGGAACGATGAAGGCCGGGACCTCACGGCCATCGATCTCGACGGCACCACGCTCGATACCATCGTCGAGAGTCTTGCTACCCTTCGGCGGCCCATCGGCCGTGAAGCCGTAGGTGAACCGGATCGTCGCGCCGTCGATGCTCGCGTAGCTCCCGTCCGCATTCTGGATGGGGATCGCGACGGAGCCATCGTCGCCGCGGCGAAGCGAGAATGCGGCGGACGCGCTGTCCATGGCGACCTCGCTACGGGTGGTTGATCACGCCGGAGTTAACCGTGAACGGCACGCCGGTCGCCACGGTGGCCGTGTTCACCACGATGTCGGGGTTGGTCCCGCCGGCGCCGGAGCCCGCGAGCCCCACGGTCAGGCCGGAGGCGATGGTCGTGCCGGCGTTGTTCCGGATCTCGGCCAGAGCGGCCGTGCCGGAGGTCGTCGGGTTCGAGGAGAGCGGCGTACCAGCCAGCGTCAGCGTCTTGCCGCTCACCGTGCAGCAGGGCGCGGCCAGCGGGATCGTGACGAGCACGCCCGTCGAGCCGGACAGCGCCGAGGTCCCGATCACGAGCTGGCCTGCCGTCGCGGTGCCGGTGGGCGCGGCCAGCGTCTGCGAGTTGATCAGCGCCGCGACGACGTTGAGCCTGCCGGTGGCGACGGTTGCGGCGTAGTTCACCGCCGCATCGGCGAACGGCAGCGAGCCGGCGATGAGGCCGAGCGCGAGGAGCGGCACCGCCACGCGGCGGCGCAGGAGGGTCTTCAGCATGGTGGGGTCTCCTACGAAGAGGCTCGGTAAGCCTTGAGCACGATGGGGGCGCCCCGGCGCGCGGCGAGCACCGGCTGTCCGTTCCGACGCCCGATGAGCGTTCGCGTCGGTCGAGCATTGGCGCCGCCCCGCATGGCCGCCGTATCGGGGCCTTCGGTCGCGGCCAGATCAGCGGCGGCTGGACGGCTCGACCCGGCCGCGATCGCGGCGCTGTCAGGTGCCTCGCTGCTCGCCACGTCGGCGGCTGTGCGAGCGGTTGCGGATACGGCCGCATCGTCGGGCTGCTCTCCGCCGGCGAGGCCCGCCGCCGTCGTCGCCACGCCGCCGATAAAGGCGGTGTCAGCTGCCTCCGTCGCGGAGAGCGTGCCGGCGACCTGCGAGGCCGCGCTTGCCTGGGCGGTGTCGGGCCGCTCGGTCGCCGAGAGGGCATTCGAGCCCTGTTGGGCGCCGAGGTTGGCCGTGTCTCCGGTTTCGCTCGCCGCCAGCGTGCCGGTGATGCTGCTCGAAGCCGCGACCGCCGCCGTGTCGGCGCCCTCTGCCGCCGTCAGATACGCTCCGGCGCTTGCGCTCGCGACGACGGCTGCCGTATCGGCCGCCTCCGCCCCCGAAAGCGTGCCCGTGATCTCGGCCCTGGCTGCCCCGGATGCTGTGTCCTGCGCCTCCGCACCGCTCAGATCGCCAGTAACCGCAGTTGAGGCCCACGCAGCGGCGGTGTCCTGCCCTTCGGTGCCCGAGAGCGCCGCGATGGTGGCGACCGATGCAGATGCGGAAGCCGTGTCGCCTCGTTCCGTGGCCGCCAGGTTCGCGCCGCCGCCGGTCTGGCCCGCACCGCTGGCGGCGTCCCGACCTTCTGTGACGGCGAGATCGGCGCTCGTAGCCGATCCGGCTGCGGCGGACCCGCTGTCTGGCCCCTCGCCCGCCGCGACGCTGCCGATGGTGGCCGAGGACGCGCTGCCCGCGCTGGTGTCCTGCCCTTCGTTCGCGCTGGCCGCCCCGGTAGTGCGGCTGACGGCGGCGACGGATGCGGTATCGTTCGCTTCGGTCGCAGCCAGCGCCGCGGTCGTTGCGGTGGCTCCGGTAGCCGCAGGGGTCGCGCCGAGCGGGCCAGACGCGAGAGGGCGATTTGCGAGCATCGGTTAAAGGTCAGCCCACATCAACCAACGGGAACGCAGAAAATCCGTAGTCCACCTCTGATCCGAGGCAGCCATCGCTTGTCGGAAGATTTCTACGAGCGGGTGGCCGAACTCGTAGGTCTTGGAGCCAGTAAGAAAGCCGACCGCGTCCTTGCGCGGCGTTGGCGCCCCCGTATCGTCATCAGGCAGAGTGGCAATGATCGCTTGTATCGGACCAGGGATAGCGCCCGGTCCGATGAAGCCGAGGAAGTCGGCATATGTGATGATGCCATCGCCCCAAAGCCCCCGCGCAAATTGCCGGTCGCTGATGTCCGGCAGAGCGCTTATCACAGGCGCCGCCCGCCCAGCGGTGAGGTCGGCGGCCGTTTGGACCGACATGGGGTGTTTTACCCCATTCACCATTTCGTATTGGGCTGCATCAGCGGGCATTGTAATTAACTGCCCCAGTATTGAAGTTGCCGCTTGTCGTCGGGACAAACCGAACCGCAACGATTGGCGCTCCCGCAAAAAGAATTATGTTGCGGTCCTGTCCCTGCCCTAAGCTTGGGGGATTGTTGCTATTGCCTGTGGTAAATGTGCACTGGAGAACTGGTCGCAACGCCCCGTTGCCAAAAAGCCTGCACTGACCTGTATTTCTCGCCGTGCTACCAATGCTTGTAGAGATCACTGCGGCGGGCCCGAATGTAGATCCATCCAGGCTGTAGCTGACGCTGAAAGTCTGTGCTGCGGTCGTATAGTCGTGGCCTACGCTCGCAAAATCGAACGTCAGATCCGTGTAGGCATCCAGCCCCGTAAATATGATTGCGGCAACTGGCGCGGCAGACAGATCGCCTGACGTGGAAATCAGCGCGAACTGGTTGGTGACGTCCTCCGCGAAGGCGTCGCAGGAGACGATGGCCGAGGCCGAGGCGTTGATCGCTGCCCCGCTGTTGGACGAGGCCAGAATTTTCGTGCGCGAGAGAGTGGGTCCGGTCGAGGACCAAGTGCCGCGACCGTATTCCCAGGCTGCGCCATCCTCCAGCACGTAATTGACGACGACACCCGTCGTGGCACCGGCCTGAGCGAGGGTGCGATAGCCGGAAACCGCCGCTCCCAACGCGATGGCGCCTGTGCTCGGCGCCGATGCGACAACCTGCCTGACGCGATTGAAAAGTTGCGGAGGCGCCATCAGTTCACCGGTTTACGCTGTAGACGGCGACGGGGATTGAGTATGACGCCCCGACCGCAAGAGCCGGCACGCTGATCACGGCGCGGAAGGTGTTAGCGGCAGTCGGCAGCGCGTGGTGGACGGCATAGCCAGCTGGGAAGGTGCTGGGGCTGGTCGGGTAGACCTCCAGCACGTCGGTCGCCAGGACGCCCGTGCAGGTGATGCCGGTGAGGCTGCGGATGCCGGAGGAGACGGCGATCAGCGTCGTCTCACCGATGGTCGCGTTGCAGACGAACTGAGACGACCTCGATCCGGCTGGTCCGGCTACGCCTTGGGGACCTTGCGCCCCGGTGTCGCCTTTCGCACCTTGCGGGCCGGCGGGGCCTTGGGCGCCCGTGTCGCCTTTGGCGCCGGTCGCTCCTGCGGGTCCAGCAAGGCCTGTAAGTCCAGAGCTGCCCTGTGGGCCTGCGGGGCCGGCGGGTCCAGCCGCGCCAGTTGCACCAGCAGGGCCGACATCGCCTTGCGCACCCGTGGCGCCGGTCGCACCGGTTGCTCCTGTGGCACCCGCATCTCCTTTCGGGCCCTGAGCCCCTACTGCTCCAGCACTACCCGCCACCCCCTGCGGGCCAGCCGCCCCGGGGTCACCCTTCGGGCCTGCCGGGCCTGCTGCTCCAGGCTCACCTTTCGGCCCTGTCGCGCCCGCCGGACCCGTCGCGCCCGCGGCTCCAGCCGCTCCATCAACACCCCGAGGGCCCACGCTGCCAGCAGGGCCGGGATCGCCAGCGGGGCCTGTCGCACCAGCAGGTCCAGCATCGCCAGGATCTCCCTTTGGCCCAACCACGATGCCGACATCGGCCTTCGAGCCGTCGGTGTAGGTGATGACCAGATGGCCATCGCTGCCGAGCAGGCTGGACGCGATACCGCGCCCGTCCAGCGCGGCCTGCCCCGACATCAAGGAGCTCTCGTCCTCCCCAAGCGCCGGGGTGACCGTGAGGCCGAGGCAGAGCGCGAGGGTTGCGAGACGGCGCATCAGCTGCCGCCTCCGTAGTGCAGCCGGAAGGCGCACGGCGTTGCGCCGGGGTCGGCCACCGCCATGATCGACACGTAGCGCGTCGTCCCGCCCATCGGGTTTGCGGTGCTTGCCAGCACGCGGCCGCTGCGCGCCATGAAGTAGGTGTCCTCGAACTGGTTCACGGTGCCGGTGGGCGAGGTGACCTGCAGGACGTTCGGGACAGTCTGCCCGTTGATCACCACCGGCTGCGTCGTGACCGGCGCGGTGGCGGCGACGGACGAAATGACGATGTCGACCGGGCACGGGTTGAGCCCGCGATAAGCGGCGGTGCCGGCCGGCTGGACGATGGCGTAGGTCTGCGGGGTGGTGCTGACCGGCAGCGCGAAGGCCTTCGCCGCCCGGGCGAACGGCGAGGCGAGCACGTTCAGCGGATTGGCGGGGCCGCCGCACGGCACGGCGCCGAGGCCAACGCCAGACCGGCACCATAGGACGAGCGGCTCGATCTTCGCCCCGTCCGGCGCGACGGACGTGGTGGTGTCCACCTGCGCATGGGCCGAGGCCGCATGCAGCAGGAGGAGGAACGCGAACAGGACCCGCTGCATCGGAGAACCTCCGAGGCTATTTGGTCTCGTAGCCACCGCGGCGCGCGTCGCCGCTCAGCATCTTGTTGGGCGAGCGGCGAGCCGTCTTCGGCTCGCGATCGCGCAGCGCGTCAGCGGCCGCTGGACCGGTGCGGACGTCCGCTGGCCTGCGGTCCTGCTGCTCGCGCTTGTCCTCGCCGCTCACGCGGCCGGCCCGAGGTGGGCGGTCTCCGTGGTCACCGCGCCGCCCGTGCGTTCCGCCAGAGCGGACCGGCGCTGCTGCTCGGCACGGATGATCTCGTCGGCCTCGTCGTAGGTGCCGGGGTCACGGCCGGCGATCTTCTTCGCCAGGGCCATGCGCTTCAGGCCGTGAGCCTCCAGCACGTCGCCTGGAATCTCGACCGCGCTGCGGCGGGCCTCGTCCTCGGTCTCATCAACGAGGCCGGCACCGACCTGCTTCTCGGGGAGCGAGCCGGACCGGTAAACGGACTCGTGCGGGACCGCCGTGCCGTCGTCGTGGAGCTTCTTCGCCGCCGCTGGCCGGAAGCCCGCGATCTCGCCGAGGGCGTAGGGGAGCGTCGTCTCGGCGAAGACCATCGGGACGAGGCCGCGGTGGTTCTTGCGCGCCATGTCCTCGTAGTGGCGCAGATCGAGCTTCGTATTATTCGCCAGCATGTCCGCTGTCCTTGATTCTGAACCTCAGCGGGCCGCCGGCCCATTCCGGCGGCCCATGATCATCGCCTTGATCAGGAGGCGGACAGCGAGCCCCAGCGGGCGTGCCGGAGCACGGAGACCGCCTGATCGTAGTTCAGCGCGATGTCGTGCTGCGCCTCCATCAGCACGGCCATCATGTTCTGCTGGAACAGGTGGACCAGCGTACCGGTGCCGGGGTCGATGGTGGCCTCCATCGAGGTGCGGACGGTGATGTCCTCCTCGTCGCCGTAGAGGACGTTGCTCCAGTCGACGAGCGCGAGGGTGGACTCGTCGGTGGTGGCGCCGCCGTTCGAGGGGAACTGCGTGGTCACCAGCACCCGGAAGCCCTTCCACGTCGGGTTCTCGGTGTTGAGCTCGGGGTAGATCGCCTGCCCGTTGGCGCCTCTCGCGTCGGCGAGGTAGCGCATCAGGTGGTAGTTCATCGTCCAGGCGAAGCGGTTGGTCGCCGGGATGTTGGCGTCGGTGATCGCGAGGATCATTCGGGTCGCCACCTTGTCGAGCTCGGCGACCGTCGGCGACTTCGGGTTGGCGAACAGCGCGGATGCGCCGGTGGCCGAGGCGTCGAAGGAGTTGACGTTCGGCCGGTTCAGGATGCCGAGCGGGGTGTAGTTCGAGCCAGCGCCGAAGTAGCAGGCGAGGTCCATGTTCTGGGCGAGCGTGCGCCGCAGGTCATCACGGATGTAGGCCTGCAGGTCCGGCAGCGACCACTTCAGCGCTTCCATCGTCACCATGACGATGCCCGCGATCTTCTTCGACCGCATGGAGATGCCGTTGAAGGTCGGCGACCCGACGGGCTTCTTCATGCCCTCGCCGACGTATCCGGCGGTGGAGGAGGTCGCGCCGCGCGGCTGGTTGAACTGGCCGCCGATGAGCGGCACCCGGCGCGGGCCGGCCGCGAGGAAGGTGTTCTCCCCGCGGAGCAGCTCCACGATGGTGTTGGCGTTCGGGGTCGGCAGCAGGATGCCGCCGTCCTGCGAGGTCAGGGTGGAGTTGGTCTTCTCGCGGCGTCGGGCGGCGTTGGCGGCGGCCCGATCCTTGAGCTGCTTCACGAAGCGCTCGTAGCCCTCGTCGCCGAGGATCTCGACCGGCGACTTGGCGATGCCGGCCTGGAGGAAGGCGCGGCTCTTGGCGGAAGCGGCGGCCATGAGCGTGGCCTCGTCGAGGACGCTCATATTGCCGGCGGGCTGGGCATAGGCGAACTGGCCATCGTTGCCCGCGCTGCGCTCGCGCGCCTCGGTGCCGGCCGGCGCGGACGCCGAGCGCGTGGTGCCCGCGTCGAGGGCCTCCTGCCGCTCGGCGTCCTTGACCATGTCGAGCGCCTTCTCGGCCGCGGTGAGCGCGTCCTTGTAGGCGGTGCGGTCGGCATCGGTGGCGGTATCGGCCACGGCCTTGGCACGGGCGGCGGTGGCCGCGTCGCGCGCAGCCTTCAGCTTCTCGCGGAGCTCTGCGAGCGTGGGCATGTCGATTCTCCGTCTGGAAGGGTGGCAGCGCCCGCACTCGGGATGGCCACCGGGGTCAACCGCCGTGTGCGGGCGGATTACGCGGGGGCGTGCTGCCCCATCTCGATGTCGAGGGCGGCCATGCGGGCATCGGCCTCGATGATCTCGTGCTTCGCAGTGAGCACCTGCAGGTCGGCGGCCATGCTCGCGGCAGCCTTCTGCTCGGGCGTCGGCTCCGGGGCCGGCTTCTGTCCGCCCTCGGTGGGCTTCGGGTCGGCGGCCTCGGTCTTGCCCTTGATGCCCAGCGCGGACAGCAGGCCAGCGACGATATTCTCGGCGAGGCCGGCGCCCTCGGTCTTCACCGCCTTCAGCGGCTCGATCTTCGTCAGCGCGGAGACCTTGTGCGCGACCTTGGTGTCGGTGGCGGTCCAGCTGTCGCCGTCCTGGCGGTAGATCGTGATCTTCGCGGCCGGGTCATCGGACGTGCCCGTCACCGTTGCGCCCGGCACCTCGATGGAGCCGTCGGACACGATCTTGGTGACCTTGCCCCGGGCCGTGGCGCCGTTGGCCGACCACGACACGAAGTCACCCTTCGCAATGCTGTCGGCCTTCACCACCTGCGCCGCGCCGGCGGCATCCTTGAAGGCGACGAAGCGCTCGCCGCCGAGGACGAAGCTCTTGCGCTCGGACGCACCGCGCTGGTGGGCATCCTCGAACATCTTGCGCGGCACGATCACGCCCTTCTCGATCGTCCAGGTGTCGAGCACCTCCTCGATCATCTCGCGGGCCATCACGTCACCCTCGGCGGCGGCCTTGGCCAGCGCGGCCGGGTTCGCCGGGATGCAGCACGGGGAGCACTCGTAGAGGTCGGCCTCGTGGATCATGTAGCCGGGGTAGAAGTAGCCACCCTGCTGATCCTGCGGCACCTCTCGGCGCTCGATGGAGGTCGGCATGAAGCCGATCGAGCAGGCGCGGACGCTGCCGGCATCGAAGTGGATGGCGAGGCGGTCCGCCATAGGCTCGCCCTTGACCAGGGTCAGCGTCCCCTCGGTGCGCTTCGGTCGACCGCCGAGCGACTTTTCGAGGTCCGACCATGTGCCCACCGGCGGGTCACCGGCCTTGTGCGACCACGGCGCGACCGGGTTCTTCTCGAACTCGGAGGTGTCCAGGCCGGCCTGCACGACGATATCGCGGTCGCGGTCCTCGACCTCGGCCGACATCACGAAGCGCATCGTGCCGGCTTCCTTATCGAACCGCGCCTTCGCGATGCCGGTGGGGGCCGCCTTGATGATGACGCCCGAATCCCGGGCGAAGTGTTTCCGCTCGACGCCGCCGTAGCCGCGCGAGGCGAGGTACTCGTCGATGGAGACGCGCTTCGAGGCCATCAGGCTGCTCCTGTTGCATCGTAGGCGAGGCGCAGACCGGCGCCCTTGCCCGCGTTGTTGTCGGGGCTTTCGCCCTGCCCGGCGCCCGGTCGCGTGGCGTTCTGGCCGGAGCCGGCCTGGACCACCCTGCCGTCCGGCCCGATCAGGCTCATGTTCACCGGGACCATGCGCTGGTCGCCGCCGGCCTGGAGGGGGTTCCAGCGGAACGGCAGGACCTCGCGCAGTTCGTCGAAGGTCCCGAGGCCGTTCTTCGCCGCCATGTCGACGAGCTTGGAGAGCGCCTCGAGATCGGTCGACATAAGCGTGATCTGATCGAACTGCGGGCCGTAGATCGGCCAGTCGTCGATCGGGAACAGCGCGTTGCGGAACTTCTCCTGAATGCCGTGCGCCGTCGGATGCAGGCAATCGCTGTAGTATTGGCGGTTCATGGCCGCCATGTTGTTGTAGGCCACCGCCTCCAGCGCGAAGATCTTATGCGGCGGCATGTTCATCAGGCCGCAGATCCGCATGACCTGCTGGTTGAAGCTCTCCGTGGTCTGGCCGTCCCGCGCGTTCAGCGCGATCACGTTGGCCTTCAGCCCGGCCTCCAGCAGGATCGGATCGCCGTTGGCGCTGGCCTTCCGGGTCCGGTCCGTCAGCTGCTGCTTCAGGCGACGGAACGCGGCGTCGGCCAGCCCGCCGTCACCGAATTCCTTGTCCGTCTCGAAGACGAGCGGCTGCTTGCCGTCGTTGCCGAACAGGTTCGTTTGGTACTCGGCGATGGCCGAGACGAGGTCGAAGATCGGCGTGCCGAGCGCGAGGCTCGACAGGCCGTAAAGCCCGTCCCAGAGCCTGCCGCGCAGGTGGATCACGCGATCCGCCGGCACGATCATGTACGTCTCGCCGAGGACGGCTCGCTCGTATTCCGTGCCGGCGAAAATCTCGTAGAACAGCCGCCCGCTCGGGTAGGCGACGCGCGCCCGGCACCGGCCCGGCATGATCGGGATCAGTTCGAGGACCGTGCCGTCCGTGGCGATGCGCTTCAGCGCGTAGGCGTTTTGCGCGAGCTCATAGTGCATGATCATCATGCGCCAGAACTCGGTCCACGTATGCTGCTCGTTCGGCCGGGTCATCAGCAGCCGGGCGACCGGGTGCTGGTCGTGCTCGACCATCGTCCAGCCGCGGCCCTTGCGCTTCCAGAGCAGCATCTCGGCCTTGGCGATGTCCTGGGCCTTCCGATCCGCGCACTGGATCGCCAAGCCCATGCCGACCGCGTCGCGGCCGAGGATGCCGCCGCGCGGCCCGCGCCCGCCGATGCCCAGGAAGTCGCTGACGTCCGACCAGCCGAACTCGAACTGGTCCCATCCCTCGGGGTCGGTGGTGGTGAGCGGGCCCGGCACGTCGCCGGCGGCCTTGGCTACGGCGTCGGACATGGCGGGGTCGGACAGGCTCATCAGGTCGATGCTCCGGCGAGACCGCGGGTCAGCCACGGGTTGCTGTCGGCGGTCCGCTTGGCGTGAGCGCCGAGCTGTCCGGCCTCATGGTCGAGGCGCAGCGCGTTGGCCTCGACCAGGGCGTCGAAGCCGTCGATGTTGGCCTTCGACCAGGGCTTCTCTTTCTTCGGCAGCACGTTGGCGTTCTGGTCGTAGTGGCCGACCACGTTGCCGGCGCACCAGGCCGTGATCGGGTTGCCGTCGTGCTGGAACAGCTCGGGATCGGCGGTGCGGGCCACGAGGTCCTCGGTGGCCGCCGTCAGGTTCCTGGCGTTCTTCTGGATGATGAAGGTCTGGTAGCCGGCCTGCTCGATGTCCGAGGCCATGAGGTTGGCCTGGTAGTCGTCGAGGCCGACGCCCACGACGTTGTGCCCGTCCAACGTGGCGAGGATCTGCTTCAGGATCACCCGGTAGTCGATGAAGGAGCCCGGCGTGAGGTGAAGCCACCCCTGCCGGTGCCACGCCAGGAACGCATCGGCGAAGCGGTCGTCCTTCAGCCGCTCGCACTTCGCGCCCAGCCAGTAATCGGCGGTCGTGTAGACCCGCTCTCCGGCCTTCACCATGTAGGCGGCCGCATTCAGGTCCGAGCGGCTCGCGAGGTCGATGCCGACGTAGAGCGGGAAGCCCTTCAGCACGTCGAGCTTCAGCATCGGGTCCGCGCAGCGCTCCCACGCCTCCAGCGACACGAGGTTGCCGGCGGCGCGCGACCAGAAGTTGACCCGGGTCCGCAGGTACTCCTGCCGCTTCGACTCCGACTTGCGGCCCTCGAACGCCTCCTCGTCGATCGAAGTCGGGTTCAGCGAGACGCCCCACATCGGGTTGAGCTTCTCGACCGTCGCCGGATCGAAGCACCGGTCCTTGTCGGCTTCCGAGCCCGCGTACATCGCGATGAACAGGCGCGGCGCGCTCAGCCGGCCCGCCAGCACCTGCCGGCAGACCTTCCAGTCGTCGTAGGCCGGCGCGTTCACATCGCGCCCCGCCGTCGAGATGCCCAGGTCCAGCGGCGACTGCCGCGAGCCCTGTGCGGTCTTCAGCACGCCGATGACGTCCTGATCCTGAGCGTGAAGCTCTTCCTGCAGCAGGACGTGCGGGTTGAAGCCGTCGAGGTTCTTGGCCCGGGCATGCGCCAGCTTGATCGTGCCGCCGGTCGCCTTGAACTCGCACCCGTCCTTGATGTCGACCGCTCCGGTCATCTCCCGGAGGTCGTCATCCTTGCCGATCATCTTGCGGATGACGTCGTAGGGGATGCGAGCCTGATCCTCGGATGCGGCCGAGACCACTACGTCGGCGCCGATCTCGCCCTCGAAGTTGGCGCAGTACAGCACCACCCCGGCCGACAGCGTGGTCTTCGCGTTCTTGCGCGGGATCCAGACGCGGACGGTGCGCACCCAGCGCAGCCCGGTCGCCTTCTCCCGGAACCCGAAGATGCCGGCGAGATACCAGCACTGCACCGGCTCCAGCGTAATCGTGCCGGTGAAGGCCTTCACGTGCGGGAGCTTTTCAACGAAGTCACAGACGTCGACGACGTGCTGATCGGACCAGACGAAGTCCGCCCGGCCGGTCATCGCCTGGGCGCGCATATCGAGGAAGCGCTGGCAGCCCTGCCGTTCCTCGTCGCACGCCGTCACGCGGCCGGCCGCGACCTCCTCGCAGTACCAGACGGCCATCCCGACGTAGGCCGGGAAGGTCTCGACCTGCCCGTCGATCTCGATCTCGACCGGGCGGAACCGCTGATCAGCGGCGGTTCGCGAAACCTGTGCGCGCGTACCGGTTGACCCGCGCCCCTTGTGGGGCCGCGATCGGCCTGTCGAGGTCATCCAGGCCCAGCTCCTTCCGCGCCTTGTCGAGTTGGGCGAACCACGACCCACGCACCTGCTTGCCGCTCGCGGCGGCCCGCGTGATCGTGTCGAACTGCATCGCGTAACTGGACAGGCTGCGGTGCGCGCCGATGGTCAGCCGCCCGGCGTCGAACAGCACACGGGCGAGGGTGTCGTATTCCCCCTGCGCCTCGACGCTGCTCAGCGGGAACAGGGAGCGCGGGATCTCGCGGAAGGCCGGATGCGCCACCACGCGAGGATCGCCGCCGCCGACCTGCGCGGGCTCGGCGTCAGCCTTCCGAGCCGCCCCCATACCGAACCTCGCCGCGAATGACCGGGCGTGCGCTGGGATCGTCGCACCAGAGCACGATCAGGTGCATCTGGTCGGTCCGCCGCGCCAACGCCTCCAGCGCTTCCTTCCACCCGTGGCAGGCGGCACACAGCGACCACAGCCCTTCGTCCGGGCAATGCACCGCCCCGCCGTCTTGGACCGGGAACTTGTGATCGACGAACTTCGCCAGGACCGTGCGGCCGATCTCGTCGCAGCGCTGGCAAAACGGGTGCTCGCGGCGGAAGGCGACCGAGCGCCGGTCCCATCGCGCATCGTAGCCCCGCTCGCGGTACGGCGTCCTCGGCACGCAGCGCTGGCGCGTCGGTCGCCGGGTCGCGCCTCGAGCACGGAAGATCTGCGGCATCAGCGGAAGAGGCGCGCCGTCGTCATGCTGGCGATCGGCTTAACCGCGTAGCACGACTCGTTTTTTTCCGTTTTGATCCGCGAGAATCGGTTTCCCATCCGCCCCTGAACTCGCGACGGATTTTCCTTAATCGACACCCCCCACCCCTTGCTGCCCGCCCGATCCATCTCGATGCCTCTCAGGATCGTCAGGGCGGGGGCGTGAGTGGCCGCGCGTGTCTCGACGGCTCAGGAGCCCACGCCGATGCGGGGCTTGCCCAGCGGGCCCTGATCCGGCGCCAGGGCGGCCAGGACGGACTGGCTGTGCTCCTGATGCCGGAGCGCCAGCTTCAGGTGGCCGATGATCTCGTGGTTGTTGTGAAGCACGGTCTACGCCTGCGAGCGGGTGTCGCCCTCGATCTTCCGGCACTTGGCCTCGATCTCATCGATCAGCGCGAGGAGGTGCTCTTCGAGCTTCGCCCCGGTGGGGTTCTCGGCGGACATCAAGATCGCCATCGGAGCTTCGCGAACACGGGGGGAGTGAAAATCTGAAAGGGCCGGAGGGGTGGTCACCCTCCGGCCTGGGCATCAGTTCGCGGCGTTGTCGGTGCCGTTGCCCTGCTGCTCGGTCGCGGCCGGAGCCGGATCGTCGCCGGTCGAGGCGGCGGCGGTGTTGGCCGGGATGGCGGCGGCGAGCGCCGAGGCCGAGGCCTTCATCTCGGCGATGATAGACGCGAACTGCGCGCCGTCGCCGATGGCGTTGGCCTGCTCGAGGCGGCCGACGAGGCCGGTGATCGCGGCGGCGGCGGCGGCTTCCACGGACTCGTTGGCGCGCACCTGCGCGATGAGGTCGTCGAGGTTCTGGTTGGCCATGATGCTCTCCTGGGTCAGCGCAGACGCCTGCCACAGCAGGGCGTCCAGTTTCGCTTCGATGCGGCGGCCTCGGCCGATCCAGTCGAACATGCGAGGTCCGTTCGCTGATGGTGAGGGAGGCAGGGCTCGAACCCGCCGTGCGTTAAGCGCCTGGGTTACAGCCAGGTGGACGTCCGCGCGTCCGTGTCCCTCAAGCGGATCAGGACGCGTGCCGCAGGGGTCAGCTGGCGTCCGGTTCTATGTGGACAGAGTCCGACCAAAGAGGGGGTCTGGCACCTCCCTCGGCCTCATCCCATCCTTCGACCCGCTGAGCGGGGAGTACAGGCAGAGACGGTCCAACGCCGCGAACGGCGTGGGCCGCATAGATTCAGAATCGATTCGGGGAGTCAACCGGCGGCTGTGGATGATGGCAGATGCCCCTTTGCCATGCCTGTACGGCGCAGTCCGTAGCTCTGTGACCACAAGCTCATTAGTAAATAATAAACTTTACAACAGAACGTGAATTTAAGCTCTCATCGCAAAGTATACTCGAAAATCGGGGAAGGCGATGAAAATCAATCTCGATAGTATTGATGAAGATGTAATTGGTTTTATCTTCTGTTCATTTTTGTTTTTATGCTCACTGGTCGCTTGGTATGGGTGCTACGCTGGCTGGAACGCGCCAAACGCGCTGATTGCGATCTGGCTAACAGCGGCATCAATTCTCTTGATGCTGGCGCTAAACTCTTTTGGTAATGACAGGTCGCCAACTAGAGACGAATGGTTCGGGTCATTTGGCATATTAGCGACGTTGATCACATTTACCGGCAGCTATGGCTGGTGGTACTCGTGGCCAGGCCCCTTTCTCTACATTGGCCTTCTAGGCATATTCTGTTTCATAGTGTTTGGAGTCGTCGCTGAGCGCTTCGAACGAGATGATCGGCGCCAGATGCTACTGGCGAAAGGCTATAGCGAGGAGCAGATCAACGATCTCTTCGCGCGCGAGGATGCTGAAGCTGCCCGAAAGACCGAGATCGCTTACCTGCGTAATTCGATCAGATATGAAGCTACGATGGCTGAGCAGGAGGCCAATCAGGGTCGAGATGTCGGCGGCCGTCTCGGACAGATCAGGGTTCTAGAATCAAAGCTCCGCCAGCTTGGCGCATAAGCGCGCTGGCTTGTTGGCGGAGTTCCAGTGCGCTTACGCCCGCTCGAACTGCTGTCGCTCCAGCTCCACCGGGGTGCCGCGGCCAAAGATGTCGACGGCGACCTTGAACCGGCTCCGGTCCTCCGCGACCTCCTCAACGACGCCGCTGAAGGTGGCGAAGGGGCCATCCACGACGCGCACCCATTCCCCGATCTCGATCCGGTCGTGATCGTCGAGGATCGGCGCGGCCCCGATCAGCCGGTCGGCGAAGCGCCGCATCTCGTCGTCGGGCACGGCGACTGGGACGATGGCCGGGACGCGCCGCTCCTGGCCCGCCGGGTCGAGCAGCGACTCCTGACGCTCGACGTGCTCGACGGTCCAGGCGAACTCGCGCTCGTTGAGCATCAGCTCCCGCTGACCGCGCACCTGCGGCATCGCCGCGAACACCCGCCGCTCCATCAGCCAGGGATGCGCCTCGGCGAGGTCGTCGAGCTGCTCGCAATAGGCCAGCCCTACGAACACCTTCCGGTCGAACAGCGGCATCCGGATCTTGCGGACCTGGCCCGAGGCGAGACGCTGCTCGACGTCATCGGTGGGCCGGAAGAACGGGATGCCGGCCTTGCGCAGCCGGTCGCAGAGATCGCCGGCATGGCCGACGCAGGCCTCGACCATGATCCAGACCTTGCCCTCGGGCAGGTCGTGCTCGGCCCGCCGGGCGGCGATGCGCTCGGCCTCGCGCTCCCGCTGCTCCCGCTGATGCCGTTCCCGGGGGCTCTCGCCGGTCACGGGGCGGTCGCCGTTGCCGGCCGGGCCGATGTAGCCCCGGCGGTCGAAGCGCTTGCGGGCGGCCTCCTGCTCGCGCTTGAGCTTCAGGCGTTGCTTACGGGTCAGTCTGCGCGTCATCGCTGTGCTCCCGTGGCTCCCCACCCGGTCGAGACCGGGCGCTGATCTGGCGCGGCATGGCCGGCGGCGTGATCGGCGAGGCTGGCGCCACCGCTATGCCGGCCCGGCGCGCCGCTGATCACGGCGAGGTGCTGCGCGCACCAGCTGGTCGGCTTGCCCCGCAGCCACGCGACCGGCCCGCCGCAGAACCGGTGCTCCTCGGCCCGGGCGGTGTGCGGCGTGCAGGCGAAGCGGCACTGGCCGGCGTGGAGGTCGGCGATGCGGTAGGTGCCCGGGGGTGGCGCCGGGGCTGGCGCAGCCTGCTGCACCTCGGCGACCTGCGCGGCCTGAGCGGCGAGCGCATCGCGGGCTTCCCGCTGCTGCCGCTCGTAGCGCAAGGTGGCGCCGGACTTGTGGGGGGTTCTGGCCATGCTCGCCCCCCTTCAGTGCTGCGCCATGGCGTAGCCGCGAGCCTCGGCGCGCTCGGCCGGGCTCATCGCCTGCTCGGCGTCGATGACCGCTCTCGCCTCCTCGAGGACGTCTTCCGGCGTCGCGCAATCGGGGTGATCGGGCTTGAGCGTGGTTGGCCAATTCGGGTGCCAGCGGCCCCTGTAGAAATCGATCGCCATGACCAGCTGATGCCGCCGGAACTCGGTGGGGGTCGGCAGGGGCGTGGGAGCGTCTGACGACCGCTGGCCTGCGGGTTTTCCAGCGATCCGCTCCTTCGCCGCGGTGCGAATCCAGCCGTCGAAGTCGGCCCAGGATTTCGCCCGGCGTCGGGATTTGGCGAGGAAGGCGGCGAGTCCGGCTTCGACGTCGGCCCGAACGATTCCGGGCTCGCCGAGGATGGCTCGGATCGGCGTCACGTCGGGATCGACCAGCACCGGCTGTCGCTCGTCCGTGATTAACGACCGGACCCAGACCTCGGTCTCGTCAGGCTGCCGTCGGGATCGAACCTCGCGTGCGTCGCCGCAGGCTTCTTTCTCCCTGTCTATTCCCTCTCCCTGTCTATTCCCTTTCGGCAATGCTCCCGTCATGCTGCCGTTATGCTGATCGGATGCTCCGGCATTTGCTTGAGCAGATGCACCATTGATGCGCGGGGAGTGCTCCGTTTCGCCACCTCCGGAAGGAGTGTCCTTCTTCCCCCAGCGAGCTTCGGCCGCGGCCTTCGCCTGTTCGGCGCGAGCGCTAGCTTTGCCTGCGAACTCGCTCTTCTTGTCCCAGGCATCCAGGGCCTTCTCGGCGATGACTGGATGGTAGAGGCGGCCATCCGAGCACTCGACCCAGCCGTAAAGCGCGCCCTCGGCGACCTTCTCCCATTCGCTGACGACACGGCCGTAACCTGCGAACTTGGAGAGCTGCTTCGGATCCTTCGGGAGCGACCCCGCCGGCACCTGATGCCAGGACGCGCACCAGAGCAGGATGGCGGCTCGGAACTCGTCGCCTGAGATCTCGTCCACGATCGCCGAGTCACGCAGGCGCGAGACCTCGAGCGGCATGAAGGGGAAGTCACGCAGGTCGATGTGCGCGGGAACGAGCGGATCGCGCATGGTCAGCCTCGAAAATTGTAGTTGCGGACGGCGTTCAGCGCCGGATCGATCCAGGCGCGCACGATGTGGTTCGAGCGACCGGCCCGGTTCTTGTCGATGATGAATTCGAGGCCGTGGCGGTTGGCGCGATGATCTTCGATCGCCTTCGCCTCGCCGTTCCGGAATGCAGGAGACCGCTCGATGTAGTAGGCGGCGCGGTAGAGGAAGATCACCGCATCCGAGTCCTCCTCGAACGCCCCGGCGCCGCGCAGATCGGCGAGGCCCGGTCGTTTATCCTCGCGGTTCTCAGGGCCACGATTCAGCTGCGCGAGGAGCAGCACCGTCGTGTCGAGGTGCTTGGCCAGCGCGAGCGCGCCGTCGGCGATCTCCTTGAAGCCCTCGTCCTCACGATTAAAGTTGCGCGAGAACTTCACGATGTGCGCGTGATCGATGACGACGAGCCCGAGCGGGATGTTGCGTCGGGCGTAGAGGTTGGCCAGCCGGTCCGTTGAAGCGGCTATGTCGCCGATGGTGCGGCCGCCGCCATCCTCGATGTGGAAGGGCAGGTCGCGGGTATCGCGCGCCGCGACCGCCACCTGGTAGGCGTCCCGATCGTTCAGCGCCCGCCGCTTCTGAATCTGCGAGAACGGGATCTCGACGCCGAGGTCGAACAGGTGGCTTGCTGCGATGCGGGCGGCGATCTGCTTCCGCGACATCTCCAGGGAGTGGTAGATCGCGGCGTGGCCGCCGGTGGCGACGCAGCGCCCCATCTCGACGCCGACCACCGATTTGCCGACCGAGGTTCTGGCGCCGATGGTCAAGAGGAACGAGGGTAGCAGGCCGCCGCCGATCTCCTCGTCCAGCGCCGCGATTCCGCAGGACGGCGGCGCGAGGTCTTCACCTTGAAGGCTGGCCTGGATGTCCGAGACAAGGGCGTGGCTCGCCTCGTCGAGGCTGACCGAGGTGACCTTCCGATCCACGAACGAGGACCGGACCGCGTCGATGCGGCTGTAGATGCGATCCAGTGCCGGGCCGGGTACGAAGCCCGTCCCGGGGGTGACCGAACCCGTCGCAACGTGAAGCTCGCGCAGCTGCCAGATCTGCTGGACGATGCGGGCGTATTCGACCGCCTGCGCCGGCAGGCCGTTGATCGCCAAGCCGGTGAGGTAGGACCCGAAGGTCTTGCCACCGAAGTCCTGCCCCCAGACCTCGGCGCCGATCGCGGCGCGCACCCGCATCAGGTTCGGGGTGTCGCCAGCCGCCACGACGTCGGCGATGGCGGCCCAGACCATCTGGTGAGGCTGCTCGTGGAAGTGCTCGACGGCGACCAGGGCCTCGACGCGCGGGTAGACTTCCGGGTGACCGAGAACGGTGCCGATCAGGGCCTGCTCGACATCGACGTCGGCGATCGGCGCGGCCGGCGTCGGTGCGACAGCAGCGCGGCCTGCACGGAAGTCGTCGAGAAGCGCGACGGGATTGCTACCGCTTGGCATGGTGATCCCGAACCCATTCGAGTGTGCGGACAGCCGCTTCCAGGCCCGGCAGGGTCGCTGCGGTGCAGCCGGTGTCGGGCGGCACCTTCTTGCCCTGCTGGATCAGGTCTTCCCGGCGCTGCAGCCACGCCTTGCGGTTGACGATCACGAGGCTCAGCTCGGTGATCTGCTCTTCGATGCCGACGCGCTCACTCATGCCGAGCGCCTCCGATGCCGAGCCGGAAGCATCTCCTCCGGCATGATGATCGCGTCCTTCGACAGGCGCGGCGGGATCTCGACGCCGTCGGCGTAGAAGCCGCGGCCCGGCACTGGATCTCGTGGATCGTCGAGGACGTGCGAGATCAGGCCGTAGCGTTCGGCCGCCTCGAGGACCTGCTCGCGCGTGCCCCGGTAGGCGATGGTGCCGGCACGGATGAGAGCCCAGCGCATCGGCTCACTCTCCCGCCATCAGGAGAGGAGCGTCGGCCGGCGCGGCCCCGAAGCGCGGCACATCGTCCGGCCGTGTCAGGGCCTTCCGACGGCCCGGCGGGATGTGCACGAACTCCGTCGTGGCCGACCCGTCGATCTCGTCGGAAGTGAGCCAGACGACCCAGAGGTAGGACGTCGCCGTCGAGCCGTTCGGCTCCCAGCGCCCCCGGTGCATCGGCAACCGCTCGACAAACTGCGCGACCATCGCGGGGCGATGGTGGGCGAAGAGGCGTTCGTAGCGGCCCGCGCCTTCCAGCCAGGACGTGCGCACCAAGAGCGCGACACCCTCGGTCGCGATGGTCAGCGCGTTGAGAGCGAAGGCCTCGGCGACCTTGAACGGCGGATTGGTGATGATCCAATCGGGCCGACGACGACCGGCGGGCGCCGATATCGCGCCGAGGAAGTCGATCGCGTCATCCTGATGCTCGGACCCGTAGGCGAACACATCGGACGCAACGACATCGAGGAAATATTCGCGCAGCGGCGCCGCCATGTGGCCCTGGCCGCAAGCCGGCTCCCAGCAGGTCCGGTGGTAGAGCTGAAAGTGGTCGCGCAGGATCTCGCACAAGGCGCGCGTGCCCCACGGGGGCGTGGGGAAGAAATCGAGGCTGTCCGGCGGCTCGCGACGCGACGCCATGACGGAGGTATGGCCGGAGGGAATCATGCTGCCCTCCCGCCGAGCGGGCCGAGCCGAAGCCGCGAGAAACGCGGCGCCTTCACGTCGACGACACAGGCCCAGAGTGCGAGGGCATCGGCGGCGTTGTCGTCCTTCGGATCCCAGCCGAACCGCTGGCACGCGGCGATCATGTCGCCTTTGCTGGCGAACCCGTGCCCGGCGAAAGTCTTCTTGATGCTGTTGTTGCCGTGCTCAAGGCACTGCACGTCGCGGCGGTAGCAGGCGATTTCGGTCTGCCAGCACAGCCCCATCAGCTTACGGGCCGTGTTCGCGTTGCCCGTGTTGCTGACGAAGGGAGCCTCGAACACGACCAGCGCCGGGCTCTCCAGCGTGATCATGTCGAGGAGCCATTGATCGTAGGCGTCGCCGAAGCGCCCAATCCCGTTCCCGGTCGACGGGAGCCGGTACGAGCCGTAGTGCGGCTCTGCGTCGGGCGACCCGCAGGCCCAGCCCAGGCGGGTCGCCAAGTCCAGGGTGAGGATCTTCGGCAGCGCCATGATCAGTGCGCCAGCTGCTGGATGCCGCCGCGCAGGGCCTTACTGTTGCGCTCGACCACCTCATCGTCGGCCTTGGCCTTCGCGGCCTGCTCGGCCCGGCGCTTCTCCTCGTCGCCGTCGCCAGCGGTCTCGAACAGGTCCGGCGGCGGGTTCAGTTCGAGCTTCGCGCGGTAGTCGTCGAAGGCGCGGAGGTAGTCGGCGCGGGCCGCATCCTCCATGCGCGAGAGCTTGCGGCAATCGTTGAAGGCCCGGCGGTGAACGCCGTGGACGTCCTCGGCCTTCTTCACCGCCGCGCCGAGTTCGCCCCGGGCCGCGTCCATGTCGGTCTTGTGCCCGTTGCAGACGCCGATGAGGCTCTGCAGGACCGGCGCCGCGACGCCTGTCTGCTTCTTGCTCTTCGTGCTCTTCAGCTTCTCGGCCATCGCGGGCCTCCATGTCGCGCGGGAGCGCCCCGCGTGGGCGGGCTGTTCAGCCGGGGAAGCGGGGGACGCGCGGCGGAAGGCCGGAGCAGCCGGCGGCGGCGCGGGGCACGGGCGTGGCCTCGGACCGGAAGACGTCGTCGCGGACGTGGCTCACGGCGCCGTCGAGGGCGACGATCAGCCAATCGCCAGCGACGGGCGTGCTGGCATTGCAGAAGTGGCGCGGCACCGCCGCGTGCGCAGGCTCGCCGTTGGCGATGATCGTGACCCGACGGTGAGTGTCGATCTCGTCGGCAGCGACGATCCGGAAGGCCGTGACGCGCTGCTGAATGACGTGCGTCGTGGGCAGCAGGCCGTCGAGGGTGATGGTGCGCAGGGGCTCGTTCACGCCGCGCCCCCGATCATCCGATCATGCAGCGCTTGCGCTTCGCTCAGGAGCGCCGCCGCTTTACCCACCATGTGCGGATCTTGCGGAGCGCCCAGGCCACGAGCGTTTTCCAGCTCGCGGGAGAGGGCGGCGATCTCATTCTGGAGGTCCTCGATCGCGTAGCGGGTAAGGCCGGCCCGCAGGTCGGCGTCGAGCTTCTTCAGGCGGCCCCGAAGCAGGTTGTAAAGCGTGCCCGGCGCCCAGCCGAACTTCTGCGCAACCCGATCGCGGGCTACGTCCTGCGGCAGACCCGTCCGCTCGGCGTACCGGCGCACACAACTGCGCGCCAACGTCTCGGCGGTGTCGAGATACAGACCGGCGCTCACAACGCGCCTCCCTGGATGCGTAATCCCTGGCCGCTGGTCGCCCATGCCACTTTCCTCGTGCTCTGAAGGGGGCACGGGAGCGGCAGGAGCCGGCGATGCAGGAGGTGGACGGAATACGCAGGCACACGAAGAGCACCCCGCCCGCAGTCTTGGCGGGCCGACGGCAGAGGTGCGGGAATGACGACGTCGGACCGGCGGGGCATCACGCGAGCCCCCCGGCGGCGGCGCAGGCGATGGCGAGCAGCAGCAGCGCCCCGCCGAACGATTGCAGGACCACCTCAACGCGGCTCTCGTCCGCGCGCGGCCCAGCCGCGAGCGCCAGCACGAAGAGCGCATCGAAGGCGCAGAGCAGCGAGACGGCTTGGAGGACGTGCGCGGTGAGGCTCATCTCAGGCGCGCACCGAAAGAGGCCGGAGCCCGAAGGTCCCGGCCAGTCTGTCAGGGGAGAAACGCCCGAGAGAGGCGTGCCCGCACGGGGCTTCGGTGCGGCCGACGGCCGAAAAAGTAATGAGGCCGCTCATCAGGCGGCCTCCGTTTCTGTGGTGAGGGGCCGCGGGACGTCGCTCGGCCAGTGAGCGTCTGACGGCCAGTGGTCCGAAAGCCAGCGAAAGGCGGCGGCGAGGTGCCTGGAACCGACATCACCGCCATTCCGCACCAAGCCGATCCGCTTGCCGTCGTTGAACAGCAGCGTCGAGACGCGCGAGTCCGACAGCCCTCGCGCCTGGCGGAAGGCATCGACGACGGTCAGCAAGTGATCGGCCGTAAGCATGGGACCGAACATGCGGGCAATCTCCCGCATGTGTCAAGGGTCACTTCCCGCTCATCCCTCGCGGACCTCGCGGGTATCCTCCCTTACATGCCGAGAGACATCCGCGAGCGTATCCAAGAACGCCTTGACGAGACAGGTAAGTCGAAGCGGGCCGCCAGCCTTGATGGCGGCCTGGGCGCCGACGCTATCCGCGACCTGATGCGTCGACCGGATGACTCGCCTACACTGGAGACCGTCTCGAAGCTCGCGGATGGGTTGCAAACGAGCGCGGCATGGCTGGCATTCGAAGCCGGGCCGAAGACGCCGAATGCCTCCAGGCGCGAGGCGTCACTGGTGAGCGCGAACAAAGCCTTCACTCTGGCCAAGGTGGATGGCCCCGTCGCTGCCGGAATGTTCCTAGCAAGGCCCGCGTTCGACGACGACCTAGGAGAGGTCATCTCCGCTCCACGCGATCCTGAATATCCCTTCGCCCGACAGATCGCCTATCGCGTCGAGGGCGACTCCATGGACAAGGCACAGCCGCGTCCGATCCGGCACGGGGACTTCATCATTTGCGCCGCCTGGGAGGATTTGGACCTTCCCGAGAAAGACGGCCTGGTAGTCGTCGTGCAGCAAACGCTCGCTCAAGAGCAATTGCGGGAACGCTCGGTGAAAGTCCTCAAGCTTTATAAGGACCGCCGCGAGTTCGTGCCAATGTCGTCAAACCCGGAGCACAAAAGCATCGTTGTTCCTAGAGACGCCGATCCGAATGACGGGCGCGAAGTGAAGATCATCGCGCTCGTCCGTTACGTCTTCGACAACCAGCCTATTCGATAGCTCGGGGATCGTCGCCGGGCTGGCGCAGGTACACGACCCCTAAGACTAATGCGCCATCGGAGGCGCACGTTGGGCATGCCGTATCCATGCGATCGATGACCCCCGAGTCGTAGAAGTCATGGCCCGTCGCCGGGTCGTTGGGCTCGTCGGCCATCGCCACAATCTCCGAACGCTCGCGGTCACACTCCGTGCATCGGAGGCGAACGCTGAAGCAGCGCTCCTGAAGGATCGGCCGGGCGGTCGAGGCCGTGTGTGTCGTCGGGGGGAACATAAGCGTCATCGGCTACCTCCAGCGGATATGTTCTCATTACGTTCTCAACTCGCTGGAGAGTCAATCCGATGCGGGATCATTCCCTCACCCTGTGGATCAATGTGCATAGGCGAGCGCAAGTAGCTGCCACCACTCACGAAAAAGACACGCGAAGTTTTGGCTGACCCTCTCGCGGTCCTTGACAGAGCAGGGCGAGGAGGCCGGCAAAGCGCCGAAATAAGGGAGATTGCCCGCATTACGTCTTGACGCGGGCAATCTCCCGCATCATTCTTGGCTTCATCGCCTCAGCGATTGGAGCCGCCGCCGTGCTCAGCACCCTTCACACCTACCTCGCCAGCCTGCCCGCCGAAGGCACGGTCGTCGTCACCGTCCTCTGTGTGGTGCTGCCGGTCCTCGCGCTGTTCGGCGCAGGGTTCGAAGCCTTCCGCGCCGCTGATCGCGCCGCCGACGAGTGGGCCCGGTGATGGCCGCTCGCCCGCGCTTCCCTTCGCCGGCTCAGGCCATCCGCGCAGCGACCGCCGTGCAACGCGCCGTCAACGCCGCCCGGCCCGCGACCCTCGCCGCGCGTCTCGGCGTGAAGGTCACAACGGTGATGGCCTGGACCTTCTGCCCGGCCGAGCACGTCGATGCCGTCGCCGATGCCTCGGGCGTCGCCCGGCACGACCTGCGCCCCGACCTGTATCCGCGTCCGACGCCGGCCCGCGCCCTGAGCGCCGAGCAGGCCGTGGCCGCGCACCTGATGGCCGGCGAGCACTTCGCGCGGACCGGGCGGTGCCTGTCGCTGGAGGGCCGCTGACATGGAGCGTCCCTACGATCCCTGTCGCGGCCCGTCCTGGCCCATCTGGACTCGCCGCCGCGTGCGCCGCCCGCGCTACGCCCTGCGCTTCACCACCCGCACCCGTGGCCCGTCGCCGGCCATGCGCGCTGCCCTGGCAGCTTTCGAGGATCACGCCCGGCGCTGGGTCGCCGCCCGCGTCGAGGTCCTGGCCGAAGGCAGGCTGCCGGTGACGCCGGCGCGGGACACCCGCCTCGACCTTTCCGCCGGTCGCCGTCCGGCCTGCTTGTCCGGAGGCTCGCTGTGAACGCGCCGTTCCTCTCGCTCGTCCCGACGCCCGCCGCCGAGCCGGTCAGCAACTCCGAGCGCCTCATGGCGCACGGGCAGCTTGTCGCGTCAGCCGACGCCCTGGCCCATGCCGTCGAGGGCGCGCACTCCGCGGCCTTCTTCGCCTCCCAGGCCGCATCGCGAGGCGGCGGCTACCCCTCTGATGTCGAGCGCCTGGAGCGCACCCGCGAGCTGCTGCGCGAGACGGCGCGGCGGGTCGACGAGGCCATCGACATGCTGGCCGATGCTGCGGGGAGGCGCCTGTGAGCCCCTTTCTCTGGCTCGAGCTCTGCTCGGCCTTCTGGTCTGCCTTCCTTCCGCCGCCGCGCGACCTGCCGGCCAGCGTCACGGACATCCGCGAGGGGCACGCGATCCGCGCCCGCCGCGCCGAGCAGCGGAGGCGGCTGTAATTCTCTCTCCCTTCGATCCCGATCAACTCGCGCCCATCGCGGCGCTGCGTGCCCAGGAGGCGCTTGTGCAGGCTCCCAACTCGTTCGCGGCGCGCATGGCGCTGCTCGGCCATCCCGGTCCCTACCAGTCCAGCCCGAGCAATCCCGGCCTCGTCCTCGACCGGGCCCGGCATCCCATCGAGCACGTCATGCCGACGATCAGCGGCGGCCCAGCGCGGCGCGAGGCGGCCGAGATCACGGCGCTCGCCCTAAACCGGCTCTGCGGGTTCGTCGCGGTCGAGGACAAGCTCGACCCCGAGCACATCGACGACGTGCGCGCCGAGAGCGCGCGGTTCCAGGCGCAGGCGCGGCCTGCCGAAGCGGCCGAGTGAGCGCGATGGCCACCGCGACCGCCTCCACAATCCAGATTTACGAGGACCTGTATCAGGGCAGCGACGAGTGGATCGCCGCCCGGTGCGGGATGCTCACCGCGAGCGAGATGCACCTGATCGTCACGCCGACCTTCAAGGCGGCCAAGAACGAGAAGGAGCGCGCCCACCTCTACGAGCTGCTGGCCCAGCGCATCACCGGCTTCGTCGAGCCCCACTACATCAGCGACGACATGCTGCGCGGGCACGACGACGAGGTCGAGGCCCTCGGCATCTACGCCCAGCACTACGCGCCCACCGAGCACGTCGGCTTCATCGTCAACGACAAGTGGGGCTTCCGGATCGGCTACTCGCCGGACGCGCTCGTCGGCCGCGATGGCCTCGTCGAGGTGAAGTCCCGGCGGCAGAAGTTCCAGATCGAGACCTTCGTCACCCACGCGGTGGCGGGGACGATTCCGAGCGACTTCGTCATCCAGATCCAGACCGGACTGCTCGTGTCCGAGCGGTCGTGGTGCGACTTCGTCTCGTACTCGGGCGGCCTGCCCATGGCCGTGATCCGGGTCTTCCCCGACGCCGCCGTGCAGGACGCGATCATCACCGCCGCTGCGGCCTTCGAGGACCGGCTGGCCGAGGCGCGCGACCGCTACGAGCTCGTGCTCGCGAACACCCGCGCCGTCCCCACCAAGCGCATCAACCGTGAGATCGTGCTGTGACCGACCTTTCCCAGACCATCGCCCCCAAGAGCACGCAGCTCAACGCCGACGATCTGATCGGCGGCCCCCGCACCATCCTGATCACGAAGGTGGCCCGCTCCACCGAACCGGATCAGCCGATCGCGATCAACTTCGAGGGCGACGGCGGCAAGCCGTATCTGCCGTGCAAGTCGATGCGCCGCGTCCTCGTGACGGTGTGGGGCAACGACGGCAACGCCTACGTCGGCCGCAGCATGACGCTGTACCGGGACGACAAGGTCCTGTTCGGCGGCATCGCGGTGGGCGGCATCCGCATCAGCCACATGACCGGCCTCGAGCGCGAGATGACCCTGGCGCTTACGGTCACG
Source organism: Methylobacterium litchii (assembly GCF_038442315.1). NCBI lineage: Bacteria > Pseudomonadati > Pseudomonadota > Alphaproteobacteria > Hyphomicrobiales > Methylobacteriaceae > Methylobacterium > Methylobacterium litchii. Next base: position 112,829 of record NZ_JBBXMY010000002.1, on the reverse strand, counting down.
AAGGCCCGGCGCGCTCCCTACGTGGTGAAGCCGCTGCGCGTGGAGCAGGCACCACCGCCGCCGAAGAAGACCAGGGCTGAGTTCCTGAACGAGGCCCGCGCCGTAGCGCGCGAGGGGTCGTTCGCACTGGCCGAGTGGAAGGCGACCTTCAACGAGCGGATGCGCACCGTACTCGACGAGATCGGGGACGAGCTCGCGACGATCTCGGAGAATGCTGACGCCGAAGCGGACAGCGCGGGCAGCAACGGCGGCGCCGGCCTTAAAGAAGAGGTCGTCTGATGGCCCGCCCCGAACGAACCCTCGCCGACGGCCGCACAGTAGCGGCCTTCAAAAAGTGGTTGATCAAGGCCGGCGCCGAGATTTTGCCGACAAAGGGCGAATACGAAGTCCTGCGCTTCCGGGGCGGCGGTGTGCTGTCCGTGGCTCATTGCAGTCCAAAGGCCCGCGTGTGGTTCCAGGGCGGGGCTGAAGAGGCATTCGAGGCGTATCTCGACGGCACGCCGTGCCAGTTCACGCGCGCCGAAGAACTGCCGCCGGTCCTCGACAGCATCGGGCCGGACAGCGGCCGGATCATCTTCGACATGGCCACCGAGGGGCCCGTCACCATCGCAGCCATCATGGACCGGCTGAGGGTCACGATGGGCGCCGCGTCCGCCTTCCTGAGTACCGAGACGGCCAACGGCCACCTCACCCGATCCGGGGGAGGTCGCGGTGATGCCTACCGCTGGGAAATTACGAGGAGCGCCGCCTGATGACTCGCACCCCGCAGCAAGCCGCCGCCGAGGCGATCTTCGACGCCTACGAGGCGCGCAACACCCTGACCGAGGCCGAGCGGGCGATGAAGCCCGCCGAGCTCGCGGCCGCCCGCGCCATCGCCGCGATGGAGGCCGCCGCCCAGGCCGAGGAGGAATCCAACGGCTGGGATTGGGCCGTCGTCGAGGTGATGGGCCACCGTCGCCACGTCGGCCGCATCCGCGAGGAGGAGCGCTTCGGCGCCAAGATGATCCGGGTGGACGTGCCGATTGACGGCGACCCGGTCGCGAAGGGCTGGCGGACGCACTTCTACGGCGGCGCCTCTCTGTTCGGAATCACGCCCTGCACCCGCGAGGCCGCGCTCAAGGCGAACAAGCCCTACGAGCCTCCGGCCCGGCTGGCGCTGCCGCGTCGTGAGGAAGACGACGCCGACCCCATTCCCTTCTGAGGCCGAACCGATGCACGCACGGATCGAACTGACCTACGCAGCCGAGCGCAACATCAAGGGGATGGATCGAGGGCAACGCGAGCGGCTGGTCCGCCTGCTGCCGTCCGCCGACATTCCGCTCGATGACGTGGTGCCGGAGAAATGGGGCTTCGGCTGGGAGGGCCGCGAGTTCACCGTCGACCTCTCCGACATCGGCGTGAATCTGATCGAGATGGGCGTCACCTTCGAGGTGAAGCGGTTCTCGTCCTGTTACCGGGTGGCTGAGCCCGGCAGCGCCGGCCCTGGCACGACGAACAATATCCAGATCGCTATTCCGAACCTGCTGCTGTTCGCGGTCGACGAGGTGCTGCTGCTCGAGGATTCCTGCACCGACAGGCTGCAGGACCACCTCACCGAAGGCTGGCGCATCCTAGCGGTCTGCCCTCCAGCAGCTCAGCGGCGACCCGATTACATCCTGGGTCGGCAGAAGGCCCTGAGTGCGGGAGGCGGCCGATGATGGTCCACCGCTCGACCACGCGCCCGCCACCGCCGAAGCGCGACCGGTTCGCCGGGGAGATCCGCAAGGCGCTCGGCGAGGCCAAAGCCCGCAGGGGCCGCGTCACGCTCGCGATGGTGCGTGGGCTGAAGGAGCAGGACCAGGCGGGAGGGCGGGCCCATGGCTGAGCCCATCAACCTCGCGGCCATCATGGCCGGCCGCCTCCGCGACGCAGGCCACCTGAACTACGGCAAGCGCGGTGGCGGCACGATCTGGCAGCACACCACGATCCCGCGCCTCCAGGCCATCGACCGGCCGACGCTGAGCGTCGAGGAGACGGACCGGGTCGGCGCGACGCGGATGCGCGAGTGGAGCGTCGACGGCGGCAAGGGCGGAAGCATTGAGGACGCCATCGTGGCGCTCAACGTGCCGCCCGTGCTGTCGCTCGGCGAGTTCGTCGTGCTGGCGAAGGTGCCGGCCGAGTTCGACTGGCTCCGCGCGGTCCAGGCCAGGATCGCAGGCATCGCGGAGGAGGACGCTCCGACCTGCGTCAACGACCACCCGCGCTACTGCGCCGTCACCGAGGCCCTGATGCGGCTGAGGCACGTCGGGCTCGTGCGGCTGGAGCAGCGGCCCGTCGAGAAGCGCGGCGAGTTCGGGCCGCGCACCATGCCGATGATCTGCCGCACGCAGGGGGGGGCCGTCCATGGGTAAGCGCATCAGGCTGTGCGAGGCCTTCCACGCCGAGGCCGGGGAAACGCCCGGCCACCTGCACGACGTCTACACCACTGCGCCGCCGCTTCACGGCAATCGACGCCTGCACGTGGGGACGCTCAGCAGGGCAGCCGTTGAGGCCTGGGCTGCCGTGGAACGGGAACGCCGGCTCCTGATCAAGCTGCGTAAGCGGGAGGCCGCTCATGGCTGAGCACCCGATCCTCTCGCTGTTCCTGGCCGAGGCAGAGAGCGGCAAGGCCACGGCCCGGTCGCTGGCGGTGCTGTACGCGCTGCTGATGGCGGCGGGCGAGCAGATCGATCCGCGCGACTGGCGGCGGATCAACGACGCGGTGAGCGCCGCGCTCAGCTTCGACACGGCTCGCAAGATCGACCGCTTCCGCAAGGTGGCGGCCGAGATCGATGAGGCGGTGGCCCTCCGGCAGATGACGATGAACGGCTTGGCGGCGGCCGGTGCGCATCCCGCGCCGGCTCGGGTGCAGTGAGGACCACCGCATGAGCGCCGAAACCCTCATCACCGCCGCGCACCGCCTGAACCGTTTCTTCCGGGTGGACATGCGCAACGGCCTCGTCGTGGACGAGACGATCCTCGCCCACCTCACGCTCACCCGCGAGATCGAGCTCGCCCGCAAGGGCAAGCCGCACGACCCGGCGCCGCTCGTGGCGGCCGTGAACGCCGCCCGAGACTTCGCGATCGACACGTCCGAGCACGGCGGAATGGTCTCCGCGCAGACCGAGATCAGCTTCGACACGCTGGACAAGGCGATCCGCGCGGCTGGCGGGCGGGAGGCGGCCGAATGACCCGCCGCCTCGCCAGCCTCGACCAGATCAGCCTCGACCTGATGATCGCCGGCACCAAGGCGGCCGGCGTCCGTCGCACCAAGGCGAACAATCAGGCCTGCGCCGGTCTGCAAATCGCGATCCGCGAAGCCCTACGCGCCGTCCTGCCGCCCGACGACCCCCGGCGCGATCCCGAATACCCGTTCGCCCGCCCCGCATCCTCATCCTCGAACCTGACGGAGTAGAGCCATGCCTTGGTGGCGAAACACCAGCGCAGCGGGCTTAGCATCCCCTAAGCCGACAAAAGCTTAGGTTCATCCAGACTTTTTAAGTCCTTCAAAGTTGACGCTTCACAGGGCCGCTTATGCAAACCCTCCACGCCCAGCAACGGTGTGCTCCACCGCCGTTCGATATTGATCGCAGCATTGATGTCCGCGTGCGCGGTGTGACCACAACTGACGCATTCAAAGCGCGCTTGGCTCTTGCGGCTTCTCGCGTCAATCACTCCGCACGCCGCGCAGGTCTGCGACGTGTATTCAGGCTGAACGGTCACAACCAGACCGCCGCGCTCCTCCATTTTATATGTAAGTATTGTCTGGAACTGATGCCATCCAGCGGCGAGTATTACTCTGTTCAATCCGGATTTTTGGCGGACATTCCGCCCAGGAGCGGTAACCGTCCCCTTTGCGCTGGCGGTCATATTCCGCGTTTTGAGATCCTCAAGAACCGCTACGCCAAATCGTCTGGATATATTCAATGCCGCGTTGTGATGAAAACTGCGACGAATACGAGCTTGTTTTGCTTGAATTCGAGCGATACGCGCATGGATGCGACGGTAACGTTTCGATCCTCGCTTTCGTCTCGCAGCAACTCGCTGGCTCAACCTCTTCCTGAGTTCCAGCTTCTTCAAACTATCGGGAAGCGCCATCGTCTCACCACTAGACAGCGCAAGCGTTGTAGTAACTCCGCGATCAATGCCGACCGTTGCGACCGGCGGTGCTGGTGTTTGATGTTCTATCTCACTAACGAAGCTTATGAACCACACGCCGTTCTTATGACAAACCGTAGCATTCTTGATCGTTCCGCGCAGTTCTTTGGTGCTTCTGAATTTCATCCAGCCGATTTTGGGCAGCCTAACCAAGGACCATTTTTTGTTGAGTGGCTTGATGGACAGATCTCTGCCCTTTGTCCGGAAGCTATCGTTTTCACCCTTCCTTCTAAAGCTTGGGTAGCCTGCGGTTTTTTTGAAAAAAGCCTCGAAAGCAGCATCAAGATCACGCGCGACTTGATGCAAGCACTCGCACGGAGTCGCCCTGACCCAATCGAACTCCGCACGCAAAGCCGTAATTTCTCGTCCTTGCGTGGTAAAACTAATATTGCCTCCGGTAACTCTTTTGAACTGTCGGCGCCAAACTTGTCGCTGTTCAAGGCAAAGATTATACACAAGGCGACAAACACCTACAAACTGGGACAGTTGTTCTTCCTGCTCCAGCGACGGCGAAAGCCGGTATGTAGCGCCCCGAATGATCATTGCGCTCAAAACTAACCAATCCGCATGTTTTTCTCAACTGCTCAGGAGCTTCGCGATGAACTCAATTGCAAACGGCGGCGGGGGAGAGCGCTACTCGGTGCTCAGGGCCGACCACAGGCGCCGCATCCAAGCCATCGGAGCCGCGATCAGCCGCCGCGACTGGCCCGCTGTCGAACAGTCTCACGCCGAGATCCGTGACGCCTTTGACCGGCCTGACATCTACGATCCCGCCGCCCCGACCGCGAAGGGCGGGACGACATGGCGGCCGATGAATACGGCGCCGAGAGACGGCAAGACCCAGATCGTCGCGAAGCACAAGCCGAACGAGCACACACCTGACGGCTGGATCGCCACGATCACGATTGACCCTGACGACGGAGAGTATCGCTGGGGCGGCCTCGACACGATCAAGCACTACAACGGCGACGCGCTGATGCACGGCTTCCACGGCGTGTGGACGGGCTGGCTCTACCCGCAAGAAGTCGCCTCCCCACCCCCGCCCGCCGGGGCTGCTGCCTCGCTGGATACCTGGGAACTGGCCGAAGAACGGAAGCGGGCCGACCTGTTCGTTGCCAAACTGAACGAGGCCGAAGGCTACGCGACGCGGCTGGCGCAATCGCTATCCGACAAGCACTTCCTGAACCCAGACTGGCGCCCGCTGCCCGACCTGTACGGCGTGCTGACCCAGATCGACAACATGACGACGGGCCTCGTTCGCAAAGTTGACCCGCCCGCCGGGGCTGCTGGCGGCGGCTCGGGCGATCTGGCCGAGCTAAGCGTCAAAGCTACACCCGGCATGGCCCGCGCGCTGATGGATACCTTCAAACTGCGCGTCGGGCCGGAGGACTCGACGTTTCAGAACGAGTTCACGACCGTCGCGGTCTGCTCAACCTGCGACAGGGCTCACGCGAACCTGATTTTCCTCGCCGGGCTCTGGAACGCCTACCGCTCCGGCCGTCTGATCGAAGTCCCCATTACGAACTTCGCTGATCATGTGATGGCGAAGTTGAAGGCTTCAGTTCCCACCCCCGATCTGGGGGCACACGGCGAGCCGGTGGCGCGAGACGATCCAAAGGAGCCGGGCTACTGGAAGCACCAGCAAGCCGACTACCTCTGTCAGCGCGACACCGAGAGCGACGAGGACTGGATTGATCGGCTGAGGCGGCACTTCGCCCCCGCCGCGCCCCGAACAGGGAGCGGAGTGTCGGTGGAGGAGATCGAGAAGCTCTGCGACCGGCTCGACCGGCTGAACACCATCAGCGAGCCGCAGGCGTGCGCCGACGTGATGGACGAAGCGCGGTTGATGATCCTCACCCTCTTTGCCCAAGCCCCTGGTGACGGTGGGGAGACGCAGGGCGTGGGGGCGCCCTTTGCTACCGGCGCCCGCGTTCGCAAGACGAAGGGCTCGTCGTGGCAGGGCCGCGTCTGCGGCTTCTACAGCACCGACCTGACACCTTATGGCGTCTGCGTCGAAAGCGAGCGCGAACCGGGCTCAGTGCAGATCTATCCCGCCAGTGCACTTGAACCCACCCCGCCCTCCGGCGTGGAGACGATCCGGCAGGACAACACGAGCGGGGGGAAGTGATGGGCGATCTCACCTTAGACGAGCGCGCAAGATATGCGGCACAGCGCGCCCGTGAACAGGTAGCCGAGAAGCACTTCTTCGACGCCGCGCAGCCATTCTTCCCGCTCGGCTTCTCAGTGTTCCAGCGCAACCCCGGCCACTGGGATGTGACTGCCACTTCCTGCCCTGGTCAAGCGAGTGCGTGGCTTGCTGCTAATCCGACCGGCCAGACCACCGCAAAAGACGGCCAGCGTGAAAGGGCCTTCCGCATCCGTGGCGAGCGCGGAGCAGTGACAGTCTACGACGAGCGGTGGAACCCACACCAGCCCCATCCACGCGAACCCATGATCTTCCGCAGCGTGACTGGCGCGATGCTCTGGATTGTCGAGGAGATGATGCAGGAGCCCTCCGATGCCTGACGCCCCCGCCCCAACCCGCGCCGAGGAAGGGCGGGAGTACGTTCTGATCAAGCGCGGACTCTATTGGCGCCCGAACGGTCATGGCTACACCGGCCTGCTGTCGGAAGCCGGGCGATATTCGGCTTCGGAAGCCGCTGCTCACGCGGACCACGACAACGACAGCACGCGGGCATGGCCAGCCGACCAAGCGGGAGAGTTCGCGCCCTCCTGCTGGCAGGAGACAATGCTGGCGTTCCGCACAAAGGAACGAGACGAGGCTCTAGCCTGCGCCGCTCAGGCCGAAGCCGAGGTCGCCCGGCTCACCGCTGAGAACGAGCGCCTGCGCATCGCCTTTCACGACGCGACCCGCCGGCCGCTCGGCGTCACACCTGACAGCGGGGCCGAGTTCTACGACCAGCGGATGGCGGACGAGGCCGAGGAACGGCGCGTGGCCCGCTCTCGCCAGACCGTGCTTCGCGGGCTGTCCCGTGAAGAAGTCGAGGCGCGGGCGGCAGCCCTTGGCGATGCTCAACGTCGCGAGCGTGATGCTCGAAGGGGAGGCGCAGATGCTTGACCTGCTCTCGAACCCGCACCTGACAATCTGGGCGACGGCGATCATCGTCGGCGCGGCGGCCTCCCACTGCACTGCCATCCTGAGCACGTACCTCGCGGAGGCCGCACGGACGAAGCGCGATCAGGCTGACGCCGCTCGTGATGTCGGGCGCGCCGCCCTGATAGCCGCGCACGCCTACGCGGCCCGTCAATCGGCGCCGGCCCGCGATGGAGGCTTCGATGACGGCCGCTGACCGCCTCCTTGAAGTCTTGGCCGGCGCGGCGCCCACCGGCATGTCCAGCGCGGAATTGTGCAAGGCGACCGGCCTCGGCCCAGCCCGTGCCTTCCCGGCGCTGCACGCCCTCGAACAGCGCGGCGCGATCTCGTCCGAATGGGAGAAGCCGGAGCCGGGATTCGAGCCACGCCGCCGGCTCTACTGGATCGCGGGAGGCGCCGATGCCCCGTAGCGCGCGAATCCCCGACCGGGCCGAGGTCACGGACGACACGCCGTTGCGCCTGGACGTGGCCGCAGCCATCGCTTTCCCTGGCGGCGCGATGACCGGCGCCGGCCTGCGCCGAGAGGCGGCCCGCCAGCGACTTGCCGTCTCGCGCGTGGCGGGGAAAGACTGGACCACACTTCGTGCGATTGCCGAGATGATCGAGCTATGCCGCGCCGCTCCGAAGGCCCCCACCTCAAGCTCGAACGAGCGGAGACCGATACCCAAGGTCGGATCACCCGGCACGCGTCATGGATCATCCGAGACGGAAGACGGAAAATCCGCACAGGCTGCCGCGCTGATGAGGCTGGAGCGGCTGAAAAGCGGCTCGCCGCCTACATCGCCGAAAAGCACGAGCCCGCGCGCGAGAGCGATCGTGACCCCGCTCAGGTCTGGGTCGCGGACGTAGTTTCGGTCTACCTCGACGACATCGCCAGCAAGAAGGCCCGGCCGAAGGAGATCGCGGGCCGGCTCGGCAACGTCCTCTCGTTCTTCGAGGGCAAGCGCCTCTCCACCGTCACCGGCCGCGCCTGCCGCGACTATGCCGAGCATCGCGGACTCGCGGTCGCCCGGCGCGAGCTTGAGGACTTCCGAGCGGCGATCAATCACTACCACCGCGAGGGCCATCTCGCCTCGCCCGTGCCGGTGGTGCTGCCGGAGCGCGGCGCGGCCCGAGAGCGGTGGCTCACACGCTCCGAGGTCGCCAAGCTGATCTGGTCGGCGTGGCGATACCGAGAAGTGCAGAAGGGCCACGCCACCGGCCGCCGTTCGCGCCAGCACGTCGCCCGTTTCATCCTCGTCGCGCTCTATACCGGCACCAGGGCCGGCGCGATCTGCGGTGCCGCCATCCGGCCGACCGTCGGCAGCGGCTACGTCGATCTCGAACACGGCACCTTCTACCGGCGGGCACCGGGATCGCGGCAGACCAAGAAGCGGCAACCGCCCGCGCCGCTGCATCCGAGGCTCCTCGCCCACCTGCGGCGCTGGGAGCGGACCGGCATTGCCGAGCGCTTCGTCGTCGAATGGCAGGGCAAGAGGGTAGGGCGGATCAACAAGGCCTTCCGCGCGACGCGCGAGGAAGCGGGCTTCGGCGCCGACGTCATCCCGCACTCGTTCCGGCACACGGCGATCACGCTGGCCCTTCGTGGCGGCTGCCCACCGTGGGAGGCCTGCGGCTACTTCGGCGTGACGCTGGAGGTCCTGCAGGACGTCTACGGTCATCACTGCCCCGAGCACTTCCAGGGCGCCCTCAAGGCCATCGGTGGGCGTATGAGTACCGGGACGCCTACCGGGACGCTATCCCGTGCACCGAACGTGAACAAAGCGGGCTGATCACTTGCGCTTCCCTTCGCAGAAAAGCGGCAGGAACGCACGGAAACGCGTTCGGGACGTGGGGGTCGCAGGTTCAAATCCTGCCACTCCGACTAATCTTTCCCGAGATTTTGCCCCAAGCCGTCCTTTGCAGCGCGCCGCTTTAGGCAAGAAAAAGCCCGCACGGTGAAATCCGGGCGGGCTCTTTGCGATCAGCGAGTGCGAGACGCGCTTAGAAGATCCCGGGACGCCCATACCCGTAGCCGCGACCGTAGCCACGCCCATACCCACGGCCGTAACCGTAGCGGTGTCCGTAGCCACGGCCGTAACCGTAGCCGCGACCACGGAAGTGCGGGCGGCCGTAGCCCCGGGGGCCGTACCCGAAGCGGGGGCCGCCATACCCGTACTGCACCTCGTGCACCGCACTCGCCGTTTCAGGGACAGCGCCGACGCCGATCTGAGCCGCGGATGCCTGGACGGGCGCGAAAAGCATGCCGGCCGCAAACAAGCCGGCCGTGAATGTCGGTACGTTGAACAATGGCTTACTCCGGGCCCCACCTGCCAACCTGCGGTGTGGGCATAGACAAACCCGCCAGCTTGTCGGAGCGTTCCGGTTTCGCATCCGCCTTGCTGTGTAGGCGGGATCGTCTCTCGATGATCGCTGCCGCGGGCTGCCAATTTGCGCCCGAGATCCTCCGGCGAAACGCCTGCGCCGGGCGCCCGATACGACAAATTTTATAGTGAACCATTCATCAAAACTGGGATTGATGGGTCATGGAGGTCGCCATGACAATACGTCGTCGCCTGATCACCGGAATGGGTCTTTGTTGTGCTTTAGCGGCGCCAGCCCAGGCGCAGGACCAGCATAGAACGACTATAAACGACCCATTATCGACTGAAAAAGTGCCTAATACGACGGCAGTCGGCCAGACCAAGCCGCCAAGCCGCGATGCAAGCCCAACCTCAATAAAAGCAATCGACAAACCGACTTCGCGCCAAGTCGTCGATGACGCCATCACATCGAAGGTTTGTACGGGGTGCCGGCGCGATCCAGCCACGACCGGAACGCTATCGACGCCGCCAGCCCCGAAAGTGGCGGAAGAAAAGCGGGATGTGAAGCTCGATGAGCTTCACGCGCTCGCTCCGCCGCAGAAGCAGTCCGATCTCAACACGGTCGAGCTCGCCTCCGCGCACCGGGAGCAAGCAAAGTCGATGGAGGAAAAGACCGACGGGCTTTGGCAATCCTGGCTTGTGTCGGTCTGCGAAGGGTGCGGTGATCAGAAGCCCGCCCGGGCGATGCGGTTCGAAGAGTGGCCCGCCCGCGATGCCGCGTTGAAACCGGGATCGGATCAGAAGAAGACGGCGACCGCGAAACCGCACCCGGCCGGCGACGTGAAGGCCGTTGCTCAACGTCATGGCGCCATCGAAGCGGACCTGTCATCCGACAATCTGGAGTCGATCCGTCGTATGCCGGAACGATGACGATCCCGCCTCGTGGCACCCTTTGGTCGGCGTAGGCGGGGTAACTCGGCAGTTCGAATTCGAACCGCTTTCCACCTTGAGCGTTCCCAGGTCGCAACGAGGAGGAAGGCACCATGAAGGTAATCTCTACGACCATTTTGGGTTTGGCCCTGCTGAGCGGCCTGACCCCGGCGTTGGCGCAGCCCTATGGCGGACGTGACTACGGATACGACCGGCGCGATTACGACGGCCGTGATCGCGATTACGATCCCCGTGACCGGCGTGGCTACGACCGGGACTATGACCGGGGCTCGCGCGGCGGGCGCGGCGACTTCGCGTTCGATGAGCGCGAGTATCTGCGCTGCAATCCCGACGTGCGCCGGGCGGTCATGGGCGGACAGATGAGGTCCGGTCTGTTTCACTACCAGACGTCGGGACGCCGCGAAGGCCGTCGCCTCAGCTGCTGACCGAGCCGTTAGCCCTCTACAATCGGCACGCCCGGCGATACTGTCGCCGGGCGTGCCGTCAATGCAGCAATACGCTTCTAGATTCAGCTGTACCCGATCTCCATTCTGTAAACGTAAAAGATCGAGTCCTTCAACTTGAACCAGCGTTGATGCGTCATCCGGTCGAATCCGTTGACGCGGTTCGATTTGGCGATGGACCGGACCAGTCGGTTGGCTAAAGCCACGCTGTCGATGTCGTAAGCGACCAGTTCCGGCGGACGCCCCACGTCGCCTTTTCGTTCCTTGATGAAAATTGAGTGCGGCATGCTTGTCACCGGCAAACAACGCGATGCCGGTCAACCTACAACCTGTGAGCGAGTTCACGGAGCGCGCAGGCAGAGTAAATAAAATGCAAAAATAGACGTCTTTGGTGGGGCGTGCCGGGATATATATGTGATTCAAGTATGTATTATCGTGGATTTTGCATTCAGACCCTCCTCGCAGCGCAGGATAACGTCTTATTCCCGGCAATTAGGGGCAAAGTGATAACCCTCTATTTACTACAGGAACCGTCCAGAGGCGCAGCTTCTGCAACTCAAAATTGAATCGGGAGGTTGGGCGGGGAAACTGGAGGCTTTGATGTCCACATCTCCACTTTCCCTTCTCGGTTCGTCTTTGCGATCTCTGGAATGGCTCGGCGGGCCGGGCGCATTCCTGTCTTCGACCGCTCTCTCGACATCACAATTGGGGAGCCTCGGTCCGATTGCGTCCCTCGTGGAAGGAGCGACCGATACTGGGTCCGGCAATGCCGATCCGTCGGCGCTCCCGGATGCCCTTTCGGCGCCGGCCAACGAGATCGTCCTCGACACCCATGCGCAGCTTGAGACCGTTGGCCATGAGGTCGCCCCCGCGAATGGGCCGCTTCATGGGCTGACGGCCCTGGGCGAGACCATCGGGCTCGGCCATCTCGGCGAGAACGGCAATCTCCTGACCGATCTCGGCGGCGTCGCCGCGAACCCAGCCGATGCCGGCAACCTCGCTCCGATCCTGAACGATGCGGCAAGCGTCGCCACGAGTGCCAATGGGCTGGCCGATACGGTCGCAGCGGCGCCCGCGGCCGGTAACGGCCTTGTCGGCAGCGGCAGCGTCCTTGCGCCGGCGGAGACGATCCTCAATCAGGCCGTGCTCCAGACCCATGCCACCCTGGAGGAGGCTGGGCATCAGAACCCCGTGCTCAATGCGCCGCTCCATGCGGTGACGGGCCTCGGCGAGACGGTCGGCCTCGGCCATCTCGGTGAGGCGGGCACGCTGCTGACCGATCTGTCGACGCTGCCCGGCTCCGTCCTGGGCGGCGGCGGGCTGACCTCGGTGAGCCCGGTGCTGACCGATCTCGCCCATGCCTTCGGTGCAACCGACACGCTGGTGGGCTCCCTGACCGGGACGCTGGGCAATGGCGGCCTTCTGGCCGGCGATGGTCCGCTGGCGCCGATCACCAGCCTTGCCAATTCCGGCATCCTCAATCTCCACACGACCCTCGAGACCGTGGGGCACGAGGTGGCGCCGCTGAACGATACCATCCATGGTCTGACCGGCCTCGGCGAGACCATCGGGCTCGGCCATCTCGGGCAGAGCGGGACCCTCCTCACCGATGTCGCGGCCCTGCCGGGCGGGCTCGTCGAAGGGCAGGGGCTGTCCGCGCTATCGCCGATCCTGTCCGATACCGGCGCGGTAGCGGGCGCGGCCGGCACTCTCCTCGGCGGCGTCACCGGCCTCGCGAGCGGTCTCGGGGGCGCGGGAACGCCTCTCGGCGGAACGGGCAGCCTGCTGGGTCAAGGCGCTCCGGCGCAGCCCGTGACCGATCTGGCCAACCAAGTGATCGACGGGGTGCACGCGAACCTGGAGCAGGTCGGCCACGCCATGCCGGTCCTCAACGATCCCGTCCATTCGGTGATCGGTCTCGGCAACACCCTCGGCCTCGGGGAGCTGGGCGAATCCAGCAACCTGCTGACCGATGCCGCGAACCTGCCCGGTGCGGTTGCGGGCGGCAACGGGACCCAGGCCATCGGCCAAGCGGTCGCGGATGCCGGGCATGGGGTCGAAGCAGCGAGCGGGGTGATCGGCTCGGTGACGGGCCTCCTCGCCAATGCCGGATCGGGCGGCGCGGGGACTCCGCTCGGCGGCCTCCTCGGGGGGCTGACGGGCGATGCGGCGGGAAGCCATCCGCTGGTCGATCTCTCGGCCGGCCCGGCGACGGCGACGCCCGCCGCCGACGTCGCCGTCCTGTCGCCGGGCACGGACGCCTCCCACACCGTCCAGGCGAGCGCGTTGACCGCACCGGCCGGCGAGCCGAGCGCGGTCAGCGCCAACCTTCTCACGGGGGACCACATCGCCTTCCCCGCGACCGGCGCCACGGCCGATTCCCTCGTCGGGCAGCTCCACGACATCGTGCCGGTGGCGACGGCCGCTCCGGCAGAGGCTGGAGCCTCGCACGACCTGATGGGCGATCTCGGCCTCGCCTCCCTCGACCTCGGCGGCCATGCGCAAGCGGCTCATGCCGATCCGATGGCGCATAGCGCGACGACGGGCATCCACCTGCTCGGCCTCTGAGCCCCGGAGCCCCCGCCACGTACCGTGGCGGGGGCCACCCGACCGCACTGTCCCCCGCACTATCGAGAAGCTGGAGTTGCGTCCGTGAGCGACGAGCGTGAGGTGCGTGCCGCGACACGGCGGGAATTCTGGGCGGCGGCCTGGGCCGGACGCGCCTCCCTTGTGACGGTCATGGTGGCCAGCGGCCTCGTCAACGTGCTGATGCTGACGGCGCCGATCTTCATGCTGCAGGTCTACGACCGCGTGCTGCCGAGCCGCAGCGTCGCGACGCTGGTGGGCCTCGCCGGCATCGCGCTGATCCTGTTCCTCATCCAAAGCATCCTGGAAATCTTCCGTGCCCGGATCCTCGCCCGGTTCGGCCGCCTCGTGGAGGAGCGGCTCGGCGGGCGCATCTTCCGCACCCTGCTGGCGCGCGGCGCCGAGATGCCCCGCACCGACGACGGCCCGCAGGCCCTGCGCGACCTCGACACCGTGCGCGGCTTCCTCGCGAGCCTCGCCTTCACGGCGTTCTTCGATCTGCCCTGGGTGCCGCTCTACATCGCTGTGTGCTTCCTGTTTCACCCGTGGCTCGGCACGGCCATCGCCGCCGGTGCGGTGCTCCTGTGCCTGCTGACCCTCGTAACCGACTGGGCCACCGCCGCCTCGACCCGTGAGGGCGTGCGCGTGGTGGGGGAGCGCCGTGCCTTCATCGACATGGCGCACCGGACGGCGCCCCTCCTGTCGGCGCTCGGCATGCGCGCGCGGATGACGGCGCTTTGGCAGGACCGGAGGAACCGGACGCTCGATACGGCGATCACCGGCAACGACCTCGCCATCGGCTTCGGCGCCGCCGCGCGCCTCACGCGCACCGTGCTGCAATCGGGCATCCTCGGCCTCGGCGCCTATCTGGTGGTGCGGGAGGAGGCGACGGCGGGGGTGATGCTGGCCGCGACCGTCCTCTCTGCCCGCGCCCTGGCGCCGGTCGATCTCGCCATCGCCAACTGGAAATCCTTCTCGGCGGCCCGCCAGGCCTGGACACGGCTCGTCGTCTTCCTGCCCCGGCGGGAGCCGGCCGCCCTCACGCCCCTCCCGGCGCCGCGCGAGAGCGTGCGGATCACCGCCCTGACCATCGCCGCACCCGGCACGGACACGCTGGTTCTCCACGACGTCAACGTCGCCCTGGCCCCCGGAAGCGCGCTGGGGGTGATCGGCCCCAGCGGGTCCGGCAAGTCGACGTTCGCCCGCGCCCTGGTCGGCCTCGCCCGGCCCAGCCGGGGGGTGATCCGCTTCGACGGCGCCGCCATCGATCAATGGGACCCCGACGCACTCGGCCGCGCGGTGGGCTACCTGCCACAGGATATCGAGATGTTCGACGGCACCATCGCCCAGAACATCACGCGGTTCGACCCGGAGCCCGACCCGGAGGCCCTTCTCAGCGCATCGCGGGCGGCGGGCGTCCACGAAGTCGTGCTGCGGCTGCCCGGCGGCTACGATGCGCGCGTCGGGCCAGGGGGCCTCGGCCTGTCCGGCGGCCAGCGGCAGCGGATCGCCCTGGCGCGAGCACTCTACGGCGACCCATTCCTCGTGGTCCTCGACGAGCCGAATTCCAACCTCGATGTCGAGGGCGACCGCGCACTGTCGGCTGCCGTGCAGGCGGTGCGGGCCCGGGGCGGCATCGCCGTCGTGGTCGCGCACCGGCCGAGCGCCCTGACGGCAGTGGACCGGATCCTGGTCCTCGCCGACGGCCGGGTGCAACTGCACGGGCCGCGCGACGACGTGCTCGCCAAACTCAACGCGCTGACGCGGCAGGTCCCGACGAGGGTCGCATGACGAAGCCCGACACGCCCCCAGCCGCCGCCGATCCCACGGCCGGCACGCGCCGCTCGCTGAGGCGCCACATCGCCGGGGTCGGCGCCATCATCGCGGTGGCGCTCGGTGCGGGGGCCTGGACCGGGGCGACGGAACTCTCCGGCGCCATCATCGCCTCCGGCTCCCTTGTCGTGGAGAGCAACATCAAGAAGGTTCAGCATCCGACCGGTGGCGTAGTTGCTGACCTGCTGGCGGAGGAGGGCACGCGGGTGCAGGCCGGCGACCTCCTGATCCGGCTCGACGCCACGACGGCGCGGGCCACCTTCGACAGCGTGAGCAAGAGCCTGTGGGAGATCGCCGCCCGCAACGCCCGCCTGGAAGCCGAGCGCGACGGCCGCGACGCGGTCGCCTTCCCGGCCGATCTGGCGGGAGCGGGTGCGGAGGTCGCCCGGATCGTCGATGGCGAACGCAAGCTGTTCCGGTTCCGGCGCGATGCAAGGGATGGCCAGAAGGCGCAGTTGGAGCAGCGGATCGGGCAGTTGCGCGAGGAGATCAAGGGGCTCGAAGAGCAATCGGCCGCCAAGGAGCAGGAGACGGCGATCATCGGACGGGAGTACGAGGGCGTGGAAGGGCTCTGGAAGCGCAATCTCGTCCAGCTCAACCGGCTTACCAGCCTGGAGCGGGACATGTCCCGCCTGAAGGGCGAGCGCGGCGTCCTCGTCGCGACCATTGCCCAGACCAAGGGCAAGATCTCCGAAACCGAATTGCAGATCATCCAGTTGGAGCAGAACCTTCGCAGCGAGGTCGCGAAGGAGTTGGCGGAGAACCGGGCCAAGGCCGCGACCCTGACCGAGCAGAAGATCACCGCCTTCGACCAGTTGCAGCGCATCGAGATTCGCGCGCCGCAGACGGGCTACGTGCACGAGTTGTCCGTGCATACCCGCGGTGGGGTGATCACGCCCGGCGAGCCGATCATGCTCATCGTGCCCACGGCCGATTCCCTGGTGGTGGAGGTCCGCGTGGCGCCCCAGGACATCGACCGATTGCAAACCGGGCAGGCCGCCGGCCTGCGCTTCCCAAGCTTCGACCAGCGCACCACGCCGGAACTGAACGGGCGGGTGAGCCGCGTCGCCGCCGACGTGAGCGAGGACAAGCGGACGGGGAGTTTCTACTATCTCGTTCGCCTCGGCGTCACGAAGGACGAACTCGGCCGGCTGGACGGGGCGAAGCTGATTCCCGGCATGCCGGTGGAAGCCTTCATCCGCACCGCCGACCGGACGGTCCTGTCGTACCTGACGAAGCCCCTGGTCGATCAGGCCCGCCGCGCCTTCCGCGAAAAGTGAGCGGCCCGGCGGGCCAGCCGACGTTCAGGCTTTCACCTGTATCCAGCGGCGACAGGCTTCAGCGAGAGACGACGATTTGGGCCTTGCTCATGATCGTCTCGATGGTCGTCTGATCTTCCTGAACCTCGAAGTTGCTGATCAGCCTGCCTTCTTTGTTCCGTGTCGCCACGGTGTGCAGGATGCTGCCGCCGTTGAATCGATGATCTATTCGGACGATCTGGTCAGTATTGACGAGAACCTTGTGGTTCGTGCTGTCCGTCAGCTCAATCCAAGCCATTGACGCCTACTTGTAAGATCGAGCGCACCGCACCTTGCTTGCCCTCACTGCACGCCGCCTTCATCCTCGTTCAAGCCGGCGGCCTTGGCGGCCTGGAGTACATCGGGGCCGCTTTTAACGAGTTGGAGGCCACGCGAGCTTCCGGTGACCGTGTCTTCCAGGATGCGTCGCGCGTCCGAGAGCGCTCTGGCGATTACCAGACACTGCACCTGCGCCATTCCCTTTGGTGCGCTGGCGTCGGGGCGGTCCCAGGTGAAGCGGAAGCCCGTGTATGCAAGATCAGTCATCCCGCACAATGCCACGCTCACCCGCCGCGACCAAGCCGGAACGCGCTGAACCGACCGCCGATCTCGCTGCTGTTGAGCGGACGATCACGCCACGCGGAGCTCTTCGCGCGGGGCGGTCAGCGCGTGATACGCGGAGATCGGCTGCGGCTTGCCGCGCAGGTAGCCCTGGAATTCCGCGCACTGATGCTGTCTCAGAAACGCGAGTTGGTTCTCCGTTTCGATACCCTCCGCGATCACCGGAACGTTCAAGCTGTTCCCGAGGCTGATGATGGCTCTGACGATCGCGGCTCCCTTCTCGGTGATGCCGATTTGCCCGACGAACGAGCGGTCGATCTTGATCTTGTCGAACGGAAACGCCTGCAGCGTGGCCAGCGAGGAATAGCCGGTCCCGAAATCGTCGATCGAGATCCGGACGCCGAGGGCCTTCAGGTCGCGCAGGATCTCCTGGGACCGCGCCGTCCGTTCGAGGAACAGGCTTTCCGTCACCTCGAGTTCGAGGCGGCTGGGCAGAAGCCCAGTTTCGTCCAGCACCTCACGAACGAGGTCGCACAGATTGGCCTGCCGGAACTGGGCAATCGACAGGTTAACCGCGATGCCGAGGGGCTGCGCCCAGGTGACGGCGCTGCGACAGGCCTCGCGCAGCACCCATTCGCCGAGCGGCAGAATGAGCCCCGTCTCCTCCGCCAGCGGGATGAATTGCACGGGCGAAATCGGCCCGAGGACCGGGTGCGTCCAACGCAGGAGCGCTTCGAACCCGCAGGCCTCGTCCGTCGCGACGTCGAACTGCGGCTGGTAATGCAGCTCGAACTGGTCCGTCCCGAGGGCCGCCTTGAGATCGAGGGCCAATTGCTGCCGCTCGCGCGCGGCCACATCCATCGCCGGCTCGTAGAAACGATAGCCGCCCTTGCCCACGTTCTTGGCGTGGACCAGCGCCATGTCGGACGCCGTGAGAAGGCGTTCGTAGGTGTCCCCGTCGCCGGGATACGAGGCGATGCCGATGCTGCAACCGATGTCGATCTGCCGTTCGCCCTCCGCGTAAGGGATACAGAGCGCGTCGATCACCGCCTGCGCAGCCATGGCGGGCGTCTTGAGTGCGTCGAGGTCGGTCGCCAACACGGCGAACTCATCCCCGCCGAGGCGGGCGGCGATGCAGTTCTGGCCGAGGAGATCGCTGAGGCGTGCGGCGACGTCGATGAGCACATGGTCCCCGGCAGCATGGCCGAACATGTCGTTGACCTGCTTGAAGCCGTCGAGGTCGAGGCAGAGCAGGGCGAACTCACCACCCGACGCGGAACAGTCGGACAATTTCTGCGCGACCAAATCCTCGAACTGGATGCGGTTGGGCAGTCTCGTCAGCACGTCGTGGGTAGCAAGGTAGCGCAAGCGTTCCTCGCTCCGGCGCCGCTCCGTGACGTCCTCGTGGGTGCACACCCAGCCTCCGCCGGGGACGGGGGCGCGCAGGACGCTGATGTCGCGATGGGTGTTCGTCTGGACGATGACCGGCGAGACGGATTGGGCGTCCGCATCGGGCGAAGTCGCCACGCTGTCCCAATTGCCCATCGTCGTCCCCCGAAGGCTCAGGAGATAGCCGCGCACGTCCTCCGCCCTGACGCCCGGCTGCCGGAGGTGATCGGGGATGTCGTAAAGCTCGACGAAGCGGGCGTTCATGACGACCAGCCGCTGATCGGCGTCGAAGAGGCAGAGGCCCTGGATCATGTTGTCCAGCGCGACGCCGAACCGCTCGTAATGCGTCCGCAATTCGCGCTCGCCGCGCACGCGCTCCTCGGCACCCGCCATGCGCCGGTCGGCCCGCGCCTGCCGCAGGAGGAGCAGGAGAAAGCTGCCGATGCACGTCACCAGGAGGATCCCCGCCATTCCGACGGCGAACGCCTGCCGGCGGAAGGGGGCGAGGCTCACATCGGTCGTGCGGCTGATGCTGAGGATGATCGGATAGCGGGCGAGGGCCTTCGTTGCGATAAGGCGTTCGAAGCCATCGATCGGGCTGACGTTGCGCAGAACGCCGCCGGCCGGATTCTTGGCCGCGATCAGGGCAGCACCCGTGGTCGAGAAGACTTTGCCGACGACGTCCTCGCGGCGAGGATGGCGCACGAGCAGCATGCCGTCGTTGCGAAACATCGAGACGACGGCGTCGTCGCTGGGCGAGATTTGTGCGTAGAGGCGCTCGAAGTAGCCGAGTTCGACCGCGCCGAGGACGAGCCCGAGAAACGTCCCATCGGGAGCCGTGATCTTGCGGGCGATGTAGATGGTCCAGGCGCCGTCACCCCGGTTGCGCACGGGCTGGCCGATGAAGCGCCGCAGCTTGGGGTCCGCCGCGAGCGCTGTGAAGTAGTCCCGGTCCGAGATGTTCACATCCGGGATCGGCCAATATCGGCTGAAGTTGAGAAGCTTGCCTGTGTGATCGATGACCGTGATGGCATTCACCTGCGGCAGTGCGGCGATGCGGGCCTTGAGGTCGACGTGCAAGGTCTCCCGGCGGGCCATCGCGGCATAGGTCGCGGGCGTTGCGACCTTCGCATCCGTGAATTCCTGGATGATTGCGTCCTGCACCATCTCCATGGCTTGGAGCGAGCGGTCGGCCTGATCGGCCAGCATGGTCGAAAGCCCGACCAGATTGTGCTCGACCTCGTCCACCGCTTGCCGATGGATGTCGGCGAGGAAGAGCGTCGCGCCCAAGGCGATCGAGATGGTCAGGACGACGAATGCCGCCACGAGCACCGCGACGGGGCGGTGGTGAGAAGCAATGATCGGCCTGATCTGCGGCACCGGGAGCCCGCCCACCTTTTCCCAAGCGCATAATCTACCGGCGTCAAGTTACTTGGACGTTTAGACACCGTAACATGGGCTAGTTTGCCGCGTGGTCGGGGAATCGGCGAATACAGGCATCCCGCTCGGGTCGACAAAGAAAGATCGACCCCAATCACTTCTGCTTTAGAATGGAACACGATCTGGGGAGCCGGGACCTAGATCCGAAGATACTCCCTGCCGGCGTAGCGCAGCCGCGGCGGCCGTCACCCTCATCGCCAGGCGGCCATCTTGGACAGGTTTGAGATGGTCAGGAAGTCGGCATACGGCAACCGCCGGCTGACGGGAAAGCCTTGAACCTGATCGCATTGCTCGGCGGCGACGAACATACCACGAGGGCGATGGTGCTCGGCCAGCCCGCCGCATCGGTACACGCGGTGCGGAGCACCCAGGCGCCGAGTTGCGCGATCAGGCCGGTCTGACCGTCTGCCGCTCGTGACCGAGGGGGATCTTCTTCCGCAGCACGTGGACCGGAACAGAAAAGAAAAGTCCGACAGGCCGAGGCTCGCCATGATGGTCGGGGGGACGACGCCCATGTCCCAGACGACATGCCCCGTGACCCGGTAGGAGGCCCGATCATGCCGAGGCAGGATGGCCCGGCTCGCGAAAGGTGAACCTTGAGATCAGGTGCTCGATTTATCGCTCATTAATCGTTCTCTCCACGCTCTCACACAGGTCGAAGACTCTCGTCAGCTTCTGGTGATAGCAGTTACGACTAAACGGACAGCGCAAAAGAGCAGAGCGATGCAGGCGGTAGCGGGCGGCAAGGCTGACACCGGGACGGTTCAGCTGTCGGAGATCCTCGGCGCCCTGAGCCACGCCCTCGATCTCACGGAGGGCCAGCCGGTCGGCCATTGCGTCCGTGCGACCTGGATCGGCGCCCATATCGGGCAGCGATTGGGCCTGCCGGAGACCGAACTCTGGGAACTGTACCACACGGTCATGCTGAAGGACTTGGGCTGTTCCAGCAATGCCGCCCGGATCTGCGAACTTTATCTCTCCGACGATCTCGCCTTCAAGCGTGACTTCAAGACAGTGAGCGACAGCCTGCCGAAGGTTCTCGGCTTCGTCTTCACGCATACCGGCCTGAAGGCGGGATTGGCGGAACGCTTTCGCGCCGTGCTCAACATCCTGCAGAACGGCGGAACGATCGTCGACGATCTGATCCAGACCCGCTGTCAGCGTGGAGCCGAGATCGCGCGGCAGCTGCGTTTCCCCGCAGGCGTGTGCCGCGCCATCCATGCCCTGGACGAGCACTGGAACGGCGCGGGCCGACCGGACCGTCTCGCGGGCACCGCGATCCCTCTCTACGCGCGGGTCGCCCTCCTCGCGCAGGTCGTGGATGTGTTCCACACCGCCGCCGGTCCCGCCGCCGCGCTGGCGGAGGTGCGGGCGCGCTCCGGGACGTGGTTCGATCCGGAAATCGTCGCCTGCTTCGAAGCCGTGGCGGCCGATCCCGACTTCTGGAAGACGCTCGCCTCCCCGGACGTGGAGACGGCCGTGCTCGCCCTGGCGCCGGCCAGTCCCATCGTCGTGGATGAGGATTACCTCGACGACATCGCCCGGGCCTTCGCACAGATCATCGACGCGAAGAGCCCCTTCACCTGCGGTCACTCGGAGCGCGTGGCGGTCTATGCCGACATGATCGCGGCCGAACTCGGCTGCACGCTGGAGCGCCGCCGCTGGCTGAAGCGGGCCGCCCTCCTGCACGACGTCGGCAAACTCGGGGTGTCGAACGCCATCCTCGACAAGAACGGCAAGCTCGACGAGGCCGAGTGGCGCGACATGCGCAATCACGCCTCGCTGTCCGAGACGATCCTCACCCGTGTGGCGGCCTTCCGCGAGCTGGCGCGCATCGGCGGCGACCATCACGAGCGCCTGGACGGCAAAGGCTATCCACGGGGGCTGGCGGGCGAGGCGATCCCGTTCGAGACCCGCATCGTCTCGGTGGCCGATGTGTTCGACGCCCTGACGGCCGACCGGCCCTACCGGGCGGCGATGCCCCTGGACAAGGCCCTCGGCATCATGCGGGCCGATCTCGGCAGCGCCTTCGATCCGATCTGCTTCGCGGCCCTGGAGCGGGCCTTGGCGACCATCGAGGGCGATCTCGCTCGCGCGGCCTGAGCGACGACGAAAGACGTGTTCGGCGGCGAGGTGCGCGGCGAACGACCGAGCCAGTCAGTCTTCGAATTCGATTCCGAGTTTCCGGCCGTCGCGCCAGATCATCCGGTAGGCCCGATCCGCGTACAGTCGTTCGCAGATGAAACGACCGGAGTTCGACACTTCGGTTTCGTCTTCGACTTCGAGCATGGCGCCGAACATGCTCAGATTCCAAACGAGACAGTCGGCGCACTGACGGCCTTCCGCGAAGAAGAGCGTGCCGGTCTTGAATGCATCGTCGCGCCGTTGTCGTCGCCGCTCCGTGTCCATTGCACTTCTCTCGCCGAGGACGAAGACCATCGGAGTCACGCCCCGGTTAACAAATGCCGTTCAGCGGCTTCGTCGGGTCGTCATCACCGGGCGGCATCACTCCGCCATGTCCCGAAGTGCACCCGCCGGAGGCGGTCATGATCGGTAACAGCGGGTAACCGGGAAACCGCGTGTTCATCGCGTCTGGGCCGGACTCGACATCGCGCGGGCGGCGTGATGTGTGCCTATCCCATGCTGTCTTCTCCTGGGATGGGGCGGTGCTGACCGAAGCGCAGCGGCAGGCGCTCGTGGCGCTGGCGGAATGCTTTGCGGAAGACGGCATCCTCATCGATGCCCAGAACATCCGCGCCGCCCTGGCCGCCGCCAACGATGCCGAATTCCGCGCCGCCTCGGCGGAGGCCGACGGCGTGCGCCTGCGCTCGCAGCTCGAGGACGCCCGTCAGCGCGTCGCGGCCCTCGAAGCCGCCGCCCTCGCCGGGGGCTGGAAGCAGCGCGCGGAGGAGGCGGAGACCGAGATCGAGCGCCTGAAGCGCGAGCGCAACGACGCGCGGGCCACCGCCCAGGGGATCCTCGCGTCCCTCAAGGAACAGGGGGAGGCCGCCGACGCCGCCGAGGCCGCGGCGGCGATCCTCTCGGACCGCGTGGCGGAACTGGAATGGGCCTTGCGCGAGGCGGTGTCCGCCATGCGCGGCTGCGTCGCCCTCACGGCCGCCGGCGCGGCGGGGCGCGAGGGACGGAACGGGGCCTCAGCGGGCCACGCCGAAGACGCGGCTGCGGACGAAGCCGAAGACGCTGTAGCAGGCGATCAGGCAGCCGACGCTCATGGCGCCGAGGCAGCTGATGGTCTTCACGGGCTCACCGCGCGCCAGGACGATGGCGACGGTAAGGGGAATGACGGCGAAGATGAACAGAGCGGTCATCGCGAACTCCCATCCGGATCGCCGGGACCGTAGGGGTCGAATGGTTAACGGTTCGGGGCTTTTGCCATCCGCCCGCCGCTGCGCCGGCTCACGAAAGCGGGGGTCTCCGTTGACTCGCGCGAAAACGGGTCTCTAATTCCTGTGGCATCAGAAGCACAGGAGGGAGCATGAGGTCTCTGCGCGTCACCGGCCACGGGGTGGATCTCGGTGAGAGCCTGCGCACCAGGGTCGAGGAACGGATGGCGGCGACGCTGTCCAAATATCTCGACACCCACATGCAGGATGGCTGCACCGGCCACGTCACCCTTCGCCGAGACGGGAGCGCGTACCGCACCGATTGCGTACTGCACCTCGTCTCCGGCCTCACCATGGAGGCCGTGGGCGCCGCGCACGATCCGCGGGCGAGCTTCGAGCAGACCGCCGACCGGTTGGAGACCCGCCTCCGACGCTACAAGCACCGCCTGAAGGAACACGCCAGCGCCGCCCGGGACGACCCCGCGATGGAAGCGGCCTACGCCGTCTTCGCCGCGCCGGACGAGGAGGATGCCGAGACGGAGGAGGAGGGCGACGCCCATCCCCCGATCGTCGCCGAGAGCACCAAGACGCTGCAGCGGCACACGGTGGGGGAGGCGGTCACAGCCCTGGACATGACAGGATCGCCCGTCGTTGTTTTCGTCCACGCTGGCACCGGGCGCATCAACATCGTATATCGGCGCAGCGACGGGGCGATCGGCTGGGTCGATCCTCCGACGGGCGGCGCCTGACTCACATCGGGCGTGCGCAGAACAGAGCCGGAACCGTCCTCGTTATCCGACTATTGGATAGGGGCGTGTCCGGCTTACGGCGGGCACGGCGATCTTGAGGGGGCCGGCTCCCCGGGGTGCTAGGCGGCGGGGCAACGGTCGTTCCATGCCACTTCTCGAGTTTCTGGCCCCGGATGCGGTGGTCTGCGCGCTGCGCGCCCGCTCGAAGAAGCAGGTGCTGCAGGACCTTGCGGCCCAGTCCGTGCGGCATCTGCCGATGCTCTCGGACCGGGCCGTGTTCGACACCCTGCTGCAGCGGGAACGCCTCGGCTCGACCGGAATCGGCGAGGGCGTGGCGATCCCCCACGGCAAGCTGGCGGGGCTCGACAGGCTGTTCGGCCTGTTCGCCCGCTTCGACCGCCCCGTGGATTTCGAGGCGCTGGACGGCGAACCCGTCGACATCGCCTTCCTGCTTCTCGCTCCGGAAGGGGCGGGGGCCGACCATCTGAAGGCCCTGGCGCAGGTTGCGCGCGTCCTGCGGGAGCCGGGCATGCTCGGCAGCATCCGCGCCGCCCGCGACGAGGCGGCGCTGTTCGCGCTGCTCACCCGCAACGCCGCCTCCCGAGCCGCCTGATGCCGATCCGCCATGCGTTTGTGACGCTCGCCGTCCTCGGCTTCGTCGCGGTGCCCGCGTTCGCCCAGGGCGGCGACACGACCTGTCCCCGTGACGTGGTGGTCGCGCAATCGATGCAGCGGCAAGCCATCGACCAATTGGAGCAGGCCGACATCGGCGATGTGGCGAAGAGCTGCCGCGTCTGGCGGCGCCATGTCGACACGATGCGCCGGGTGGCCGCCGTCTACGCTCGCTGCCTCTCGGGCACGGAGCGCAATACGGGCCTCGCCCAGGTCCAGGGGTCCGAGAAGGAATTCGCGGAGGCGATCCGCACCCGCTGCAAGGGGAACTAGCGGCGACTCAGTCGATGCCGCGCATCAGCGGCTCGGCCACCATCTTGATCGGCTTACGCCGGCCCAGCACCACCGCCGCCCGCGACCGCTCCGGATCGTCCTCGAACCGGGTGCGCACCCAGCTCACGAGGAACTTCACGTATTCCGAGGCCACGAGCCGCGCGACGGGCGGGCTCCGCCACCACGCGCCGGCATCGAACCCCTCCGTCACCACCGGGTGCGGGACGATCCGCTCGCTCTCCTGCAACGCGTGGTCGAGTTCCACCAGCGTGCGCGGCATGTGGTAGTTCGAGGTGACGACGGCCACGGTGCTGAAATGGTGCGTGCGCATCCAGCGACGCGTTTCGATGGCGTTGCCGATCGTGTTGCGCGCCCGGTAATCGAGATCGACGCAACAGGCGATGAGTTGGCGCTGGGTCGGGTTGAGCCGGGCGATCTCCTCCCGGCTCGTGCGCTCGTTCACGCCGGTGATGAGGAGGCGACGGCCGTAGCCCGCCGCCAGCAGATCGATGGCATCGCCGATGCGCTGGGCGCCGCCGGTGAGGGCGACGATCCCGTCCGTGCGCCCCTCGGGGATGCGCTCCTGGCGGGCGAGAAGGGCGACGAAGGCAAGAAAGCCGGCCACGAAGGCGACGAAGCACAGTCCGGCCGCGGCGGCGCCGCACTGCAGGGCCAACTCCCGATTCGTCCTGCCCGGCACCCTGCCGGACCCGTCGCCCATCCCCTTGGCCGGGGAGGCGGGCGCCTGCTCGTTCCAGACCCAGCCGATGGCTTCGGTCGCGAGAGAGACGGGAGCGCGCGTCATCCGCGTGTTCATCCTCCGGAGCCTAGCGCCGAATGCGGCGACGTGGAGGCAGCCCCGACGGCTGCCCACAGATCACTCTCCCAACTGGTTGCCAAACACTTAAGGACTGGCGACGGTTCGCGACCGTGAATGGGCGATGCGCGATCCGTCGCAATCAGGAGAGGTATCTCCTCACCGTGATGCGCGAAACGGCGCCAGTGACGAGGGAGGCGATTCCCCCGATCAGGGCGATGCTGAGGTAGCCGCGCCAGCCGATCTGGAAGGCACCGAACAGGGCCTCGAGTTCCTGTCCCGCCGGCCCTGAGGAAGCCGAGCCGGTGATGAGCCCGGCGACGATGAAGGCGAGGATGGCGCAGGCCGCCCCGATGCCGCCGCCGCGCAGGCCGAGGCCGAAGAACCGGGCCTGGAAGGCGCGGGCGATGTAATCGTCCCCGGCGCCCACGAAGTGGAGCACCTCCACCACCTCCTTGTTGCCGGCCATGGCGCCGCGCGTGGCGAAGGTGACGGCGAGCCCGGTCGCCACCAGCACCAGCACCACGAGGCCGACGCCCGCGCCCACGAAGGCGTTGGCGGCGGTGGACAGTCGCTGCAACCACAGAGCGTGGTCGTCCAGGCTCGCGACGCCGGGCAGGGCGTCCGTGAGCCGGGTGCGCAACCGGCCGAGATCGGTGCGCTCCCCCGACATCTTGAGGGCGATGAGGCGCGGCACCGGCAGGTCGGTGAGGTCCAGGCCGGTTCCGAGCCAGGGTTCGAGCAGCCGTTCGGATTCGGCCTTCGAGAAGATCCGCGTCTGGGCGATGCCGGGCTCGTCCTTAGCGATGGCCTGCGCCTTGGCGACGTCGGCATCGACATCACGGCCGGGGCCGGGACGGACCTGGATCGTGACTTCCTGGGCGACGCTGGTCTGCCACTGGCCGGCATTGGCGGCGACCATCTCGGCGGCGCCCGCGCAGAGGCCCGCGAGGAAGGTGAGGATGGCGATGACCGCCGCCAGCGAGCGGCCGGCGGCGGTGTCCGTGGGGACGAGGGGCGCGTTGCGCCGGAGGTTGGCGGGGAGGGTGGGGTCCACCGGGAACGCCGCCGCCGCGCGGGCCCGTGCCTTGGCCGCGATGCTCATTCCTCGATCCGCAGCCGGCCGGCGTTCAACACCATGCGGCGGGCGTTCACGGCATCCATGATGCCGAAATCGTGGGTGGCGATGATCACGGAGGTGCCGAGCTTGTTCAGTTCGAGGAAGAGGCGCAGCAGCCGCCGCCCGAGGGCGGGGTCGACGTTGCCGGTGGGCTCGTCGGCCAGCAGCAGGTCCGGCCGGGCGATGAGCGCGCGGGCGATGGCGGCGCGCTGCTTCTCGCCGCCGGAGAGCAGGGGAGGGAGCGCGTGCATCCGCTCGCCGAGGCCGACCCAGCGCAGCAGTTCCACCACCTCGGCGCGGTAGCTCGTCTCCGAGCGGCCCTGCACCCGCAAGGGCAGGGCGACGTTCTCGTAGGTGGTGAGGTGGTCGAGCAGGCGGAAATCCTGGAACACCACGCCCATCCGCCGCCGGAGCAGGGTGAGCTTCTCGCTGGAGATGCCGGAGACCTCCTCGCCGAAGATCGAGACGGTGCCACGCGTCGGGCGGACGGAGAGCAGGATGAGCCGCAGCAGCGTCGTCTTGCCCGCGCCCGAGGGGCCCGTGAGGAACTGGAAGGAGTGCGGCGCGATGCGGAAGCTCACGTCGGAGAGCACTTCCGGCCCGAGGCCGTAGCGCATCCCGACATGCTCGAACTGCACTACGGGCCGTTCGGCCCCCGGCAGCAGGCTCTTCATGGTTGCCTGAACGTTCAACGCCGTCCCGCCGCTGGCCCGAGGGCTGATTCACGATACATGCCGGCGGGCCGCGCCGCGCGGAGGCGGGGCGCCGCTCGCGGCTTCACGCGAGGTTAACCCCGTTCACGCACCATTTCTCAAGAGTTTTTCTGCCGTTCGGCCCCCTCGAAGGGCCATCGCGGCCGCGTCGAGTCAGCCGCCGATGTTGATCACCTGCCCGACCTGCGCCAGCAGTTACCGCATCGATGCGGCGAAGATCGGGCCGGAGGGCCGCTCCGTCCGGTGTGCCGCCTGCCGGGAAACATGGTTCCTCACCCCCGACGCCGCCGTCGAGGAGCCGCCGGAGCCGGCCCCCGAGGCGCAGGACGATCCGGTGGCCGATGCCGCCTGGGCCGAAGCCGCCGCTGCCGTCCGCGACACCGCCCAGCCAGAGGCGGCGCCCGCCGACGAGCCGGCCCCGCGCAAGCGCAAGGTGCCGGCGAAGAAGGCGAAGCCGAAGCGGCGCGCCCTGCCGAAAAGCCCCATCCTGTCGCCGCCCGCGATTCTCGGCCTCAGCCTGCTCGCCGCCCTGCCGGTGGCCTGCCTTGCCCGCAACGCCATCGTCGGCCTCGTGCCGCACACCGCCTCGGTCTTCTCCGCCATCGGCCTGCCGATAAACCGGCGGGGGCTGGAGATCCGTGATGTCGTCGCCTTCCAGAACCCGGCCGGCGAGGATAGCCCCGCCGAACTGGTAATCGAGGGCGATCTCGTCGGCGTCGGGCGGGCCGGCGTGCCGGTGCCGCCCCTGCGGATCGAGATCAGCGACGCGGCCGGCAAGCCGCTCAGGTCGTTTCCCGCCCCGGCCCCCCGGGCGACCCTCGGCACGGGGGAATCGGCGCGGTTCCGGGCGAAGCTCGCCGATCCGCCGGCTCAAGGGCGGTCGGTCGCGCTGCGCTTCGCGGACGCGTTAGAGCGCAAGGCGGCGCCTTGAGCCGCGACAGTCGGTTTCGCCCGGCGGGCTGCGCGGCGGCGCGGTGCCCGCTATAGGTGCTCGCGCACCCCGCGCCAGGGGCCGCACCGACCGGGATCCGCCGCGATGTCGTCCAACACCCTCGTACTCATCGCCTGCCTCGCCGTGGCCGTGGTGCTGGTCCTCGGCCTCGCGAACATGATGCGCGGCGGCAGCGCGAGCGTGTCCCAGCGGCTGATGCGCCTGCGCGTACTGCTGCAGTTCATCGCCATTGTCTTCATCATGGGCGTGGTGTGGTGGCGTTCGGCCTGAATCGAGTGTGACACGGCTGCCGCAGGGGTGGGGTTTTCCTGACAGGGCCGGATGAAACGGGGCTCAACGGCCGAGCTCCGTGGTAAGTTCGGGCAACGTTTCGCCTTCGCTACGCCCACCGAGCCCGCATGACCGCCACTCTCCGCGCCTTCCTCGCCGGCCTCGTCACGGCTGCCAATCTGGTGCCGGCCGTCGCTGCCGATCTCGGCGCCGCTCCCGCCCCGGCCTCTTACTACGCGGCTCCGGCGCAGCCTCTCAGCTTCGTCTCCGAACTGCGCATCGGCGGCGCGGTGCAGGATCCCGGCAGCGCCGAAGGCAAGGCACGGGGCTTCGCGAAGGAAAACGTCAACGGCGAAATCCTGTTCGCCAAGCCCGTGATCTTCCAGGATCCCTTCTGGCAGGCGTTCATCCCGCGCCCGACCGTCGGCGGCAGCTACAACACCGGCGGCCGCACCAGCTACGCCTATCTCGGCGCCACCTGGACCATCGAGGTCTTCCCGGAGACCCTGGGCCGCAAGGTGTTCATCGACGGCTTCTTCGGCGGCGCGGCCCATAACGGCTACACCGGCCCGAAGGTGACGACGCCCTACGGCTTCAACACGCTCGGCTGCTCCCCGCTCTTCCGCGAAGCCGTCGCCATCGGCTATCGCCTGACGGAACATTGGAGCATCATGGGCACGGTCGAGCACATGTCGAACGCCGGTCTCTGCCCCAACAACCGCGGGCTGACGAATTTCGGCGGCAAGATCGGCTATACGTTCTAAGCGCCTCGGGCCGGTTCGGCGGGGGACGCGCAGGAGCCTCCCTTGGTCAAGTTGAACCGGATCTACACCCGCACGGGTGACAACGGCACCACCGCCCTGGCCGATGGCCAGCGGCGCTCGAAGGCGGATCTCCGCATCGAGACCTACGGCACCGTGGACGAGACGAATTCCTGCGTCGGCCTCGCCCGCCTGCATGCCGACGAACATCTCGACCGGATGCTCAGCGCCGTCCAGAACGATCTGTTCGATCTCGGCGCCGACCTCGCCACGCCCGAGGGACCGGAGCCGCTGCCCTACGAGCCCCTGCGTATCATCGCCTCGCAGGTCGAGCGGCTGGAGCGCGACATCGACGCGCTGAACGCGACCATCCCGGCGATCAAGTCCTTCGTGCTGCCGGGGGGCTCGGCTTGCGCGGCCTATCTCCATCTCGCCCGCACCGTGTGCCGCCGGGCCGAACGCCTCGCGGTGCATCTCGCCGCGATCGAGGGCGAGATCGTCTCGCCGGAAGCCATCCAGTACCTCAACCGCCTGTCGGACTTCCTGTTCGTCGCGAGCCGCGCAGCGAACAACAACGGGGCCGACGACGTGCTCTGGGTGCCCGGCGCCAACCGCTGAGTCCGCTCTCCTTGCGGCCGATCGCGGCGGCTCCACGGCCCTGCGTTGACAAGGCAGAAATGTGGCCGCTACGGTCCCGCCGCCATTCGCGGGGGGCCGTCACGCGCGCGCGATCCGCGCCGGCCCGCACCTCCGCGACCAAGAATAACAGCGGGAAGGATCGAGTCCGCCATGAAGGTTCTGGTGCCCGTCAAGCGGGTGGTCGACTACAACGTGAAGATCCGCGTGAAGGCGGATGGGTCGGGCGTCGAGCTCGCCAACGTGAAGATGTCGATGAACCCCTTCGATGAAATCGCCGTCGAGGAGGCGATCCGTCTGAAGGAGAAGGGGAAGGCGACCGAGATCGTCGCGGTGTCCATCGGCCCGCAGCAGGCGCAGGAGACCCTGCGCACCGCCCTCGCCATGGGCGCCGACCGCGCCATCCTCGTGAAGACCGACGTGAATTGCGAGCCGCTGGCCGTCGCCAAGCTCCTGAAGGCCGTGGTCGAGAAGGAGAGCCCGCAGCTCGTCATCCTCGGCAAGCAGGCCATCGACGACGACTCGAACCAGACCGGCCAGATGCTCGCCGCCCTGCTCGGCTGGCCGCAGGGCACCTTCGCCTTCAAGGTGGAGATGGGCGAGGGCACCATCGACGTGACCCGCGAGGTCGATGGCGGCCTGCAGACCGTCTCGCTCCAGATGCCGGCCATCGTGACGACGGATTTGCGCCTCAACGAGCCGCGCTACGCCTCGCTGCCGAACATCATGAAGGCGAAGAAGAAGCCGCTGGACGAGTCGAGCCCGGAAACGCTCGGCGTCGATGTCAGCCCGAAGCTGACCGTGCTGAAGACCGCCGAGCCGCCGGGCCGTTCGGCCGGCGTGAAGGTCGGCTCGCCCGCCGAGCTGGTCCAGAAGCTGAAGGTCGAAGCCGGCGTCATCTGACGAAACCGCCCTGCCTTGCCGCGCTCCCGCTGGTCGGTCGAGCGCGGCTCCCATGCCATCGGGATAACCGCACATGACCACGCTCCTCTTCGTCGAGCACGCCAACGGGCAGATCAAGGACGGGACGCTGAAGGCGCTCTCCGCCGCCAACCAGATGGGCGCGCCGGTGCACGCCCTGGTGGCCGGTGCCGGCACCCAGGCGGTGGCCGAGGCGGCCGCCAAGCTGGAAGGCATCGAGAAGGTGCTGCTGGCCGAGGACGCCGCCTATGATCACGACCTCGCCGAGCCGGTTTCGGCGCTGATCGAGTCCGTCGCCGGCCCCTACGACACCGTCATCGCGTCGGCATCCACGACCGGCAAGAATGTGATGCCGCGCGTCGCCGCCAAGCTCGACGTGGCGCAGGTTTCGGACATCATCAAGGTGGTCTCGGCCGACACGTTCGAGCGGCCGATCTACGCCGGCAACGCGATCCAGACCGTACAGGCCCCCGGCCCGAAGCGGGTGATCACCGTGCGCACGGCGGCCTTCAAGGCGGCGGGCGAGGGCGGTTCGGCCGGCGCGGTGGAGCCCGTCTCGGCTGCGGCGGGTGCCTCGGGCTCGACCTTCAAGGGCGAGGAGATCGCCAAGTCCGACCGTCCGGAGCTGGCCTCGGCGCGGATCATCGTTTCGGGCGGCCGCTCGCTCGGCTCGGCCGACAAGTTCCACGAGCTGATCGAGCCGCTGGCCGACACCCTCGGCGCGGCGGTCGGCGCGTCCCGCGCGGCGGTCGATGCCGGCTATGCCCCGAACGACTGGCAGGTCGGCCAGACCGGCAAGGTCGTGGCGCCGGATCTGTACGTCGCCGTGGGCATCTCGGGCGCGATCCAGCACCTCGCTGGCATGAAGGATTCGAAGGTCATCGTCGCGATCAACAAGGACGAGGACGCACCGATCTTCCAGGTGGCGGATTACGGCCTCGTGGGCGACCTGTTCCAGGTGGTGCCGGATCTCCAGGCCGAGATCGCCAAGGCGAAATAAGGCGAACATCACCCGCGCGCGCCCGATGGGCGACGCGCGGGCCGGATTATTGCAGTGCACGCCCCCCCTGGGTTCCTTCATCCCTTGCGATTGGTCTAGAAAGCTGAGACGGCATTTGAATTCACGTGCCGCCTCGCGGTCTCGGCCGAGCCGCAGGCCGGCGGCGGGGCGGGCACGGATCGGGGGCAAGGTCTTCAGATGGGCATCGAGATCAAGCGGGTCGGCATCATCGGCGCGGGCCAGATGGGAAGCGGCATCGCGCAGGTCTGCGCCGCCGCAGGTCTCGACGTGTACATCAACGATCGTGACGCGGCCCGGCTCGCAAACGGCATCGACTCGATCGAGAAGGGTTACGCCCGCCTCGTCTCCAAGGGCGCCCTGGACGAAGGCGACAGCCACGCCGCGCGCGAGCGCATCAAGGCGGTCGGCACCTTCGCCGATCTCGCGCCCTGCGATCTGGTGATCGAGGCGGCCACCGAGAACGAGGCGACCAAGCGGGACATCTTCACCAGCCTCTGCCCGGTGCTCAGCCCCGAGGCGATGGTGGCGACCAACACCTCGTCCATCTCGATCACCCGCCTCGCGGCCTCGACCGACCGGCCGGAGCGCTTCATCGGCATCCACTTCATGAACCCGGTGCCGGTGATGCAGCTCGTGGAGCTGATCCGGGGCATCGCCACCGAGGACCAGACCTACGAATCCGCCAAGGGCTTCATCGCGAAGCTCGGCAAGACGGCGACGATGTCGGAGGATTTCCCGGCCTTCATCGTCAACCGCATCCTGCTGCCGATGATCAACGAGGCGATCTACACGCTGTACGAAGGCGTGGGTTCGGTCGAGTCGATCGACACGGCGATGAAGCTCGGCGCCAACCATCCGATGGGCCCGCTGCAACTGGCGGACTTCATCGGCCTCGATACCTGCCTGTCGGTGATGCAGGTCCTGTATGAGGGGCTGGCCGATTCGAAGTACCGGCCATGCCCGCTGTTGGTGAAGTACGTCGAAGCCGGCTGGCTTGGGCGCAAGACCAAGCGCGGCTTCTACGATTACCGGGGTGTAAACCCCGTGCCGACGCGCTAGGCGCGGCTTACTTCGGGGTGCCGCCGTTGGCGTTCTGCTGCGCCGGCTGCGGGTAGGACGGATTACCGCCGGGCACCGCCGTCGAGTTCGAGGTCGACGTGTTGGACGTGCCGTTCACGGAGCCGGTGATCTCCTTGCGGGAGGCATCCTGGCTCTGCGAGGCGTAATCCTTCGGCGAGTTCGCGCCGTTCCACGTGAGCAAGCCGATGGTGGCGACCGCGAGGAGCACGAGGCTTCCAACGAGCACCCAGAGCATGGACTTACCGCGCTCGCCCTGACGACCTTCCTGCGGCGTAAGTTTCTCGACCATCGACCAGCCCTCGCTCAAGTCACGCGACGCGCTGTTGGAGCGGCCGCAACACGATTGTGTTATCGGTCGCCAACGCGAGGCCGGAGGAGGGGTTCCGGTTTGGGCCGCCTTAGCGGCCCGTCGTCAGCACGATCTTGCCGAGATGCGTGCTCGTCTCCATCAGTTCATGCGCCTCCCGTGCACGCTCCAGCGGGAAGGTGGCGTGCGTAACGGTGCGGATGCGGCCGCTGCCGAGGTGGGGCCACACGTCCTTGCGCAGCCCGGCGGCGATGGCGGCCTTGTCCTCCTTCGAGCGCGGACGCAGCGTCGAGCCGGTAAAGGTCAGGCGATTGCGCATGATCGGGGTGATGTTCAGCCCATCGACCTTGTAGCCGCCCATCAGCGCGATCATCACGAGGCGACCGTCCTGGGCCAATGACTTGAGGTTGCGCTGGAGATAGCTCGCGCCGATCATGTCGAGAATCACGTCCACGCCGCGCTTGTCGGTGAGGCGTTGGATCTCCTCCGCGAAGTCGCTCTGCTTGTAGTCGATGGCGGCGCTGGCCCCGAGTTCTTCGCAGAACCGGCACTTCTCGGCCGAGCCGGCCGTGGCGAAGACCTTGGCGCCGAACAGCTTCGCCATCTGGATCGCGGTGGCGCCGATGCCGCTCGATCCGCCATGAACGAGGAACGTCTCGCCCTCGGTGAGCCGGCCGCGCTGGATCACGTTGGAATAGACGGTGAAGAACGTCTCCGGCAGTCCGCCCGCGTCGGTCAGCGAAATCGCGTCCGGGCGGGGCAGGCAATGGGCGGCCTCGGCCACGGCGAACTCGGCATAGCCGCCGCTGATCACCAGGGCGCAGACCTCATCACCTTCGGACAAGCCCTGCACGCCCTCGCCGAGGGCGGCAATGCGACCCGCCACCTCAAGGCCCGGAATCTCCGTGGCGCCGGGCGGCGGCGGATAGCTGCCGGCGCGCTGGGCGACGTCCGGACGGTTCACCCCGGCCGCGACGACCTCGATGAGCACCTGGCCCGGCCCCGGCGTCGGCACCGGCGCGGACTCGACGGCGATGACCTCCGGCCCGCCCGTTCCGTCGTAGCGGATTCGGCGCATCGTCTCGGGCAGGGTGCGTCCCATGGTCGGTCTCCGCTCGCTCGGTCGAGGTTATCTGCGCGCCGGGTGGCGTCCGGCAAGGCCGGATCAACGCGTGCCGTACATCCGGTCGCCGGCATCGCCGAGGCCGGGGACGATATAGCCGTGCTCGTTCAGGTGGCTGTCGATGGAGGCGGTCCAGACCGGCACGTCGGGATGGGCGGCGGCCAGACGGGCTAGGCCCTCGGGCGCGGCGA
Source organism: Methylobacterium litchii (assembly GCF_038442315.1). Classification (NCBI taxonomy): domain Bacteria; kingdom Pseudomonadati; phylum Pseudomonadota; class Alphaproteobacteria; order Hyphomicrobiales; family Methylobacteriaceae; genus Methylobacterium; species Methylobacterium litchii. The sequence goes on along the minus strand of NZ_JBBXMY010000002.1, from coordinate 77,784 downwards.
GCAGGCAGACGAAGCGCAGATCGACGGCGCCACGCGCCTTCAGCCGGTCGAGGGCGGCCACCGCCGAGTTCGCCGTGGCGAGCATCGGATCGAGCACCAGCACGGTGCGGTCGGCGAGATCGGACGGGGCCTTAAAGTAGTACTCGACGGCTTCCAGCGTCTCAGGATCGCGGTACAGCCCGACATGGGCGACGCGGGCCGAGGGCAGAAGCGAAAGCATCCCGTCGAGGAAGCCGACGCCGGCCCGCAGGATCGGGGCGAGGACGAGCTTCTTACCCTGGATCTGCCGGCCGGACATCGGGCCGATGGGCGTCTCGATCTCAAGGGATTCGAGGGGGAGATCGCGCGTCACTTCGTAGGCGAGCAGCATACCGATCTCGTTGAGCAGGCGGCGGAAGCCCTGCGTCGAGCGGTCCTTGTCCCGCATCAGGGTCAGCTTGTGCTGCACCAGCGGGTGATCGACCACCGTGACTGTCCCGCTCGACATCGCCCCTCCCGTGCCGTGACGGGCGAGTCATGCCGGAGGGCCGGGCAGGGCGCAACGGCCGGGGCGCATGCCAAGGGGGGAAATCCAAGCCGCCGCGCCCCGCTGGGAGGGCAGGGCGCGGCCGGGTCACGATCAGACGGAGAGCGTTCCGTCGGTGCCGCCGGCACGGCGCTGGGCCATGAAGGCGTCGAACTGCTCGCGATCCTTGGCGCGCTTCAGTTCCTCGACGAAGTTCGTGAAGGCGCGGCTCTCTTCCTCGAGGGCGCGACGCTGGGCCTCCAGCCGGTCGAGTTCCGCGCGGCGGTACTCATCGAACGCTGCGTTGCCGGTGCCCCGGTTGGCGGCCTCGAAGGCGCGGGCGAGGCGTGAGGCGGGGCGTGCCGCGTCCCAGCTTCCGAAGTTCCGGCGGGCGGCGTCCCGCATTTCGTTGACGGCCGGGTAGCCCGTCAGCTTCCACGCGAGCAGCGCGAGGCCCACCGGCCACCAGTAGACAAAGCCAAGGACGATGGCACCGATCTCCAATGAGCGGCGAGGGAAGGGACCGGAGCGGCAAGCGCGCCCGGTGGCATAGGGAGGGGTCGAGGTCGTGTTCACGGGCAAGCTCCGCATATCATGTGAACGGAGTTAACATGCGGATCGCGGAAGAGCGTTTCAAGGGCCGCCGGATCGGCTCCTCAATCGCGCCGGGCGGCGCCGTGGACGAGGGCGAGGACGCCCGCGCGCAGAAGTTCGTACTTGTCGGGAATGCCGGGGCCGGTGGGCAATTGCCCGGCGGCCGAGAGGGTGGCGAGCCCGTGGGCCAGCGCCCAGACTTCGAGGGCGATGAAGCGCGGGGCCACTCCGCCGAACCCATCCGTGAAGGTCGCCTGCAACGCCTCGACCAGCAGGTCGAACGGGCTCGGGCGGCTCTCTGCCTGCGGCGCGGCGTGGATGCCGCGCGTCTCGAAGATCGCCGCGTAATAGGCGGGCTCTTCCTCCGCGAAGGTGAGGTAGACCTCGCCCATGCGGGTGAAGCGTTCGAGCGGCGTACCGCGTGAGGTCAGGGCCCGCGCGAGCCGGCTCGCCAACTCGTTGAAGCCGCGCCCGGCCAACTCTTCGAGGAGGGCTTCGCGGCCGCGGAAGTGACGGTACAGGGCGGCAGGCGTCACGCCCACGAGACGTGCGGCCTCGACCAGAGTGAAGCCCCCGATGCCGCGCTCAGCAATGAATCGCCGCGCGGCCTCTACCAGAGCCTCCTTCAGGTTGCCGTGGTGATAACCGCGCCGGTCGCCCGGCCCTTCCCGCCAGTGTCGCAAGACACCGATACTCCCACTCGATCCTCGTTCCAGGCAGAAAGCCCGGCAAGCCCGCAGGGCATTACGAGCGAGCGCCGGGTTCGTTGCAACAGAACCTGCCAAACTGCCACAACCAGCGGGGGACAACGTCCTTTATCCGGCGGCGGCACTCCGAGCGTCGCCAGTTGACGGCGGCGATGCAACACTGTTTCACACCGCCAGACAGTCCGGATCCGTTAGGAGGGATCGCCGATGGCCTTCGTGAGCCTCAAGGCGTGGCGTGCCCGCTCGGCCGAGCGATCGGCCGTGGCCGCGCGGCTGAAGGGTGAGATCGCCCCGAGCCTCGGCCTCGGTCCCGACGATGCGCTCTCCGTCAACGAGATCGCCTGCGCCGATCCCGGCTGCCCGGACATGGAGACTATCGTTCTTGTGATGCGCGTTGGCCAGCCGACGCGGGCGCTGCGAATCCGCAAGGCGATGGAGACAGTTGACGCCGCCGACATCGCCGCCCTCGCGGAGGAGGAGCGCACGGGTGCGGCGTGATGGCGATGCGCTCCTCCGGCGCGGCGCGTATAGGGTTCCGGGAGGACCGTCAGAGTCCGACCGGGGAAACAACCCATGACGACACGCCGCCACATCCTCGCCCTTACACTGCTCGCCCTCGCTGCCGGCCCGGCCTTCGCCGCCGAGCCGGTGCCCTACGATCCGGCCGCGTTCGAGGCCGCCCAGAAGGCCGGCAAGCCGATCCTGGTCGAAGTGAGCGCGCCCTGGTGCCCGATCTGCAAATCGCAGAAGCCAATCATCGCCAAGCTGACACAGGATCCGCGCTTCAAGGACCTCCAGGTCTTCGACGTCGATTTCGACAGCCGCAAGGATGTGCTGAAGCAACTCAATGCGCGGATGCAGAGCACCCTGATCGCCTTTAAGGGCCAGACGGAGGTGGGACGCTCGGTGGGTGAGACGCAGCCCGAATGGATCGAGGGTCTGGTCGAGAAGACCCTCTGAGACCCGTCCTTCGGTTCCCGTTCAGGTCGCCCAACCGATAAGCCGTCGCGTGCCAGTCTCCGGCGCCGACGAGATGATTCCATGACGAGTCCCGCCGCCATCGTCGCGGTCCCGGTGCGCAACGAAGCCGAGCGCATCGTCGCGTGCCTGCGGGCGATCGATGCCCAGGAGGGCCTCGCGCCCGGCGCCCTCGGCGTGGTGCTGTTCCTCAACAATTGCACGGACGGCACGGGCGAGATCGTCGCCGGCCTGCTGCCGTCACTGGCGGTGCCCGTGCGGGTGCTGAACGAGGACTTCGCCGGCGCCCATGCCGGCTGGGCCCGCCGCAAGGCGATGGACGAGGCCGCCGCGTGGCTCGGCGAGGCCGGCGGGGCGATCCTCTCCACCGACGCCGACAGCCGCGTGCCACCGAACTGGGTGGTCCGCACGCTCGCCGCCATCGAGGCCGGCGCGGATGCCGTGGCCGGGCGGGTCGAACTCGATGTCGAGGAGGGCAAGCTCCTGCCCGCCATGCTCCATGCCCGGGGCCGGCTGGAAGACATCTACGACGGGCTCATCACCGAGGCCGAGGCGCGGATCGACCCCGATCCACACGATCCCTGGCCCTGCCACCGCACCACCATCGGCGCGACCCTGGCCGTGACCCGCGACGCCTACCTCGCGGTTGGCGGCATGCCGGAGATTCCCCTTGGCGAGGACGGTGCCTTCATCGCGCGGTTGATCGCCCACGGGAAGCGCGTGCGGCACGCGCCGGATGTCTGCGTGACGATCTCGGCCCGCCTCACCGGCCGGGCGCCGGGGGGCGTCGCGGACACGATCCGCTCCCGCTGCGAGGAGCCGGACGCTCTCTGCGACGCGCGGATGGAGACCTTCGCCCGCTGCGTGCGCCGCTACCTGTGGCGGGCGCGTTTCCGGCAGATGCACGCCACGGGCGCTTTGGCGCGGGACAGGGCGTGGTCGGACTGGCTCGGGATCGCGCCGGAGGAGGCCGCCCGCATCGCCTCCCTACCGCTCGGGCACGCCATTGGGGAGGCCGAGAAGGCGAGCCCCCGGCTTGCCTACCGGCCCATCGGCCCCCGGCACTTGCCGGCGCAGATCCGCCTCGCGCGGATCGGACTCGTGGCGATCCGCGCCCTCACGGGATTGCGCGGCCGAGGCAAGGCCGCCGTGCCAGCGTCAGTGATCGCGACGCGAGCAGCCTAGGCCACCCGCGAGAGATTGCCATTGGCGGCGCTCGGCGCGCCGGCATTGGCATAGGCGCGGTTGCGCAACGCGTTCTCGCTCGGCAGTTGCGCCAGCACGTCGCCGGAGGTCGGATCGACCACCTGGAACACGATGGCGCTCGTGTCGACGTCGCGCACGAAGCGAGCCTCGTGCGAATCGCTGCCGATATCGACCTTCACCGCCGGCTCGAGGCTCTTCGTCGGCGTTTCCCGGTTCTCGGCGGTCTGAGGCGGTGGGGCGGCAGTGGATGCCAGGGCATCGAGGCCCTGCGGCCCCTGCGCCACCGCGGAAATGCTACGTATGTCCATGACAGGCTCCTACGATCCTGTGATGGTCGGATTGCATCACCCCGCCATTAAGCAGCGCTTAATACGGGCATGCCCTCACAGTCTTCGACAGCCCGTTTGTGAGACGGCCTCAATATTCGGTAAAGGCGGCGCCTCAATTCCACGACATCTGGCCAAATCCCAGCGTCTAAATGCTGACAATTCCGTCAGCATCGGCACCGATCCAGCGCGCCCGCCGGGTGGCGGGCGCGCTGGAAGCTGTCACTCCGCCGCGTCGACGTAGAGCTTGCCGCCCTCAGCGAGGAATTCGCGCGACTTCTCGCGCATCCCGGCCTCGGCCTCAGCCTGCGACATGGCGGGGGCTTGGCCGATCACCTGCCCGGCCTCTTCCATCGCCAGCACCTCGGCGCGCAGATCCTGCGTGATCTTCATCGAGCAGAACTTCGGCCCGCACATCGAGCAGAAATGGGCGACCTTGTGGGCGTCCTTCGGCAAGGTCTCGTCGTGGTAGGTGCGCGCCGTATCCGGGTCGAGGCTGAGGTTGAACTGGTCCTCCCAGCGGAAGTCGAACCGGGCGCGGCTGAGGGCGTCGTCGCGCAGCTGCGCGGCGGGGTGGCCCTTGGCGAGGTCGGCGGCGTGGGCGGCGATCTTGTAGGTGATCACGCCGACCTTCACATCATCGCGGTCCGGCAGGCCGAGATGCTCCTTCGGCGTGACGTAGCAGAGCATCGCCGTACCGAACCAGCCGATCATCGCCGCGCCGATGCCCGACGTGATGTGGTCGTAGCCCGGCGCGATGTCCGTGGTCAGCGGGCCGAGGGTGTAGAAGGGCGCCTCGCCGCACTCGCGAAGCTGCTTCTCCATGTTCACCTTGATCTTGTGCATCGGCACGTGGCCGGGGCCCTCGATCATCACCTGACAGCCCTTGTTCCAGGCAATCTTGGTGAGTTCGCCCAGGGTCTCAAGCTCGGCGAACTGCGCGGCGTCGTTGGCGTCGGCGATGGAGCCGGGCCGCAGGCCGTCACCCAGCGAGAACGACACGTCGTAGGCCCGCATGATGTCGCAGATCTCGTCGAACCGCTCGTAGAGGAACGATTCGCGGTGCCCGGCGAGACACCAGCGCGCCATGATCGAGCCGCCGCGCGAGACGATGCCGGTGACGCGACGCGCCGTCAGCGGGACGTGGGCCAGGCGCACGCCGGCATGGATGGTGAAGTAATCGACGCCCTGCTCGGCCTGCTCGATGAGCGTGTCCTTGAAGACCTCCCAATCGAGCTTGAGCGGGTCGCCGCCGACCTTTTCCAGCGCCTGATAGATCGGCACCGTCCCGATCGGCACGGGCGAGTTGCGGATGATCCACGAGCGGATGTTGTGGATGTTGCGGCCGGTCGAGAGGTCCATGACCGTGTCCGCGCCCCAGCGGATCGACCAGACCAGCTTCTCGACCTCTTCGGCGGCCGACGACGTGACCGCCGAGTTGCCGATGTTGGCGTTGATCTTCACGAGGAAGTTCCGGCCAATCGCCATCGGCTCGACTTCGGTGTGGTTGATGTTGGCGGGGATGATCGCCCGGCCGCGCGCGATCTCGTCGCGCACGAATTCGGGTGTGATGAAGGCCGGCACCGCCGCGCCGAAATTCTCGCCGTCTGCCAGGGCCGCCTCGGCGCGCTCCAGCATCTGCTCGCGGCAGAGGTTTTCGCGATGGGCGACGTAGATCATCTCCTCGGTGACGATCCCGGCGCGGGCGAACTCGTACTGCGTCACCATCTGGCCGGGGGCGGCCTTGCGGAGCACGCGCTCGGCGGGGCAGGGGGCGACGAGCTTGTCGGCCGAGGCGAAGCCGTTGTCCTCCGGCTTCACGGCGCGGGGCTCGGCGGTCGCGTAGCCGCGCGCGGCGATCCACGGGGCGCGGATCTGCGGCAGGCCCGCCGACAGGTCGATGCGGGCATCGGTCTCGGTGTAGGGCCCCGACGGGTCGTAGACCCGCACCGGCTCTTCCTTCGGGTCGGTCAGCACGATCTCACGGAACGGGACGCGGATGTCCTCCCGGCCACCGACGGTCGCGTAGACCTTCCGCGAGCCGGAGACCGGTCCCGTGGTCACGGTCTCGGGGCTTCCCTTCACATCCTTGGGCAGCACGGGTGCGTTCATTTGGCCTCTCCTGGCGCTGGAGCGGTCCAATTGCGTGACGACGATAGGGGTAAGGTGCGGCATCCCGTGGCCGCAGGTTCCCGTCCCTCCGCCGGTACGAACCGGATCAGGTTCAAGGGTCAGGGCATTACGCCCAATCTCAGCCCGGTCAGGGCCCCCCTCGGAACGGTTCGAAACTCCGTCGTTTGCCGGATGTTGTCAATGCCGACGGGCGAAACGCCATAACAGCGGGCTTTACTCTGCGGCCTGCCGTCCCGATCCACCGAAGACGCCGGGAGACGAGGCTTGGGCAGACGCGAGCGCCTGTGGCGCGATGACGATCCGACGACCCACGGCCCCCAGGCCGCGGCGCCGGTCATCTGCCCGCTCTGCGAGAGGCCGATCCCGCGCGGTTCGAAATCGAGCCTGCACCACCTCACGCCCAAGCTGAAGGGCGGCACCCATCGGGGTACGGTGCGGCTGCATCAGGTCTGCCACTCGGCGATCCACGCCCGCTACAGCGAGGCCGAGATCGCCCGGCGCCTCGCCGATGTCGAGGCCCTGCGCGCCGACCCGGAACTCGCGAAGTTCGTGGCCTGGGTGCGCACCAAGCCCGACGACTTTTACGCCCCGACGCGCATGACGCGGGACCGACGGGCGGGAAAGCGCAAGGACTGAGGCTGCCTTACCCGGAGAAGGCGATGCCCGCGCGCTTGCCGTTCTGCCACGCGACGCTCGCCTCGTGCGGTGCCGTCTCCGGGGCGAGGCGCACACGCAACCGCTCCGGCAGGTCCACGGCTTGCTCGATCTCGATCAGGGCGCCGGTCTCGGTCACGTCCCAGACGAGGCAGCCGATCTCCCCTGCGCCGGTCTCCACGGCCCCGAAGGTGAAGGCGTTGCGGCGATAGGCGCCGCGCCGGTCATCGGACATGCCGTCTGCCTCTCCGCTCCGAACCGCCGACACAGGCTCACTCATCGTCCGGCACGCTGCGATAGCGGCGGCGCTCTCGCGTATCGTCGAAATCGTCGCGGCGCGGGCGGTACTCGTCGCGGTCGACATCACGACGGGGGCGGTACTCGTCGCGAGGGCGGTCATCGTCCCGCGAGCGATACTCGTCCCGTGGACGATACTCGTCGCGGTCGTCGCGGCGGGGGCGCTCCCGGAAGCCGCCGCCCTCGTTGCCGGTAAGGCGAGGGGCGTACCAGCAGGCCTTGCGCTGGTTGGGCGCCGGATCGCCGAAGCTCTGGACGTTGCACGCCACCGTGCCGCCCTGCGGGAAGGGGCGGCCGTTGGTCTTGCCCGGCACCCCGAAATAGACATTCGTCGGATAAGGCATCCGGCAGATGCCGCCTTCCTCGGCACAGGCGATGGTGTTGACCGTATCGAGGCGGACCTGGGACCATGCCGGAAGGCTTCCGAGGCCGAATCCGGTCATCGCGACGAGAATGGCAACCCGCACGATAGTGCTCTCCCCCTGAAACGGGCGGCACCATACGGAGGGACCCGCGCCGAAACCAGGGGCGGCAGGCCGGAATATTGGTCTGGCTAGTCCATCCCAGGCCACCATCCCGACGCGGGCCGGGTATCTTAACGGCCCCTTAAACCGCCGCATTTACAGCGTCTCAGAACGCGTCCGCAGGGCCGCCGCGACGTCATGTCAACGTCCGGTTGCGCGGCCTCGCGCGCGGGCGAGCAGCTTCGTGACGGGTGTCGATGGCGCAGAAGCGTGGCAGAGCCGAGCCGAATTTCGATGTCCCGGAAGGGCGGATCGGCCAGCGCGGCGACCTCGACCTGCGCCTCTCCCGCGAGGATCGGGCCGGCGGCGCCGAGACAGGGAGCAAGGAACGCGTGAGCAGGCAACCGGCGAAGCGGTCCTCCCCGTCCCGTGGCTCCTCCGGGGGCCGGGGCTCGTCGGGCAGGGGGCGCAGCGCGAAGCGCCGCCGCTCGTGGCTCGGCCGCATCGTCTATGGCGGCGTGGTGCTCGGCCTGTGGGCCGTGATCGGCCTCGCCGGGCTCATCGCCTACCACGCGTCGCAATTGCCGCCGATCGACCAGTTGGCCGTGCCGAAGCGCCCGCCGAACATCGCGATCCTGGCGAGCGACGGCACGCTCCTGGCCAACCGGGGCGAGACCGGCGGCCGGGTGGTCTCGATCAAGGAATTGCCGCCCTACCTGCCGCGCGCCTTCGTCGCCATCGAGGACCGGCGGTTCTACCAGCATTTCGGTGTCGATCCGGTCGGCATCCTGCGCGCCATCGGCCAGAACCTGACCCGGCGCGGTGTCGCCCAGGGCGGCTCGACGCTGACGCAGCAGCTCGCCAAGAACCTGTTCCTGACGCCGGAGCGCTCGGCCTCGCGCAAGATCCAGGAGGCGATCCTCGCCCTGTGGCTGGAGCACAAGTACACGAAGGACGAGATTCTCGAACTCTACCTCAACCGCGTCTATTTCGGCGCGGGCGCCTATGGCGTGGAGGCGGCGGCACAGCGCTATTTCGGCAAGCCCGCCAAGGACGTGAGCCTCGCCCAGGCCGCGATGCTCGGCGGCCTCGTGCAGGCGCCCTCGCGGCTGGCGCCGAACCGCAACCTCCCGGCGGCCCAGGCCCGCGCGGCGCAAGTGTTGGCGGCGATGCAGGAGCTGGGCTTCGCGCAGCCGCAGGACGTGAAGGTGGCGCTCGCCCAGCCGGCCCGGCCCGCGAGCATCCGCGGCGGCGGCTCGGCTAACTACGTCGCCGACCTCGTGATGGACGTGCTCGACGATTACGTCGGCAAGTTCGAGCAGGACATCACCGTCCAGACCACCGTCGATACCTCGCTGCAGGCCACGGCCGAGCGGTCGCTGGTCGATGAGCTGAACAAGCAGGGCGCGCGCTTCAATGTCGGCCAGGGGGCGCTGGTCTCGATGCGCCCGGACGGCGCCATCCGCGCCCTGATCGGCGGGCGCGACTACGCGCAGAGCCAGTTCAACCGGGCGACCACCGCGAAGCGCCAGCCCGGCTCGTCGTTCAAGCCCTTCGTCTACCTCGCCGCCGTCGAGCGGGGCCTGACCCCCGACACGGTGCGCGACGACGCGCCGGTCAAGATCGGCAACTGGGCGCCGGAGAACTACTCCCACCGCTACGAGGGCCCCGTGAGCCTGCGCTTCGCGCTGGCGCACTCGCTGAACACCGTGGCGGTGCGGCTCGGCCAGGAGGTGGGCCCGAAGGCCGTGGTACAGACCGCGCAGAAGCTCGGCATCACCTCGCCGCTGCAGGCCAACGGCTCCATCGCGCTCGGCACGTCGGAGGTGACGCTGCTGGAGATGGTCGGGGCCTACGGCGCCTTCGCCAATGGCGGCACCGGGGTCATTCCCTACGTCGTGTCCTCGGTGAAGGGCTCCGACGGAAAGTTCCTCTACAAGCGCGCCGACAGCGGCCTCGGCCGGGTGATCAGCCCCGACGCCGACGGCATGATGAACGCCATGATGCACGAGACCTTCGTGAGCGGCACCGCCAAGAAGGCCGACATCCCCGGCTGGGAACTGGCCGGCAAGTCCGGCACCACGCAGGATTATAAGGACGCGTGGTTCATCGGCTTCTCCGGCAGCCTCGTCACCGGGGTCTGGCTCGGCAACGACGACGGCGAACTCACGAAGAAGGTGACGGGCGGCGGCCTGCCGGCGGAGGTCTGGAAGACCTACATGGTCCAGGCGCTCAAGGGCCAGAATCCAGTCCCGCTGCCCAACCTGAACCGCTGGCGCCGGGCGCCGGAGACGACCGCCTCGGTCGCCAATGCCGGCCCCGCCGACGTGCTGAACCAGATCATCGACGGCCTGACGCCGGCCCCGCAGGCGGAGGCTCCGGCCCGCCGTCGGCGGGAGCAGCGCGCCGAGCCGAACTTCTTCGAGAAGCTGTTCGGCATCGGCGAGTAGGCGGCGCCTACAGCATTGGCAGGATGCGCGGACGCGGCCCGCGCGGGAAATGGCTCTCGATCAGGGCGATCTCGGCGGCGTTGAGCTTGATCTCGGCGGCCGCCGCGTTCTCCACCGCGCGCTCCGCCCGCACCGTCTTCGGGATGGTGAAGACGTTCGGCAGGCGCAGCAGGAAGGCGAGCACTATGGCGTGCGGCGAGGTGCCATGCGCGTCCGCGATGCTCTTCAGGACCTGCCCGCCGGGGCTCGCGGGCTCCGGGAAATCGCCGCTGCCGAAGGGCGAGTAGCCGACCAGCGCCACCCCATGGGCCGTGCACCACGGCAGGACGGCATGCTCGATGGCCCGCTCGGTCGGGCAGTAATAGACCTGATTGCAGGCGATGCGGTCGGGCCCGGCGATGGCGAGAAGGCGTTCGAGGTCATCGACGTCGAAGTTGCTGACGCCCCAGGAGAGGATCTTGCCGGCCCGGCGCAGATCCTCGAACCCCGCCACCGTCTCCGCCAGGGGGTGGCTGCCCGGCCAGTGCAGCAGGTAGCACTCGATCCGGTCCGTCCGCAGCCGGCGCAGGGACGCCTCGCAGGCCCGCACCACGCCACGACGCGTCGCGTTGCTCGGCACCACCTTGGAGACGAGGAAGATCTCTTCCCGGCAATCGGCCATGGCCTCGCCGACGATGGCTTCCGCCTCGCCATACATCTCGGCGGTGTCGATGTGGGTCATGCCGGCATCGATCCCGGCCCGCAGGGCGCGCACGGCCTCGGCGCGCTCGCTGCCGTCGATCCGCCACGTGCCCTGTCCGATGACGGGCACGGCGACGCGCGCCGCCCCGAAGCCCCTCGCGTGCATGCCGCTGCCTCCCCGGTCCTACCGCTCAGCCGGCGGCTCGCCGTGCGCCTTACTCGCGCCATCATGGCCGGGTGAGCAAGGCCCCGACGCTACGCGCATTCGTAGACTTTAAGCTAGGGTCGTGTCCGTGTCCCCTGCGCTCGACGCGAATCGCGAGGTGCGTTGATGCTGCCGCCACATCGCTGGTTCTGGGTGCTCATCGTCCTGGCGGCGGGCGCCGCCGGACTGCTCTACAATTTCATCTTCGCGGCGGGCGCGTCGCCGCTCGCCGGCCTGACCTATGGCCTCTGCATGGGCGGGGCCGTGCTCGCCTTCGACCGGGGGCTGATCCTCGCCGGGCTGCAGGCCAAGATCCGCCGCTGGCCCGCCTGGGCCTACGTGCCGGCCGCCGAGGCGGCCTACGTGCTGATGATCGCGGCGGGCTGCGCGCTGGGTGGCGCGGTGGTCTGGGCTCTGGGCCTTACGGAGGACAACCTCTCCACCGCGACGCGGCTGACGCCGCGCGTGCTGGCCTATTCGCTCGGCGTCTCGGCGATGCTGGTCTTCGTGATCCGCATGCGCGACCTGATCGGCGGCGAGGTGTTCGTGAACTTCATGATCGGCCGTTATCACCGGCCGGTGGAGGAGGAGCGCATCTTCCTGTTCCTCGACGTGGTCGGCTCCACCGCCTTCGCCGAGGCCCATGGCGACCTGCGGGCGCAGGAATATCTCGGTGCGGTCTTCGCCGCTCTCGCGGAGCCCGTGCGCAGGCACAACGGCTCCGTGGACGATTATATCGGCGATCTCGCCATGATCACGTGGCCGATGAGCCGGGGCTTGGCGGACGCGAAATGCGTCTCATGCCTCTTCGCCGTGCTCGACCGGATCGAGGCCGACGCGGAGGCCTGGAAGGCCCGGTTCGGCACGGTGCCCCGCCTGCGCGCGGCGCTGCACGGCGGCTCGGTGGTAACGGCGGAAGTGGGCGTGGACCGGCACAAGATCGCGTATTTCGGCGATGCCGTGAACGTCACCTCGCGGATCGAGGCCCTGTGCCGCCCGCTCGGTGTCGGCATCCTGATCTCGCAGGATCTGCTGGAACGCCTCGACCGCCTGCCGGCCGGGATCCGGGCCCGGTCGCTCGGCTCGCATGCCCTGCGCGGGCGCGGTGCGCCGCTGGCGGTCGCGACCCTGGAACGGGGGACGGTGCTGGGAGAGCCGGCGAACGCCACGGCGCCAGCGGGCCTGCGGGTGGCGGGGGCGCGGTAGGCGCCGCGCCGGCCTCAACCGTGGCGGGCGACGAGGTCCTTGAGGGCCGCGTTGATGCGGTCCTGCCAACCGGGACCGTCCTTCTGGAAATGCTCCAGCACGGTGCTGTCGAGGCGCAGGGTCACGCTCTCACGCACGCCGGGCGCTGCGGCGGGAGCCGCAGGCGCAGGAGCGGGATCGACCGGCTTGGTGGTCGCCTTGCGGAACGCCGCCTCGGCGGCCGCGCGGGCATCCGTGGGGCGGCGACGGTCGCGGGTCTCCACCATGGCGAGCCTCAATCCTTCTTGGCGGTCTTGCGGGCAGCCGTCTTGCGGGCCCGGTCCTTCGCGGCCTTGGCCTCGTCTGCCTCCTGCTTGGCGGTGGCGGCGGCTTGGGCGTCGGAGGCTTCCTTGGCGAGGCGCAGGGAGCGGAGACGCTTCGTGCGCTCATCCACGGCGACCTGCGCAGCCAAGTGCTCGGCCATGGCCTGGGCGCCCTCGCGCGCCATGCGCTCGGCGCGCTCGGCCCGCTCCGCCTTGTTCTCGGCCTTCAGACGAGCTTCGGTTTCCGCAGCGCGGATCTCTTCCGCCTCGTCGAGGTCGGTTTCGATGTCGTCGCTCATTGCTTCCCTTTCGTCCCGCGCCGGCGCAGCCGGCCACATCGAGGAGACGCGGCGGTCGGGGCGGGTCCGGCCGGTTCGAGGAGGGGGGAGGAAGGGCCGGATATCCCGACCCGATCAGACCGCCGGGTGGCAGCCCGTTCAAGCCGGAATGTTAAGGCCTTTAGCATGCCGGTGTCGGGTCTGGCGAATCCGCCGGGCCCGAAGACTGCTCAACGCACACGGTAATTCAGCGGGATCGTCACGGATAGGCTCGGCTGCGTGACGCCGGCCGGCGCCGCCGGAAGCCCGCCGCGCACGGCGGCGAGCGCCGCGCTGTCGATCTGCCCGACCCCGCTCGACCGGGCGAGGCCGGCGCCGGTGACGGAGCCCGAACGCATCACCGTGAAGCGGATCACGGCCGTGCCGCCCGACGTGCCGGCGGCGGCGCCGGGGTTCATGCGACCATGGATCGCGGCGCTGATGGCGCCCGTCCACTGCCGGAGCGCGCTGGGATCGCTGCCCGCCGCCGCGCGGCCCGCCGCGTTCTCCCGCGAGGACGAGGCCGAGGCCCGCTCGGCGCCCTGCCGCGCCTTCACTTCCCGCGCCTTGGCCTCACGCGCGGCCCTGACCTTCGCCTCCTTGGCCTCCCGGATCTCTTCCAGCCGCTCGCGGCGCTCCTCCTCCTTGCGCTTCTCCTCGCGGATCTTGCGCAGGCGGGCTTCCTTCTCGGCCTTCAGCTTGGCAAGGTCGACCTTCGGCTTCTCAGGCTCGACGGGCTTCTCCTCCTCGACCGGCTTCGCGACCTGCTCGGGCGGCGCGGCCAGGGGCTCGGCCTGCTCGGCGGTCGAGGTAACGACCTGATCCTGCGGCTGGACCGGAGTGACCTCCGTCGCGGCGACGGGGGGCGCCTCCTCGGGAGCGATCTCGGTCATCTCCGTGGGCGGGGGCGGCTGGGTCGCCTCTTCGACGGGCTCCTCGATCGGCTTGGCCTCGGGCGGGGTCGCCTGGACGGCCTGCTGCTCGGCGGGGGCCTGGGTCGGGGCCTCGGTCATCACGGGGGCGAGGTCGACCGTCACCTGCTGCTCACCGGGAGGCGCCGGGGGCGTCAGCCGCAGGAACATCACCGCCAGCAGGGCGAGGGCGTGCAGCCCCAGGGCCACGAGGAAGGCGGCGAGCAACCCGGACGGGCGGCGCGGGGGCAGATGCGTCGAAGTCAGCGCGGTCATCGGCTCAGCGAGCGGCGGGGGCGGATGCGGGCGCGGCGGGGGCGCCGCCCGGCGATTGGGCGATGAGCGAGACCTTGGAGAAGCCCGCCTGTCCGACGAGGCCCATTACTTCCATGACCTTGCCGTAAGGCACGTCACGGTCGCCGCGGACCAGCATCACCTGGTCCTTGTTCTCGGCGGCCATCTCGCGCAGGCGCGGCACGATGGTCTCCATCGTGAAGATCTCCTTCGCGATGGACGGGTTGCCGTCCTTGTCGACGGTGATCTCCAGCGGCTTCTTCGCCTGCGCCACCTTTGAAGCCGTGGTCTTGGGCAGTTGCACCGGCACGCCGGTCGTCATCAGCGGCGCCGCGACCATGAAGATGATCAGCAGCACCAGCATTACGTCGACCATCGGCGTGACGTTGATGTCCGCCATCGGCGCTGCGTCGAGGCCGTCTTCGTCCGCGCCGTCGCTCGATCGGCTCGTCACCATCGCCATGGGATTCTCTCCTTCGCTCCCGTCCTGCGTCGCGCGGCTCGGCCTATTCGGCGGCGGCGCGGTGCTGGCCCGCCCGGTCGCGGGCGAGGCGGTTGCCGAGGGTCGAGATGCTGGAAGCGAAGGCGCTCTGGATGCCGCCCACGTCGGCGGTGAGCTTGTTGTAGGCCATCACCGCCGGGATCGCGACGACGAGGCCGATGGCGGTGGCGAACAAGGCCTCCGCGATGCCCGGCGCCACGACGGCCAGCGACGTGTCCTGGCTGCGGGCGATGGACGAGAACGAGTTCATGATGCCCCAGACGGTGCCGAACAGGCCCACGAACGGCGCCGTCGAGCCCGAGGTCGCGAGGAGCGACAGGCCGGTGCGCAGACGCTTCATCTCAAGGCCCAGCGCGCCGCGCATCGCCCGCTCGATGCGCTCCCGCCGCTCGGCGCGGGTCTCGCTCGAATCCTGGTCGCGCCACGCCTCGAC
Organism: Methylobacterium litchii; assembly: GCF_038442315.1. NCBI lineage: Bacteria > Pseudomonadati > Pseudomonadota > Alphaproteobacteria > Hyphomicrobiales > Methylobacteriaceae > Methylobacterium > Methylobacterium litchii. The sequence continues at coordinate 62,619 of NZ_JBBXMY010000002.1, read as the reverse complement.
GGCGGCAGTGGTGACGTGGCCGGCGATGCCCTTCAGGCCGGTGTCGAGGCTGCCGCCGGAGCGGACCATGGCCTCGAACGCCTTGGCCTGACGCCGCGCCGCCGCGAGGCGCACGATCTTCTCGAACACCACGGTCCAGCAGGCGATGGAGGCGATGACCAGCAGGATCATCACGCCCTTCACGATCGGATCGGCCTGGAGGAACAGGCCGAGGAACGAGAAATCGTGGGCTTCGAGCGGGGCGGCCTGGGTCGGATCCATGTCGGGCTCCTCAAACGTCTGTGGCTCGGGCCGGCGCGGCGGCCCGCGCAGCGCGCACCGTCAAAGCCGGAGGCGCCCGGGCGGAGGCCGCCCGGGCGTTCGTGTCGTCGTGTCGGTTCGCCCGCTCAGCGGTCGAACGGAATGGTCCCTTTGCTCTCGACTTCCGTGCGTTCGAGGCAGGCTTCGCGGGCTCCCTCGCCGCCATCGCAGGCAAGTACGTCGTTCAGAAGAATGCGCCCGACCTTCGAGCAGGCGATGCCGGGAAAATCGAAGATCTTGACTGTCGTCTTATGCGAGGCGACCGGGGCGAGTTCCACGGCCACGCGCTTCTGCGCGACGCCCTCCGTGTCGAACGCAAACAGATCGACCTTGAAGGTCTTGAGGGCGCTACCCTTGCTGTTGTCGACCACCATGGTGATGCGGCACGCATCGCCCGCATTCTCGGTCTTGTTCAGCTGAAGCTTGACCGGCGCGCCCTTGTCGCCCCCGGCCTCCTGCGCCATCGCGGGCACCGCGAGGGCGGCGGCGACGAGGCCGGAGGCGAGCGCCAGACGGGCGCGGCCCTGGAAGATACTCCGGTCAACCACGGTCGATCATCCCTTTCGTCATATCCGGCCGCCTTAATGGAGGATCTTAGGCCGGGGGCAGGAAGGCGCCAGCCGGACGGCCGCCGCATCGATGGTGCCGGCAGCGGCACGGACGGCGGCCGCAAGGCGCGGCGCCGCGCGCCCGGCCAGGGCGGCGGCGTCCTGCGCCACTTCGTCCCAAGCGCCCCGGCGGCCACGGCCGATCAGCGCGACGAGGGCGCATTCGTGGCCGGTCAGCCGGCAGCAACTCGCGGGCATGAAGGCCCAGTCGCCCTCACGTTCGACCCGCAGGGCGCGGACGATGCCGACCATTCCGGCGACGAACTGTCCGCCCTCGTGCGAGCCGAGCAATTCTTCGGCGCCGTTGAACGCCGCGTCCCAGCAGGCGATATCGCCGGTCATGTAGCCGGCCGCCACGAACCGGGCGACGGACAGGGCCAGGATCTCGGCCTCGTCTCCGCAGGCTTCGGCGACGCGCCGCATCGGAGGAGCGGCAGGCGGGATCGACGAGGGCAATCGAACCTCCTGAGAAGATGGGGGCCGGGACGGCGGCGCGTTGCGGAAGCCGAGGTATCGGGAACCGCCCCCGGCTTCAAGAGCCGGAGCAAAAATCAGAGCCGTTCCAAACTGTTAGCGGGAAAATCTGGCAATCTGGGTCCGGCACCGCCGAATTCCTGAACGGCGCCGGACCTTTGTGGGCCGTTCCGGTGGCGCGGCCTCACCGCGAACTGACGCCCCGTCGCTCCCTTGATGGCCCGGAACCGCTCGGCCATATCTCGCCTGTCCCGGCGGCTCCGCCGGGCGGAGCGCTGCCTGGCGCGGGCTCCGTGGCGCCGAGGCGCTCATCGGCCTGCCGGGCAGGGCGCCCGCAGGTCTGAGGCTTCGCACTGAGGGAACAGTCCCGCGATGACCCGACCGTCGCCCTTCGGGCACCCCTTTCTGCTCGGCTTCGATGAAATCGAACAGGCCCTCGACCGGGTGTCGAAGGCCGCCAACGACGGCTACCCCCCCTACAACATCGAGCGCCTGCCCCGCACCGATCAGGAACCGGAGCGCCTGCGCATCACCCTAGCGGTGGCGGGCTTCACCCGCGACCAGCTCGACGTGATGCTGGAGGAGAACCAGCTCCTCGTGCGCGGTCGGCAGGTGGACGACCGGGAGCGGCACTTCCTCCATCGCGGCATCGCCGCGCGCCAGTTCCAGCGGGCCTTCCTGCTGGCCGACGGGATGGAGGTCATGGGCGCCGACCTATCGAACGGCCTCCTCTCCATCGACCTCGTGCGGCCGGAACCGGAGCGTGTCGTGCGACGGATCGACATCCTGGCGCGGGACTAGGACGACCGGGCCAGAGATTGATCTCGCGGGGGCGATCACCACATGGGGATCGTACCCCCGGTCGCCTTCTGGGGCCGGGACCGACGCTCTGCCTCGAAGGAGGGCTTCCATGTCCGAACTGAACGTTGCACCCCTGACCGACGCCGATCTCGACGCCTCGGCCTTCCAGCCGGCGGACCTCGCCGTGCTCGGCGAGGGGCATATCGCCTATGTCCGCCCGATCCGGTCCGAGGAAGTGCGTCGCCTCTTCCCGCAGGCGCCCGATCTGACCCCCGGGCTCGACCTGTTCGCCTTGCTCTCCGCGAGCGGCGCGCCGATCATGCTCGCCGACACGCGGGATGCCGTCCTGGCCAATGCCATGGCGCAGGACCTGCACACGGTCAGCCTGCACTGACCTCAGGCGATTCCGGCCACCGCCGCCACCAGCCGCGCGATATCCTGCGGCCGGGACAGGCGGTGGTCGCCGTCGGCGATGAGGGTCAGCACGGTGTCCTCCGCCGGCAGCCGCTCCAGCAGGCGGAAGGCGTGGGACGACGGCACGTCCGGGTCGCGCCCTCCCTGCAGGATGTGGACCGGGCAGCCGAGCTCCACCGGCCCGTTCAGCATCAAATTCTCCCGGCCGTCCTCGATCAGCGCCATGGTGAAGACCGTCGGGCGCGGGTCGTACTCGCTCGGCACGGCGATCCGGCCCTTCGCCTGCATCGCCCGTTTCTGCACGTCGTCGAGGCCCGCCCAGATCAGTTCCTCGGTGAAGTCGAGCGCCGGGGCGATGAGCACGAGGCCCGCGGTGCGCTGGCCCTGCCGCGCGCGTTCGCGGGCGACGAGGCAGGCGACCCATCCCCCCATGGACGAGCCGACGAGAACCGGCGCCTCACCGGCATGGGCGTCGATCACCGCCCGCGCGTCGGCGAGCCAAGACGACATCACGTAATCTTCGAACGTGCCGCCGGAGACGCCATGCCCGGCATAGTCGAACCGGACGAAGCGCCGTCCTTCCTGCTCGGCCCAGGCGTCGATGGCGCTCGCCTTCGTGGCGTTCATGTCCGAGCGGAATCCCCCGAGCCAGACGACCGGCGGCCCGGCCCCGTCGCGCACCCGGACGGCGATGTCGCGCGCGGGACCATGGCCCTCGACTGTCATCGTGAAATTGGATTCAGGCATTCCGCGAACTCTCCTCGATTTGATGAGAAACGAACGGCGGGGCTTCAGACACCGTTTACCGGACCGTAAAGCGCGACCGCCATGCTGCGCCGATGGGGACAGGTCTTTACGTGGATACGTGGCAACGAACAGCCGCCTTCGGGCGGCTTCTCACGGGGGAGCCGGGCATGGCCGAGGAGGCGAGGGGAGGCCCGAGCTTTCCGGCGACCGAGGGGCAGCTCGCCGGAGCCTGCGTCCTGCAGATCATCCCCGATCTCGATGCGGGCGGCGCCGAGCGCACCACCGTAGACGTCGCGGCCGCCCTCGCGGCGGCGGGCGGCCGGGCGCTGGTGGCGACGGAGGGCGGGCGCCTCGTCGGCGAGTTGCAGGCCAAGGGCGGCCATTGGCTGCGCTTTCCGGCCGCCTCTAAGAACCCGCTCAAGATGGCTCTCAACACGGTGAAGCTCGCCGCCCTGTGCAAGCGCGAGGGCGTCCACCTGATTCACGCCCGCTCGCGGGCCCCCGCCTGGGTGGCGCTCGGCGCGGCACGGCGGCTCGGCCTGCCGTTCGTGACGACCTATCACGGCAGCTATTCCGGCCGCACCGGGGTGAAGGTGCTCTACAATTCCGTCATGGCCCGGGGCGACGTGGTGATCGCCAACTCGCGCTACACCGCGAGCCTCATCCAGCAATTGCACCCCGCCGAGGCCGGCGACCGCCTGCGGGTGATCTATCGCGGCACCGACCTCAGCGCCTTCAACCCCCATTCGGTCGGGCCGGGTCGCGTCGAGGCCCTGCGCCGGGCCTGGAACGTCGAGCCGCACCACCGCGTCGTGCTGCTCGCCGCGCGGCTGACGGCCTGGAAGGGCCATCGCTGCCTGATCGAGGCCGCCGCGCTGATGCGCCAGCAGGGCGTGCCGGACCTCGCCATCGTGCTGGCCGGCGATCCACAGGGGCGCACCAGCTACGAACGGGAGATCGACGCCCTCGTCGCCGCGCGCGGGCTCGACGGCATCGTCCGCCGGGTCGGCCATTGCACCGATATGCCGGCCGCCTTCCGCGCCGCCTCCGTCGTCGCTGTGCCCTCCATCGAGCCAGAGGCCTTCGGCCGTTCGGCCGTGGAGGCGCAGGCGCTGGGCACACCGGTCGTGGTCTCGGATCTCGGCGCCGTGCCGGAAACGGTCCTCGCGCCGCCGGACGTGCCGGCCGGGCAACGCACCGGCTGGCGCGTGCCCGCTGGCGATTCGGCGGCGCTGGCCGCCGCGCTGACGGAGGCTTTATCCCTCGGCGCCAGCGCCCGCGACGCCCTGGCCCGGCGCTGCCGGGCGCATGTGGAGGCGAACTTCTCGCTGGAACGGATGGTGGGGGACACGCTCGCCGTCTACGCGGATCTGCTGGGCCGCAGCGGCTGAGCCCACCTTGCGCCGACGCGCGCGACCGCACACATCAGGCCAGGGCGCGGAACCTCACGACGTTTCGCGCGCTGGATCGGTGAGCCAATTGGTCACGCAACCCGGTTGACTCGTGGCGCTGTTGCGTCAAGGTGTCGACTCCGGAAAAGACCGGAACGGCAGGCGGTCAGGGGATCTCGGGAGGGATTCGGCTTGGCCGCCGTTTGTCGTTGAAGCAGGAGAACACAGCCATTCGTAGACCGATGAGAGCCATGCCGGCCCCGCAGAAGGATGGGCCGCGCGCCAACCGCGACATTCGCGGGGTGCGAGACGTGCAGTTGATCGACGATACCGGGCAAAACCGTGGTGTCGTGCCCTTCTTCGATGCGCTGGCGCTCGCGGAAGAGGCTGGCCTCGATCTCGTGGAGATCGCGCCGAACTCCGTCCCCCCGGTCTGCAAGCTGCTCGATTACGGGCGCTTCCGCTTCAACGAGCAGAAGAAGCAGAACGAGGCGCGCAAGCGTCAGAAGACGGTCGAGGTGAAGGAGATCAAGCTCCGCCCCGGCATCGACAAGCACGACTACGACACCAAGATGAAGTCGGTGCAGCGCTTCTTCGAAGAAGGCGACAAGGTGAAGGTCACCCTGCGCTTCCGCGGTCGTGAGATGGCGCACCAGGACCTCGGCCTGAAGCTCCTCGAGCGGGTGAAGTCCGAGACGGCGGAGATCGCCAAGGTGGAGAGCGAGCCCATGCTCGAAGGCCGCCAGATGATCATGATCCTCGCGCCGCGCTGATCGCGAGCGACGCGCCGTCCACGGGCGGCGCGACAACAATCCGGGCCCATGGCTTTCGACACCGACGAGATCGAACGGTACGCGCGCCATCTCGTCCTTGCCGAAATCGGCGGGCCGGGACAGGCGAAGCTGAAGGCGGCACGCGTTCTCGTGGTGGGGGCCGGCGGCCTCGGCGCGCCCCTCATCCAGTATCTCGCGGCGGCGGGCATCGGCACGATCGGCATTGCCGACGACGACACCGTGTCCCTATCGAACCTGCAACGGCAGGTGATCCACGGCACGCCGGATCTCGGCCGCCCGAAGATCGAGAGCGCGGCCGATGCCGTGCGCCGGCTCAACCCGCATGTGACCGTCGAGGGACATGCCCAGCGGCTGGACGCGGAGAACGCCGCCGCCCTCATCGCCCTCTACGATGTGGTGGCCGATGGATCGGACAACTTCGCCACGCGCTACGGCGTGTCGGATGCCTGCTTCCATGCCCGCCGGCCCCTCGTGACGTCGGCCCTCGGCCGGTTCGACGGCACGCTCACCACGATCCGCGCCCACGAGACGGGATCGGACGGGCGCCCGAACCCGACCTATCGCTGCCTGTTTCCGAGCCCACCGCCGCCGGGCACCGTGCCGCCCTGCGCCGAGGCGGGTGTGCTCGGCGCCCTCGCGGGTGTCATGGGTTCACTCATGGCGATGGAAGTGATCCGCGCGGTCACCGGCTTCGGCGAGCCCCTGGTCGGCCGGCTGCTCATGGTCGATGCTCGCTCGATGCGCTTCGAGACGCTGCATTACGACTGGGATTCGGACAATCCGTTGAGCGGTATCGCGCGCGCCTGAACGCGCGGCCCAAGGCTTCTGCTCCGTTTCACGCGTCCGGCGAACGAACTTCGCCTCAACCCCGCCCACCTTTGGCAGCACATTCTCGCTGGCGGCTCCTATAGTCTTGGGGTGATCGACACCTCGACACACGGGAGCGGACGATGACCGGCATTGCGATGATGATCACCAAGACCTCGTGTTGTCGCTGCGTGCATTCGCAAGAGGAGAACCGCGTTTCGACACAGCCAAGACACGAGGCCGAGCACCATGCAGCCCCATGACTTCGTCCAGCCCGCATTAGACCCCGCCAGCCTGCGCTACGAGCGCGCCGCCCTGGCCAATGCCTTCGAGGACGGGCTGATGCCCGACGAGGTGCAGCAGATTCTCGCCGGGCGCAGGGTCGCCGAGGCGTTTCCGGTGCGCTGGGGCGAGAGCCCCGAAGCCTATGCCTCCCGCGCCGTATCGGAGATGTTCGTCTCCTACCTTCAGTAAGCCCGCTGAGGGAGCCCCATCTCCATGTCCAATCTCATTTCTAGCCGGCTTGGCCCGGTAGGGGTGGCCGCCTTCGGCCTCGCGCTGGCCCTCGCCATCGCCGGCCCCACGGACGGGCGAACCGTCGTCGCCTCGCCCGCCCTCACCGACGACACCGAGGTGCCGGCTCGCCTCGACCTCGCCTCCGGCGACCGGGAGCTGCGTCTCACGGGCGACTTCACCGAGGGCCTGTCGGATCGTGTCGCCGCCATGCTCGCCGCCCACCCGCAGGTGGAGCGTCTGACCCTCGACAGCGACGGCGGGCTCGTCGAGGAGGCCATCGCCGTCGGGCGGATCGTGCGGAACCGGGGGCTCGCCACCCATGTCCCGGATGCCTGCGCCTCGGCCTGCACCCTCGTGTTCCTCCAGGGGCGCTCGCGCACCCTGGGACCGGAGGGGCGGCTCGGATTCCACGCGCCCTATGCGGAGGGGGAGGACGGCGCCCGGCGCGCCGTCGACCCGGCGCCGGAGCGGGCGGCCTACCGCGCGGCGGGCCTGCCGGAGACGTTCGTGGCCGAAGTGATGCGCGTCGCCCCGGCCGATCTCTGGATCCCGGACCAGGGACAATTGCGCGCAGCCGGCATCGTCACCGGGATCTCACCGGCCGCGACGGTCCGCGCCGTCGCTTCGGCCGAGCCATATCCAAGTCTAAATGCCACGCAGAACAAGACTATAGCAGGCGCAGCACAATAATCCCATGCTGTACCCTGACCGAGGTTCCATTGGCCCGGACTTGACCTGAACCGCTGTGGGCAGTGCGACGGACCGCCCCCGAGACTGCCCACAACCGTCCCAATCCATGTTAGAGCCACGCCGATCCGGCGGAATTTGAGCCCCGTCGGATGGTCGCGTGAAGGGCGGCGGAGTCTTGACGGATTACAACGATGGCCGCCGCTTCGAAGCGGAGTTCTCCCGCACTGCCGCGAGTTCCGATCCATTCGTGTCGGCCGTGCGGGCGACCCGGATGCCGATGGTCATCACGGACCCGCACCAGCCCGACAACCCCATCGTCTTCGTCAACGCCGCTTTCGCCAAGCTCACCGGCTACAGCGAGACGGAGATCGTCGGCCGGAATTGCCGCTTCCTGCAGGGTCCGGAAACGGATCAGGCGGATGTCGCGAAGATTCGGAACGCCATCGCGCAGCGCGTGCCCATCGAGATCGACCTCCTGAACCACAAGAAGAGCGGCGAGGTCTTCTGGAACCGCCTCCTCATCTCGCCGGTCTTCGGGCAGGCTGGCGAGCTGACCTACTTCTTCGCCTCGCAGTTCGACGTGACCCTGGAGCGCGACAAGTTCGCCCGCGTCCAGCGGGACCGCGACGCCCTCGAAGTGGAGGTGGAGCGCCGGACCAGCGACCTGATGCGCAGCGAGGAGCGCCTTCGCTTCATCTTGAAGGCGGGTCGGCTCGGCTCGTGGACCCTCGACCTCGCCGACAAGCGCCTTCTGGCCTCTGACGGGTGCAAGCTGAATTTCGGCCGCCCCCTCGACCGGCCCTTCACCTACGAGGACCTGCTCGAAACCGTCCTGCCGGAGGACCGCGCCCGGATGCAGGCGGCGGTGCAGGCCTGCGTCGAGACCGGCGCGGATTACGACATCGAGTACCGGGTGCGCTGGCCCAACGGGGAGGTGCGCTGGGTCCAGATTCGCGGGCAGACCTTTTATTCCGCGGAGGGCGAGCCGCTCACCATGGCGGGCGTCAGCATCGACGTGACCGACCGCAAGCGCGCGGAGGAACATCGCGCGCTGCTGGCCGACGAATTGAACCATCGCGTGAAGAACTCGATGGCGACGATGCAATCCATCGCGCACCAGACCCTGCGCAACGCCGCCTCCCTGGAGGACGCGCAGAAGACGCTCGACGCGCGGCTGCAATCGCTCTCGCTCGCTCACAACGTGCTCACCCGGGTGAGCTGGGTCGGGGCGCCCCTGGCCGACGTGGTCGAAGCCGCGTTGCAGGCGTTCCGGGGCGGGGCGGAGCAGCGGTTCCACATCGCGGGGCCGGAGGTGTGGCTCACGCCGCGCCTGACGCTCGCTCTGTCCATGGCCCTGCACGAACTCGCCACGAACGCCGTCAAGTACGGCGCCCTCTCCACCGACCGGGGGAATGTGACCCTCGCGTGGGAGGTCGAGGGCGAGCGGCCGGCGCAATTGCGCCTGCGCTGGGAAGAGGCCGGCGGGCCGCCGGTCGTGGCCCCTGCCCGCAGCGGCTTCGGCTCGCGCCTGATCGAGCGGGCGCTCGCCGCCGAGGTGGGCGGCTCGGCCTCCATCGACTATGCGCGCGACGGCGTGGTCTTCACCCTGGAAGCGCCGCTGCCGGAGCGCATCCCCTCGGCCGCCAATCCCCACTCGGGCTGACGGGCGGGGCGCCCTATATCCCGGCTCCACTCCGCCGGGGCCGCGCCCATGGACAAGTTCGTCTACTACCTCGTCACGCTGGTCGAATCCGTGCTCGGCGTGTTCGGCGTGCGGGCGCTCTACGAGCAGCCGCGCTATTCCGTGGTCCAGCACCTGGACCGGGGCGTCGAGATCCGCGCCTACGAGGGGCGCTTGGCCGTCGAGACCGATTCGCGCGGCCAGGGCGACGGCGAAGCGTTCGGGCGGCTGTTCCGCTACATCACGGGGGCGAACCGCACGGGCGGGCTGATCGCCATGACCGCGCCGGTCGAGGCCGGCGGCCAGCGGATCGCGATGACGGTGCCCGTGGAGCAGGGCGCCGGGGGCACCATGCGCTTCTTCCTGCCCCGCGCGGTGGCCGAGGCCGGCGCGCCTGAGCCGACCGAGAAAGGCGTGCGCCTCGTGCAGGTGCCGCCGGAACGGATCGCCGCCCTGCGCTTCACCGGGAGCCTGTCACCAGAGGCGCGGAGCGTTCACGAGCGGACGCTGACGGACGTCCTGGCGGCTTCCAATCAGAAGTTGCAAAGCCCGCCGTTCTTCATGGGCTACGATCCGCCTTTCTCAGTCCCGTTTCTGCGTCGGAACGAAATCGCGGCCCGCCTAACTTCGCCCTGAAGTTGTATTCGCGCAAGCCAGAATGAAGTCTCGCCCGGACGAAGACATGCAGGTGCTCTGGGATTCCCAACCTGCGTTTCATTTCTTTCCGTCCGAGAAAGCTCGACTTGCCGATGCGCTAAATTCACTGTGTGTGGTCGTATTTTAACTTCTGCGATTAACGCGTCTCCCACACTTTCCTGCGAGAACGGTTGTCGGGTTTGCGGGTAAGGGTAGCAGCGGGATGGCGGGTGCCGATGGAGCAGTGCGGCCCCGTCGCCTGTCCGCGATCGGCAGGGGCACTGAGCGCCTTTGCGCCCTGGTGCGGAACCGCCGGGGCGGCGTCGCACTCACCTTCACCCTCGCGTCGCCGGTCCTGTTCGGCCTCGTCGGCGGCGGCATCGACTATGCCCGGCTCGTGGCCCGGCGCTCGCAGTTGCAGAATGCCGTGGATGCCGGGGCCCTCGCGGGCGGCAACGCGCTGAAGCTCGCCTCCTCGAACGCCGCCTCGGTGAAGGGCGTCACGGAGCAGATCATCGTCACCAACGCGCCGACCCCGGCCAACAACCCGCTGGCGATCACCGTCACCGTCGCGGACGACAAGACCAGCGTCTTCGCCCGCGCCGAGGACCGGGTCTCCCTGACTTTCGGCCGCTTCCTCGGCCTCAGTAACCAGACCGTGGCGGCCCAGGCCAAGGTCACGATCGTGGGCAAGATGCGCCTGTGCATGCTCACCCTCGATCCGGGCGCACCCGGTGCCTTCAACCTTCAGAAGAATGCACAGGTCACCGCGCTCGGCTGCTCGCTGTACTCCGACTCGCTGAGCAACAACGGCATGGTCGGCGGCGCGAATGCCATGGCACGGGCCGACACGATCTGCTCGGCCGGTGGCTATTCCGGCGCCCGAGCGAACTTCTCGCCGCCTCCGCAGACGGAGTGCCCTGTGATCCAGGACCCGCTGCAAGGCCGCCCGACGCCACCCATTGGTTCCTGTGCGACACTGCCCTTCCCGTTCAACCTCCTGCCGCTCGGCAAGATGCCGAGCATCGACAAGGACGTGGTCCTCGAACCCGGCACATACTGCGCGGGCCTGACGATCAAGAAGAACGCCGTCGTGACGTTGAAGCCCGGCATCTACGTTTTCAAGGACGGCCCCCTCATCGTGAAGGACAACGCGACGCTGACAGGAGCCGATGTTGGGCTCTATTTCGCGGGCGATAAGGCTGGCCTGCTCTTCGACAAGAAGACGACCATCAGCCTATCGGCGCCGACGACCGGCGTGATGGCGGGGATGCTGATGTCAGAGCAAACGTCTCTGACCAATCCTCTCGATCCGGCCCTCGGGCTCATCGACGACCTCACGGGGGCGCCGGTGCCCCTGACACCTGCGCCACTGGGTCAGACAGGTCCGATGCGGATCTACCGGATCATCAGCAATAACGCTCGTAACATGCTCGGGACGATCTACCTGCCTGCGGGCCGCCTCGTGATCGATGCTGATAAACCCGTCGCGGACCAATCCGCCTACACCGTCGTCGTCGCGCGGCAGGTCAACCTCTACGAGGGGCCGAACCTCTATCTGAACGCGAATTACGAGGGCACCAGCGTGCCCGTGCCGAAGGGCGTCGGCCCCCTGAACGGACGGGTGGTGCTCTCGCAATGACGATCGTGCTCATCATCGACGATTCCGAGATGAACAACCTGCTGATGGTGCAGGCGCTGAAGCCCGTGGCCGGCTGCGAGCCCGTGTCCTTCACCTGCCCGAAGGCCGGGCTCGCCTTCCTGCGGGAGAATGTCGAGCGGATCGGCGTCGTCGTCACCGATTACGACATGCCCGAGATGACTGGGCTCGACGTGATCACGGCCGCGCGGGAGGTGCCCGGCTTCGCGCATGTTCCCATCGTCATGGTCACGAGCATGGACCAGCGCAGCCTGCGCCATCAGGCCCTGCGCGCGGGGGCGACCGATTTCCTGGGCAAGCCCTGCGACCCGGTGGAGATCCAGGCGCGGATCACCAACCTGATGACAATCAGCGCCGCCCACCGCGAGGAGCAGGACCGCGCCGCGTGGCTCGCCCGCGAGGTGGCGGCGGCGGTGGCGGTGATCGAGGACCGGGAGCGGGAGATCATCGCCCTGCTCATGCGCGCCGCCGAGCACCGCGACACCGACACGGGCGACCACATCGCCCGCGTGTCGTCCTATGTCGGCATCATCGCCCGCAACCTCGGCTTCGATCCGGTGCAGCTTCGGACGCTCAAGCTCGCCTCCACCATGCACGATGTCGGCAAGATCGGCGTGCCGGACTCGATTTTGCTGAAGGAAGGCCCGCTCTCCGCCGAGGAGCGCGCCGAGATGCAGAAGCATGCCGAGCGCGGGCGCCGCATTCTCGAGGGCAGCCAATCCGAGATCCTGCGCCTCGCCGCCGAGATCGCCGAGAGCCACCACGAGCGCTGGGACGGCACCGGCTACCCGCGAGGTCTGACGGGGGAGGCGATCCCCCTCAGCGGCCGCATCGTGGCGGTGGCGGACGTGTTCGACGCCCTGGTCTCGGAGCGCCCCTACAAGAAGGCGTGGCCGATGGAGCGGGCGCGGGCCTTCATCACCGAGCAGGCCGGGCTGCATTTCGACCCGCTCTGCGTCGAGGCCTTCCTCGCCGGCTGGGGCGAGGTGGAGCAGACCTGGGCCAAGGCCGCCTGACGCCGACGAACGGGAGCGCTTCGTGAACCACGCATGGTTGAGGCCGGGCCGCTCCGTGGCGGGCCGGATCGCCCTCGTCGTCACGGGCGCGGTGACGGCGGCCCTGATCCTCGCCGCGACCCTGTCGGTCTGGCGGGAGATCGACCGCTACACCGAGGAGCAGCGGACGCATCTCGATACGATCGCGGAGGTCTTCGCCCATGGCAGCGCGCAGGCCGCCGCCGCCGGAGACCGGAATGCCCTGAACGCCACCCTCCGGGCCATCGGCAAGGTCGAGCAGGTCGTCTACGGGGCCGTCATCGCCTCGGACGGCACGATCCTCGGCGAGCAGGGCCTTGCGCTACGCCTCGACAGCGACGCCGCCCTCGACGGCAAGCCGGCCTCGATGTGGAGCATCTTCGGCACTTACAATTTGCGCGGCGAGGCGGCGATCAGGGAGAACGGCGCCGAGATCGGCCGCGTGGTGCTCATCCGCAAGACCAAGTTCCTCACCGACCGGGTGGCGGAAGCCGCCCTCAATGCCGCCCTGGCGGCGCTGCTCGCCGTGGCCATCGGCATCGGCGTGTCCCTGCAATTGCAGCGCAGCGTCATGCGGCCCCTGGCGCTGCTGGCCGGCACCATGGACGCGGTTCGCCTGCGCCACGATTACACCCGCCGCGCCCCCGTGACGGGCGACGACGAGGTCGGCCGACTGGCCCGGACCTTCAACGATCTGCTCTCGGCCGTGAACGAGCGCGACGACCGGCTCGCCGCCCACAGCGCCCATCTCGAAAGGGAGGTCGAAGCCCGCACCGCCGACCTCAGCGAGGCCAAGCTCGCGGCCGAGTCCGCCAACGCCGCGAAATCCACCTTCCTCGCCACGATGAGCCACGAGATCCGCACGCCGATGAACGGCGTCCTCGTGATGGCGGAACTGCTCGCGGGCTCCGACCTGCCGCCGCGCCAGCGCCGCTACGCCGACGTCATCGCCCGCTCGGGCAAGTCCCTGCTGGCGATCATCAACGACATCCTCGATTTCGCGAAGGTCGAAGCCGGCAAGCTCGATCTCGAAAGCGTGCCGGTGAGCCCGGCCGAGGTGGCGGACACGGTCGTCACGCTCTTCGCCGAGCGCGCCCGCGCGGCGGGGCTCGGCCTGACGGCCCAGATCGCGCCGGAGGTGCCGGCGGCCTTCCTCGGCGATCCCGTGCGCCTCGGGCAGGTGGCGAGCAACTTCGTGTCGAATGCGCTCAAGTTCACGGCGGCGGGGGAAGTGTCCCTGCGCATGGCGATCGACCCGGCCGACGGTTTCCTCGTCCTCTCCGTCACGGACACGGGCATCGGCATTCCGCAGGACAAGCTCGGCACGATCTTCTCGGCCTTCTCCCAGGCCGATCAATCCACCACTCGGCACTTCGGCGGCACCGGGCTCGGCCTGTCCATCGCGCAGCGCATCGTGGAGGCGATGGGCGGCAGCGTCGGCGTCGAGAGCGAGGTCGGGGTGGGCTCGACCTTCTTCGCGCGCTGGCCCATCGAGGCGGTCGAGGCCGTCCCTGTCGCCGCGAACCAGCCTGCCACGGCCCTGCCGCGCTTCCCCCATGCCCGCGTGCTCGTCGCCGACGACAGCGCGGTAAACCGCGAGGTCGCGGTCGAGGCCCTGTCCCGCTGCGGCGTGACGGCCTTCGTGACCGTCGAGGACGGGCTCGCGGCGACCGAGGCGGCGGCGGCGACCCCGTTCGACATCATCCTGATGGACGGCAGCATGCCGGTGATGGACGGCTTCACCGCCTCCAAGACCATCCGCCAGCACGAGGCGCAGACGGGAGCCCGGCGCACGCCAATCATCGCGCTCACGGCCCATGTGCTGGCCGATGCCGCCGACGCGGCGCGGGATGCCGACATGGACGGGATCCTGCCCAAGCCCTTCACCCTGGCGCAGCTCGCGCAGCTGCTCCAGCACCATGACACGGGCGACGGTTCGGCCGTCGTCATCGACGCGCCTGCCCCGCAGGCGGACCCGGACGCGCTCCTCGATGGGGAAGTCATCGAGGGCCTGTTGAGCCTCGGTGACGGCGCCTTCCTCGCCCGCGTCGTGGACCTCTACCGGGCACAGGCACCCGTCGCCCTGTCGGCCCTGCGGGAGGCCATCACGGCGGCGGATCAACCCGCCATCGCCAAGGCGGCGCACAGCCTGAAATCCATGAGCGCCAATATCGGCGCGCACGTCCTCGTCGGGCGGCTCAAGCCCATCGAAAGCACGGCGCGCGACGGCGCCTCCACCGCCACGCAGGGCGATTGTGACGCCCTGGATTCCCTGCTCCGCGCCACCATCCTCCTTCTCGACCGGCAGACGACGGAGAGCCGGGCGGCGGCGTAGAGGATGCCATGGATCGAGTCCCCAGCCGGCGCGACATCGGCGCGGCGGCTCTTGCCGCCAGCCTCCTCGCAGCACAGCCGGTGAGGGCGCAGGCCAGGCCGGTGCGCATCGCCATGCTGCTCTATCCCGGCATGACGGCCCTCGATGTCGTTGGGCCGCAGGAGTTGCTGGCGGGGCTCGCTCCGGGGAGCCTGAGCCTCGTCGCGCGGACGAAAGGGGCCGTGGCCAGCGACACCGGGCTCGCCCTGGTCGCCGATACGGATTTCGACGGCTGCGCGAGGGACCTCGACGTGCTGTTCGTGCCCGGCGGCGACGGCACGCCCGCGCAGATGCGTGACGCCAAGACACTGGCCTTCCTGCGCGACCGCGCCTCCCGCGCGGCCTGGGTGACGAGCGTCTGCACCGGCTCGCTGATCCTCGGCGCAGCGGGGCTGCTCCAGGGCTACCGGGCGACGAGCCATTGGTCCGTCCGCGACCGGGTGCTTCCGCTACTCGGCGCCACCCCGGTGGCCGAACGCGTCGTGTTCGACCGCAACCGCGTGACGGCGGCGGGTATCTCGGCCGGTCTCGATTTCGCGCTGGCGCTGGCGGCCCGCCTTCGGGGCGATGATTACGCCCGCACGGCGCAACTGGTAGCGGAATACGCGCCGCGGCCGCCCTTCGCGGCCGGAAGCCCGGCATCGGCAGGGCCAGCGATCACTAAAGAGGCCGAGGCGATCCTGCGCAACCTCGTCGCCGGCTCCCTCGCGGCGGCCGAGGCGCGGTGACGCGCCGTCGCGGGTTCTGGCCAGACGCGACGGATCGTCTACATTCCGTCCCGGTTCGCATTGCGCCCCACACGACCGGGAGTCCTGCTATGCCTTCGTCCCCCCTCGGAACGGTCCAGCGCCGTCAGGCGCTCATGCTCGTCGGCGCCGCGATGGCGGGCGGCCTCGGCCACGCCCAGGCCGGCGAGACGCGCGCCGGGGCCTTCTCCTTCGAGAAGCCGGAGGGCGGCGTGCTCCCCCTGGCGAGTTACGCCGACAAGCCGATCCTCGTGGTCAACACCGCCACCGCCTGCGGCTATGCCGGCCAGTTCGTCGGCCTGCAGGGCCTCTGGACCCGGTTCGGCTCGCGCGGGCTGATGGTCATCGCCGTGCCCTCACCGGATTTCGGCAATCAGGAACCCCTCGACGGCGTTGCCATCGCGGAGGCTGCCCGCAAGAACCACGGCGTCACCTTCCCCGTCGTCGCGAAGGTGCATGTGAAGGGCCCGGCGGCCCATCCGTTCTACCGCTGGGCGGCGACCGAGAAGCCCGGCTCGTCGCCCGGCTGGAACTTCCACAAGTACCTCGTCGCCCGCGACGGCACGCTGCTCGCCTCGTTCCCGCACACGATCGACCCGACCGACCCGCGCATCATCACGGCCATCGCCAGCCAATTGCCGGCAGCCTGATTGCGGACACGACGAAAGCCCCGGCCGCAGGATCACTGCGGTTGAGGCTTTAACGACGTCAGGTTTTCAGAAAAGAGGTGGCTGGGGGACCTGGATTCGAACCAGGACTAGAGGAGTCAGAGTCCACCGTTCTACCGTTAAACTATCCCCCAATAAGCCTTTGTGGCGGCTCAGTCTCCCGTTCCCTTGTCCGAACGGGAGAGGTCCCGAGGCGTTGCCGTCGGGATGCCGTCAGATAGGGGGAAAGGCCGGACGGGTCAACTGGCCCGGCGGGCCTTTATGCTATCGGCCCATGCTGGCCCACAGCAGGGCCAGGATCGCCGCGCCGATGAGGTTGTAGGCGGCGGCCCAGAGCCAGACACCCTTGAACACCCTGGTCGGGATCCGCGGCCGGTGCGCGCCCGTGCGGTGGCGGTTGCGATCCTCCGGCGTCGGCCAGATCGCGCCCTTCGGCCCCTTGAGGTGCCGCGTCAGGCTGTCGGGCAGGCGGGGCTCGTCCGGATCGGGCCGTTCCATCCTTCCGCCTCCCGCCCCCGTTCTATCCCGCCCCGCGTCGTCGCAGGCGCCCGCTCAGTGCCACCTTGCGGAAGGCCCCCGCCACCTGCTCGGCGGAATAGGGTTTGCGCACCAGATCGAACCCGTGATCGTCCTCGCGGGCCAGCACGTCGCTGTAGCCGGAGGTGAGGATCACCGGCAGGTCCGGGTGGCTCGCCCGCAAACGCTTCGCGAGCTCGATCCCGCCCATGCCCGGCATCACTACGTCGGAGAACACCGCTTCGAACCGGAACGGCACCCGTTCGATCTCTTCCAGGGCCTCCTCGGCGTTATGCGCCCAGACGGTCGAGTGGCCGAGATCTTCCAGGATCTGGGTGCAGAAGCGCCCGACCTCAAGGTTGTCCTCCACCACCAGCACGCAGAGGCTGCGCTCCTCCGGCTCCGGCGCATCGACGACCGCCTCCGGTTTCGCGTGCGGGGTCGCCTCCGCTTCGGGCAGGTAGAGGGTGAAGACGGTGCCCTGGCCGAGGGCGCTCGTTACGTCCACGTCGCCGCCCGATTGCTTAGCGAAGCCGATCACCTGGCTCAGGCCCAGCCCCGTGCCCCGGCCGACCTCCTTCGTGGTGAAGAACGGCTCGAAGATACGGGAAAGGTGCTCCTGCGGAATGCCGCAGCCCTCATCGACCACGGAGACGGCGACGAAGGGGCCGGGCGCCCCGGCATGGCCGCGAATCGGCGGCAGGTATTGGCCGCGCGCGATGCGGATCACCATCTCGCCTTCGCCGCGCATGGCGTCGCGGGCGTTGACGGCCATGTTGACGAGGGCGGTCTCGAACTGGCTCGCATCAGCGCGGACGTGGCAGCGCGTGTCGGGCTGCTCGGTGCGCACCTGGATGCGGGCGCCCGTCACGGAATTGAGCATGTCCGCGACCTCGTCGAGGCGCGCCCCGACATCGAACACCTCGGGCTTCAGGGCCTGGCGCCGGGCGAAGGCGAGAAGCTGCCCGGTGAGCTTGGCAGCCCGGTCCACCGTCTCGGACATCGCGTCCATGTAGCGGACGCGCCGCTCCTCCGGCAGGTTCGGCCGGCGGAGGAAATCGACCGACGAGCGGATGATCGTCAGCAGGTTGTTGAAGTCGTGGGCGACGCCCCCGGTCAGCTGGCCGACCGCCTCCATCTTCTGCGCCTGCCGCAGGGCGTCCTCGGCGTTGGCCAGCGCCTCGGCCTGCTCCTTCATCACGGTGACGTCGCGCACCGTGGAATAGATCTTCCCGTCCTTGGAGACGGCGTTCCACGACAGCCACCGGTAGCTGCCGTCGCGGTGGCGGTAGCGGTTCTCGAAGGCGAGTTGCGGTGCGCCGCGCGTGAGGCCCCGTGCGGCGTTGCGCGTCGTCTCCTTGTCGTCCGGGTGGACGAAGTCGAGGAAGGGGCGGGCGGTCAGTTCATCGGCGGACCAGCCCAGCGTCGCCGCCCAGGCGGGGTTGAGGCTGACGATGTAGCCCTCGAAATTCGCGACGCAGAGCAGGTCGGTCGAGGCCCTCCAGATCTGGTCGCGCTCGGCGGTGCGCTCCGCGATCTGCTGTTCCAGCGTCGCGTTGAGGTCGCGCAACGCCTGCTCGGCGGCGCGCAGTTCGGCGACGTCGGTGTTCGTGGCGAACCACCGCTCAATGGAGCCGTCGGCGTTGCGGATCGGCACCATGCGCGTGAGGAAGGGGCGGAACGTGCCGTCCCGGCCCCGCAGGGGGAAGGTCATCTCGAACGGCTCCCCCGTCGAGAGGGAGCGGTTCCAGCGGCTCAGCACCTCCGGCAGGATCGTGGGGTCGTGCGCGACGGTCCAACCCCAGCCGAGGAGGGAGCCAGACTCCGCGCCGGTGTAGTCGTACCAGCGGCGGCTGCACCAATGGACGTGACCGTCCGCCCGGCTCATCCAGCACAGGATCGGGATGTTGTCGGCCAGGACCTCGAACTCGAAGGCCTGCTCGCGCAGGGCCGCGCGAACCCGGTCGCGCTCCTGCACGAGGGAGCGGCGCTCATCGAGGTCGATCAGCACGCCGGGGAAGGCGAGGGGCCTCCCGTCCGGCGCGCAATCGACCCGGCCGTTGGCCTCCAGCCAATAGTAGTTCCCGTCCGCGCGGCGGACGCGATACTGGTGCGCGTAGCTGCCGCCCCGCGCGATGGCCTCCTCAATGGCTTCCGCGAGGGCCGGCTTGTCGTCAGGGTGAACGGTGTCCACCACCTGCGACAGGCTCAGGCCGGTCCGCCCCAGGGCGGGGTCCAGCCCGAAGCTGCGAGCGAAGCCCTCGTCCACGGTGAAGCGGTCGGCGGTCAGGTCCCAGAACCACGTGCCGATGATCGCCCCCGCCGAGAGGGCGATCTGGACCCGGTCGGCATTCTCCCGCGCCAGGGCCTCGCTCGCCCGCAGCCGCTCTTGTTGCGCCACGCGGGCGGTGATGTCGCGGTAGAACAGGGCGAGCCCGTCGCCGACCGGATAGGCGCGGATGTCGATCCAGGTGATGCGCCCGTCGCCGGCCGAGGCGGCGTGCTCCATCGTGAAGGGCTCCCCGTCGCGCAGGGCCTTCCGGTAGGCCGTTTCGAGAACGGGATCGGCCTCCGGATAGGCCTCGCGGTAGGGCCGCCCGACGATCTCGCCGGGGCCGCGCCCATCCATGCGCAGGCCCTCAGCATTGATGTCTGCGATCGTCATGTCGCGGCTGAGGAGGGCGAAGGCCTCGCCCATGTTGTCGAGCACGTCGTGCGCCCGGTCGCGCTCGGCGCGCAGGGCATCCTCGAAGTCGCGCTGGCGGCGCTCGGCCTTCACGCGCTCCGTGGTCTCGTTGGTGAGGATGAACAGGCCGGCGATCTGCCCGTCCGCGTCGAGGATGCGCGAGTAGGAGAAGCTCCACCACGTCATCGCGTCGCCGCGATCCGTGTCGAGGGTCCAGGGTAGGTCGTTGAAGCGGGTGGAGCGGCCGGCGAACGCGTCGTCGATGATCGGCTTCGCCTGATCCCAGCCGTCCGCCCAGACCTTGTCGAACCGCTCGCCCATCGCCCAGGGCAGGCGCGGCCCGAGGAGCGGGAAGTACGTCTCGTTGAAGAAGAAGATGAGGTCCGGCCCCCAGGCCAGGATCATGCTCTCGGGCGAGTTCAGCACGAGGCTCAGCGCCGTGCGCAGTTCCGGCGGCCAGGTCTGCGGGGGGCCGAGGGGATGGCCGGTCCAGTCCCGCTCGCGGATCATCCGCGTGGCCTCGCCGCCGCCGGCGAGGAAGGCGAGGGGATCAGACAACGGATTCGTCCCGCGCGGAGGGCATCCACGACGACGGAAAGACGGATCCTGGCATCGTAAGCCGCATAGGGGGCCTATGACCAAGGCGTAAGCCGCGCGCAAGGGCGCGGAAGCCTCACACGCAGGCCGCGAACGCTCCGAGCGGCTTCGCGCCTCAGGCGATACCGAGGAAGCGGATCAGCGCAAGGCTGATGGCAACCAGGACCACGAGGGAGCCCGTCACCGCCAGCGTCACCCGGCCGCCGACGCGGGCGAGGACGCGGACATCCACACCGAGCCCGAGGGCCGCCATGGAGAGCACGGTGAGGAAGCCCGCGAACTGGGTGAGCGGCTTCACCGCCGCATCCGGGATGAGACCGAGCGAGCGCAGGGAGGCGAGGACGAGGAAGCCGAGGATGAACCACGGCACCAGCTTGGTGAAGCCGAGCCTGCCGCCCCTGCGCGGCACCGCGCCGCCATCTTCGGCGGGCAGGCGCGGGGCGATGAGCGAAAAGGCGACTACGACGGGGCCGAGCATCAGCACGCGCACGAGCTTCACCAGGGTGCCGACCTGGGTGGCGAGGAGGCTCACCGGCACGGTGGCGGCCAGCACCTGCGGCACCGCGTAAACGGTGAGGCCGGCGAGCACGCCGTATTGGTTGTCGCTCATCCCGGCGAGGGGCACGAAGAGCGGCAGGCCGAGCACCATCAGCACGCCGAGCACGGCGGTGAACGCGATGGAGGCGGCGATGTCCTTCGGCTCGGCGCCGATCACCGGAGCGACGGCGGCGATGGCCGAGTTGCCGCAGATGGCGTTGCCGCAGGCCACGAGGATCGCCATGCGCGCGGGCAGGCCGAGGAGCCGGCAGATGCCGTAGCTCGCGGTGATGCCGATGGCGACGGTGCCGACGATGCCGGCGATCAACGCCGGGCCGGAGGCGAGGATCGCCCCGAGGCTCAACGAGGCGCCGAGCAGGGTGACGGCCACTTCCAGCAATTGCTTGGCCGAGAAGGCGATGCCGGTGCGGAAGCGCGCGCCGGGCGTCCAGAGGGTGCGGACGGCGATGCCGAGGAGGATCGCGAGGACCAGGGCCTCGACGTAGGGATGAGAGAAGATCCTTTCTTCCATCGCTTGTCCCGACACGGCGATGAGGGTGATGGCGAGGCATACGCCGATGCCGGGCAGGATCGAAGGGGACCGGACGGCCTCGCCCTGCGCGGGCGTCTGCGAGGATGCTTGCGAACTCACGATCTGCCTTCCCAGCCTCCGGAAAAGAAAATGTTCGTCGGGCGCCCGCTGGAGAGAAGGACACTCTCTCAAGCGCCGCAAGTTCGGAATACGCCTCCATTGCACGAAAGGGGTCCGAGCGCGACATTTCCCAACATGCGCAACACGTCCGCCATGGCGACTTTCTCTCAGGCCGAGACCGCCTTCGACCCGTTCGGTGAGCCCGTCACCGAGGGCGTCGCGTCCGCCTGCACGAGCAATGCCGGCGACCGGACCGCGCGGCGGATCGGCGGGGCGGTGTTCTGGAGCCTCGCCCTCGCGATACTGGCTGGCCGCGTCTATGCCTACGACCTGCCGGTGACGCAGACCGTCGTGGCCTACGCGACGCAGCTGGTCTCGATCCACTAGGCGCGCTTTTCCGGTCAACGCCGCGCGCGCGATGCCGTAAGGCTGGCGCGAGCGAGCGGTGAGCCATGTGCAATCTTTACAGTCTCGGCCGGCATGGTCCTGCGGCCCTGCGCGCCTACTTCGGCGCGGAGCGCGACGAGACCGGCAACATGCCGGAACTGCCCGCGATCTTCCCCGACCAGATGGCCCCGGTTGTCGTGGCGGGGGAGGGGGGCCGCACCCTCACCATGATGCGCTGGGGCATTCCCGGCCCGAAGGCGTTCGGTGAACGGCCCGTCACGAACGTGCGCAACGTGGCCTCGCCGCATTGGCGGCCCTGGCTGAAGCCGGCCTATCGCTGCCTCGTGCCCGTGACGGCCTTCTCGGAATACGCCGACACCAAGCCGCGCAAGACGCCCGTCTGGTTCGCTCTCGACGAGGAGCGCCCGCCCTTCGCCTTCGCCGGCATCTGGCGCCCCTGGACGGGGGTTCGCGGCACGAAGGCCGAGAACCCCGACCGGGTGGAGGAGGAGCACCGGCTCTTCTCCTTCCTCACCACCGAGGCGAACGGCGTCGTCGGGCCGGTGCACCCGAAGGCGATGCCGGTCCTGCTGACGAAGCCGGAGGAATGGGCAGCGTGGCTCGAAGCGCCGACCGCCGAGGCGATGACGCTTCAGCGTCCGCTGCCCGACGACGAGATGGTCGAGGTGGCGAGGGGTGCGCGAAAAGACCCCTGATCTCCGAGATCAGGGGTCGCGTTCGCGTCAGGAGGCGAGGCGCGTGGTGCTCGGCGAACCGAGGCCGTTCGCCTTGGCGAGGCTCGACCGCCGCTCGCTGTAGGCCGCCGCCACCATCGGGTAATCGGCCGGCAGGCCAAATCGCTCGCGGTAGGTCTCCGGCGTCAGGCCGTTCGCCGTGAGATGGCGCTTGAGGGTCTTGTACGACCGGCCGTCGATGAAGCTGATGAGCCGGTCGTGCTGGACCGACTTGCGAATCTGCGCCGCGGTGATCGCGGGCGCGGGCTCCTCCGCCGGGGAGGCGCGGCCCTCGCCCAGGGCCACCAGGGCGGCGTGAACCTTGTCGATCAGGGCCGGCAAGTCGGCGATGGCGACATGGTTGTGTGCGACGTACGCGACGACGACGTCGCTGGCCATATCAATGTAAGCGGAGCCCTGCTCCATCGCATCCTCGGTCGTTTGTTGATGTTCGATATTCCCCGCCCATGATGTGTCAGAGCGCCGCACAACTCAAGTTGGATTTATTATGCAGGAGCGTGCGTGGCGACATCAGCAAGAGACGCAACTCCACTTGCCAGTGCTTCCCGTTCAGCAGCCTTTGCAGATCGGCGAGCCCGCGGACTTGCCACCGTTGATTAGGTTCTGCATGGCGGCCTCGCGGTCATAGTTCGCGCCCGTTGCCGGCCCTGCGGCCGAGGCGGCGGCGGGGGTGCTCGGCCCCCCGGCGTCCTTCGTACCGGCACCGAAGGCCGGCACATTCGCCCTTGCCGTGCCGGGCTTCAGCTTCTCCCAGTGATCGCGTGCCCGGGCCGATTCGCTCAGCGCGGATAGCGGGTTCACATGCGCGGCGGCGCCCTCGGGGATCGACCGCGTGGGATCGCCCGGCATCCGGGCGGGGACTTCTTCGAAATCGGGAGGGAGCGCGGCGACCCGCGCCGCCTCGGGTGTGGCCACGGTCGCGGCGGTCACATCCGGCTGAAGGGAACTGTAGGTGCTGGAGCCTGTCGGCGAGCGCAGCGAACAGCCTCCGGTCGCCAGGGCAAGACCGGCGACGGCGATAAGCGTCATTCTCATGGCTTTGCGCGGGTGCCCCTTGCGGCGGAAAACTACTGAGCTTGGCTTTAACACTTCGGTAGGGATCGGTGCAATTTTCGCTCCATGCATCATCGCAGACGCAACCGGTGGGGATGATTGGCGAACCGATCGAAGGCTACCGTCCTGCCATCTGGCCAGTCGTGACGGATGCAACCGCTAGCGCCGAAATGCGACCGTTGTGAGCCCAGTGCGGCGCAATCGCCGCGCCGGTTCGTTCGAACCGGAACAGGTACTATTGTACCAGTGACAACGCATAACTTTGTGGTGACGCCAAGTCGGTATATTATTCGCAGACGAGGTTACCGGAAGGTTAGGCCGTGGCAAGCCCAGAGAGCAGCACACTAGCCGAACCTCCGCCGATCAGAACACTTCAGAAGATCGCGGACGTGCTTGGCTGCACGATCAGCGATTTCGCGGGCGAACGGGATGCAGCGTGTCCACCGTCCGGCGTCGAGTTACTCAAGTTGTGGGAACGTCTGCCCGACGAGACCGCGCGACGGCAGGTGTTGGCCGTCGCGCGCGCCTTGGCGAAGTAGCGGCCGGTCAAACCGGCAGGCGGCCATCCGGCGAATAGCGGTCGATGGCCGAGGGCAGTTCCCGCGAGAGGCGCGAGAGCAGTGCGGCGCGGCTCAGGCCGGTCTGACGGGTCAGATGATCCAGCGTCTCCGGGCCGATGACGCGCTCCAGTTCCGCTTCGGGGATGTCGCGGTTCGGGCCGTGGTTGACCCAGGAATTGGCGGCCTCGCCGTGGCCACCCTTAGTGAAATGGTCCACCAGTTCGCTGAGGCCGCTGGCGATCAGTCCGCCGACGCCCGCCGACCCCACGCCGCCGAGGATGCTCGACAGGTTGGACGGGGCATGGGAGTCGCGCACCGGGGGCGGCACTTGGCGCTGCGGCTCGGTCGAATGATGGCCGAGCCATTCCGCGATCTTGTCGCGGTTCTGGAAGCCCGCCACGGCCAAGAGGCCCAGCAGAGCGGTCATCGAGGGATATCCCTTGCTCATCCTATGCTCCTTCGCCGTGGAAGAATGACGGTGCGGCGGAGCCGATGGGCCCCGCCGCCTGTCCGAACGCTCAGCGGCCGGTGATCTTGTCGGCGATGTTCTTAGCGCCGTCCTTGGCGTCGCCGACGGTCTTCTGGGTCTCGCCCTTCAGCTCCTGCGCCTTGCCCTCGGCCACGAGCTTGTCGTTGCCGGTCACGTTGCCCACGCCCTGCTTGACGTTGCCGACGGCCTCGTTGGCCAAACCCTTGAGCTTGTCGGTGGTGCTGCTCATCGTGTGCGCTCCTGCTTGGTGGGGAAGGCCGGAGGTTCCGGCCGGGGGATGACCCCCGCCCTGGGGCGGGGGCCGGTGGAAGGGGTTCAGACGCGGCGGGCGTCGTAGGTCGAAACCAGCGTCGCCGGCTTCGGGGCGCCGAGGCGGCCGCCGAGGAACGCGGCCAGCGCGCCGAGGACCAGGGCGATGGCGGCGTAGAAGGCGCCCTGCGTGGCGGCCGACTTCGCCGTGACGGCAGCGGCCTCGGCCTTCTGCTTGGCGGTGGCGACGGCCTGATCGTACTGCTTCTCGTAGTCGTTGATCTGGGCCTTGGCCTGATCGGGGGAGATGCCCTTCGCCTTGGCCAGCGCGTCGGCGGCGCGGTTCTTGGCCTGCTCCTTCTGGGCCGGATCACCGGTCAGCACGGCGCGCACGGCCGCCACGGCGGCGTCCTTGGCGGCCTGCGGATCCTGGCCGGCGGCCTGCTGGCGGACCGTCTGCTCGATGCCGTCGATCGGGTTGGAGATCTTCGACAGCGAGGGCGCGGCAGCCTGCGCGGCGGTCTGGACGGTGCCGCCGACGAGGTTGCCCGCGCCGCCCAGCGCGCCCGAGACGGTGCTCAGGGTGCCGCCGACGAGGCCGCTGGCGGCGGAGGTGAGGAGGTACAGGACGACGAGGGTCGTCACCGCCCAGGAGACGAGGCCGTGCAGGGCAGCGGTGCCCGGCAGCGTCTTGCCGGAGAGCCGACCGGCGATCAGGCCGCCGATCAGCGAGGCGATGATGCCCGACACCACGAACCAGATGCCGGCGCCGGCCGAGACGGTCGAGGCGGCCGGGTTGTCCGTGGCGTTGACTCCGACGCTGGCGAGACCCACCCCGACGCCGATCAGGTTGATGACGGCCTGAGACACCAAGGCGATGGTGGCGCCGGCGAAGATGGCGCCCCAGGACACTTGGTTGAGGAGGACGGCATGCGTATCCGCGTGGGCCTCCGTGCCGAGGGGGGAAACGCTCGTCTGTGTGGTCACGCTGTCACTCCGGGTCGTTCGTGGGGTCGGGAATCGGGATCAGTCGCGGGTCGCGTTGACGAGCAGGCCCAGGCCGAAGCCGACGGCACCCGCGATCAGCAGCGAGGCGAGGGGGTACTCGGCGACCTGATGGCCCACTTCGCGGGAGCCCCGGCGCAGGTAGTGGCCGCCACGCTCGTAGGCGTCCTCGGCGTACTCGTAGGCATCGTCGGCGAAGTCGCGAGCGGTGTCCTTGGCCTGGCCGTAGAGGTTTTCGGCCCGACCGCCGGCCTCGCGCAGGCGGCCCTCGGCGGAATCGCGGTGAGAGCCGGTGACGTCGCCGAGGGCACCCTGCACCTTGCCGCCGAGTTCCTTCGCAGCGCCGGTGAGCCGATCCGTATCCACCATGTCGATCTCCTTGTTGTGTCGGGTGTCCGGCCTTTGACGCCCGGCATTCGTGGCGCCGTGCCAAAGACAAACTTGTGACTTTTTCGAACCGCGCGGCGATCTCTCGCGACGCGGCCGAGCCACGGGGCAGATGATCGTTGAGCCCCGCGGTTCGATGGTAGAAAACTACCGGTATGCTGAAATTCACGTACCGGAGAGATGGACGGGGAAACCGTTCTCGCGGCCCCAGACCACGGCCTCGGTGCGCTTGTGGACGCCGAGCTTGCGATAAAGGGCGGCACCGTGATTGCGCACGGTGTTGCGGGACAGGCCGAGCTTGCGGGCAATCGCCCCGTCATCCAGGCCCGAGCAGATGAGGTTGAGGATCTGCCGCTCCCGCGCCGTGAGGTCGGGAACGGAGGGATCGAAATCCGGCCGGCTCGGTCGCCGCAGGTTGGCAAGCTTCTCGATGAGCCCCCGGCTGAACCAAGAGGTATCGGCCATCACCGTCTCGATGGCCTCGAACAGCTCTCGCTCCGTGTGCTTCCGGTCGGTGATGTCCTGCATCACCAGCAGCACGAACGTCGTGTCGTTGATCTCGACCCGCTCGGCCGAGACGAGGCAATCGAGATTGTGCCCGGTCTCATGGTGCATGCAGACCTCGACGCCCAGGACGTAACCCTGGCGTTCGAGGGCGGTTTCGAAATTCACGCGCTGGGTGTCGTTCACCCAAAGCCCGGTCTCGACGAGTGTCCGGCCGAGCATCCGGTCCTCGCCTAAGCCGAACACCCGGCTGAACGCTTCGTTGATGCTCGTGACCTGCAGGTCGTTCGCTCGCGCCAGCACCGTCGGGACCGGCGTGAGGCGGAATGCCTTGGCGAAGCGCTCCTCGCTCTGGCGGAGCGCCGTCTCCGCCTTCCGGCGCAGTTCGAGGTCGGCGAAGGTGAAGAGCATGCACGGCTCGTCGCCCATCTCGATGGGCTGGCCGGCGACGATGACGAAGCGGTTGCCCCCATCGGGCAGATCGAGGCACGCCTCCATCTGCGGGACCGTGACGCCCTCGTTGAGGCGCGAGACGGCGAGGTCACGGTTGCGGGCGCCCGCCAGGACATCGACTTCGTAGACGCTCCGTCCGATCACATCTTCGCGGGTGTGCCCGGTCATTTCCAGAAAACCGTGGTTCACCTTCACGTGACGCAGATCTGACAACCGCGTGATCACGGCGGGTGCCGGATTGGCGGCGAACGTCTTTTCGAACCGGTCCTCAGCCTCGAACTGATCGGTGACGTCCTTCAGGATCAGCGCGAGGCAACTTGGCTTGCCCTCGTGATCGGTGGCCACGAGGCTGCGCAGTGAGTGCACGAAATCGAGGTCGGGCTTGTCCGTCCGCGTCACCTCCACGATCACGTCGTGGAATCGCTCGCCGGCCACGACCCGCTCGATCGGGTAGCTCTCGGGGGCCCGCTTGTTGCGGTACCGTAAGGCGAATTTCTCGCGGTAGGCGTCGATGGTCTCGCCGAGTTCGTCCAGGCTCTCGGCGCCGTGCATCGCGAGTGCGGCCTCGTTGGCATAGGCGATGGTCTGATCGGGCTCGACCAGGATCACGCCCTCGCTGAGGCCGGCGATGATCTGCCGAAGTTCATGCCTGTCGACGCCCGACGTCACGGTTCGCCACGCCCTTCTTCGCTACCGACTGCCATCGCGGCAGCCGGGCAAAAACGGGTTGCGCAAGACCCGGTTCCATTAAAATGTGCTTGTTCACTGGTATCGTCGTATCATTGACGGCGGGAAGAGCGATCAAAAATAAGTCGTCTCCCGGCCACTCCCGCACTGTAGCGGTGCAGGCGGCTGTCCCTCGACACAACGAGCGGTGCATCCTTGCAGCCAGCAGTCGAAGATCACGATTCGGTGTCCGCATCGGACGACGTGCTAGCGTTCGTCAACGCGCAGTTGGGTCGCCGCCTCCGTGAATACTACCCACAGGTTGTGGCGGTCGAACCAGATTCGCGCCTAGGGCGAGTTCTGGGGCGGCTCACCGAAGTTCTGCTCAAGGCCGATGGCGGCCGCATCCCGACGGCGTTCCGCGACGACCTGATCGCGATGGTGCCGCGCCTGCGCCGCTACGCCATCTCGCTCACCCACGATGCGATCGAGGCGGACGACCTCGTGCAACTCACGCTGCTCAAGGCATGGGAGTTCCGCGACCGGTTCGAGCCGGGCAGCAATCTCGTGGCGTGGCTTTTTACGATCCTGCGCAACGGCCACATCAACGGCCGGCGCAAATACTGGCGCGAGGTGGCAGACCCGGACGGCGCCCATGCGGGCACGTTGTCCGAGCCGGCAGCGCAGGAACACACGATCGGCCTGCGCGATCTGCAACTGGCCCTCGACCGGCTCGATGCCGCCCATCGCGAGGCGCTGACGCTGGTGGCGGTGGAAGGGCTGACCTACGAGGCGGCCGCCGCGATCATCGGATGCCCGCCCGGCACCGTGAAGAGCCGGGTCAGCCGCGCCCGCGATCGTCTTTCGCAAGATCTCGGACAGGTGTGATTCCGTACTGGCCCGAAATCGCTGGGGCGAAATTCGTCTCGTACCGGTAGATCTGTCTCAGGCGAGACGCCAAAACGTACCCACATGGCGTCCAACACAGTTCAAGAGGTTGTGCCGGGCCTTCGACCCCTTCAGGGCTCGGCACGGCCGCGGAGCCGGGCGCTTGAGCCGCTCCGGGTGTGCGCCCGGCCCGTTGCCTTTCCCGCCGTGCCGCGTTGTAGCGACGCGGATCGCTATGAGGAGATCATGACAATCATTCGGCTCGCGGCTCTCGCGCCGCTCGCATTCTTCGCCACCGCCACCCTCCCTGCGGAGGCAGCGGGACGTTTCGACGGCGCGTGGTCCGTCGTCGCGACGAGCAGCGAGTCGTCCTGCACGGGACCGTACAACTACCCGATCGTGATCCGCGATGGGCAGGTGGACGACGTCGGCGGCAACGACGTCGATGCGAGCGGTCGGGCGGGAGCCGATGGCGGCATCACCGGCACCATCCGCAAGGGCCTCGCGGTGGTGACGGTGAGCGGCAGGCTGAAGGGCAAGGCCGGCAGCGGGCGCTGGACGCTCAGCGGCCTCGCGTCCTGCTCGGGCCGCTGGACGGCCCGCCGGACGAGCTGACGCCCGCCGCTACTTCTTGCCGGCGCGGCCGAAGCCGAGTTCCTTGGCGAGCGTCGAGCGGCGCTGCGCGTAGCTCGGGGCGACCATCGGATAATCCGGCGGCAGCGAGAACCGCTCGCGGTAGCTGTCCGGCGTGAAGCCGTGCTTCGTCAGGTGGCGCTTCAGGGTCTTGTAGGTCCGGCCGTCGAGGAAGCTCACGAGGCCCGCCGCCTGGATCGACTGGCGAATCTCCGAGGCGGACACCTTCTCGCGTCCCGGCTTCGGCTCCGCCGGGCGCGGCGCGTGCAGGGCGCGAACCGCCTCGTGCATCGTGGCGATGAGGGCGGGCAAGTCGCCCGGGCGGACGGCGTTGTTGCTCACATAGGCAGCGACCATTTCGGCCGTACGGCCGATGGAGGCGATGGCGGTGTCGTCGGTCGTCATGGGTCTGCCATGGGCTTTTGACAGCCTCCGAAACCGGTCGAGCGGGTTTGCCCGGCCGGCGATGAAGGGCTGCGGTTCACTACCCACGACTGTATGAATCGGCACGCATCGCGCTTGCCTGTAAGCGCGGTATCGTTTGTCTTACCGCGCGGTAGGCCGATTCGGGACAGATGTATCGATGCGAACGGTGTTCTCGACCGATGGAATTGCAGAAAGAAGGAAGTTCGACCGGTGGAGTGAAATCATCCACGATCGGCTAGTGCCGGTAGACCAGTCACAATTAGGTGATGAACCTTTCATCGGCATCATTGAAGCCGCCGACGTCGGCCCCCTCGCGATCTCGCGGATCACGCAGGGCGCGCTGCGGACGGAGGCGACACCGGACACGATCCGGCGGCACGCCAAGCACGACACACTCTCGGTGGCGATCAAGCTCGAAGGCGTTTCGAGCGTCACGCAGGACGGGCGCCACGCGGTCCAGCGGCCCGGCGACCTCGTGGTAATCGAGCGCCGCCCGACCGTGCTGCATTCGAGCGTCGGAAGTTGCTCCTACCTCCTCGAAGTGCCCCGGCGGCGCCTCGAAGGCGCGCTGGGCTCGGCCCGGCTCTACACCGCCATGACCGTGGACGGTGCCCTGCCGGGGGCATCCCTGGTGCGGACCTTCATCGAGGAACTGGTGCGGGTCCACGCGACGCTGACGCCGGACATGGCCGAGCGCATGGCCTCGATCGGCATCGACCTGATTGCGGCCAGCCTCGCCGAGGGCTTGGCGCGGGAGACGCCGAAGCCCCTCCAGGGCGACGTGCTCGTGCAGCGGGCGAAGGCCTTCATCGTAAGCCGCTACGGCGATCCGAACCTCGACCCCGCCGCCGTCGCCGCCGGGATCGGCGTTTCCCTCCGGCGGCTGCAGGAGGTGTTCCAGGGGCGGGAGCGCTGCGTCTCCGAGTGGATCTGGGACCGGCGCCTCGACAGCGCGGCCAAGCGGCTCGCCGACCCGGCCTGCGCCCATATCCCCATCGGGACCCTGGCCTACGATTGCGGCTTCTCGAACCAAGCCCATTTCTCGCGCCGCTTCCGCGCGCAGTTCGGCCGCTCGCCGAGCGAGTTCCGCCGCGAGAGCCTTGTCGGATCGGCCGGGGCGATCTAGCCGGGGCGGGCCGGCCGGACCCTCCGGCCCCCCGCTCACCGTGCCGTTCCCATGTCCGCGTCCCCGGCCCCCATCCCCGATCCGCCGCGCCGCGCGCCGAGCACCCTCGGGAACGCCGCCCTCGGCCTGACGCAGATCATCCTGTGGGGCGGCTCGTTCTTCCTCGTCGCGGTGATCGTCGCGCCGGTGGTGGATTCGACCGGGTGGCCGCAGGGAGCGGTGATCGGCGCCCTCTCGCTGGCCATCCTCATCTCCGGCCTGCTCTCGCCGTGGGTCGGCCGGCAGATCCGGCGGGTCGGGGGCCGCCCGGTCCTCGTCGCCGGCACCCTCATCATGGCCGCCGGCCTCGTGCTGATGGCGATGGCCGGGAGCCTGCCCGTCTTCCTCGCCGCCTGGGCGGTGATGGGCGTCGGCATGGCGGGCGCACTCTACGACCCGCTCTTCGCGGCGATCGGGCAGGCCTATGGCGCCTCCGCACGGGGCGCGATGACCCAGATCGCCATCGCCTCCGGCTTCGCCATCACCCTGTGCTGGCCGGCGTCGAGCTTCCTCGTGGCGCATGTCGGCTGGCGGGGCGCCTGCCTTGCCTACGCGGCCCTCGCGGCCTTCGTGGTGGCGCCGATCTTCGCCCTCGCGCTGCCGGGCGGGAAGGTCGCCGCGCCGGCACGGATCGCCGTCGCGCCCGGCATCAAGGCGCCACGCTTGCCGGGGGAGGGGATCCTGGCGCTCACCTTCACCACCGCCGCCATCCTGATGACGGCGGTGTCGGTGGAACTGCTGCTGCTCCTGCAATCCCACGGCATCCCGGCCGCCTCCGCCGTGGCGCTCGCGGCCCTCATCGGTCCGTCTCAGGTCGGCGCCCGCGTGCTCGAACTCGCCTTCGGCCAGCGCGCTCACCCGATCCACCTGCTCTTGATCTCGGCGGGGAGCGTCGCCCTCGGGCTGTTCCTCCTCGTCGTGGCGCCCGGCTTCGCGTGGCTCGCGATCCTGCTCTATGGCGCCGGCAACGGGATGCGCACCGTGGTCCGGGGGACGCTGCCCCTGGCCCTCTACGGACAGGCCGAATACGCGGCGTTGATCGGCCGGCTCGCGCGGCCGCCGCTCCTCGGGCAGGCGGCGACGCCGCTCGCCTGCGGCTACGCGATGGAATGGTTCGGGATCGAAACGCTGGCCGTCGTCATGGTCGCGGTCGCCCTCCTGAACCTCGGTTTGTCGCTTCTCGTCGCCCGACAGGTCGCGCAGCAGGCAAACAAAGGCGCTTAGCACCTTCGCGGATGCCGCGTTTCCGCTCATTACACTGACTAAAGTAGGATAGATTCCGCATGTTTTCTTAAAGCGGCTCGGCGAAATTGCGGGACCGATACGGCGAGAGATCGCCAAGTCCCATGCACCCGCGACGAGGTGGAGACTTGCTCAGTATCGGCTTTCCGAACGCGCCGGCCCCTCCGGTGACGGGCGGCGCAAACGGCCGGAAGACTGAGATCATGGACGCGCTTCTCGTCGACGACAGTTCCACGGTCCTGATGCGCTTCCAGCTCCTGCTGGAGCGGCAGCACGGCGTGAACGTCGCCGCCTTCACGCATCCCGGCGCGGCCCTTCTCCGGGCGCAGATGCAGGCGTTCGACCTCGTGCTGGTGGACCAGCACATGCCCGGCATGGACGGCACGGAATTCATCCGTCGCCTCTGCGAGATCCCGCATTACGCGCAGGTGCCGGTGGTGATGATCACCTCCGATACCTCGGAGCGGGTCAAGCTCGCGGCCCTCGAAGCGGGGGCCACGGACTTCCTCGACAAGCAGACGGACGGCACGGAATTCCATGTGCGCCTGCGCAACCAGATCCGCCTCGCCGCGGCCATGCGCCGGCTGGACGATCAGGCGGCGGAACTCACCGGGAAAGTGCGGACCGCCGAGTGCCACGTCCACGAGCGCGAGGAGGAAATCATCTTCCGCCTCGCCCTGGCCGTGGAATATCGCGACAACGACACCGGTCACCATACGTGGCGCGTCGCCCGCTACAGCCAGATCATGGCCCAGGCGCTCGGCCTCGATGCCGACCTGTGCCACCGCATCTACCTCGCCTCGCCCCTCCACGATGTCGGCAAGGTCGCCATCCCCGACGACGTCCTGCTCAAGAAGGAGCGGCTGACCGCCGAAGAGATGGCGACGGTGCGCACCCACGCCGCCATCGGTGAGCGTATCCTGGGCGAGAGCCCGTCCAGACTGATCCGCCTCGCCGCCGAGATTGCGGGCGGGCATCACGAGCGCTGGGACGGCACCGGCTACCCACGCGGCATCGCCGGGCTCGCCATCCCCCTCGCGGCGCGGATCGTGGCGGTGGCCGACGTGTTCGACGCCCTGACCACCGTGCGCCCCTACAAGGACGCGATGCCGCCGGAAGAGGCCCTGCGCCTGATCGAAGACGAAGCCGGCCAGCATTTCGACCCAGCCTGCGTCGCGGCCTTCGTCTCCGGCTGGGACGAAATCCTCGACATCTGCGCCACGAGCGCCCGGAGCCAGGGCTTCCGGGGCGAGCCGCGCCCCCGCGACCGGGACATGCCCCAGGCGGTGGCGGCCCAGTAGGACGTAGCCTTGGCCGGGGCGCCCTCGGCGGTGTCGATGGCCTGCGGGCGGAGCGGCGGCTCCGGCCCGGCGAGCCCCGCCGAGAGTCCCCCGCCCAGGGCGGCCTGAAGGGCGAGCGCGTCTACCGGCTAAGGTCGCCCCGGCGGGGAGGTCAAGGAGCCTGTGGTGGCGCGCGGACCTTTTCCCGGCGCTGTGGCCCGGAAGCCCCCCCCGCAAGCCTTCGCATGACGACGCGGCCCGCTGCCCCCCCGACGCCGCCAATATAGGCGGTAGACGCAGGGCAGCCATGACGTGACACGGCGCACGCCTTCAATGGGAATAAAAATAGTTCTCCCTCGTCAAGAATAGAGTTGGCGGTTAAATCCGCCTAAATGCGAGACCGAGGGCTTATGGAATTAGACGAAAGCGAAGGACACAATTGGTTTGTGACCCACATGATCGACATCATCCAGCGGATCAGGGATCTGTATGTGGTCTGCCAGGGGAACGACATGGCGGGCCAAAATGCAGACCTGGACGACAACTGGATCAGGATCCATGACCTGCTGATTCAGCTTCATGAGCACGTGAACGCGGATGCCGGCCGGGAAATCCTGTCGCCCCTGGTCATGCGGCTCGGCGCGGAACTCTCGGCGATCGAGGGGCTGGTCGGCGCCTTGTCGTCGTCGCGACGCTGCCAGCCCCTACATTGAGATCGCGTCCGTCATGCCGCGACGGAGCACCGAGCGAGGGACCGATGATCCGCAAGGCGACGCGTAGCACCGAGGACGCCATCGATTCCGGACGGTTCACCGCCAGGGCCTATTTCCCCGGGCATCTCCTGCCGGGGCATCCCGACCATGGTCTCGGCCCCCTCGCGACGATCATGGAATCGTTTCTGGCGCCGGGCACGCACATCAAGCTGCACGAGCATGTGCAGGACGAGATCGTGTCCTGGGTTCCGGCCGGCGTGATGCGCCACGACGATCCCCAGGGTGAGCATCTGGTGATCGACGGCGATCACCTGATGGTCATGAACGCCGGATCCGGTTTTCAGCACGAGGAGCGGACGCGCGAGGACGACCCGCCCCTTCGGATGCTGCAGATTTTCGTCCGCCCCCATTCCCGCGATCTGGAACCCGGCATCCAGTTCGGCCGCCTGCCGGCCCCCGTGCCGAATGCGTGGCGGCCGGTGTTCGGGCCGCAGGGCGGCGATGCGCCGTTCCACGTCCGCAACGCGGTCTCCTGCTACGACCTCCGCCTCGGGGCCGGGGAGGAGGCGGCGCTGCCGACGCGGCCGGACCGGCACACGTATTTCTTCGTGTTCACGGGCTGCTTGACGGCCGGCGGCGAGACGTTCGGCGAGGCCGAGACCGGACTGGTCTCGGATGAGGCCGCCGTCACGCTGCGCGCCACCGAGGCCTCCCTTGTCGTAGCCTTCGTGGTGGATCCCGACGCACCGATCTGCCGCGAGGGCAGCGTGGGCGACGGCGAGACCGTACACCGGATGGCTGCCCGCGCGCGGACGGCGTGACGAGGAGGAGAACAGCCTGGCGGAAGGGGTGAGATTCGAACTCACGGTGGAGTTGCCCCCACGGCGGTTTTCAAGACCGCTGCCTTAAACCACTCGGCCACCCTTCCCGGCGCAGGCGTGCTGATCTACGGCCGCGCCGGAAGCGCCGTCAACCGGGGCGAGGCCGGACACAATTCTTGAAACGGCGCTTGCCAAGTTCGGCGCGACCCACTAGAAGCGCGTCAACCCCGGCGCGCAGCTGTCGCTGCCGCGGTTTAGGCGCCCGTAGCTCAGCTGGATAGAGCACCAGACTACGAATCTGGGGGTCAGAGGTTCGAATCCTTTCGGGCGCGCCAACATACTTCTTCCTAAGCTTTCGCCGATCACCGCAAGAGCTTCCCTGTTCTTGGGCGGTGCATCTGAGCTTCGCTACAGATGCTTCAGGCCGAAGCTTTCCAGCAGTGGTAGCAACTCGTCCCGCGCCCTGAGCCGGTGATCGTGCAGGCGGTCGTGGGCTGCCGCCGGGTCGCCCCGGTGG
The DNA here is from genome assembly GCF_038442315.1 of Methylobacterium litchii. Taxonomy (NCBI): domain Bacteria; kingdom Pseudomonadati; phylum Pseudomonadota; class Alphaproteobacteria; order Hyphomicrobiales; family Methylobacteriaceae; genus Methylobacterium; species Methylobacterium litchii. Next base: position 27,096 of record NZ_JBBXMY010000002.1, on the reverse strand, counting down.
ATCGCGTCGATGAGGGCGCGGTGCTCGGCGACCGAGGCCCCGAGTTCACGACGCAACTTCAGCGTCAGCATTCGTGCCCGGTGCGATTGATCGTTGATGGTCTGGATGATCCGGGTCATCCGGCCGTTGCCTGCGCGCTCGACCAGCGTCCGGTGGAACAGCGCGTCGGCCTGCCCCCAGGCGGGGAGGTCCCCCGCATGCCACGCCGCATCCATCGTGTCCGTGTGCGCGGCAAGGTCGCCCGCCACGGCGTCGCGGTCGGCAGCGGGGAGGGCGGCCAGCAGCTCGGCGGCACGGCCCTCGATGGCGACGATCACGTCGTAGATCTCGCGCATGTCCGCGGGCGCGAGGGCGCAGATCAGCACGCCCTTTCGCGATAACACCCGGACCAGACCCTCCTCCTGCAAGCGAATCACCGCCTCGTGGACGGGGGTGCGACTCATGCCGAGGCGGTCGGCAATTTCCTGCTCCGACGCTTGGTAGCCGGGCGCAAAGCTCGAATCCTGGATCGCCCGCTTCATCGCCGCATAGGCGTCGTCGACCATCGAGGGACGGCGATCAACCTCCTGCACCGGCACCGCTTTTGCGGTTCTGCGCCTCGTCGCCATCTCATCCCCCAGCAGTCCGAAATGTCGTACCAACTTCCATGCAAGGTGCAATGCAGGATTGACAGAGCATCCCGTTGCGCGCGAGAAAACTCCATCTTGCATGCAAGCTGGCGCACAAAGACCGGCGCATCGCGCACTCGGAGGAAACGATGGATCACTCGCTGGAGCGGGCGACCATGCGCAGGGTCGCGTGGCGCCTGATCCCTTTCATATGCCTTCTGTACTTCATCGCCTTCATCGACCGCGTGAACATCGGCTTCGCGGCGTTGACAATGAACAAGGATCTCGGCTTCTCCTCGGCCGTGTTCGGCTTCGGGGCGGGAGTCTTCTTCTTCGGCTATTTCTTGTTCGAGGTGCCGTCGAACATCATCCTCGACAAGGTGGGCGCGCGGATCTGGATCGCGCGGGTGATGATCACCTGGGGGCTGATCTCGGCGGCCTTCGCCTTCATCAAGGGCGAGTACAGCTTCTACGCCCTGCGCTTCCTGCTCGGCGCGGCCGAGGCGGGGTTCTTCCCCGGCATCATCCTCTATCTCAGCTTCTGGTTTCCGGCGCGATACCGGGCAGGGGTCGTCTCACTGTTCATGGCGGCGGCGCCCATCTCGGTGGTGCTGGGTTCGCCGCTCTCGGGCGCGCTCCTCGAACTGGAGGGCGTGATGGGCCTGCACGGCTGGCAGTGGATGTTCCTCGTGGAGGCGGTGCCCGCCGTGCTGCTCGGCGTCGTCGTGCTGTTCTACTTGACCGACCGGCCGGAGAAGGCGACGTGGCTCGCCCCCGACCAGCGCGAATGGCTCGTCGCCGAGATGGAGGCCGAGCGTGCCGCGCGGGGGAGCGTCGCCAAGCACGGCATCCTCGCCGGTATGGCGGATCCGCGCGTGCTGGCTCTGGCGCTCGTGTATTTCGGGACCTCGGCGGGGCTCTACACCCTCGGCATCTGGGCGCCGCAGATCATCCGTGGCTTCGGCCTCTCGCCCATGGAAGTCGGCTTCCTCAACGCCATTCCGCCGACCATCGCCGTGGTGGCGATGATCCTGTGGGCCCGCCATTCCGACCGGACGGGGGAGCGCACATGGCACGTGGTCATCGCCTGCCTCGTTGCGTCGGCGGGGCTGATGCTCGCCGGGGCGGCCTCCTCCGTCGTCGCGGTGATCGCCGCCCTCAGCCTCGTTAACATCGGGATCAGCGCGGCCAAGCCCCCGCTCTGGGCCATGCCGACGATGTTCCTCTCGGGCTCGGCCGCCGCCGTCGGCATCGCCACCATCAACGCCATCGGCAATCTCGGCGGCTTCGTCGGGCCCTGGGTGATCGGCTGGATCAAGGACAGCACCGGCAGCTTCGCCGGCGGGCTCGTCTTCGTCGCCGCGCTCCTCGTCCTGTCGGCGGTGCTGAGCCTCGTCGTCGCCCGGGTCGGGCGGCGCCCCGAACCGGCCGGCGCTGTCGCCCGCTGATTCTTCTCAATTCATTCGGAGACACACGATGAAGACCTACAGGATCGCCGCCATCCCCGCCGACGGCATCGGCATCGAAGTCATCGCCGCCGGCATCGAAGCGCTGAACGCGCTGGCCGAGAAGACCGGCAGCTTCGGCTTCCACTTTGATCACTTCGATTGGGGCTCGGACTACTACAAGCAGCACGGCGTGATGATGCCCGCCGATGGCCGGGACCAGATCCGCCACCACGATGCGATCTTCTTCGGCGCGGTCGGCGCGCCGGACGTGCCGGATCACATCAGCCTGTGGGGCCTGCGCCTCGCGATCTGCCAGCCCTTCGACCAATACGCGAACGTCCGCCCGACGCGCATCCTGCCCGGCATCACGAGCCCGCTGCGCCACGTCTCGGGGCCCGAGCTCGATTGGGTGATCGTGCGCGAGAATTCCGAGGGCGAGTATGCCGGCGTCGGGGGACGCGTGCACCAGGGCCATCCGAACGAGGTCGCCACCGACGTCTCGATGATGACCCGCTCCGGCGTCGAGCGGATCATCCGCTACGCGTTCGAGCTGGCGCGCTCGCGCCCGCGCAAGCTCCTCACCGTCGTCACCAAGTCGAACGCCCAGCGCCACGCCATGGTGATGTGGGACGAGATCGCCGCCGAGGTCGCCGCCGGCTACCCCGACGTGACGTGGGACAAGATGCTGGTCGATGCGATGACCATGCGCATGACGATGAAGCCGCAGACGCTGGACACCATCGTCGCCACGAACCTGCATGCGGACATCCTGTCGGACCTCGCGGCGGCGCTCGCCGGCTCGCTGGGCATCGCGCCGACCGCCAACATCAACCCGGAGCGGACCTATCCCTCGATGTTCGAGCCGATCCACGGCTCGGCCTTCGACATCGCCGGCAAGGGCATCGCCAACCCGGTCGCGACCTTCTGGACCGCCTGCCAGATGCTGGAACACCTCGGCGAGACACCCGCCGCCGACCGGCTGATGCGCGCGGTGGAGCGCGTCACCGCCGACCCTAGCCTGCACACGCCGGACCTCGGCGGCAAGGCGACGACGCGGCAGGTGACGGATGCTGTGATCGCCGCGATCCAGGGCGACAACGAGTAGGGGCGGCCTCGCAAGTTTCCCTGCGGTGCCGGGCGGTGGCATCATCGCCCGGCGGAACATCCGCACAGACGAGCGATTCTCCGCGCGATCCGATCCCTCCTGTCGAGGTTGCCATGCGCCGACACCGCTACGCCAAGATCGTCGCCACCGTCGGGCCGGCGAGCCATTCGCCGGAGATGCTGAAGGCCCTGTTCCTGGCGGGTGTCGACACGTTCCGGCTGAACTTCAGCCACGGCACGCAGGACGACCACGCCAAGGTCCACGCGGCCATCCGCGCGCTGGAGGAGGAGGTCGGGCGGCCCATCGGCATCCTGCAGGATTTGCAGGGGCCGAAGATCCGCGTCGGCACGGTGCGGGACGGGCGCCTCGATCTCGCGGCCGGGGAGCGCGTGCGTTTCGTCCTCGACGGGGCCGAGGGCGGCAAGGATGCAATCCCGCTGCACCACCCGGAGATCTTCGCCGCCGTGGTGCCGGGGCAGGACCTTCTCATCGACGACGGCCGCGTGCGGGTGCGCGTCGTCGGGCTGGAGTCCGACAGCATCGAGGCCGAAGTGATCACGGCGGGGGTGATCTCGAACCGCAAGGGCGTGAACCTGCCCGGCACGCTGCTCGATGTCTCGCCGCTCACGGCCAAGGACCGCGCCGACCTCGCCTTCGGCCTGGAACTCGGCGTCGATTGGGTGGCGCTGTCCTTCGTGCAGAAGCCCTCGGACGTGATCGAGGCGCGGGGCCTCATCGGCGAGCGCGCCGGGCTCATGACCAAGGTCGAGAAGCCCCAGGCCCTGGAGCGGATCGACGACATCATCCGCCTGTCGGACGCCGTGATGGTGGCGCGCGGCGATCTCGGCGTCGAGATCCCGCACGAGGACGTGCCCGGCCGCCAGAAGGAGTTGATCCGCGCCTGCCGGCTTCAGGTGAAGCCGGTCGTCGTGGCGACGCAGATGCTCGATTCGATGGTGAACGCCCCGGCGCCGACCCGCGCGGAGGCCTCCGACGTCGCCACCGCGATCTATGACGGCGCCGACGCGGTGATGCTCTCGGCGGAATCGGCGACGGGGCGCTACCCCGTCGAGGCCGTGGGGATGATGGACCGCATCATCCGCTCCGTGGAGCGGCACAAGCTCTACCACTCGATCATCGCCGCCTCGGAGCCGGGGGAGGAGGAGACCCCGCCCCACGCCGTGGCCACCGCCACCGCCACCCTCGCCGAGGCCGTCCACGCCGCCGCCATCGTCGCCTTCACGAAGAGCGGCACCACCGCCGCCCGCGTGGCGCGCAAGCGGCCCGCCGTGCCGATCCTGGCGCTGACGCCCGATCTCGACACGTCGCGCCGCCTGAGCCTGCTCTGGGGGGCCCACAGCGTGCGGACGGACGATGTCGATTCCTACGAGGAGATGACCACCGCCGCCTGCCGGCATGCGCGGGACGAGGGTTTCGCCAAGCCCCACGACATCATCGTCACCGCCGCCGGCATCCCGTTCCACACCACGGGCAACACCAACAACATCCGGGTCATTCAGGTCTGAATGCGCCCGGCGGGCAGGGGCGTCTGCCGGCCGCGCCGGTAGATCGCCAGCGTCGCGCCGAGGCCACAGAGCCCGCCGAAGGCCATCCACATGCCCGGCGCCGCCTTGTTGCCGGTGGTCTCGATCAGCCAGGTCGAGACCAGGGGCGTGAAGCCGCCGAGGAGCGCGGTCGCCAGCGAATAGGCCAGGGAGAAGCCCGACGTGCGCACGTTCGCGGGCACGATCTCCGTGAGCGCCACCACCATCGCGCCGTTGTAGCTGCCATAGAGGAACGACAGCCACAGCAGCACGGCGAGCATGTTGCCGAAGCTCGCGTTCACCACCAGCCACGCCAGCGCCGGATAGGCGGTCAGCACGGTGAGGGCGGAGAAGGTCAGCAGGATCGGCCGGCGTCCGACCCGGTCGGACAGGGCGCCCATCACCGGCAGCCAGAACAGGTTCGACAGGGCCGTGCAGAAGGTGACGAGCAGGCTGTCCCGGTCGGAGAGCTTCAGGACGCTCTTGCCGAAGGTCGGGGTGTAGACGGTGATCGTGTAGAACGAGATCGTCGTCATGCCGACGAGCAGCATGCCGAGCAGGACGATGGACCAGTTCTGCGTCAGCGAGCCGAAGACCTCTTTCATGTCCGGCCGGTGCTTGCGCTTCAGGAACTCCTCGGTCTCCTCCAGCGAGCGCCGGATGTAGAACAGGAACGGGACGATGGCGCAGCCGATGAAGAACGGGATGCGCCAGCCCCACGCGTTCATGTCGGCCGGGGTCAGCACGCTGTTCAAGGCGAAGCCGATCAGCGCCGCGACCATGATCGCGACCTGCTGGCTGCCCGATTGCCACGAGACGTAGAAGCCCTTGTTGCCGGGCGTCGCCATCTCCGCGAGGTAGACCGACACGCCGCCGAGTTCGACGCCCGCCGAGAACCCCTGCAGCAGCCGCCCAACGAGGACGAGGAAGGGGGCGAGCAGACCGATGGACGCGTAGCCCGGCACGAAGGCGATCAGGATCGTGCCCGTCGCCATGATGCCGAGGGTGACGATGAGACCCTTCCGCCGGCCGATGCTGTCGACATAGGCGCCGAGCAGAACGGCGCCGAGGGGGCGCATGAGGAAGCCGGCGCCGAAGGTCATGAAGGTCAGCATCAACGAGGCGAACTCGTTGCCGACCGGGAAGAACGTCTTTGAAATGTAGGTTGCGTAGAAACCAAACAGAAAAAAATCGAACATTTCAAGAAAGTTGCCGCTGGTCACGCGCAGGACCGTGGCGACTTTCGAACCCTGGGGCGTCGTCGGACTCATTCTGTCCTCCCTTGTCGCGCTTCTCGTTAGGCGCCCGCCGGGCAAAACGGAAGCGCGGTCGGAACAGTCCTTGGGAGGGCGTAAGCGTGCGAATCCGCACGGGAAATAGGCGCCGGCTGTTGGCGAAAGAGGCAGTGCTGCCCACTTGAGGATCATAATGTGCGCCAGCCATGCGGCGGCGCCGGAACCTACCTCGGGATGCCCGCCATGTCCGTCCGTCTTCTCGTTGGGGCCGCCCTCGGCGTCCTCGTCTCGTCCACCGCTTTCGCGCAGAGCTACACCGCCCCCGCCGGCACCCCGGCCGTCACCGCCCCCGGCGGTCTCGAAGGCCGCGCCGCCGGCCCGAACCTCTACGACGGGCGCAATGTCGGCCGGGCCGGCGTTCTGTTCGGCGACGAGGACGGCGTGGCGACCACCGGCTCGATCCATCACCGCGCGGCGCCCTACGGCGCCTACCGTCTGCGCTAAGCCTTCGTCGCACCGAGGAGCCGCGAGACCGTCGCGGCCCCTCGGCGTACATGCTCCCCGATCTCGCGTACCTTGTCGTCGGACAGCCGGTGCGTGGGGCCGGAGACCGAAATACCCGCCACCGCCTCACCGTGGACGTTGAGAATCGGCGCGGCCACGCAGCGCATCCCCATGGTGCGCTCCTCGTCATCGATGGCGTAGCCCCGCGCGCGGGTGGCCTCGATGTCCTCGCTGAGCTGAACCAGCGATCCGATCGTCTTGGTCGTGAAGCGCTCGAACTCCCGGCCCCGGAACAGGCGCTCGATCCGTGTGGGGTCGAAGGTGCTGAGCAGGGCCTTCCCGATCCCCGATGCATGCAGCGGCGAGAGCGAGCCCGGCGGGAAGAACGCGCGGATCGTCTCGTGCGTCTCGACCTGGCTGACGAACAGCACGCTCCCGTCCTTCTCGACGCCGAGATTGGACGTCTCGCCGGTTTCCTGCATCAGCGTCCACATGGCCGAGCGGCTGCGCTCCACCACGTTGCCCCGCCGCAGGAAGGCCGCGCCCAGGCGATAGGCCTCCGCGCCGACGTGCCATTCCTGCTTGTCGGCGCTGATCTCCACGAAGGCGCGGCGTTCCAGGGTCGCCAGCACCCGGTGCATCGTCGCCACCGATTGCCCGAGCTTGCCCGACAGTTCCGAGAGCGTGAGCCCGTCCCCGTCCGCGAGCACTTCGAGCACGTCGAGGGCGCGGTCGAGGGCTTGGATCGTCCCGGCCGGCTTCGCCCCGCCGAACCCTTTCGGCCGTCCGCGCCGACGATTCCCCGCCTCCATGCGCACCTCCCACCCCTTCGCTGCACGCCGGCTTAGGGTGGAAAAATTTTTCAATCAACGGAAAAAGATAACTTGCTGCCGCAACGCGGTTTTCTTCTCCGTTCGCTTAAATGAAAAACTTTTTCAAAAAAATATCAAATGGGGAGCCGCGGTGCTAGCTTCGTCGGCAACGGAGGAGATCGCCCGACCATGTTTGCGCAGAACCCTGTCTTCATCCCCGGCCCCACCAACATGCCGGAAGTGCTCCGCCGGGCGGCGGACATGCCGACCCTCGATCACCGCTCGTCCCTGTTCGGGGAGATCCTTCAGCCGGCACTCGCCGGGGTGAAGGCCGTGCTGAAGACCGCCGATGCGCAGGTCTTCGTGTTTCCCTCCACCGCGACCGGCGGCTGGGAGACGGCGCTCGCGAACACCCTCAGCGAGGGCGATGCGGTGCTCGCCGCCCGTTACGGCATGTTCAGCCATCGCTGGATCGACATGGCCCGCCGCCACCGGCTCGATGTCCGCGTGATCGAGGCGCCGTGGGGCGAGGGCCTGCCGGCCGACCGTTTCACCGAAGCCCTCGCCGCCGACAAGGAGCACGCGATCAAGGCGGTGCTCGTCACTCACAACGAGACCGCGACGGGCGTGAAGTCGGATGTCGCCGCCGTGCGCCGCGCCCTCGACTCCACCGGCCATCCGGCGCTGCTGCTCGTGGACGGGGTCAGCTCCATCGCCTCCATGGATTTCCGCATGGACGAGTGGGGCGTCGATGTCGCCGTCACCGGCTCGCAGAAGGGCTTCATGCTCCCCGCCGGCCTTGCCATCGTCGGCTTCTCGCCGAAGGCGATGGACGCCGTGACCCGCGCCGACCTGCCCCGGACCTATTTCGACATCCGCGACATGGCGAAGGGCTACGCGAACAATGCCTATCCCTACACCCCGGCCGTCGGCCTGCTGAATGGGCTGAAGCTCTCCACCGAGTTGCTGCTGGCCGAGGGCCTTGAGAACGTCTTCGCCCGCCACCGCCGCATCGCGGATGGCATCCGCGCGGCCGTCGCCGCCTGGGGGATGCCCCTCTGCGCCGCCCACCCGGATCTCTATTCCGACACGGTGAGCGCCATCCGCACGCCGGAGGGCTTCGACGCCACGCAGATCGTCACCCATGCCGCCAAGAAGTACGACGTCGCGTTCGGCGTCGGCCTCGGGGAGGTCGCGGGCAAGGTGTTCCGCATCGGCCATCTCGGCAGCCTCACGGACGTGATGGCGTTGTCGGGCATCGCCGCCGCCGAGATGGCGATGGCCGATTGCGGCCTGCGCATCGAACTCGGCTCCGGCGTGGCGGCGGCGCAGGCGGTCTATCGCGGCGAGGCATCGGCCTCCCTGCGGGCGGCGGCGTGAGGGAGGCGGGCAGGATGGTCACTCCCTCCCTCGACGATGTGCTCGCCGCGCATGAGCGCATCCGGCCGTACATTCATCTCACCCCGGTCCTGACTTCGCGGATCATCGACGAGGCGGCCGGCGCCTCGCTGTTCTTCAAGTGCGAGAACCTGCAGAAGGCCGGAGCCTTCAAGGCGCGGGGTGCCTCCAACGCCGTGTTCAGCCTCACCGAGGCGCAGGCGGCGAAGGGCGTGGCGACCCACTCCTCGGGCAACCACGGCACCTGCCTGTCCTACGCCGCGAGCCGGCGGGGCATCCCGTGTACGGTGGTGATGCCCCATACCGCCCCGCAGGCGAAGAAGGACGCCGTGCGTGGCTACGGCGGGCGCGTGGTGGAATGCGAGCCCTCCACCTCCTCCCGCGAGGCGGTGTTCGCGGAGGTCGTCGCGCAGACTGGCGCCGAGTTCGTTCACCCCTACAACGATCCGCGCGTCATCGCGGGGCAGGCGACCTGTGCGCGGGAGCTGATCGAGCAGGTTGACGACCTCGACGCGGTGATCGCCCCCATCGGCGGCGGCGGGATGGTGTCGGGCACCTGCCTGACGCTGGCGGGCCTCGCGCCGCATATCGCGGTCTACGCCGCCGAGCCGGAGCAGGCGGACGACGCCCATCGCAGCCTGAAGGCGGGCCATATCATCGCCGACGACGCCCCCGTCACCGTGGCGGACGGGCTGAAGGTGCCGCTCAAGGACCTGACGTGGCACTTCGTGCGCAACCACGTCGAGGATATCCTCACCGTGTCGGAGGCCGAGATCGTCGCTGCCATGCAGCTGATCTGGAAGCGGCTGAAGATCGTCATGGAGCCGTCGAGCGCGGTGGCGCTGGCGGCAGTGCTCAAGAACCGACCCGTCTTCGCCGGCAAGCGCGTCGGCGTGATCATTACCGGCGGCAACGTCGATCTTGACAAGCTGCCTTGGCAATAAGGGGAAAGACGCCATGAACGCCCACACCCGTATCGATGAACTCGAAGTCGGCTACGATGTGCCCGCGCTGCCCGGCATGCGCGAGGACGAGATCCAGACCCCGTGCCTGATCCTCGATCTCGACGCGCTGGAATCCAACATCCGCAAGATGGGCGATTACGCCAAGGCGCACGGCATGCGCCACCGCGCCCACGGCAAGATGCACAAGTCGGTGGATGTGCTGAAGCTTCAGCAGGACCTAGGCGGCGCCTGCGGCGTCTGCTGCCAGAAGGTCTCGGAGGCCGAAGTCTTCGCCCGCGCCGGCATCAAGGACATCTTGGTCTCGAACCAGGTGCGCGATCCGGCCAAGATCGACCGGCTCGCCCGCCTGCCGCGCTTCGGCGCGCGGATCATCGTCTGCCTCGATGATGTCGCCAACGTCGCCGACCTCTCGGCCGCCGCGCAGAAGCACGGCACGCAGCTCGACTGCTTCGTTGAGATCGATTGCGGCGCGGGCCGCTGCGGGGTGAAGACGACGACGGAGGTGGTGGCCATCGCCAAGGCGGTCGCCGCCGCGCCGAACCTGCGCTTCGCCGGCATCCAGGCCTATCAGGGCGCCATGCAGCACATCGACGGGTTCGCGGAGCGCCGCGCCAAGCTCGATGCCGCCATCGCCCAGGTGAAGGACGCCGTCGAGGGGCTGAAGCGCGAGGGGCTGGAGCCCGAACTCGTGAGCGGCGGCGGCACCGGCAGCTATCAGTTCGAGAGCGGGTCGGGCGTCTACAACGAGCTGCAATGCGGCAGCTACGCCTTCATGGACGCCGATTACGGCCGCATCCTCGATGAGGACGGCAAGCGCATCGATGCCGGCGAGTGGAAGAACGCTCTGTTCATCCTGACCAGCGTGATGAGCCACGCCAAGGCCGACAAGGCGATCTGCGATGCCGGCCTGAAGGCGCAATCGGTCGATTCCGGTCTGCCCTTCGTCTACGGGCGCGACGACGTGAAATACATCAAGTGCTCCGACGAGCACGGAGTGATCGAGGATGCGCAGGGCAAGCTGAAGGTCAACGACAAGCTGCGCCTCGTGCCGGGCCATTGCGACCCGACCTGCAACGTCCACGATTGGTATGTCGGCGTCCGCAATGGCAAGGTCGAGACGCTGTGGCCGGTCTCGGCGCGCGGCAAGGCCTATTGAGGCGGGTGAGGCAGCGATGATCATCGTCCCCGAGAACCGGATCGACGGCCTTCTCACCGAAGCAGAGTGCTTCGACGCGGTGGAGAAGGTCTTCGCGTCGATGGCCCGGCGTACGGCCTCCAACTTCCCCGTGGTGCGCGAGGCCATCGGCCATGCCGACGCGCTCTACGGCTTCAAGTCCGGCTTCGACCGGGAGAGCTTGGCGCTCGGCCTCAAGGCCGGCGGCTTCTGGCCGGGCAACGCCGCGAAGGGGCTCACCAACCACCAATCGACGGTGTTCCTGTTCGACGCGGATACCGGCCGCTGCCGGGCGGTGGTAGGGGGCAACCTCCTCACCGCGCTCCGCACGGCGGCGGCCTCCGCGATCTCGATCCGCCATCTGGCGCGCAAGGATGCGCGGGTGCTCGGCATGATCGGCGCGGGCCACCAATCGGCGTTCCAGCTCCGCGCCGCCCTGGCGCAGCGCCCGTTCGAACGAGTGCTGGCCTGGAACCTCCACCCCGGCATGTTCGGGCGGATGGAGGCGGTGGCGAAGGAGCACGGCGTGCCGTTCGAGGCGGTGGAGCTCGACCGACTCGGCGCCGAGGCGGACGTGATCGTGACGATCACCTCCTCCTTCGCACCGATCTTGAAGGCGTCGCAGGTGAAGCCGGGCACCCATGTGGCGTGCATGGGCACCGACACGAAGGGCAAGCAGGAGGTCGAGGCCGAACTCCTCGCCGCCGCGACGGTGTTCACCGACGAGGTCGCGCAATCGACCGGCATCGGCGAGGCGCAGCACGCGGTGGCGAAGGGATTGATCGCGCCGGACTCCATCGTGGAGATCGGCGCGGTGATCAACGGCGACCATCCCGGCCGCACCTCGGACGCGGAGATCACCCTGTTCGACGGCACGGGCGTCGGCCTTCAGGACCTCGCGGTCGCCTCGGCGGCCGTGGACCTCGCCGTGGCGAAGGGCTTGGCGATCGAGGTGGAGTTCTGAAGGTAGACGCGCTTTCCCCTCTTCCCGCTCGCGGGGAGAGGGGATGCTGTCTCAGAATACGTGGAAGGCGAAGCCCGCCAGGAAGCTCTTCTCTTCCGTACCCTTGAAGGTCGCTGTCTCGACATTGCCGAACTTGTTCAGCCAGTACTGGAAGCCGATGAACACATCGACCTTGTTCGGCTGGTCATAGACCAGCTTGCCGAGGTCGAGAACGAGGTTCGTGCGCGACAGGAATTCCAGCCCCCGCTTCGGGTTGAACGCGAAGTCCGCGACGTTCTGCACCCCCCGGCCCTTGGGCAGGACGATGTTGTTGAACCCCGTCACGCTCAGGGGCAGGCCGGTGAACGTCAGCGGGAAGTTGTAGACGAGCTCGAACTCGGGGACGACGTCGAAGCTCTGGTCGCGATCCGGCTGCACGTTGAAGCCGTTGCGGTTCCACTCCTTGTAGGCGTGGACCGACAGGTTCAGGAACCCGGCCGGCACGTCGAAGGCGAAGTTCAGGCCGCCGACCACGTCGCGCTTCTTCGAGCCGAAGGCGTCGTTCTGCGAGTTGGCGTCGAAGCCGAAGGCCAGCGACACGTCCTTGACGAGGCCGGGGATGGCGAAGGCCTTCGTGTTGGTGAGCGCGTTCAGGCTGAGCGTGCCGCGATAGAGACCGTAGGCTTCGGTGTTGCCGTAGTCCTGGAAGAACGGGTTGCCGATCGTGCCGGGCGGGTTGGTGGTGCCGGCGGGGAATTGCGAGCCCGACTTCAGGATGTCGAGAGAGAAGAAGTTGGTGCCGTAGGCCCAGGCGTCGGCGTGGGAGATGTTGAGGATCTGCTTCGGGGCCTCGCGAGAGACGAAGCTGCCGTCGCCGCGCTGGATCTGCACGCCGGGGGAGACGGTGGGGAACTGGTAGCGGTAGCCGACCTGAGTGTCGGCGAAGAGGAAGAACGGCGCCTCCACCGGTGCCGCCTCCGTCTTCACCGTGGCGACGTCGGCGGCCTGCGCCCCGCACGCCATCCCAAGCGGCAGCAGAGCCGCCGCGACCCGACCGAGTGTCTTCATGTCCGCCCCCAATCCCGTTCCGGCCGCCTTCAGTTCGAAGCGTCGGCCCTGTGTCCCGCGCGCAGCCGCGCCACCTCGTCCGGCGTGACGGCCTTGTCCTGCCCGCCCCATTGCGCCCGCATCCACGTCGCGAGGTCGGCGAGCGCCGCGTCGTCGAGGAGCGTCGCGAAGCCCGGCATCGCCTCCATCCGCTCGTTGTCGGGGAAGCGCTGCGCCGGCAGTCCGTGCAGCGTCGCCCGGATCAGGCCGCTCGCGCCGGAGACGCGCATCAGCGCGTTGCTGCGCAGGGGCACCGAGACGTGGGGAATGCCCTCGCCGGCCTGACCGTGGCACCCGGCGCAGAGCCCGTCGTAGCTGGCGCTCGCCCGCATCGCGACTGCCTGCGGGACCGCCACGGGAGCGGGGGTGGACGGACGCTCCGGCTCGGCGGGGAGGGCGTCGCGGTCGAAGAGATAGGCCGAGAGGGCGGTGAGGTCCGCCTCGTCCATGTGCTGCGTCGAGTAGTGCACCACGTCGAACATCTGGTGCGTGGCACCGCCCTGGGCCGAAAGGCCCTTGGCCATGAACCGCGTCAGGCTGTGCGGGTCGAAGCCCATCCGGCGCAGGCCGGCGGGTGTGATGTCCGGCGCCTCGACGCTCTCGATCACCGCGCCCTGGAGCGCCGCATCGGTCCGCATCGCCTGGAGCGGATTGCGCGGCGTATGGCACTCGCCGCAATGGCCGAGGGCGTCGGCGACGTACTGCCCCCGGTTCCAGAGGTCCGACCGCTTAGGGTCCGGCGTCACGACCTGCGCGGGCAGGTTGAGGACATTCCAGCCGGCCAGCGTCCAGCGCTGATCGAAGGGGAAGGCGAGGGTGCTCGCCTTGTTCGCCACTGCGACCGGCGGGCGGCTCATCATGTAGGCGTAGAGGGCGTCCACATCGTCGGACGTGAGGCCCCGGTACGAGGTGTAGGGCATGGCCGGGTAGAGATGGCGCCCGCCCGGCGCGATGCCGTCGCGCAGCGCCCGGTGGAAGTCGGCCCGGCTGTAGCCGCCGATGCCCTTCGCGCTCGGGGTGATGTTGGTGGCGTAGATCGTCCCGAAGGGCGTCTCCAGCGGCAGGCCCCCGGCATAGGGGGCGCCGCCGCGCGCGGTGTGGCAGGCGAAGCAATCGGCGGCGGCGGCGACCTTCGCCCCGCGCGGGGCAAGGGCGCGCATCGCCTCCTGGGTGAGCGGCGCCTCGACCTCGGGCGAGACTGCGCTGCGTTCGAGCACGCCCGAAGCCACGAGGGCGGCCCCGACGAGGGCGCTCGCCACGAGGGCGGCACCGAGGCGCTTGGCGGGGAGGGAGCGGGGGAGCATCGGCATGGCGGTGCTCAGGCCGTCGTGAGACCGGGGGTCGCCAGCACGAGGTCGCGCACGGCCTGGTGGTAGCGGACGTATCCGGTGCAGCGGCAGATGTGCGGGTCGAGCGCCTCGGTGACGACGCGCTCGACCTCGTCCCGGCGGACGGGCTTCCGCTTCAGCCGCTCGACCAGCACGCTCGCCCCGGTGACGAAGCCCGGCGTGCAGTAGCCGCACTGGAAGGCGAAGTTCTCGATGAACGCCGTCTGGACTGGCGACAGCACGAGGGACCCGTCCGGCGCCGTATGGGCATGGCCCTCGACGGTGCGGACGCTGCGGCCCTCGAACCAATGCGCCCCGGTGATGCAGGAGCGCATCTCGCGCGGGCCGGCCTCTTCCTCCACCATCACGGTGCAGGCGTGGCAGATGCCCTGGCCGCAGCCCATGCGGCTGCCGGTGAGGCCGAGCCATTCGTGCAGAAAGTCGAGGAGGCTCGTCCCTACGGGGACGGGGAGGGGGCCGACCGTCTGGCCGTTCACGCGCAGCGTCAGGTCGCGGGTCTCGATTGCGGCGCTCATGCCAGTGCCTCGCGGATGCGCTCGGGCCGGATGGGGAGTTCGTGGAAGCGGTGGCCGATGGCGTGGGCCACGGCGTTGGCCAGCGCCGGGACGACGGCGATCATCACCACCTCGGCGATGCCCTTGGGCGGGTCCGTCTCCGAGAGCGGCGGAAGAATCTCCACCGTCTGGTTCCACAGGGCCACGTCGCGGGCGCGGGGCAGCTCGTAGCGGTTCCAGTTCCAGGTGCCGTCGCCGGGGCCGTCCTCGTAGAGGGGCAGCACCTCTTTCAGCGCGTGGCCGATGCCCATGGCGAGCCCGCCCTGAACCTGTCCCGAGACCAGTTCGGGCACGATCTGCCGGCCGCATTCGAGGATCGAATGGTGCGAGAGGATCGTGACCTCGCCGCTGCCCGTGTCGACCGCGACCTCCGCCAGCGTCGCCATGGGCGAGTAATAGGTGCTGCCGACGTTGTTGCGCTGGGTCGGCGGGTAGAAGACCGCCGCGCGGGGCAGGAAGTGCCAGCCAGCGGTGCTCATCAGCGCCCTGCGCTCGGGCGCCGCACCTGCGCCGTAGCGGAGCGAGAGGGCGTCGATGGGCAGCCGCGTGCGGCCGGTCGTGCCCGGCAGGTCGAATTCGGCCTCGGCCCATTGCCAGCGGTTGAACGTGTGCAGCGTGACGCCGACCGGCAGGCCGAGCCGGTGCGCCTCGGCCGCGACCTCCGCCAGCGACAGGGCCGGCAGGCCACCGCCGAGCACCTTACCGTTCGCGAGGCGAAGCGAGTCGCGGGTCAGCTCGTTGTACGAGGCGAGCGCCCCGCCCTTGCCACCCCGCGCCCAGAGGGAGCGTGCGGCGGGCCAGATCGCGTGATCGGCCAGGAACCTCGCCGCCGTGCGGGTGGCGTGGCCGAGGTAGTAGGCCGAGTTCGTCGCGCTCATCGGCGAGGTGAAGCGGGGCACCCAATGGGGGTCCTGCGCCCGCTTGTCTTCCTCGGCCTGGGGCGTGGTGTAGGGCTGATCGGTGGTGTGCAGCGGCATCTCCGGCCAGCGGACCACGCCGAACTCCGTCCGCGCGGGCACGCGGCCGAGGATGTCGCCCACCATCGCCGCCTGCGAGGTGGTGACGCCCGGCCCCATCTCGTGGGCGACGTGGCGCAGAGACAGGGCGCCCTGCGCATCGAGTTCGAGGGAGCACACGGCCGCCTCCGCGCCCGTGCCGTAATCCTTATGGACCTGGGCGAAGCCGACGCCGTAGCGCCGGCCGGGATGGGCGGCCTCGTAGGCGGCCTTGCGCGCCTGACGCTCCCGCCACAGGGGATGCGCGGCGGCCTTGTGCAGGATCTCCTCGTTGCGCAGCGCGCCGGCCGGCACCGCGCCCTGGCTGTTGCGCTGGCCAGTGCGGAGCACGTTGCGCAGGCGCAGATCGATGGCATCCAGCCCAAGGAGCGCGGCCGCCTCGTCCACCATCATCTCGGTGGCGGACATCGTTTGCAGGGTGCCGAAGCCCCGCGTCGAGCCGGCCTCGACGGCGCGCGAGGCGTGGGCGATGGCTTGGAAGTCGCTCTTCGGCAGGTAGTAGATCGATTGCGCGGCGGTGGCGCCGACGAAGGACACCGCCACCGAGTAGTTCGGCCGCCCGCCGCCATCGCAGGCGTAACGCCCGGTCATGGCGCGGAAGCGACCGGTCTTCCGGTCCACCAGCAGGGCGTTGTCCATGCGGAAGGCATGGCGCTTCAGCCCGTTCTGGAACTGCTCGAACCGGTCGTTGGCCAGCCGTACCGGGCGCCCGTCGCCGTAGAGCGCGGCCACGACGCAGAGGAACGGGAAGATGTGGTGGTCCTTCGTCCCGTAGCCGACGGTGTAGCCGACCTTGAGATCGACCTCCTTGAGGGGAAAGCGGGACGTCGCGACCAGGGAGGCGGCGGCCTCGGCCACGTCGTAGGGCGATTGCGTCGCCATCATCAGGTGGAGGATGCCGGAGGCCGGATCGTACCAGACATTGCCGTTGTCGGCTTCCATGGCCGAGGCGTCGGTCGATTGCGACAGGTAGGTCCGCCGCATCACGAGGGCGTCGTCGCCCGCCGCGTCGATCTCGGCGGCGATGGTCTGCGCCGCCGCCATGCCTTGGGCGAAGGCGCCATCCTGGCCGGGCTGTGGCCAAGCAGGCTCATCGCCGGAAAAGCCCGCGAAGATCGGCGAATGCTCGTAGGGCGAGAAGCGGTCGGGGCCGTCGGCCGTGTCGCCCTCGATGCGCACCCAGCGCGAGGCGCCGTAATGGGCGGGCGGCTTGGCGCCGGTCTCAGCGCCATACTGCACCACATCGTCGGCGAAGCGCAGGCGGCGCTTGGCGGCGCTGAAGCGCGGGAAGTCGTGATAGATCAGGATCGCCACCGGCTGGCCGAGGAGGCGCGGGGTCTCGCCCGCCGGCACGAGGAACCAGTCGCCGAAGAAGTCGGCATGGGGC
The DNA here is from genome assembly GCF_038442315.1 of Methylobacterium litchii. NCBI lineage: Bacteria > Pseudomonadati > Pseudomonadota > Alphaproteobacteria > Hyphomicrobiales > Methylobacteriaceae > Methylobacterium > Methylobacterium litchii. Next base: position 9,947 of record NZ_JBBXMY010000002.1, on the reverse strand, counting down.
ACCGCCACCTTGTCCACCACCAGATCCTCGTGCCGGACGATCCGGTCGGGCTGCAGCGAGGGCGGCAGGCGGGAGAGGTCGAGCCCGGTGAAGGCGCGGTCGGCGCGGGTCGCGGCGATGAGGAAGGCGTGGGCCTGAGTCGTGGGCCAGCCCGCCAGATCGCGGGACCGGTAATCCCGCGAAAAGGTCTTGGAGCCCGTCGCCTTGGCGATGGCGTCGAGCCGGTAGCGGGGGCGGCCGGGGGCGGCCCAGGCGGGGCCGTCCGAGGGTCTGGCCTCGAGGAGTTGGGCCCTGGCGGGGGGCGCCAGGAAGGAGACCTTCACGGCGATGCCCGCCGCGGCCCCGGCCTTGAGGAAGTTGCGCCGCGAGAGCGGGGCGTGGTGCGAAGCGGGCATGGATGTCCCTCTCAGGCGCGGTCGAGGGCGGCGTGCGGGAAGGCGGGTTCCCGGTCGGCCGGATGGGGCTCGACCCCCTCGCCGAGGCGATCCGAGTTGAGCAGCAGGTTGAGGACGATGGCGCCGATGGCGCCCAGCGTGATCCCGCTGTGCAGGATCGGCCCGGCCCAGGCCGGCGCGGTGGCGGCGAAGAGCTTCGGCGCGGCCATGGGGATGAGGCTGAGCCCGATGCTCACCGCCACGACGATCTGATTGCGCCGGTCGCCGAGGTCGGCCCCGCCGACGATCTTCAGGCCCGCCGCCGCGACCATGCCGAAGATCACGATGCCGGCGCCGCCGAGGACGGCGGGCGGGATCGAGGCGACCACGAAGGCCACCTTCGGCATCAGGCTGACGGCGAGGATGATGCACCCGGCCGCGACGGTGACGTAGCGGCTGCGGACCCGCGTCATGTTCACGAGGCCGACGTTCTGGGAGAACGAGGTGTGCGGGAAGGTGTTGAGGCAGCCCGCGATCAGGGTGGAGAGTGAGTCCGCCATCAGGCCGCGCGTCAGGGTGCGCTTGTCCACCGGCTTGCCGACGATGTCGCCGACCGCGAGGAACATGCCGGTCGACTCGACCAGCGTGACCATCATCACGATGCACATGGCGGCCACCGCCGTGACGTGGAAGGTCGGCCAGCCGAAGTGGAACGGCGTGACGAGGGCGATGAGCGGCCGGTCGCCGAGGCCGTCGAGGCGGAACAGGCCCAGCGGCCATGCGAGGCACAGCCCGGCGATCAGGCCGATCAGCACCGCGATGTTGGCGACGAACCCGGTGGCGAAGCGGCTGACCACGAGGATCACCGCCAGCACGAAGGCCGCGACGCCGAGATGGACCGGCGCGCCGAAATCGGGGGCGCCGAAGCCGCCGCCTGCCCAGTTGATGCCGACCGGCAGCAGCGTCACCCCGATGATGAGGATGACCGTGCCGGTCACGAGCGGCGGGAAGAAGTTCGCGAGCCGCGCGAAGAACGGCCGCAGTAGCAGGCCGAAGATCCCGGCGCCGATCGTGGCGCCGAAGATGCCCGGCAGGCCGATGGTCGGGTCCTGCGCCATCGCCACCATCGGGCCCACCGCCGCGAAGCTGACGCCCATGATGACCGGCAGGCGCACGCCGAACATGCCGATGCCGAGCGACTGGATGAGGATCGCGAGGCCCGTCACCAGCAGGTCGCAGTTGATGAGGTAGGCGACGGTCTCGGCCGGCAGGTTCATCGCCGCGCCGAGGATCAGCGGCGGCGCCACCGCGCCCGCGCTCATCACGAGAACATGCTGCATCCCGTAGGCGAGGAGCTTCGGGAGGGGCGGGATGGCATCGACCGCGTCGACCTCGCGCGGCGTCCTCAAGGTGTCGGTCATGGGCGTAACCTCCGGGGGCCGCGCCGGGCCGGACCTCTGGCGGGTCCGTGTCGTCCGGTGCGGGATCGCGGCCCGCCGGGGGGGGGGCGAGGCCGAGCATGCGCCGCCGAAATGGCTGGCCCCTAAAAGTTGCATGACGGCTAAGGAATGCTACGCGCGATTTTCGGAAGCACTTTGCGAAAAATCGCCAAGGTCCGTCGGGGCATGCTCCCGTATGCTCGGCCTCGCTGACGGCCCCGAGAGGGTGCGCCCGGCACGGTGTTCCTGTCGCCATGGGGCGGCATCTGGCCGTGCGGGGAACGCGCGTTGCATCGACGGCGCTTCCCCCATGCGGCGCGCCCGGAGAGTGAAGCGATGACGTCCCTGCTCCTGAGGAACGCCGACATCCTCGTGACGATGGACGAGGCCCGGCGCGAGATTCGCGGCGGCGCGGTCTATGTTGAGGACAACCGCATCGTCGCGGTGGGTCCCGCAGCCGAGGTTCCGGCCCAGGCCGACACGGTGCTCGACATGGCGGGCCACGTGGTCATGCCCGGCCTCGTGAACACCCACCACCACATGTACCAGTCGCTCACCCGCGCGGTGCCCGCCGCGCAGGATGCCGAGCTGTTCGGCTGGCTGAAGGCGCTCTACCCAATCTGGGCGCGGCTGACGCCGGAGATGGTCCGCGTCTCGACGCAGACCGCCATGGCCGAACTGATCCTGTCCGGCTGCACTACGTCGAGCGACCATCTCTACATCTACCCGAACGGCTGCCGCCTCGACGATTCCATCGAGGGCGCCGAGGAGATCGGGATGCGCTTCCACGCCGCCCGGGGCGCCATGAGCGTCGGCGAGAGCGACGGCGGCCTGCCGCCCGACTCGGTGGTGGAGAACGAGGCCGCGATCCTGAAGGACACACAACGCCTCATCGAGCGCTGGCACGACCCGTCCCGCTTCGCCATGCGGCGGATCGTGGTGGCGCCGTGCTCGCCCTTCTCGGTGAGCCGGGGGCTGATGCGCGACTCGGCGGATCTCGCCCGGCGCTACGGCGTCTCGCTCCACACGCACTTGGCCGAGAACGACAACGACGTCAGCTACAGCCTCGAAAAGTTCGGGATGACGCCGGCCGAATACGCCGCCGACCTCGGCTGGACCGGCCCCGACGTGTGGCACGCCCACTGCGTGAAGCTCGACGCGGCGGGCATCGCCCTGTTCGGCCGCACCGGCACGGGCGTCGCCCATTGCCCGTGCTCGAACATGCGCCTCGCCTCCGGCATTGCGCCGATCCGGCAGATGCGGTGCGAGGGCGTGCCGGTGGGGCTCGGCGTCGATGGCTCGGCCTCGAACGACGGCGCGCACATGCTGGGTGAGGCCCGTCAGGCCATGCTCCTCGCCCGCGTCGGCTTCGGGCCGGCGGCGATGACGGCGCGGGAGGCCCTGGAGATCGGCACCCTCGGGGGCGCCAAGGTGCTGAACCGCGACGACATCGGCGCGCTCGCCCCCGGCATGGCCGCCGACATCGTGGCCTTCGACCTGCGCGGCCTCGACATGGCCGGCGCCCTGCACGATCCGGTGGCGGCTTTGGCCTTCTGCGCGCCGCAGAAGGTGGCCTGGAGCATCATCAACGGCCGGATCGTGGTGCGCGAGGGCCGGCTCACGACCCTCGACACGCGGGCGCTCGCCGCCCGCCACAACGCACTCGCCGCCACGCTGGTGAACGGCGAGGCGTGAGACGCCTCAGGCGGTCGCCTCCGGCAAGGCGACCGTCCACGGGTCGGTGAAGGTGAACTCTTCGAGGTTCACCCCGGCGCCGGCGCGGTCCACCACCACGAAGTCCTGCCCCTGCCCGAAGGGCGTGAGCACGCCGTGCCACGTGTTCCGGGCGTAGCAGACGCCCTGCCACGGGGCCGTGACGAAGGCCTGCGGACGGCCCGGCTTCCCGTCCTCGTCGGGGCAGACGATGACGAGGAACGGCGCGTCGGTGAGCGGAATGAAGGCCTGGGCGCCGAACGGGTGACGCTCCACCAGCCGGAACACCAGCGGCAGCGGATAGGCCTGCGCCTCCACGAGCCCGACCACCACGCGGGATTCCTCGCCGGAGACGAGGATGTCCGCGAGGTCGTGGAAGCGGCTCGCCTTGCCGGCATTCATCGGGCGCGGCTGCGTCACCGACTTGTCGATGACCTGCCCGAACGGCGCGAAGGCCTCGGCCGTCAGGGGCCGGGCGACGAGGGTGCGGTCGCTCATCGGCGGCCTCCCAGGACACGGAGGGACGGATGACGGTTCACGTCCTTGTAGAGCAGATAGCGGAACGGCCCCGGCCCGCCCGCGTAGCAGGCCTGCGGGCAGAAGGCGCGCAACCACATGAAGTCGCCGGCCTCGACCTCGACCCAGTCGCGGTTGAGCCGGTAGACCGCCTTGCCTTCGAGCACGAACAGCCCGTGCTCCATCACATGGGTCTCCTCGAACGGGATCGAGGCGCCCGGCCGAAGGGTCACGATGTTGACGTGCATGTCGTGGCGCAGGTCGTCGGGGGAGACGAAGCGCGTCGTCGCCCAGGCCCCGTCCGTGCCGACCATGCTTACGGGCTCGACGGCGGATTCGTGCGTCACGAAGGAGGTCGGCCGGTCGAGGCCCTGCACCGGCTCGAACGCCTTGCGCACCCAATGGAAGCGCACGCTCTCGCCCGCCTCGTTGCGCAGCGACCACGCGGCGCCGGGGGCCAGATAGGCGTAGCTGCCCGGCCGCAGGGCGTGGGTGCCGCCGTCGAGGGTGAGGCGGGCTTGGCCCTCGACCACGAAGAGCACGCCTTGAGCCTGCGGGTCCGGCTCGGGCTGCTCGCTGCCGCCGCCGGGGCCGACCTCCATCAGGTATTGCGCGAAGGTCTCCGCGAAGCCCGAGAGCGGGCGGGCGATGATCCAGGCGCGGGTGCCGTCCCAGAAGGGCAGGGCGCTCGTCACGATGTCCCGCATCACGCCGTGCGGGATCACCGCATAGGCGTCCGTGAAGACGGCGCGGCCGGTCATCAGCGCGGTCTGGCCGGGATGGCCGCCGCTCGGTGGGTTATAGGGGGAATGCGTCATCGCCCGATCCGACACTGGTTCCGGCCGCCCCGAACGGGAGGCGCCTCGGCGACAGCTTAGCCGCCTCGCTCCCGGAGAGCCCGGAGGAAATTTCGTTGACAGTTTCAAACGGCTTCTGAAGATCCCATCACATGATCTCGCTCGAGAGCATCCGCATCTTCATGCGCTCGGCGGAGAGCGGCAGCTTCTCGGCGGCGGGGCGCTCGCTGCGCCTCTCGCCCTCGGTCATCAGCTACCGCATCCAGACCCTGGAGGAGCATCTCGGCTGCCTCCTCCTCACGCGCACCACGCGGCGCATGAGCCTGACGGAAGCCGGGCGCCTGTTCTACGACCGCTGCCTCGACATCACCGCCGCCGTCGAGCAGGCCGAGAAGAGCGTGGAGCAGGCCGGCGCGGCGCCGCGCGGTGCCTTGAAGGTGACGGCACCGATCGGCCTCGGGCGGCGGGTGATCGCGCCGCTGGTGCCGCACTACCGCGCCCGCCACGGCGAGACGGACGTGCGGCTGCGCCTGTCCGAACACCTCCTCGACCTCGTGCAGGAGGCGGTGGACGTGGCGGTCCGCCTGTCGCAGATGCGCGATTCCACCTTCACCCTGCGCAAGGTGGCCGAGATCGAGCGGGTGCTCTGCGCTGCACCGTCCTATCTCGACCGCAATCCGGCGCCCGCCGAGCCGGCGGGCCTGCTGACGCACGATTGCCTGCTGCTGCGCTTCCCAGGTTCGGAGCAGTTCCGCTGGACGCTGGTAGACGGTGAGGAGACGGTGACGCTGCCCGTCTCCGGCCACATCGATTCCGATGACGGCGACACGCTCACCGAGTGGGCGCTCGCCGGGGAGGGGATCGTCCTCAAGCCGCTGTTCGAGGTGGCGGCGTATCTCGCCGAGGGGCGCCTCGTCACCGTCCTCGAACACACGCCGCCGACCACGGCGACGCTCGGGCTGCTCTACCCCTCGCGAAAGATGCTGTCGGCCCGAACAAAAACTTTCGTGGACATGGCCCACGAGGCCCTGCGCGCCCATGTCGGCGAGGGGCTGGCGCGCCTCGGCAAGCGGGTGGCCTAGTCGGCGATCAGGGCTTCGAGGCGCAGCGCCCCGATCCGGCCGACCTGCCGCAGGGCCTCCTGCCGCTCGGCCTCCGGCGTGTTGCCGAGACGCGCTTCGAGCCGGGCGAGGATCGTGTCGCGGTCGAGGCCCTTCACGGCGATGATGAAGGGGAAGCCGAATTTTTCGGAGTAGGCCGCGTTCAGCGCCTGCATCCGCTCGACGGAGGGGGCAGGCGCCTCCAGCAGGCCGCTGCCGCCCTGCTCGCTCATCGAATGGGCGGTCAGCTCGCCCCGGAGGGCGGCACGGCTCGCCAGTTCCGGGTGGGCGCGCAGCAGGGCAAGGCGGCGCGCCTCGTCGGCGCCCGCTACCGCCGCCTCCATCGCCGCGTGCAAGGCGGTGCGGGAGGCGAAGGGACGATGCGCATACGCGGCTTCCGCGACCCAGGACGAGTGCTCGTAGATCTCGGCGAGGCGGGCGACGAACTCGCTCTTCGGCAGGTCGTTCAGCGCGGCGATGGCGATCACGGAGTGGCGTCCTTCTCAGGCCCCGGCGGGGTGGTGCTCGGCCCAGTGGCGGGCGATGTCGATCCGCCGGGTCACCCACACGTCGGGATGGCTCAGCACGTGGTCGAGGAAGCGGGCCAGGGACGGCAGCCGCGCGGGGCGCCCGACGAGGCGGCAATGCAGCCCGATGGAGAGCATCTTCGGCGCGGTGGCCCCCTCCGCGTACAGGCAATCGAAGGCGTCGCGCAGATGCGCGAAGAACTGCTCGCCCGTGGGGAAGCCCCCCGGCACCGAGAAGCGCATGTCGTTGGTGTCGAGGGTGTAGGGCACCACGAGGTGCTGCTTCCCGCCAACGCGCACCCAGTAGGGCAGATCGTCGGCGTAGCTGTCCGAATCGTAGAGGAAGCCGCCCTGGTCCACCACGAGCCGCCGCGTGTTCGGGCTGTCGCGGCCGGTGTACCAGCCGAGCAGCTTCTGGCCGGTCAGGCCCTGGATCGTCTCCACAGCGCGGGCCAGATGCTCGCGCTCGATCTCCTCCGGCACGTCCTGATAGGACAGCCAGCGCCAGCCATGGCCGGCGATCTCGTGCTCGTCGCGCAGGAAGGCTTCCACCACCATCGGGTTGCGGGCCAGGGCCTGCGCCACGCCGAAGATCGTGAGTGGCACGCCGCGCTCGCGGAACAGGCGCAGCACCCGCCACACCCCCGCGCGGGCGCCGTACTCGTACAGGCTCTCCATGCTCATGTGGCGGTTGGGGAAGGGCAGGGCGCCCGCGATCTCCGACAGGAAGACCTCCGCATGGGGATCGCCGTCGAGCACGGAGCGCTCGCCGCCCTCCTCGTAGTTCAGCACGAACTGCACCGCGACTCGGGCGCCGTTGGGCCAGCGGGGGTTGGGGGGGGTCGGGCCGTAGCCGATGAAGTCGCGGGGGGCGTCGTCGCCGGGAAACGGAGCGGTCACGGGAGAGGATCCTGCGAAGGGGGCGGAAGGGTTAGCGCGCGGCGAGCCAGCGTGCGAGTTCCGCCCGTTCCTCGGGCTGAATGTCGGTGATGTTGTTCGGCGGCATGGCGTGGGTCAGCACCGCCTGCATGCGGATCGCCGAGGCGAAGCGCGCCACATGCTCGGGGGTGTCGAGGAGCACGCCCTTGGGCGGGCTCACCATGTCCGGCCATTGCGGCTCGGCGGCGTGGCACATGGCGCAGCGGGTGCCGATGACGTTCATCACGCTCTCGTCCACCGGCGGGTGCGCGGCCGAGGCGAGGCTGACCGGCTGCACGGGGGCGGCCTCGGCGGAGGCGGTCCAGCCGATCCGCTCGCGGGCGACGGGGGAGGAGGCGATGCTGATCACCGCCGCGATGGCGACGCAGGCCGTGGCCACGCCCCAGGTCCACCAGCGGTCGCCGCCCCCGGCGTTGCGGACGTTGAAGAAGTGGCGGACCACGCCCCCCGCGATCACCACGAGGCCGACGATCATCCAGCTATAGGGCGAGGACCACGCCAGCGGGTAATGGCCCGACAGCATGAAGAACAGCACCGGCAGGGTGAGGTAGTTGTTGTGCGAGGAGCGGTTCTTCGCTTGCTTGCCCCAGGCGGGGTTCGGCACGCGGCCCGCGACCAGTTCCGCGATGGCCTTGCGCTGGTTCGGCATGATGACGAAGAACACGTTGCCGGTCATCCAGGTGGCGATCACGGCGCCCGTGTGCAGCATCGCCGCCCGGCCGGAGAAGACCTGCTGGAAGCCGAAGGCGAAGGCGACCACCGTGAGGAACACCGCCGTGGCCAGCAGCGGCGGCCGGTTGGCCAGGGGCGAGCGGTTCAGCCCGTCGTAGATCAGCCAGCCGAGGGCCAGGGCGCCGATGCCGATGAGCGCGCCGGTCATCGGCGTGATCACCCGCACCGCCGGGTCGATCAGGTAGAGGTCGGCCTGTCCGTAATAGACCCAGCACAGCAAGAAGAAGCCCGACAGCCAGGTCGAGTAGGATTGCCATTTGTGCCAGATCAGGTGCTCCGGCATCCGGTCTGGGGCGACGAGATACTTGCGCACCTGATAGAAGCCGCCGCCATGGACCTCCCAGGCCTCGCCGCCCTTCCCAGCGGGGATCGCGGGAATGGCGCGCAGGCTGGCGTCGAGGTGCATGAAGTAGAACGAGGCGCCGATCCAGGCGATCGCCGCGACGACATGGGTCCAGCGAATGAGGAAGCCGCCCCATTCGTGCAGGATCGGGTACATGGGACGGGTCCCTCTCAGGCGGGTGATGCCGGCCGGGCTCGGCGCGGGATCGCAGCAAGAGGTGTGCCCCGAAGCCGGGCCGGCGGCGACCCGTCCGGCGGGTAAGGTCTTTCAAAACGCTTCGAAAGATGGAGGGCGGTTTTCGGGTTGCGCCGCCGCCGCGCCGCGTGCTCGTCTCGCGCATCCTCCGCGAGACCTTATCCCATGGGCCACCTGTCCACCCACGTCCTCGACACCACCGCCGGCCGCCCGGCCGCCGGGGTCGCCATCGAGCTGCGCCGCCTCGGCGCCGACGGGGCGAGCGAGCGCGTCGCCTCCACCGTCACCAACGCGGACGGCCGCACGGACGGGCCGCTCCTCGAAGGCGCGTCCCTGCAGGCGGGCACCTACGAACTGCTGTTCCATGTGGGCGCGTATTTCGCCCGGACGGGGGCGGGGCCGGAACAGCCGTTCCTCGACGTGGTACCTGTGCGGTTCGGCGTGACCGACCCGGCGGCGCGCTATCACGTCCCCCTCGTCGTCACGCCGTGGAGCTATTCCACCTATCGCGGAAGCTGAAGCCGCGATTGCGCGACGGGGCGTTTCGCGCGAGATTGACGCCAGCCGCAGGAGACGCGACCATGCGCGCCCTCACATCCGCCGCCATCCCATCCGCCGAGATCCGGCCGGCGCGGACGATCCTCGTTCTGGCGACGATCCTCGCGCTCCTCGTCGCGGGCGCGGCGGCGCTGCGGGCTCCCGCCGCGATCCCCGACCCCGACCTCGCGCGGTTGCTCCGCTTCATGGCGGCGATGAAGGGGGTCTTCGCCCTCGCGGCGTTCACCGCCTGCTACTGGCGCCTCGCCCGGCCCGCGACCGCGTGGCGGGTCGCCGTCTACGTCGCCGGGCCGCCGGCCATGGCGGGCGGGGCGCTCGCCCTGTTCGCCTTCCAGAACGTCGCCCTGGCGGCGGGGGGCCTGCATCTCGGCCTGTTCGCCGTTCTGGCCGCCGCGCTCACCGACCGCGACTTTCTGCCCGACTTCCCACGCCGCCCAAATCGACCCGTCGATTTGGACTAATTCGACTTTTAGTGCACGTTCCGCGTGTACCGAGCTGCTGCCATGCCTCCCTAAGAAGGCACGATGCTTGGGCGCGGAGGAAACATGAACGAAATCGTCAAGCCGGACTCGCTGATCGTCGCCCAGGCCGAGAGCCTGACGGAGACCTTCTTCGGAGGCTGCCCGCACGATTGCCCCGATACCTGCTCCATGCTGTTCGACGTCAAGGACGGCCAATTGCAGGGCGTCCGCGGCAACCCCGACCACCCGATGA
>NZ_JBBXMY010000029.1:0-29591 GCF_038442315.1 Methylobacterium litchii | reverse complement strand
TTTGGCCGCCGCCTCAAGATCCTGCGTGGCCTCACGCCCTACGAGGCTATCTGCAAAGCATGGTCCGCCGAGCCCGAACGCTTCAGGTCAAACCCGCTCCACCAAATGCCGGGACCAAACATCTAGGCGCTCACGGCTTCGTCGCGGCGTCTGACGTCTGATGCGTCCTGAGCCGGTTCGGCGGATCAGGGATCGCGCGCCGCCGACGCTCTCAGCGGACCAACAAAGCCAGCAGCACGATCACCGTCACGCCCAGGACCAGTGACAGGCCGCGCCAGAACAGCAGCGGATCGCGCTCGATCAGCGGGACGCCCCGCGTCTCGGTGAAGGCCGGGTTCGGGTGGCGCAGGTCGTGGACGAACTCGGACAGCACCTCGTAGCGGCGCTGCGGGTCGGGATGCGTCGCCCGGCGCAAGGCGCCATCGACCCAGGCCGGCAGGAGGGGCCGCGCGTGGCGCGCGGAGACGTAGCGTAGGCGCTTCTGCCTCCCGGCCGTGCGGGCGCGGGCGGCCTCGCCGCCATAGGGGAGGCGGCCGGTGAGCATCTGGTAGGCGAGGATGCCGAGCGCAAAGATGTCCGAACCCGGCGAGGGCGGGTAGCCAAGAAAGCATTCCGGCGCGGTGTACTGCACGGCGCCCTGCGGCAGGGCGTCGTCCGTGCGCCCGCCCTCTTCCACGAGGCCGGCGACGCGGGTCGCGCCGAAATCGATGATCTGCACCGTGCCGGCCGCGTCGATCAGCACGTTCTCCGGCCGGAGGTCGCCATGGACCATCTCCCGGCGGTGGAAGGCCTGAAGGCCCCGTGCGATCTGCTCCACGATCCCGCGCACGCTTTCCAGATCGGGCTCGCTCCGGTCGGACATCCACTGGGCGAGGGTGCGGCCCTCGACGTAGCGCATCACCGTGTAGAGGTGGCCACGCGGGGTGCGGCCGTCATGCGCCTTGAGGACGTGTGGGCTGTCGAGCCGCCGGGCGATCCACTCTTCCATCATGAAGTGGCGCAGGTAGTCGCGGTCGCCGCGCAGTTCGAGGCCGGGCACCTTCAGGGCGACGCGCGCGCCGGTCTCGCGGTCGGTGGCGAGATAGACATGGCCGCGCCCGCCCGCATGGAGCCGCCGCAGGATGTCGTAGCCCTCGAACCGCGTCGGCGGGTCGAGGAGGGGCGCGGGCGGCAGGTCGCCGACCTCGCCCATCACCTCGCCGGGCTCGCCGTCCGGCAGGCTATCCACCCGAACGATCAGTGCCGTCAGATTGTCGCCGCTGCCTGCTTCGTAGGCAGCATCTACGATCCGCCGGGCCGCGCCCTGTAAATCGTCGCCGGCCGCGTTCACGGCCTCGGCAATGTCGCGCGGCCGCACATGCTCGTGCACGCCATCGGTCGTGAGGAGGAAGACGTCGCCGGCCTGCACCGGCACCGTGGTGCACTCGATCTCGACATGGGCGTCGGCCCCGAGCGCCCGGCCGAGGTAGCTCTCCTGCGAGGAGATGACCACGCGGTGGTCCTCGGTGATCTGTTCGAGGGAGCGGCCGGCGAGGCGGCAGAGGCGGCTGTCGCCGCAATGGAAGACGTGGGCGGTGCGCGAGCGCAGGACGAGGGCGGTGAGCGTCGTCACGCAGCCCCGGTCGGAGTCGCCGGGGGCCGCCGCCCGGCGGGTCTCGGCATGGAGCCAGGAATTGGTCGCGGCGAGCACGCGCTTGGCGGCGTTGCGCACGGTCCAGGAATCCGGGGTGGCGTAGTAGTCGGAGAGGAAGCTCTTGACGGCGGTCTCGCTCGCCATCGCGCCCAGCGCGCTGCTGCTGATTCCGTCCGCGACGAGCGCCGCGATGCCCTTGAGCCTGAGGGCGGGGCCTTCCGGCACGAGGGCGCCGTGGAAGTCCTGGTTCTCGTCCTTGCGGCCGCGCTCGCTGTGCTGGCCGATCGTGACCGTCAGTGTCCGCGTCATCGCCCGACCGTGAGGCGGCGCCCCGGAGGTGGTCCGGGGCGCCGTACTGCTGACAACCCTTACGCGGCGAGGCGGCGGACGCCCTCGGCGGAGGCCGGGAGCGGGCGCTTCGGCGCCGTGCGCACATGGGTCGAGTAGAGGGTCAGGCCGGTGAAGGCGAGGCCGCCCACGAGGTTGCCGAGCACGGTCGGGATCTCGTTCCAGAGGAAGTAGTCCATGATGGAGAACTTCGCGCCGAGCATCAGGCCCGACGGGAACAGGAACATGTTCACGACCGAGTGCTCGAAGGTCATGAAGAAGAACAGCATGATCGGCATCCACATGGCGATCACCTTGCCGCTCACGTGGGTCGAGATCATCGCGCCGACGACGCCGGTGGAGACCATCCAGTTGCAGAGCATCCCGCGCAGGAACAGCGTCATCCAGCCGCCGAAGCCGTGGGCGGCGTAGCCGAGGGTGCGCTTCTCACCGATGTTCGAGATGAACTCGGCGGTCTTATCGGGCGGGCTGGTGAAGCCGTAGGTGAAGACGCAGGCCATCATGAAGGCCACGGTGAGCGCGCCGAGGAAGTTGCCCACGAAGACGAGGCCCCAGTTGCGCAGCACGCCGCCGACGGTGACGCCGGGGCGCTTGTCGAGGAGGGCCAGCGGCGCCAGCACGAACACGCCGGTCAGAAGGTCGAAGCCTAGCAGATAGAGCATGCAGAAGCCGACCGGGAACAGGGCGGCGCCGACGATCGGCTGGCCGGTCTGCTGGGTGATCGTCACGGCGAAGACGGCGGCGAGCGCCAGGATCGCGCCGGCCATGTACGCGCGGATGAGGGTGTCGCGCGTCGACATGAAAACTTTCGCCTCGCCGGCATCGACCATTTTCACGGCGAATTCTGAAGGTGCCAGGTAAGCCATCGTGTCTCCTACTAAATCGTGTGCGATCGGCGGCGCTTCGGGGTCCCATCGACGTTGACGGAGTGTCCGAGCGACGGCCTGACCGGCCGCCTCCTGCCGTGATCGCCAGGCGCCGTCGGCCTCGAAGCAAGGAGCGAGCCCATTTCCGGCATGGGATGCCGCAGGAAATACCTGTCGCGTTCATGCAACAGGAAGTGGCATCGGCGGCTGGCGGAGGACGATCCAAGGATCCCGGCAAAATTTGCCGGGAGGATCACAAACTTAACCCTTCGGTAACCATACCCGCCGTCAATGGTCCGGTAAGGACTGTTAACAGGCGGCCATGAGCGCAGCTTCACCAGAGCCGATCATTCGAGAGCCCGCCGCTGCAGAGCCGCGGGTGACCCTCCGGCCGCTGAGCTTCCGCGGCCGGGTTTTCAAGGCCCTGGCGTTGACGCCGGAGCCCCCGGTCGGAGACTGGCTCGCCGGTCTCGACCTCGCGCTGAAGCGGTCGCCGACCCTGTTGAAGGGCCGGGCCCTGATCCTCGACCTCGCGGAGCTGAAGCCGTCCCTGGATGATCTCCAGGGCCTGCTCGACGAGCTGCGCGGTCGCGACATCCGCGTCCTCGGCATCGAGGGGTCGGACCAAGCGGGCGAGGGCCTGCCGCCGATCCTCCTGCAGGGGCGCCCCGGCGCCTGCATCGAGGTCCCGGCCGTGCCCGCCGAACCCGAGCCGCTGCTCGTCACCTCGATCACCGTCGAGGGGTCGATCCGCTCCGGGCAGAGCATCGTCAACCCCACCGGGGACGTGACCGTGATGGGCCACGTCTCCTCCGGGGCCGAGGTTCTCGCCGGCGGCTCCATCCACGTTTACGGCGCCCTGCGGGGGCGCGCCATCGCCGGCGCCGCCCGCAACCCACGCGCCCGAATCTACTGCCGCAAGTTCGAGCCCGAGCTGCTGGGGATCGACCGCCTCGTGCGGACTGCGGAGGACATGGGATCGGCTCTGCGCGGCATGGCCGCTCAGGTCTGGCTCGATGGCGGCACCATGAAACTGGCTAAGCTGGATTAAGGGAGAGCGACGCGTGGCAAAGGTTCTCGTCGTCACATCGGGCAAGGGCGGCGTCGGCAAGACGACGACCACCGCTGCCCTCGGAGCGGCCCTCGCGCAGGGTGGCCAGAGCGTGTGCGTCGTCGATTTCGACGTCGGCCTGCGTAACCTCGACCTCGTCATGGGGGCCGAGCGCCGGGTGGTCTACGATCTCATCAACGTCGTGAACGGGGACGCCAAGCTCCCGCAGGCCCTCATCAAGGACAAGCGCCTCGAAGGTCTGCACCTGCTCCCGGCCTCGCAGACCCGCGACAAGGATGCCCTGACCGACGAGGGCGTGGCCCGGGTCATGGACGAGCTTCGCGCGAAGTTCGACTGGGTCGTCTGCGACTCGCCGGCCGGCATCGAGCGCGGTGCCCAGCTCGCCATGCACCACGCCGACGTCGCCATCGTCGTCACGAACCCCGAGGTCTCCTCGGTGCGCGACTCCGACCGGATCATCGGCCTGCTCGACTCCAAGACGGCCAAGGCCGAGCGCGGCGAGGAGATGGAGAAGCACCTGATCCTCACCCGCTACGACCCGACCCGCGCCGACCGGGGCGACATGCTGAAGACCGAGGACGTGCTCGAGATCCTCTCGATCCCGCTGCTCGCGATCATCCCGGAAAGCCAGGAAGTGCTCCGCGCCTCCAACGTCGGCTGCCCGGTGACGCTGAACAACCCCCTCTGCGCCCCGGCCCGCGCCTACGCCGACGCGGCAAAGCGGCTCCGGGGCGAGGACGTGCCGATGGTGCTCCCCACCGAGCGCAAGTCCTTCCTCGACAAGCTCTTCATGCGGAGGGCGGCATGAGCATCCTTGGGATCTTCCAGAAGCGCACGTCGAGCGCGGTCGCTCGCGACCGGCTCCAGCTGATCCTTGCCCATGAACGCGCCGAATCCGGTCGCCCGGACCTCGTGATCCAGCTCCGCGAGGAGATCCTGGCGGTGATCGCCAACCATGTCGCGGTGGAGCCCGACAAGGTGAAGGTCACGCTGGAGCGCGGCGCGGGTGTCTCGACGCTCGGCCTCGACATCGAGCTTCCCCTCGGTGCCTCGGCCAAGCTCGATGCGAAGCTCGCGAGCAAGCTTGCCGAAGTGGCCAAGCAGAGCACGAAGAAGGCGGCGTAAGCCTCCGCGCCCCTTCCCCTCGCGGGGGAGGGGCTTCAATCGCGCGAATGCAGCCTGAAGGCCCCTGGGTTTTCGGGCTGCGTCGTCACGACCGCCGCCGGCAGGATCGGCGTGTCGTCGACTTTCTCGATGCGGAAGGCAGCGCAGAGGCG
Organism: Methylobacterium litchii; assembly: GCF_038442315.1. NCBI lineage: Bacteria > Pseudomonadati > Pseudomonadota > Alphaproteobacteria > Hyphomicrobiales > Methylobacteriaceae > Methylobacterium > Methylobacterium litchii. The sequence continues at coordinate 24,395 of NZ_JBBXMY010000029.1, read as the reverse complement.
GGCGAGCGCCAGAACCGCCTCGCTCAGCGCGAATTGCGCGCCGATGCAGACGCGCGGACCGGCGCCGAAGGGCAGGTAGCTGAACCGCGCCGGGGCCGGGCGGCCGGGCAGGAAGCGGCTCGGATCGAACGCATCCGGATCGTCCCAGAGCTTGCGGTGCCGGTGCAGCACCCAGGGGCTGACGATGACGATGTCTTCCTTGCGGATCGCATGGCCCGCCGCCACGTCCGCCGCCAGCGCCCGCCGCACCACCACGAAGGCCGCCGGGTAAAGCCTCAGCGTCTCGTCGATCACCGCGCGGGTCAGCGGCAGGCGTCCGTCCGCATGGCTGCCGGTCGGGTCGGTCAGGTCGGCCGCGCGCGCCTCGGCGGCGACGCGCTCCTGCACCTCGGGGAACAGCGCCAGCATGTAGCTCGCCCAGAACAGCGTGCCCGCCGTGGTCTCGTGGCCCGCGAGGATCATGGTCGCGACCTGATCGCGCAATTCGCGGAGGGTGAACGGCTCCCCCGTCTCCGGGCTGCGCGCGGCGACCAGCAGGTCGAGGAGGTCGCCCCTATGGTTCGCGGCCTCTTCGGCCCGGGCCGCGATCAGCGAATCGAGGAAGGGAATCCAGCGCCGCCGGAAGCGGGCGCGGGGCCAATCGAGCGGCGCGGGCCAGCCCGGCGGCATCAGCACGTCGAGGACGTGCGGACGGCCGATCCGCTCGCTGTATTCCGCGATGAAGGCGCGCAGCGCCGGACCCTGCCGGTCCATCCCCACGGAGAACATCGAGCGGCCGGCGATGTCGAGGGCCAGGCTGTGGAAGGCGCCGAACAGGTCGATGGGCCCTTCCGCCGCCCGGGGGCGCAGGGCGGCGATCCCGTCGATCACCGCCCGGTCGATATGCGGCATGAGCCCGTCGATGGCGCGGGGCGTGAAGGCGGGGGCGAGCGTCCGCCGCTGGTGGCGCCACGCGGACCCCTCGCTGATGAGGAGCCCGTCGCCGAGGATCGGCCGGAGAATGCGCGTGGTGCCGACGGTGCGGGCGTAATTCGCTTGGTTCTCCACGAGGACGCGGCGGATCGCATCCGGGTCGCTGAAGATGAAGCTGGAGCGGCCGAGCAGCCCGCGACGGGTGACGGTTTCCTCGAAGGCGGCCTTGGGGAAGCCGATCAGGCCGTTGTCGCGGATCGAGCGCAGATAGGCCGGCAGGGAGAGGTCGCGCGCGGGCGGCTCCCGGCGCGGTGGCACCATCCGCGGCGCACGCTCGGCGGCCTCGCGGCCAGTGGGGGCGGCTTCCATCGGCATCGTGTCCATCAGGGCGAGGGTGATGGCTGAGGCGGGCGCGAGAGTAAACGCCCGCGAGTCATTCGGCCGCGTTTCGCAGCGGCTCGGCCGTCTGCTCCACGCGCAGGGTGTCGGGGAACAGGGCCGTCTCGGCGTCGCCGGAGACGGAGGCGATGACGCTCGCGCGCGGCGCGATGTCCTCCACCACCTTCAACAGCGTGGCGGCCCCGCCTTCGAGATGGTCGGTAACGCGGTCCACCACGAGGATCTCCGGCTGGCGCAGCAGGGCGCGCGTCAGGCCGAGGCGCACCCGCACCCGCTCGGGCAGCAAGATTCCGCGATTGCCGACCTGCCGTTCGAGGCCCCGGCGGCGGATGCCGTTCTCAAGGTCGAACTCGCGGCAGACGGCCAGCACCTCGCGCTGGATGATCTCCTCACCATGCATTCGCGCCGTGTCAATGCGGCCGAACAGAACGTTGTCGAGCACGCTGGCGCGGGGATTGATGCGGGTGGGGTCGTAGGTTTCGATGTCGCAATTCTCCTCCCCGTTCATTGCGTCCTGCACGATGCCCCGCGCTCCGACGATCCGCGCCTTGAGGATCGGGTTGAGGAGGCCGAAGCGCATGCGCGGCTCGATATAGGCTAAGGCGAGAGCCAGGAACGCTTCGCTGTCCTTCTCGGTGAGGCGGCCGGTGGCAGTAAGGCGGGTGAGCCGGGCGTCGTAATCCGGCACCATCTCCGGCGTGATGAGGGAGAAGCGCCGGAACAGCGGATGGCCGGGGGGCACGTCTTTGAAGATCTCGCTGAGGTTCCGGGCGATCTCGACGCCCATCCGGTCGAGGTCTTCGAGCAGGCGGGCCCGCGCCAGCGCCATGCGGAAGGGCGGCAACGCCGCGAGCCGCAGGGGCTCGGTCAGCGCGGGATCGCGCGGGACACCGAACAGCAGGTTCTCGCCGAGGGTGGCCTGCTCGTTGTAGGCGCCGCGCGAGAACGGGATCACGAGCCCCGCCAAGCCCTGCCGCTCGAAATGCTCGCGCAGGTGCTCGCGGGCGCCGATGACCCGCTGTCCTACTTCCGAATCGTGGCTCACCGAACTCAGGGCGCCGAGCCCGTAGCGGTAGAGATCGTCGCCCAGACCCAACCGGGTCAGGATGTCCACGAGACGCGCGTCGAGCCCGTCCGCATCCCCGACGCCCAGGGCGTCGTAGTCGATCCAGGGGTCGGAGATGCTGTCGAGGGGGTTGCCGGTCTGGATCGCCTCGCGGATCCGCTGCTTCGTGAAATCGAGCCGGCGGCTGGAGAGGGGTTTGACGCGCAGCCCGTAGAGCAGGTTGTCGCGGATCGAGCCGGGGAACAGCACGGGCGTGATGCCGGCGAAGGCGACGCGCGACGAGAAGATCGAGCGCGGCAGGGTGGCGAGATCGTAGGGGCCGACCCGCATCGTCCCCCCGCGCGCGACCTGCAGCCCGGCGAGCACCAGGGCGAATTCCTGGGCGATTGGCCCCGGCGGCACCAAGGCGACCTTCGCGGGCAGGGCGATCTCGACGGTGCCGACATCGACGGCCGAGCCGCCGCGCGGATCGCGCAGGACAAGACCCTCAGCCGAGAGCGGTGAACCCAGCGTGAGGCTCGGGCCGCCATCGTCCTGATAGGGTGTGAGGCGGTCGGGCCCGAAATGCGCGGCGACCGTCTCGTACTTCACCTCGACGTCCAGGCGCTGCTGATCCCAATCGATCAGCTCCTTCAGGGGAGGGGGCAGATCGCGATAGGCCGCGAGGACGGCGACCAGCTGGCCGATGTCGAGTTCACCCCTCAACGCGAAGATGCCGCCGATGGCGTAGAACAGGAACGGCGTGACCTGCGCGAGCAGGTTGTTCAGGTACTTCACCGCGAACTTGCGCCGGTAGATCCGCAGGCGCAGGTCGTACAGGGAGTAGAGGCGACCGCCGATCTCGGCCCGCTCCCAGCGGCCGGTGTTGTTCAGTGTCACGGCGGGCAGGCCGTCCAGCACCTCGGCCACCCGCCCGGCGAAGGCGCGCGATGCGATCTGCCGCTTGCGGCTCAGCACGATGATCTGGCGCCGCAGACGGGGAATCACCGTCATCTGCACGCCGACCATCCCCCCGGCCACGAGGCCGAGCCAGACGTTCTGCATCAGGATGAAGGCCAGCGCGGTGAGGGCCTGCGTGCCGAGTTGGGCCGGCACCACGATGGCGTCGCCGATGAAGGACCCGATGGGCTCGACCTCATCGCGGATGATCGTGGCGGTCTCGGAGGATTTGACCTCGCTCTGCGCCTCCGGGGTGAAGCGCAGCATCAGGGCGAAGAGCTGGAAGCGCAGCCGGCGCAGCATCCGCTCGCCGAGGATGCCCTTCTGTAGGTTGATCCAGAACTTGAAGGCCCCATTCACGATCACGAGGCCGAGGAACAGGAGCGACAGGCCGAGCAGCAGTTCGAGCCGGTCCACCTGGAAGCCGTCGAACAGTTCCGTCCGCCCCCCGCCGAGGAAGGCGGGCCAATCGACCTTGATCTCGAGGAACGTCGCCGTATCCTGGCCGTGCGAGAAGGCGCGGCCGGTGATCGCATCGTTGACGATGCGCTTCGGCAGATCGAGCGAGGCGAAATAGAACGGCAGCGACACCAGAACGACGGCGCAGATCGCAACCTGATCCCGCTTCGAATGGCGCCAGATGTAGGAGAACAGCCGCGGCTCGAGCTCGCGCATGACGTCCTTCTCGTCGTTGGGCTGCGCGACACCCGTACGCTGACCGCGACGCGCCCTATTTATAGCGCAACTCCGGGGCGTCGCGTGCCGAACCGCATGCCTCCCCCGCGAAAAGCCGCCCGTTTCGCTGCGTGGGCTTGCCGTAAGCGGTGTGTCTCTCTATTGCAGCGCAACCGCCACACATCTGCCCATGGCCCGGGGCGGACGACATGATGTCGTCCGGTGCTCCGTCACAGCCAGGGCCACCGAGCGTGAACCCGGCCATGGACCTGCGCAACATCGCCATCATCGCCCACGTCGACCACGGGAAAACCACCCTGGTCGACAAACTGCTGCAGCAGTCTGGCACCTTCCGCGAAAACCAGCGCGTCGAAGAACGCGCCATGGATTCGAACGACCTGGAGAAGGAACGGGGCATCACCATCCTGGCCAAGGCGACCTCGGTCGTCTGGAAGGACACCCGCGTCAACGTGGTGGACACCCCCGGCCACGCCGATTTCGGCGGCGAGGTGGAGCGCATCCTCTCGATGGTCGACGGCGTGATCGTGCTGGTCGACGCCGCCGAGGGGCCGATGCCGCAGACCAAGTTCGTGGTCGGCAAGGCCCTGAAGATCGGCCTTCGCCCCATCGTGGCGGTGAACAAGGTCGACCGGCCGGACGCCCGCATCAACGAGGTCGTGAACGAGGTGTTCGACCTCTTCGCCGCCCTCGACGCCACCGACGAACAGCTCGACTTCCCGATCCTGTACGGGTCCGGCCGCAACGGCTGGATGGGCCTGTCGCCTGAGGCCGATCCCGAGGAAGGGCTCGCCCCGCTGTTCGACCTCGTGTTGAAGCATGTGCCGCCGGCCAGGACCGAGCCCGGCCCGTTCCGGATGCTCGGCACCCTGCTCGAGGCCAACCCGTTCCTCGGCCGCATCATCACCGGGCGGATCGCCTCCGGCACGGTGAAGCCGAATCAGTCGATCAAGGTCCTCGACCGCGAGGGCAAGGTCGTGGAAACCGGCCGCGTCTCGAAGATCCTGGCCTTCCGTGGCCTGGAGCGCGCGCCCATCGACGTGGGCGAGGCGGGTGACATCGTCTCCATCGCCGGCCTCATGAAGGGCACGGTGGCCGACACGTTCTGCGATCCGTCGGTGAACGAGCCGATCCAGGCCCAGCCGATCGACCCGCCGACCGTCACCATGTCGTTCATCGTGAACGATTCGCCCCTCGCCGGTACCGAGGGCGACAAGGTAACGAGCCGCATGATCCGCGACCGCCTGTTCAAGGAGGCCGAAGGCAACGTCACGCTGAAGATCGAGGAAGCCGCCGACAAGGATTCGTTCTACGTCTCCGGCCGTGGCGAATTGCAGCTCGCCATCCTCATCGAGACCATGCGCCGCGAGGGCTTCGAGATCGCCGTGTCGCGTCCGCGCGTGGTCTTCGAGAAGGACGAGGCCGGCGAGCTCTTGGAGCCAGTCGAGGAAGTCGTCATCGACGTGGACGAGGAGCACTCGGGCGTCGTCGTTCAGAAGATGTCCGAGCGGAAGGCCGAGATGATCGAGATGCGGCCGTCGGGCGGTGATCGCCTGCGCCTCGTCTTCCACGCCCCGACCCGTGGCCTCATCGGCTACCAGGGCGAGCTGATGACCGACACGCGCGGCACGGCGATCATGAACCGCCTGTTCAAGGCCTATGAGCCCTTCAAGGGCGAGATCCCCGGCCGCCGCAACGGCGTGCTGATCTCGAACGACAAAGGTGAGGCCGTGGCCTACGCCATGTGGAACCTCGAGGATCGTGGCCCGATGATGATCGAGCCCGGCGCGAAGGTTTACCAGGGCATGATCGTCGGCGAGCACAACCGCGAGAACGATCTCGAGGTGAACGTGCTGAAGGGCAAGAAGCTCACCAACATCCGCACGACCTCGAAGGACGAAGCGGTGCGCCTGACCCCGCCGATTCGCATGACGCTGGAAAAGTCGCTCGCCTGGGTTCAGGACGACGAGCTGATGGAAGTCACGCCGAAGTCCATCCGCCTGCGCAAGACGGTCCTCGACCCGAACGACCGCAAGCGCGCCGAGCGCTCCAAGGAAGCCTGAGTGACAAAAACCCCCCGGAGCGCCGAGCGCTCCGGGGGTTTTTTCCATCAGCTGCCGCCGGGGTCGGTCTCGCCCTTTTGGCCCTTCGGGCCTTCGCCCGGCTTCCCGCTCGTCTTCTCGTTCGGGTCCTTCACCGCATCGGGGGCGGTGTTTTTCGGCCGGTCTTCGGACGTCTCGCGCTCACTACTCATCGCCGTCTCTCCTCTCCGCTCGGGAATGTCCTCCGGCCACCTTCTCGCCGGCTTCAGGGCCGCGCGACGCTGTCTGATCGGAATGCCCGCCGGACGAGCCGCCGATGGCCGGCGGGGACGCACCCGCCGCGCCGCCGCTCATGTCCTTCTGACGGTCCGATTCGTCCTTGCCGCCGCTGCCCATGCCGGTGATCTCGGCCTGCTGTGCGGTCTGATGGCCGCCGCCGGCCGGTGCCGAGCCGGACGAGCCGACCTTGTCGTCGGGCTTGCGGGTGACGGTGCCTGATTCGCTGGTCTCGCGCGGCATCAGCGCTTCCCATCGTCCTGGCCGACCGAGGCGGTCGCCCGGTCGATGGCCTCGGACGCGGACGAATCCTCACCGCGCAGGCGGCGCAGGTTCTCCGGCGGGGTCTCCGCTTCGGTGGCGTCGGTGGCGTCCTCGCCGGGCGTGCCCGAAGCGATCCGGGCGGTTTCGGCCTCACCCGAGGGATCGCTCTTCAGGTCGGCCTGCGTCCGCTGCGGGAGGCCGACATCCAGGGGCGAATCCTGCCCCAGATCCTGACCGTTGCGGTCGGCATAGGCGTCGAAGTCCTTGAGCGACTGACGCTGATTGGTGTCCGCCATGATGGCCTCTCACGTGTCCCTGATATGCGGGACAACGGGGCCGGCGGATGATCGTTGCGGCCCGGCGCGGAGCACCGGGCCGCAGAGGGGCGGACTAGCCGATCCCGTCGAACAAGGCGGACGAGATGTAGCGCTCGGCGAAGGAGCAGGCGATCGTGACGATGCGCTTGCCCTGGAATTCCGGCCGCTTGGCCAGTTCGAGGGCCGCCGCGACGTTGCCGCCGGTCGAGATGCCGCCGGGGATGCCTTCCAGCCTGGCGAGGGCGCGGGCCGTCTCGAACGCGGTCTCGTTCGAGACCTTGAGCACGCCGTCGAGCACGTCGGTGTGCAGGTTCTCGGGGATGAAGCCGGCGCCGATGCCCTGGATCTTGTGCGGGCCGGGCTGACCGCCGGAGATGACCGGCGAATCCACCGGCTCCACCGCGAAGACCTTCAGACCGGGCAGGCGCGGCTTCAGCACCTCGGACACGCCGGTGATCGTGCCGCCGGTGCCGACGCCGGCCACGAAGGCATCGAGCTTGCCGTTCGTGTCGGCCCAGATCTCCTCGGCTGTGGTGCGGCGGTGGATGTCCGGGTTGGCGGGGTTCGAGAATTGCTGCGGCATCACCGCACCGGGGATCTCCCGCAGGAGTTCCTCGGCCTTGGCGATGGCGCCCTTCATGCCCTGCGGGCCGGGGGTGAGGGCGAGCTCGGCGCCGAGGAAGGCGAGCATCTTGCGCCGCTCGATCGACATCGTCTCCGGCATCACCAGGATCAGCCGGTAGCCCCGCGCGGCGGCGGTGAAGGCCAGCGCGATGCCGGTGTTGCCGGAGGTCGGCTCCACCAGCGTGCCGCCGGGCTGTAGCTTGCCCGAGGCTTCAAGCGCATCGATCATGTTGACCCCGATGCGGTCCTTGACGCTCGCGATCGGGTTAAAGAATTCGAGCTTCAGAAGGATTTCGGCATCGACGCCGTGCTCCTTGGGCAGGCGGTTCAGTTTCACGAGCGGCGTGTTGCCGATGGTCTCGGTGATCGAACCGTAGATGCGACCGTGGCCGACCTTGGCCGGCGCGTTGAGGGAATCGGCCATCGCGTGCTTCCTGTCTGCGTTCCTACCGATGTCGGATGCGAAAGCCCCATGCCAAGGGGGTGGGGGGCTTTCGCATCCGCGCCGAGGCCTGCGATAGACGCTCGAAATGGATCGGGCAATCGTCGTAAGTGCCTTGTCCGCCAAATCATTTTATTGTGGCGGGGGATTAAGCCTCTTCGTGGAAGAAACTGATTTGATCGTCCGGCGCTGGTAGAAAATCCTTCTTGAGAGGTCGGCCATGATGCACCCCACCCGCCGAACCGGCCTCGCGCTGCTGGCGGCCCTCGCGGTGTCTCCGGCACGGGCCGAGGTGTTGCGGGTCACGCTCGCCACCGCCACACCCGGCGGCGGCTTCCCGGCCTTCGGTGATGCCTTCGCCGCCTCGGTTCACGCGGTGGAGCCCGACGTCGTGATCGAGACGCGCCCCAGCGGCGGCTCGGCGGAAAATCTTGGACTGCTGTCGCGGGGCGAGGTCGATCTCGCCCTCGTCCAGGGCGCCTACGCCTATCCGGCCCTCGACCGGGGCGACGGCCTAACCGTGCTGGCCCCGATGTACGCGACCCCCGGCCTGTTCGTCCTGCGGGCCGATTCCCCGTTGCGATCGGTCGCCGACCTGCGGGGCCAGCCGGTGGCGCTGGGCACGCACAATTCCGGGCTGACCGTGATGGGCCGCGCGGTGCTCGCCGCCGCTGGCCTCGATCCCGAGCGGGACATTCGCCCGATCCTCCTCGATCATGCCGGGGATGGCCCGGCGATGGTGCTCGATGGGCGGGTGGCTGCCCTCTGGGGTGGGGGGATCGGCTGGCCGGGCTTCGTCGCCGTGGCCAAGGCGCCCGGCGGCGCACGCTTCATCGGCCCCTCCGAGGAGGCCATGACGAAAGTCGTCGCGAGAGACCCGGCCCTGCGGCGTCTCACCGTGCCGGCCGGCAGCTTCCTGGGTCAGGATAGCCCGGTCGCAACCGTGGGGTCGTGGAGTTTCATCCTGGCCCGACCGGGCTTCCCGCCCGACGCCGCCTACCGGATCGTCGGCACCCTGGCGAAGGCCAATGGCGAGATGCGCGCCCGCCATCCGCAGGGCGGCGAGAGCGACCCGCGCGGGCTCGACGGCCTCGTGCCGCCGGCCGCGCTCAACGAGGGGACGCGCCGCTACCTCGCCGAGGCGAGGGCAGGGCGCTAGCGGAAGCCGGCCGCGCGGCGGTCGCGCTTCCGCTCGGTCGCCGGCTGGTAAGCGATCTCGGCGTGGTGCGTGCAGTAGGGCAGGCCGGTGATGGACCGGGCGCCGCAGAAGCGGAATTCCGGCGTGGTCGGATCGCCGAGCGGCCAGCGGCACATGGATTCGCGCAGATCCATGATCGTGACCCGCTGGGACACGGCGATGGCGGCCGGCTCCGAAGCCGACGCAGCCACGGGAGCGGGCGCTGTTGCCTGCGGGAATTCCGGGGCGGGACGATGCGAGATGACGACGGCCGGCTCCGGCGCGGCCGCCACGATAGCCGGCTTCTCGGCCTCGGCGGTTTTCAGGGCGACGATGGGCGTGTCCTCACCGGACTTCACCCGACCGGCCAGCCCGAGACGGTGGACTTTCCCAATGACGGCATTGCGCGTCACCCCGCCAAGCTGCGCAGCGATCTTGCTGGCGCTCTGGCCGTCCTCCCACAGGCGGCGAAGCAGCGCGACGCGCTCTTCCGTCCAGCTAAGGCCCGCTTCCATCGTCCCCCTCCGACCCCTCGCCCAGCGGCGCACGCGACGCGTCCGAGCCGGCCAGCGGAAGCCGGGCCAGTGCGACACCGTGTCTCTCCGAGCCGTCCCCTAGACCCTACGACGCCGTTCGCAGCCGTTGCAAGGGCGGCGGACCCACGCATTTCGGGCGCCATCGGGGCTGTCCACCGCCAAGACTCGGGCGGGACGCAGGGGCACGGGGGATCGTGTCCGCACTGCAACATTGGTGTTTTTAGCCGAACTTGGCCTTTACGGAGGGAACGTGAAACGGCCAAGCTCGTTCCCACACTGTGACTGCGTCGCTTAGCAAGCGAGCCGGCCGTTCGGGACGAGGACGATGGGTAAGGTTCGGACCGGGCTGCGCATCGCCGCCGCCCTCGGTTTGGCGGCGCAGATGGCGGCATGCGGCTCCGTGCCGCGTACCGCCTACTCCGCACAGGAGGCCGCAGACGCGACCGTGCCGGGCATCCCCGATGCGCGCGTCTTCGCTGATGCCTCCTTCGACACGATCGCACGCCTGTCGAGCGTTCCGCAGCGGAAGCAGGATCGCTTCACCTACCTCGCCCTCTCAGGCGGCGGTGGGGACGGTGCCTACGGCGCGGGCGTGCTGAATGGCTGGACCGCGTCCGGCACGCGGCCCGAGTTCAGCCTCGTCTCCGGCGTGTCGACGGGGGCGCTGATCGCGCCCTTCGCCTTCCTCGGCTCGGCCTACGATTCCTACCTCACCGAATTCTACACGAGCGGCGTGGCCGAGACCCTGGTCGCGCAGCCGAGCATCACGAGCGTGCTGTTCGGCTCCGGCCTGTTCGGTGACGGGCGTCTGCGCGACCTGATCGGGCGCTACGTGTCGAACGACCTGCTCGACGCCATCGCCGCCGAGCATGCGAAGGGCCGCCGCCTCCTCGTGGTGACGACGAACCTCGACTCGCAGCGTGCCGTGATCTGGAACATGGGCGCCATCGCGTCGAGCAACGTGCCGAACCGGCTCGACCTATTCCGCGATGTGCTCGCCGCCTCGGCCAGCATCCCGGCGGTGTTCCCGCCGCAATTCATCGACGTGAGCGCCGGCCCGTCGCAGTTCAAAGAAATGCATGTCGACGGGTCGGTGGTGACGCCGGTCTTCACCCTGCCGCAGAGCCTGCTGCTGCGCGACGGCAAGCTCCCCACCACGGGCAAGGGCCAGATCTTCGTGGTCATCAATGGCCGACTGGAGCCCGATTTCGAGGTGACGCAGGACAACACCCTGGCCATCGTCGGCCGGTCCTTCACGACGGCGAGCCGGGCGCGGTCCCGCGCGGCGCTGGCGGCGACCTATGCCCTGGCCCGGACCAACAACATCGGCTTTAACCTGACCTACGTCGATGAGTCGGGCCCGAAGGCGTCGACCGCGCAGGGCTTCAACACCGCCTATATGCGCAGCCTCTATCAGAACGGGTTCGATAAGGCCCGCACCGGGAACCTGTGGGAACACACCGTGCCCGCCGCGCCCATCGTGAAGACGCAGATCGCGCAGACGGTGAACCGCTAGGGTGCCCGGCGCGGGCGCTGGGCTTACTTCCGCAGGATCTTCGTGACGAGACGGCCGATGGGCGACGCGGTGCTCGCGTTGCGATCATCGCGAACGACCTGCCGGTCTTCGTTGCCGAGGAGCTTGGTGACGATTCGTCCGATAAGGCTCATCCGGGTGTCCTCTCGCATCATGCGCCAAAACGGCGCAGCTTGTAAGTGAACGGGCGATGGTGGCGCCCTGTTCCGCGCCATGCGCCCCTCGCCGTGACGAAGGGCCCTGCGCCGATGCAGGTTCTGATCCTCGACGGGCACCCGGATGCCGGGCGGCTGGTGACGCATCTCCTCAACCGCTACGCAGCCGCCCTTGAGGGCGCGCACGTCGAGCGTGTCGCCCTGCGCGACCTGGCGTTCTCGCCGAACCTGCGCCGGGGTTATGCCGAGGAGCAGTCGTTGGAGCCCGATCTGGCGCGGCTCGCCGGGCTGCTGAACGCGTGCGATCACGTGGTCGTCGCCTTTCCCCTCTGGTGGGGCGGCGAGCCGGCCTTGGTGAAGGGCTTCATCGACCGGCTGCTGTTGCCGGGCTTTGCGTTCCGGTACCATCGCGACGATCCGTTCTGGGATCGGCTGATGGTCGGGCGGTCGGCCGATCTCATCGTCATGATGGATACGCCGCCCTGGTATCTGCGCCTCGTCTATGGCGATCCGGTGGGGCGGCGATGGCGGCGGCAGATCCTCGGCTTCTGCGGCTTCCACCCCGTCCGCATCCTGCGCCTCGGACCGACGCGGCAGGGTGGAACCGCCAAGCGGCTCGCGGCCTGGGACAAGCGTGTATCCTACTTCGCCCGCTCGGCGGCGGGCCTGAGGCGTGGGCGCAAACGAGAGCTATGAGACCGGCTGTGATGTTACGTTCGACCCTGCTGGCGACGCTCCTCCTTGCGAGCCCGGCCCATGCCGAACCCTGCATCGAGGCCCTTGTCGGGCCGGCGGTGGAGGCTGGCGTACCACGCGACCTCGCCCAGGCGCAGCTCGGCACACTCACCCCCGACGCCGCAGTACTGGCGGCGACGCAGAACCAGGCCGAGTTCACGAAGCCGGTCTGGGCTTATGTCGAAGCCTCCGTGACGCCGGAGAAGATCGCCGAGGGCCAGCGCAAACTGCAGCAATGGTCGGTCGCCCTCGATGCCATCGAGGCCCGCTACGGCGTGGATCGCTACACATTGGTGGCGTTCTGGGGTGTGGAATCGAGTTACGGCGCCGTGCTCGATGACCTGACCGTCGTCCGCCCGGCGATCCGCTCCCTCGCGACGCTCGCCTGCGGCGATCCGGGGCGGCCGGACTACTGGAAGGCCGAGTTGATCGCCGCCCTCAAGATCCTCGCGGCCGGCGATGCGACGCCGGAGCGGCTGACCGGCTCCTGGGCAGGCGCGCTCGGCAACACGCAGTTCATGCCGAGCGTGTTTCTCTCGCGGGCGGTGGATTTCGACGGCGACGGGCGCCGCGACCTCTGGGGCTCGGTGCCCGATTCTCTCGCCTCGACGGCGAACTTCCTGGTGGCCGAAGGCTGGAAGACCGGCGAGCGTTGGGGCAGCGAGGCAACCCTCCCGCTCGATTTCAACCTCGCCCTGGCCGACGAGACCACGGCCCGCACCCTGGCGGAATGGCGCGACCTCGGCGTACGCCCGGTTCGCGATGACGGGCTGAAGGACGAGAACAGGGCAACGCTGTTCCTGCCCACGGGCGCGCGCGGTCCGGCCTTCCTGCTGCTGCCGAACTTCGCGGTGATCCTGCGCTACAACACGTCCTTCTCCTACGCGCTCACGGTGGCGCATCTCTCGGACCGCCTGCGCGGCCTGCCGGGCTTCGGGCGTGATTGGCCGCGCGGCGACAGGATGCTTGGAGCGGACGAGCGCCGCGATCTCCAGACGCTCCTGACGGCGCAGGGCCATCCGGTGGGTACCGTCGATGGCAAGGTCGGGCCGCGCACGCGGGCGGCCCTGCGCGCCTTCCAGTCCTCCGCCGGCCTGCCGCCCGATGGCTATGCCGACGCGACGATGCTCGACACGCTCCGGGCGAAGACGCGCTAGGGGCTGGGTCGGACCTGAAGGATGGATTCGGCCGGCCCGGCGGCGTCCGTGAAGACGCCTGCCGTCAGTGCGCCGCCATAGACCGCCGCCGTGTCGAGATTGGTGCGGTAGCGCCGCTGTTCCGGCCGACCGTTCCGCTGCGGCGTGTGGCCGTGGACGACGTGGCGGCCGAAATCATGCTCCCCGTCGAGGAAGCTGTCGCGGATCCAGAGGCGGTCGTGCGGGTCGCACTCCGATGCCGGAACGCCCGGCCTCAGCCCGGCATGGACGTACCAGTGCGCGGCATCGGAATGCAGCGTCGGCAAGCCCTCGATCCAGTCGAGGATGGCACTCGGCAGATCCGCCACCTCCCGCGCGCCGAAGGAGTCGAGGGTGGCCTCACCGCCGTTCGCCAGCCAATGCAGCGCGGAATCCTCGGTTGTGAGGGAGTCGAGCAGCATCCGCTCGTGATTGCCCATCAGGCAGGTGACGTGATCGGGTTCCGCCCAGTGCATCCGGCTGATCGTGCGCAGCACCGCCGCCGAGTCCGGCCCCCGGTCGATGTAGTCGCCGAGAAAGACGAGCCGCCTCTCGCGACCCTCCGCGTGGGCCTCGATGCGTTCGAGAAGCGCGTCGAGGAGGTCGCTGCACCCGTGAATGTCGCCGATGGCGTACGTGAGGACCGTCGATTGCATCAGCTGTTGTCCACGGGCGTGGGACGCTGTGCAAGACGGCGGAAGCGCTCAGTCGTCCACGTCAGGGGGAGGTTATCGCGCCCATGCCGGCGCCGCCGCCGCCGCCCGCGCCGGGGCCCTGCGAGGTCGCACCGACACCGCCACCGCTCGACGCCAGGGCCCGCCGCTTGTCAGCCTGTCCGCTGGTGGGGTCGAAGTATTTGGCCGCATCGCCGAGCTGCGCCGAGGGCTGGCAGTTCGGCGTGCAGGACAGCGACTCGCGGTCCATCCCGCGCTGGACGGTGATGGTCGCTTCGCGGGACGCCTCGACGCGGATCATCGTCTCGGCGATGAGCGCGCCGGCGCTGTCCAGTGCGATGAGGTTGGTGGACCCGAAGCTCTTGCCGGTGAGGATCAGCACGCCGTTCTTCTGCGGCGTCACCTCGGCAATGAACGGATTGCCAACCACGACCGTCTGCGTCTTCTCCGGCAGGCGGATCACCTTCGCGTTGTCGACGATCACCGTCACCACCGGCAACGCCTCGGGCTGGGCGGCGGAGACGACGCCCGGCAGAAGGCTCACCACGGTGAGGGCGACGCCGAACAAGCCGGCCGACAAAGGGGTGCGACGCATAGAAACATGCCCGTACAAGGCGCGCGGCGAGACCGAGCCCCTCCAGCAAGCACGAAACTGGTAAACACTTCCCTAAAAGCTATACCGGTCTTCCTGCTTATACTGCTGAGCTTTGCCTGTTTTTCAGATCAACTTTTCTTGAAGCAGTGTGAAATGTGTCACCTGCTCCCGTGGTTGTGAGATCCGTTTAACTCAATTTCAAGGCGTGCTGGCCAGTGTGAGGGAGCCGCCGATCGAGGCGTAACACTTCGACGGTCAATTCGCTTCTATCGAAATGGGACCTTCATCATGAAGAGCATCGTCAAGCGCTTCGCCGGCGACGAATCCGGCGCCACCGCCATCGAGTACGGCATGATCGCCGCCCTCATCGCCGTCGTGATCATCGGCACGCTGAAGGTCATCGGCTCGCAGCTCAACTCCAAGTTCGCCTCCATTTCGGCTCAGCTGCAGTAATCGGTTAACCGATCTACTCCGATCCGCGGCACGGCGAGTGACCGTCGCGTCCCGAAAGGGACGGGGCGGGAGCTCACCGTGCCGGAGCCGTTCGGACCGAAACCGGGGTTACATGATGAGCGGAACCGTCATCGCCGAATTCGGCCTGCTGGTGATGTTCCCGTTCCTGATGGCCTATGCCGCAGCGAGCGACCTCCTCACCATGCTCATACCGAACCGAATTTCGCTGGCGCTGGTCGCCGGCTTCGCCGTGCTCGCGGCGAGCGGGCTGATGAGCCCCGCCGAGATCGGCCTGCATGTTGGCGCCGCCGCCCTCGTCTTGACGGCGACCTTCACCCTCTTCGCCCTGAACATCATCGGCGGCGGGGATGCCAAGCTCGCGGCCGCGACGGCCCTGTGGCTCGGCTTCGACGGGTTGATCGATTATCTCCTCGCGGCCTCCGTCCTCGGCGGCCTGCTGACGCTGGCCCTCCTCGCCGCGCGTTCGCACCCGCTGCCGAATCCGCTGGCCCGGCTGCCCTTCGCTCTACACCTGCACGACCGCAAGACCGGCGTGCCCTACGGCATCGCCCTGGCCGCCGCTGCGCTGCTCGTCCTGCCCGAGACCTCGGTCTGGACCGCCCTGGCCGGAGCCTGAGGCAAACGGCCAAGGATCTGGAGCCGGCGCCCCGGCGCCGCTAAAAGGGGCCCATGCCCCTCGCATTCCTGCGACGCCCCGATCCGGATCACCTCGACGTCCACCACGAGGGCGCGCTGCTGCGCGTCGCCCTGCGTCGGCGGGACGCCGCCCGCCGCATCACCCTACGCGTGTCCGCCGCGACCGGCGAAGCCGTCATCACCCTGCCACCGCGCATGGCGGTGAGCACCGCCCAACGCTTCGCCGCGAGCCATGCCGGCTGGATCGCCGCGCGCCTCGCTCGCGTGCCGGAGCGCATCTCCTTCGAGCCCGGCGCCGAGATCCCAATCCGGGGCGAGCCTCACCGGCTTGTCCTGCGCGGCGCCCGGGGCGGCACCGCGCGCTGGGGGGAGGAGGGGGGTGGGAAGGTGCTGTCCCTCGCCTGCGAGGAGGCCCATTTCCCCCGCCGGGTCCGCGACGCCCTGATGCGCGCGGCCCGCGCCGACATCGAAGCCGCCATCGACCGCCATGCCGCGACCCTCGGCCAGCGCCCCGTGCGGATCACCCTGCGGGATACGCGCAGCCGCTGGGGCTCCTGCACCGCGCGGGGAGAATTGAACTTTTCGTGGCGCCTGATCCTCGCGCCGCCGATGGTGCTCGACTACCTCGTCGCGCACGAGATGGCGCATC
The DNA here is from genome assembly GCF_038442315.1 of Methylobacterium litchii. Classification (NCBI taxonomy): domain Bacteria; kingdom Pseudomonadati; phylum Pseudomonadota; class Alphaproteobacteria; order Hyphomicrobiales; family Methylobacteriaceae; genus Methylobacterium; species Methylobacterium litchii. Next base: position 8,081 of record NZ_JBBXMY010000029.1, on the reverse strand, counting down.
TGCGGGAGATGAACCATTCCTCGCGCTTCTGGGCCGTGGCGCACCACCTCTGCGGCCATGTCGACGCCGCCGAGGCGTGGCTGAAGCGGAACGGCACCGAGCTGCACCGCTTCGGTTAGGGCTCAGCCCTTCACGCGCAGGACGCGGCGGGCCGTGACGACCTCCGCCGGCCAGACGGGGCGCGGGTTGACCTCGCCAGGGTCCAGGGTGCGCGGCGCGGTGCTGTCGCAGATCTCGCGCTGGCGCAGGATCACCGGGTTCCCGAACTGATCGTGGCGCCGGATGATGCCGCCCTCCCGGCAATTGCCGGCCAGGGCGGCCGAGCCGCCGCGACGGCCATAGGGGTTCACCGCCACCGGGGGATGCTCGACGGTGAGCGCGTCGGAATGATTCAGCGAGCGCTCGACATAGGTCGTCTCGCCCACGGGCAGGCTTTGGGCGCCGGCTTGGGCGAGGGTGGCGACGAGGAAGGCGGCCGAGAGGGCGGGAAGACGCATGACGGGGTTCCGAATTGTGGCGGGCGCAGGTGCGTTCGCCACAATCTAGGCCATAAGCGGCCCGCCGGGTAGCCGGTGCCGCACCCATGCATGGGTCGCTCGCTTGACAGCGCGGGTGCCCGCATGGTCGGAACACCCTCGCTTACCGGGCCGCCGCCGTCAGGGCGCGGTCTCTCCGACAGGGTCAGATGGTGCCGTTCCTCGTGAGGCTCGATCGATTCCGGCATGCGGCTGCGCTGTCCGGGCTCCTCATCCTGATGTCGGTCCTGGCCGCCGCGCCCGCCGCCGCGCAGGGGACTGTCCGCAAGACGTTCGACGATTGGCAATTGCGCTGCGAGACGCCGGCCGGTGCCAAGGCCGAGCAATGCGCCCTCGTCCAGTATCTCGCCGCCGAGGACCGGCCGAATCTGACCCTGGTGGTCATCGTGCTCAAGACCGCCGACAACAGGGGCTACCTGTTGCGCGTCGTGGCGCCCCTCGGCGTCCTGCTGCCCTCCGGCCTCGGGCTGAAGATCGACCAGACGGATATCGGCCGCGCCGGCTTCGTCCGCTGCCTCACCACCGGCTGCGTCGCCGAGGTGGTGATGGACGGCGGCCTGATCCAGCAATTCAAGAACGGCTCGAAGGCGACCTTCATCGTCTTCCAGACGCCCGAGGAGGGCGTCGGCATCCCGCTCTCGATGAAGGGCTTCGCCGCCGGCTTCGACAGCCTCAAGTAAACCGCCTGTCCGGGTTCTCGCTCATGGTTGGACATCGGATCCGTCTTCTTGGCCTCCTCGTCGCGGTAGGCTTTTCTGTCTCCCCGGCCTCGGCGCAGGAGGAGGGCAACGTCTTCTCGAACATCTTCAAGTATGGCGGCACGACGGTTCCCCCGTCGCAGCCGAAGGAGACGGAAGCCGCTTATTGCCCGAACGTCGATGTGATGGAGGGCGGCGCGGCCCTGCGGATCATGGCCGGCGGCAACGTGCGCACGCAGATCAGCCTGGGGCGCCTCGCCCGCGAATGCGCGCGGCGGGAAGACGGCTCGGTCGTGGTGAAGGTCGGCGTCGAGGCGCGCGTCCTGCTCGGGCCCGCCGGTGCTCCGGGCCGGTTCGACGTGCCCGTCAGCTTCTCCATCAAGCACGACGACAAGACCGTGATGACCCGCACCGCCCGCACCGATGCCGAGATCGGCAAGGGTGAGGCGCAGGGCTTCGCGCAGATCGTCGTCGACGATCTCGTCGTTCCGCCCGCCCTGTCGCGGGATTACGAGATCGAGGTCGGGCTCGGCGCCGCCAAGGCGACGACCGCCAAGGCGAAGCCCCGCCGCAAGCCGGCCTCCGCCGCCGCACCGGCCGGCGGAGGCGACGCTGCCCAGTGAGCCCCGCGCACGGTCGGTCGTTTTCCGCTTCGAACCGAGCGGCGATCCTGTCTTCGAGTCGCAGCTGATCCTGCCCGGCCGCTCCGGCGGCTGGTTCGCCTTGAGCTTTTCGGCCGATCCCCTCGCGCCGCCCCGCCGCCCGGTCTTGCGCATCACCCGCGCCGGGGGTGAGGAGCAAGTGATCGTCTGTCCCGGCCCGGCCTTGGGCTGCGCGCAATGGATCGGGCTGATCCCAGAGGACGCGACGCAAATCCTGCTCGCCGCCGCCCCCAGCGCGAGGCTCGATCGGGTCGAGCGCCGCAGCGAGGCGAGTGTTTTCCTAGCCTGCGCATGGCGGAAGCCGGGGAATGCCCTTGCTGCCCTATGGGCCCGCGCGAAGGGGCAATCGCGCCGCTATCGAGATATTGTGCGCGGCGGCGTGGCCGTGACTCGGCGACAGCATTTCGCGGCCTGGGCCGCCACGCGGCGTGTGCCCTTCGAAGGGCCGGTGCCGAGTCTCACGATCCGCTGCATCGTTCTCGCGCATGGCGCTGCCTCCGAAACTCTGGAACGCACCCTCGCGACGGTGCGCGCGCAAACCCTGGCGGCTGAGACGGTCGCCCTAACTGATTTGTCCGTGGGGAGCCCTTCGGACTTGCTGTCGGATGCGGCGGCGCTTTGCGTTCTGCATGCCGGCGACGCCCTCGAACCGGATGCCTTTGCCCTCCTTGCGGCGAGCCTCGGTGGAGCCGATCTCGCCTACGCCGACGAGGTGGACGCCGATGGCGCGCCGCGCCTGAAACCCGATTGGAGCCCCGACCTCGCCAGGGCGACGGGTTATGTCGGCCGCGTCGCCCTCGTCTCGCGTGCGCTGATCGAACGCCTCCCGAACGAGCCTCTGGGTTCGGTCACCGAGGCTGCGGACACCCTCGGTCGCCTCGTGGCTGAAGCCTGCCGCCGTGCCGTCCATTGCCCACGGCCCCTGGCGACCGTCGCTGCCACTCCATCTTACTCTGCGCGCGAAGTGGCATGGCCGCTCCCCGATCCCGCGCCCCTCGTGAGCGTGATCATCCCCTCCCGAGACAGGCTCGACCTCATCTCCACGGTCAGTCGCGGCCTGCTTGAGGCGACGGACTATCCCGCCATCGAGCTGATCGTGGTCGATAACGGCTCCACCGATCCCGCCGTCCTGGCTTACTACGAAAAACTGAAGCGCGATTCTCGCGTGCAGATCGTCAGCTTCCCGCAAGCTTTCAACTTCTCGGCGATGGTCAATGCGGGGGTGGCGGCGGCATCGGGGCAGGTCGTAGTGCTGCTCAACAACGACATCGGCGTGCGGGGGCCGGGTTGGCTCGGCGCGATGGTTCGTCAGGCGATCCGGCCGGAGGTCGGGGCGGTCGGGGCCAAGCTGCTCTTCGGCGACGGCACGCTGCAACATGCCGGCGTCGTGGTCGGCCTTGCGGGGCGGGCGGGCCACATCCTGCGGCGGCGTCCGGCCGATACGCCGGGACATCTCGGCCGCCTGCACGTCGCGCACGAAGTCTCGGCGGTGACGGCGGCCTGCCTCGCCGTCTCCCGCGACAAGTATCTCGCGGTGGGCGGCTTCGACGCCGAGGCCTTCCCCATCGACTTCAACGACGTCGACTTCTGTCTGCGCCTCGGCGCGAAGGGCTGGAAGACGATCTGGACGCCAGAGGCGGAGCTCTTCCACTTCGAATCCGTGAGCCGAGGTCCGTCGGTGGGCGCCAAGCGAGAGCGCTTCGAACGCGAGGCGGCCCTGTTCACTGCCCGATGGCTCGACGTGATCCGGCACGATCCCTTTTACCATCCGGCCCTGTCGCTCACGACCTTCGGCGAGGATCTGGAGTGAGCCGCTTCGATCCGACAGGCGGCGCCTTTCTCGGCGACGGCCTCCAGCCTTCGCCCCTCGCCCTCGCGGCCGAACTACTGCGCCAGCCCCGCGCGACCCTCGACATTCTCGCCGCCCGCCTCACCGGCAAGCGCCTGCGCGCGCGCCAGCGCCTCGCGGCGCTCGTGGGGATCGACCATCGCCTCGCCCTGCCGGCCTCCGCGATGAATCGCGCCACCGAGGAGCCGCCGGGGGAGGGGAGTGTCACCCTCGTTGGCAGCGGGACGCTCCTGCGCGGCGCGTCCGACCGGATCGCCCGAGCCTTCGCAGAGAACCCAACGCTTCAGGCGATCTACGGCGATGGTCTGGTGCAAAGGCGAGCTGGCGGCCCGGCCCATCCCGTGCTCCCGCCGGCCTTCGACCCGGATCTCCTGATGGCGGTCGATTACCTCGGCCCGCTCGCCCTGCGCCGGGGCGCTCTCGCCCCGGTGTCCAGCCCGGTCGCGGCGGCGCTGGCGATCGCGGAGAGGTACGGTGCCGAAGCGATCGGCCATCTGCCGGGCCTGCTCTACCTTCGCCGCCCCGGCGACGACGCCTCGGCCGACCGCCTGACCGCCGTGCGACAGCACCTTGACCGCACCGGCCGCGAAGACGCGACCGTGATGATGGACGCGGATGGGATCGTCCAGGTCACCCATCCCCTCGCGGAAACGCCCCTCGTCAGCGTCATCGTCCCGACCCGCGACAGGCTCGATCTCCTCCGCCCCTGCCTCGACGCCCTGCGCAGTCGCACCGTCTGGCCAAGGCTGGAAATCCTTGTTTGCGACAACGACAGCCGCGAGCCGGAGACGCTGGCCTATCTCGAAACCCTGACGGGGGAGGGGAGGGGGGTCGTCGTGCCCTGTCCCGGCCCGTTCAATTTCGCCGCGATGAACAACGCGGCGGCGGCGCAGGCGCGCGGCAAACTCCTCGTCTTCATGAACAACGACGTCGAGGCGTTCCGCGCGGATTGGCTCGTGGCGATGGCCCGCCATGCCCTGCGACCGGGTATCGGCACGGTGGGGGCCAAGCTCCTTGATGGGGCGGGCCGCATCCAGCACGGTGGAATTGTCCTCGGCACGGGCGGCCTCGTCACGCACGCTCACCGCCACTTCCCCGGCGACGCGCCGGGCTACCTCTCGACCCTGCGCGCGGCGCACCGGGTCTCGGCGGTGACGGCCGCCTGCCTGATGATCGAGGCCGAAAAGTTCAGGGCGGTCGGCGGCTTCGACGCGGAGACCTTCGCGGTCGACTTCAACGACGTCGACCTGTGCCTGCGTCTCAACGCGGCCGGCTTTCGCACGGTGATGGCCCCCGAGGCCGTGCTCCACCACCGCGAGGCGGCGAGCCGTCGCTGGACGGAGGAGGCCCGCGCCCGCCACGAGCGTGAGGTCGCGGCCTTCAAAAAGCGATGGGGGCCGCTGCTGGTGCAGGACCCCCATTACAACGCGGGATTCGAGCGCAACCTGTCGACCCATGCGAGGCGCGCCAGGGACTTTCCGCAGGCCGGCGCGATCCGCCGGCCTGCCTGACCCTTACTGCACGAGGCGCGGGCCGCCCATCTGCACCTTCTCGTTCTCGGCCATGATGCCGAGGCGCTTGGCGACCTCGGTATAGGCTTCGATGAGCCCGCCGAGGTCCTTGCGGAACCGGTCCTTGTCGAGCTTGTCGGAGGACTTGATGTCCCAGAGGCGGCAGGAATCGGGGGAGATCTCGTCGGCCACGACGATGCGCATCATGTCGCCTTCCCAGAGCCGGCCGGTCTCCATCTTGAAGTCCACCAGACGGATGCCGACGCCGAGGAAGAGGCCGGACAGGAAGTCGTTGACGCGGATCGCCAGCGCCATGATGTCGTCGATCTCTTGGGGCGTCGCCCAGCCGAACGCGGTGATGTGCTCCTCCGATACCATCGGGTCGTTGAGCTGGTCGTTCTTGTAATAGAACTCGATGATCGAGCGCGGCAGCTGCGTGCCTTCCTCGAGGCCGAGGCGGGTCGCCAGCGAACCGGCCGCGACGTTGCGGACGACCACTTCGAGGGGGATGATCTCGACTTCCCGGATCAGCTGCTCGCGCATGTTCAGCCGCCGGATGAAGTGCGTGGGCACCCCGATGTCATTGAGGTTCTGAAAGACGAATTCCGAGATTCGGTTGTTCAGAACGCCCTTGCCGTCGATGACTTCGTGCTTCTTCGCGTTGAACGCGGTCGCGTCATCCTTGAAGTGCTGGATGAGGGTGCCCGGCTCCGGCCCCTCGTAGAGGACCTTCGCCTTGCCCTCGTAGATGCGACGGCGGCGGTTCATGGGCGTATACCGTGGTTTGAGGAAGTCCATGGCCGGGGCTCCTGGGTAGCGCGACGAGTGAAGCGGGATCCGCGGCGCGGCGACCGGACGTTTGGTCGTGCAGCCGAAGGCCCCTCGGAAGGGCCCGGCGGCCACACCGAAACTACCCGAAGCGGACTGGTAGCACAACGCGTTAGCCCCCCGCGCCGCGCGGCGGCAGGGCTGTCACGCGGTCTTGGCCGGATAGCGGCAGAGATCGCGGATCCGGCAGGAGGGGCAATCGGGCTTGCGTGCCTTGCACACGTACCGGCCTTGCAGGATCAGCCAGTGGTGGGCGTGCAGCAGGAAGGGCTCCGGGACGATCGCCTCCAGCTTCGCCTGGATCTTGTCGGTGGTGGCGGCCACCGCAAGGGGAATGCGGTTGGCGACGCGGAAGATATGGGTGTCGACCGCGATTCGCGGGACGCCGAAGGCCACGTTCAGCACGACGCTCGCCGTCTTCGCCCCGACGCCGGGCAGAACCTGCAAGGCCTCAAGGCTCGCCGGCACCTCGCCCCCGTGCTCCTCGATGAGGATGCGGGAGAGGGCGATGACGTTCTTTGCCTTGGTGTTGAACAGGCCGATGGTGCGGATGAAGTGGCGCACATTCTCCTCGCCGAGCGCCAGCATCGCCTGAGGCGTATCCGCCACCGCGAAGAGCGGTCCTGTCGCGAGGTTCACGCCCTTGTCCGTGGCCTGCGCGGACAGCACCACCGCCACGAGCAGCGTGTAGGCGTTCGTATAGCGCAGGTCGCTCTTCGGCTCGGGGTTCGCCTCCCGGAGGCGCCGGAAGATCTCCTCCACACTTGCCGCATCGACCGGCTCCGGCGCGGCCACGGCATGGCCGTCCAGGGCGGGCGTAGCGAGGCGGGTCGCGAGCCGTCCACGTGCGGTGGCGGCGGACGGCTTTCTGACGGGCATTCGCGCGTTATATCTGTGGGATGGCGAGCTACAATCCTTCAGTCCATCCGGACGGGCTCGATCCGGACAGCTTCGACCGGCCCGTCTTCACGGCGACGATCCGGCCGCACCAGAGCCTGAGCCGAACCGGCTTCCGCGTGGTCATGGCCGGGCTGTGCCTGGTCTCGTTCGCCATGTCGGTTTGGGCGTGGCGAATGGGCTTCTGGCCGATCGCCGGCTTCTTCGGCCTCGACATGCTGGGCATCTACCTCGCCCTCAAGGTCAGCTTCCGGCGCGGCGCCTCCTTCGAGGAGGTGATGATCTCGCAGATCGAGATTCTCCTCGCTCGCGTGAGCCACCGGGGCGAGCGACGCGAATGGCGCTTCAATCCCCTTTGGACCAAGATCGTCTCCGTCGATGACGACGAGTTCGGGCTTCAGCGCCTCACCCTCGTGTCGCGCCGGCAGGAGGTCGCCGTCGCCCGCGATGCCGGTCCCGAAGAACGCGCTCGGATCGCAGACGGCTTGAGCCGGGCGTTGGCCGACATCAAGAAGGGCCGCTGAGGGGCTGGAACGGCCGTCACGCGGCCGTCACTGGCTTCTGGCAGAAAAATCGACGGTCCTCGAAAAAGGCGGTTGACGCCGCCGGGGACGATCCGTATACCCCTGTTCATCGGCGCCGGCCGCGGAAGCGAACCGGACGCTGGACTGTCTGTCTCTGGTGCTGCTGATGTGGCGCTGAGGTAGGCAACCTTACCGAACAATCGAGCGGGACGTGCCTGGCGGTGGTTTAAGCCGGGTGTGGGTCGGTTCGTGAGTTTCGTAAGGATGAGGTCTCCGCCACCGGGTGTGAGGCTTCGGCTCTTTGACATTGTGATATGAGGAAGGGAGACGCGGACGGCGTACTCGACTGTCCTTGCGGATCTGGCGCAATGCTGGATCGTGAGAGACGAGACGCTGATCTGTTGGATCTCCTTTTGAGCTCACCGGACCTTTCGCTGTGAAGCGATTGCGTTCGATGTGAGGCTCCGTCTGAGATTTATACGTGATCAGCTGAGATCAATCTCTTTAACGTGAGAGTTTGATCCTGGCTCAGAGCGAACGCTGGCGGCAGGCTTAACACATGCAAGTCGAGCGGGC
>NZ_JBBXMY010000028.1:0-33390 GCF_038442315.1 Methylobacterium litchii | reverse complement strand
CACGCCCTTCATCCCCCACCACCCGTCCGGTCGTCCCGAAGGGCAGTCTGCAAGAGCAAGCTTCAGGGGGTCAGAATTGGACGCCGATCCCCCACCTCAGGGGGTCAAAGTTGCACGCCGAAACACAAACACGCCTTCGACATGCTCATCCGCAAACTGGAGAGCATCACCACACTCTCAAGTGAGGAGCGTCGGGCCATCCGGAGCCTACCGGTGCGGATCAAGAACCTCGGCGCCCGGCATGACATCGTGCGCGTCGGTGACCAGCCCACGCATTGTTTCCTCATCCTCGAAGGATGGGCCTGCCGGTACAAGCTCCTCAGCCAGGGTCGGCGCCAGATCCTGTCGTTCCATACTCCTGGCGACATTCATGGCATCCAGAGCCTGTACATCCCCACGATGGATGACAGCCTCGCGACCCTGACCAAGGCCATGGTGGCCTTCATTCCGCACGACAGCCTGCGCGAGCTGATGGCGCGCTTCCCCAACATCGCCGCCGCGTTCTGGCGCAACATGTTAATCAACGCGGGCATCTTCCGTGAGTGGTTGGTGAGCTTGGGCCGGCGCTCAGCCTTCGAACAAGTCGCGCATCTGTTCTGCGAACTGTACCTAAAGCAACAGGCGGTGGGCTTGGCGGGGGATTACCGTTGCCCGCTGCCGATCACCCAGGCGGATCTCGCCGATGCGCTCGGGCTGACGCCCGTGCATATCAATCGCATACTACAGGAGATGCGCGCTCAGACCCTGATTATGCTCCGAAGCCATGTGCTGGTGATCAAGGGGTGGGACGAGCTTCTTCGGGTGTCCGAGTTTGACTCAACGTACCTGCATTTGGAAGGGCGGGTGAATGACGCTTCGCTTATAGCCCGGGCAGATTAGGACCAGCAGCTTTGATGTCCATGACCAGCAGGTCTTCGATAGCGATCTCCTCGCAGCCGTGCTGGCGCGCCTTTCGGAGCCTCACGAGGATTTGGCCGGGGTGCGCTTGGTCAAAGCGGCCTTCGGTCTGGTGGAAACGGCACATTAGCCGACTTTTGCCGATCTCAACGCATGCAAACCCGTATTGAACAGCAGGTGGCAAACGAGGCGTCAGCTCTGAGTCCCAGTCTGCTCCGCGGTAATTTACCCCCGTAGGCGCTGCCGAAACCACCGCGTCGCATCCTCGGGGGTATCGAAAATGGGAGCCCGTACTTTCGCGAGTCGCCCTAGTCCGACCTCCATGAACCATACCCCGCGCCGCTCATGCTCGGGCGCATCGAGGCGGACCAGAATTGCTACGAGTAACCCGTTGATCATCACCAGCATGCCGGCCTGATCCGGGCTCGCCGTATCGACAAGGATCGGTTGAAGGACGACTAGGCTCTCGACATTGTCTCGGCCTGCCACTTTCTACCCCTCTTGAACGCTGCTCAGCCACGGCACCTGCCGGCGGCCACTCCAACGCGCGTTCCTGAGGTGGAGGTAGTTGGGATTGAAGCCACAGTAGGCCATGAGCTGCTCCACGTCCAGGATCGTCAGGACCCGGTGCTTCAAGGTGATGAGGTTGAGCCCGCGCAGCTCTCGCAGCGTGCGACTGACTTGCACGTCCGACAGGCCCATCGTGTCGGCGACGTCGCTCTGGGTGAAAGGAAATGCGTAGCTGTTGTCGGTTACGCGTCCCACCGCGTCCAGGCGCAGCAACAGCTCGCAGAAGAGATGAGCGATGCGCTGATCCGCCTGCCGCCCCCCGATGTTAACCAGCCACTCACGCAGCACCGCCTCATCCACCAGAGCACACCACATCAGAGCCCGCGTCACCCGCGGGTGGTGCGCGGTGATTTCTTCGATGGCGTGCCGGGGGATCTCGACCACGCGGCAGGGTGAGATGGTTCCGATGGCGTGGTCCATCTGGTCGAGGATGAAAACGTTGAGGTCGCAGAAGTCGCCCGGCACGAAGAAGGCCATGATCTGGCGCTGGCCGTCCGGGAGCATCTTGTAGCGGCAGGCATAGCCGTCGAGGATGAGATGGACATCGCCGGGGGCGTCGCCCTCCTGGATCAGGTCGGCCCGTGCTCCCACCTGCCGCACGCGCGGAACGAACGTCCGCAATGCCTTCCGGTCGGCGTCGGTGAGTTCCTCGAAGCTCTCAAGCTTCCGGATCAGAGCATCTCGCATCGGGTCACGGTGGTAAAAGTCGACCTGCCACCTATGATGGGTACGGAGCACGAAACTTCGTCATATGACGCTTTATGCAAACTACTAGCCGGTAGATCACCTGTTTTTTTTGATACGAACCTGTGGCCAAAAAGGGCTACTCGTGATCCAGCAGGCAGAGTGCGAGCTACGAGCCCGCAGGCAACGCCAGAATGCCCCGACTCTGTTACTTTCGCCGTATGAACGACATCCTCCCCGAAGTCCTCGCCGCCCAAGAAGCGGCCGACGCCCTAGTTGCGCTGGGCTACAAAGTCATCCGGCATAGTTGCGCTTCGGATCTTTGGCAGGTTGAGGGCTATATAATTACTGAGATGGTTTGCTCCTATGTGCTAAACGATGAATACAGACGCGTAACAAGTTGATGGTACTTAACTATATTATAATAGTATTCTATAATGATGAATTGTAAGTCTAATCATTAAGATAGCGTGTTACTTGGCAAGATAAATTGAGGACAAATCGGATGGATAGGCGGAAGCTACCACCCATTGTGGGTCATAACGGTACGACACGTGTCGTCATATTGTGAAATGATTTCTATTTGTCTAGAATTTTGAAACTCACATATGTATAAAATTCAAATAAGACATAGAAATAATCGGTTTATTACAACATAAGCAGTATTAGATTTGAGAAATTTCTGATGCATTTTGTAGGTCGCCGTTGCGTACCGGCTGCGTCGGCAACGCCCGCGCTGATCTTGCCCCCCGATTGGTCAGCGCGGGCATCTCAAACCGAGAGTGCGCGATGGCCTATATTGTCAGGATCAGCCGCGTCGGCAGGGCCGGCGTGCCGGCTGGGGCGCCGCGAGTCTACGAAGCATCGGATGAGGCTGATGCCCTTGCTATCGTTGCTTACGAGGTTGACCGCAGCAAGCTCGACCAACCTCGCGTTGCTACGGTGACCGATGCCAAAGGACGCTTGTTGTTCACCTACTCTGGCCGCACGGACGCGGTTAGCACGTGACCGGGAACCGGAATGAGGATTGGGCGCTCGCCGACCGCGATGCCAAAGTGCTTATCAGCGCTCTCCTCGCGTTCCAAGTAATGCTGCTCGGGGTGCTTTTATTCCTGTAAGTATGCCCGATTATACCGCGCCGAGGCGGTCGCAGAACTCGATCCCGCTCTCGCGGATCGCGGCCCACTTCGCCGGAGCAAGGTATCGGCAGGACGATGCGTGCGGGGACAGGCTGTCGAGGGTGGCCCGCCACCGGGCAACGGGATCGGCTAGGAGCGAGGGCGCGAGACCGGATGACGTGCGCCGTGCTACTGGAGCGCTAGAGCACGAGCCATGTGCGCGCAGGCAACGCCACCATACCCCGACTGCCCTACCTCCGCCGCCTGGATAAAATCGGCCTCTTCGAAGCCATGTCCGCGCAAGACGCGGTTGAAGCCCTCGTTGGACTCGGCTGGCCGATCACACCGTATGGCCGTGATATGGAGTTTTGGCGACTTGAAGACCTGATCTGGAGCGATGATGAGTTGATAGAGACGGCAAGCCGGCAGGGCGTGCCGCCGGCGCAAAAGGTGGAACAGCAGATCATGGCAAAGGATCCACCCCAGACCATCGGCGACATGCGTCGGAAAGCCATCGTCACGGACGCCGAGATCACGGCGGCGGTCGAAGCCTACCTCGCCAATCCGAAAGTACCGAGGTTCCAGTTCGCCAGTGGACATATCCTCGACGTCAGTGCGGCCGTAGAGGCGAACAGGCACGCGAAGACGATCCTCGCACAGAAGGGCACGAACGGTGTCTTCCGGCGCACGATGGTGCGGACAGCGGTGATCCTGGCGACGCCGGTTGCGAGATGAGCAAAGTATCGGATCGCCTGGGCCTTACCCTCCCGCTGCACATCGAATTCGGTAGTGATGCGGTACAGGTGATCGACAGCCTCGGCGTGACGGCCGCCTACATCCAGCTCGCCGATGACCCAGAATACCGTCAGCAGACCGGGCGCTTCTCGCGCGAGCAAGCTGCGGAGATCGCCAACATGATCGTGCAGACGCTCAACGACGAGTTTCTGTGATTCCACCGTTACGAGGTAAGCAGCTGGCCGCCCTTCGCGCCATTGCGGCCACGCCCGGCGGACTTCGGCTGAAGGCTTACCGGAGCGCCACGCCTCTTCTGGAAGCGATGAAACTCGTCGAGCTGCGGACCGTGTCGCACACCGTGCACGCCGACGGGTGGGCGTGGTTTCTCACCGCCGAGGGGCGAGCTGTCGTGAAGGCGTATGGGGTAGATGAGGCGTAGGCAACGCGACTGCGCCAACGAGGCCGCGCGGTTGCCCTGCGCTGCTCTGAAGACGCTCGGGTGAGGGTGAAAGCCCGGTCGCAGGGCTCAATAAAGATGACACAGGTTAATCGTCAATGAAGGAGCCGCTGCCGCCGCCTCCCCCGCTTCGAGGCAAGCAGTTGGCGGTCCTGCGCGCCATCGCCTCGACGCCCGCCGGCCTACGCGTCGGCGCCTACCCGACCGCCCTGCCGCTCCTCGCAGATGTGGGCCTCGTGATCGAGTGCCCCGCCTCCCGCATCGCGCACGAGGAGGGGCGGGCGTGTTTCCTTACGGCGACCGGATGGGAGACCGTGCGGGCCTTTGGCAGGGATGAGGCTTAGAACACGTGGTCCAAGTCACCAGCGTTCATCATGCCGTTGCTCCCATGGCCGCCGCGTCGAATGCGTCCGCCACCGGCCGGAAGGCGCGCACGAGATCTGCGTCCAGTCGGCCCGCCATCGACTCGATGATCGCGAGGGCCGCCGCTTCGGACATGGCGGACTTGTAGGGACGCCGCTCGATCAGGGCGGCGTAGATGTCGCTGATGGTCACGAGGCGCACGCGGTCGGGGATCTCCCAGTCGCGCAGGCCGTCCGGGTAGCCCGAGCCGTCGAGCATTTCGTGGTGGGAGCGGACGACGGCGAGCGTCGCTGCGTCGAAGCCGGAATTCGCGAGCATCGCATGGCCGATGGCCGCGTGCGTGCGCATCACCTGCAATTCGTCCGGGTCGAGGCGCCCCGGCTTGTTGAGGATGGCGGCGGGGATCCGTGTCTTGCCGACGTCGTGCAGCAGCGCCGCCTTGGCGAGATGATGCTGGTCGGACGGGTTCAGTCCTAAGGCACAGCCAAAAGCGGCCGAGAGCCCCGCGACCAGCAGGATGTGCTGGTGGGTCATGTTATCGAAACGCCGCACCGCCCGGACCCAGTCCGCGATGCCAACCTCGTGGATCGCCTTTGCGACGATTTCGGTGCCGGTGTCGGCGAGGTTGGGCGTCAGCGTCTCTCCGGAGAAGAACACCGCGTCGAGGTAGCGTCCGGCCTCGCTCGCATGGCGGCGTGCGCTCGCCGAGATGGGTTCAAGTGGCACGTGCCCAGCGCGTTCGCGTACCCACGTCGGCAGCAGGCGCAAAGCCTTGGCCACAGGGACGGGTTCAGCGCCGAGTAGCTGCGCCTGGACCTCGGCGCGGGCGGCATGGCCGTGGACGAGGAGGATGTGCGGCACGCCCTGGCCGTGCACCGCGTCGAGGCAGCGGCGCAGGCGCACCAGCGCATCGGAGGTCAAGTCCTTCACGTCGCTGACGATCAGGGATGGGCGACCGGAGGGCAGATGGACGTCGTAGAGATCGTAGAGGCGACAGACGTTCGGATTATCCAGACCTCTCACCAGCCACCCAGCATGGCGTAAGTTGTCGGTGATCAGCAGAAGGTCAGGCAAGACCACCTCTTTGCATGGAGAGGCGAGGGGCAACTCGCACCGATCACGTGATCACCTAGCTTCAATCGAAAAGGCCGGGGTGAGCTGATCCTTGTCGAGCAGGATGCGCTCCGACTTCAGGCGACAGCTTTGGAAGCCTGCCGCACTTGCCTCGTTGCCTGATCGACGCCCTCACTGGCGCGTGCAATCGCCTCCACGCTGCCAGCAATCCCCGCCACCCCATGCGAGGCCGCCTGCATCGTGCCGGACATCTCACGCGTCACCGCTGATTGCTCCTCCACAGCCGCCGCGATAGCAGCAGAAACCTGATCCAGCGCCTGGATGGTCCCACGGATCGAACTGATCGCATCGACCGCCTGCCCGGTCGCGGTCTGTGTCGCTGCGATCTGCCCACGGATCTGATCCGTCGCCTTAGCGGTCTGCTCGGCCAACGCTTTCACCTCGGATGCGACGACCGCGAAACCCTTGCCCGCCACGCCCGCCCGCGCCGCCTCGATGGTGGCGTTCAGCGCAAGGAGGTTGGTCTGAGAGGCGATGCCCTGGATCAGGGCGACGACTTCGCCGATCTGCGCCGCCTGACCGCTCAGTCCGGCGATGATGCTGCCAGTATGCTGAGCCTGCTCGACGGCCTGTCCAGCCATCTGGGCCGCGCTCGTGACCTGCTGGCTGATCTCGCTTACCGAGGCCGACAGCTCTTCCGCCCCCGCCGCTACGGACTGGATGTCGCCCGAGACACGACCGACCGTATCGGCGGCCTCCGCCGTTTGCCGTGAGACATCCTCGACCGCCCGTCCAATCGCATCGAGGTCGCCGCTGATCGCATGTTGCGCCTCAAGGCGCCGCTGGCGCTCATGCACCTGCGCAGTGATGTCGGTGGCGAACTTGACCACCTTCACCACGACCCCATCCCCATCGCTGATCGGGTTGTAGGTCGCTTGGATCCAGACCTCGCGGCCTCCTCGGGCGATGCGCCGGAACTCGCCGGCCGCGAACTCACCCCGGCCGAGTTTCGCCCAGAAGGTGCGATAGGCATCACCTGCCCGCTCCGCGGCATCCACGAACAGGCTGTGATGCTGTCCCTGGATCTCGTCCAGGCGGTAGCCCATAGCGTCGAGGAAGTTGGCGTTGGCGTCGAGGATCGTGCCGGTGGGGTCGAAGGCGATGACCGCCTGCGAGCGGTGCAACGCAGCGATCTGGCCGTCAGCATCGAGCCCGCGAAGCCTTTGGCCCGTGACGTCGGTGGCGAACTTGATGACCTTCACGACGCGTCCGGCACGGTCGCGCACGGGATTGTAGCTCGCCTGGATCCAGACATGCCGACCACCCTTGGCGATCCGCTTGAACTCGGCGGTCCGGAACGTACCCCGGCGCAGGGCATCCCAGAAGGTGTGATACTCAGCCGTGTCACGCTGAGCCGGGTCTACGAACATCGCGTGATGCTGCCCACGTATCTCGGCCAGGGTGTAGCCCATGGCGGCCAGGAAGTTGGCATTGGCAGTCAGAATGGTGCCGTCGGGCTGGAACTCGATGATTGCCTGTGACTGTTCAAGAGCATTGAGCTTGGCGCGCGCGTCATTGCTGCCGAAAGCGAACATCGGCGTATCCTCGGACTATTAGTCTTTCGTGTTCGACATTGTGCGATAATTGTTAATTTTGCGCAATTGAGTGATTAGTTAAATAAATATCACAAACAATTTACCCAATAAATCATCATATGACGTAAATTGTCGGAAAGGTGAGCTATTTCGAATGTAATATATGTAAGAGACTTGTATTTTTAGAACATAGATCAATCTAAGCGGTGTCGCCTGCATGAACTCTGAGATCCCACCGGTGGAACTGGCGGCCGCAGCGCAGAATGGGGTCCGGTTCATCCGCGCCATCTGCCCGCCGCCATGCCGGCACAAGGGACAGGTGCCGCTGGCTGCGTTCCCGCCAACGATGGGGGTTCGCGATGTCGGGCTGTACCTGCGGTGCACGGCCTGCGGGCGGAAGGGACCGGAGACCGAGCTGGTGTGGCCGCTGAGGTAGCCATCCGCTCGGCCCCGCCCCGATCTGATCACGGGGCGGGGGAGCGTTCGATCTCACCAGCGCGGCCGGTACGCGACGCGGCTTGAGGTGGAGGATGCTGGTTGCCGGTTAGCATGCCGTGTCACGGGGCTCGGGCGAGCGTCCCGAGGCGGGAGCGCGAGCCTACCAGCCAGAGTGGCTCGTCAACGAGGCGCCAGTTCGGCAAAAAGGGATTACGCGCTCTTCAGGTTGCCAGCGCTTTCCTTGCCGCTCCGGCGGTCGTTCTCGACGTCGTAGGAGATCTTTTGCCCCTCGTTGAGGCTGCGCATCCCGGCGCGCTCGACGGCGGAGATGTGTACGAATACGTCCTTGCCGCCGTCATCAGGCTGGATGAAGCCGTAGCCCTTCGTTTCGTTGAACCACTTCACAGTGCCGGTAGCCATTGAGGTATCCTGGTCGTCTGCAGCGCACCAACATGCACGCCGTTGGCCTCGAACCCGCCGACACAACGACCTGTTCCTCACACTAGCCCCGAGGCCAGTTCAATCTGCTGACGACGCCGATCCCTTCGGGGCTTGGCATCGTGCCGCCTCTCGACGAGCCACGCTCATCAGGCGCTGGCGTCCCTGAAGATCGTCAATGGCTGCGTAAAGACGTAAGAGTTCCAATGCGTCGCCAACGGGTAGCGGATCACGCTCGCCGTAGAGTTGCGAGACGGGGATACCGAGGGCGTCGGCAATCTGCTTGAGACGAGCGCCAGACTGGGCCGCCGAACTAGAAGGCTTGGCCATATGCTGCAACCTAAGGCCGAGATCGCATGGGCGTATTCGACTTTAGTCCAATGCGGCGTTGCTCACCCTTGCCTTGGTCGATTTAGGTGAGCTGCCAGAGTCGCGAGCCGCCGACCCGATCCTGTCAACGGCGGGGGGGGCCTAGACCGGGCCGGCGTGTCCCTCGGGAGGACAGGAATACGATATGTAGTTCGCTTGCCAAGACGAAGGGTGGGCCCCCTTACAGATCGCCTTGCCGTGCGACGGCCCAATAGGCGAGGCCGCCAACTGCGAACACGACCAACGGTGCCGCAAGCTGTAGCCAGAAGAAGCCGTCAGCGTTCATGCCGGCTCGCGATCCAAAACAGCGCTAGTCCACCTATCCCGAAGGCGACACCGAACACCGGCAGTCCGTAGCTGTTCCAGGGATCCGAGGTCATGACTAATCGTGGCCCCTATTTTCTGGCGTCGCGCTGGTCCTGCCAAGCCGTGATCTGTGCAGGGTGCAGTTGGATCATAGCTCAATCTCGGCGAGCGCTAAACGACCAGCATCGGTGATTGTCCACTCTGCTCGACCGTCTTCGTCTGTTCGTCCGGTGGGGGCGACAAATCCTCGTGCGATCAGGCCCCCGAGACCCGTTGTCTTTGCATAAAAGCGGCTGTGCTCGGTCAAAAGCCGCAGGCGGTAGCGTTCTGACGGGCTTGGATGCGCTCGGTACTGAGGCACAGCACGCGTCGATCTCTTCGGGAGAACGGCTCTTTGACCTGCGATTACATCGCCGATCCCGAGCCAATCCAAAGCGGCTCGCTGAGAAACGAAGACGTGGCTTTGTGCCTCGAAAGGCGGTGGGTACACGGATTGAGGAGTCTCGCTCAGTAGATCAATTCGCCACCCATCGCCCAACCCGTCGATACCGCGAGTCAGAGCTGCAACGAGGCTTCCGTCAAGCAGGACATCGAAGCTGCCAGGGGCCAACTCTTTGACGGTATAGATACCAGCGCGCCCGGTCATGAGGTCTTACTCTGTCGAAAGCAGATACAAGCCTCACCCCTACTCTCGGGGATGAACTTGGAGGCGGTGATTACGGCTTGTCTGTGCGGGTGCGAGGCTTTGAGAAGATGCGCGAGAAGCCACCAGCAAAGATGTCGGTCAGCGGTTTCGAGGGCCCGATCTCTACCGGGGATGCTACCTCTTCATCGCGTACCAGTTCGTAAATCACCTGCGTCAGTAGCGGCGGCCATTCCATCTCGTGATCTTGCAGCAGGCGAGCAACTTTCACGAGCGCAGCGCCCTGGTCAGCAGTGACCTCACGCTTCGTGATCAAAGCGTCGAGCACTTGTTCAGATAGCAAAACGGACAGGCGAGCAGCTTCTGCTAGCCGTTCGGTGGAAGTTGCTTCGGGCGTCATGACTCTGCCTTCCGCCGCAGCTTCACGCCCGGTTCCCCGTGGTTCAGGAACTCGACGCCCTCGGCTTCAAGCACACGCATGACCGCCTGCACCTTATCCAGGCCGCTCACGAGGCCTGACAAGCCGCGCTTTTCCATCGCCCCAATGGTGTTGATGTTCACGCCCGCCCGATCCGCCAGCGTGCCCTGATCCATGCCGACGAGCGCACGCGCCGCCCTTAGCTGGTTCCCCGTGGTCAACATCGCGTCCCGATTTCCTGTTTGACTAGGATTTTTTCATAGTAGACTATTGACGGGACAAGCGGAAGGGCTCATACCTGACTAGGAATTAGACCTAGCCAACCGGGTTTGCAATGTCCCTTCGCCGTCGCCTCGACTGGAACAGCGCCCTTCGCGGCATCCGCACCGACCGTGCTCCGGTCATCACCGGCCTGCTCGCCGCTCGCGGCCTCGCTGCCGCTTACGCTCGGTCGCGCAACCTCCCCCTCAGCATCACCACCCGCTCCGGCCGCGGCGAGACGTTCGCCGTCTCTCACAACTTCGACCGCAAGGCGATCATGACCGTCGCCACCCTCGCTGCCCGCGATCATCAGAAGCGCCACGGCGGCACCTGGGCCGCTGCCATGGCCGTCTGCCTCAAGGCCGCTTGGCAGTCCGCCAAGCTCGCCCGCGCCGGCATCGTCCACTGAGCCGCCGCGCCATGTCTCACCCCCTCATCCGCACACCAGCCCGCCAACTTCTCGACGCCCGGCAGGATCACGCCCGGTGCCTGCGCCTCGCCGCTTGGTATCGCCGCCAGCTTTCGACCGGTGACGCCTCGATGCGCGACCGCCACGCCTGGGCGCTCGGGCAGGCCCGCAAGCTCCGCACCCGCTTCCCGCACCTGCTTTCAGGGGAGACCGTCTGATGGTTGCTGCCCTCGCCTGCCGCCCTGCGCCGGTCGCCTTCCCCGTCGCCATGCAGCGCGATCCCATCTTCGCCGGCATCGCCGCCCTGCGCGCCACCGAAACCGCGCTCACCGCCGCGCTCAAGGATCTGGACGAGGACGACGCGGAACAGCTTCGCGTCGCGGACGCCCGCCCGAACCGGCCGCGCCCGTGCCGCTCGCGGGCCCTGCCCTCCGCGCCTGCCTTGAGGATGCAGCGCAGACCGCCCTTGATGCGGCGGACAAGATCATCGCTGCACTGGATCGCCTCGACGGCTCAGAGGCCACGCAGGAGATCGAGACCACTTCGGCCCCGCGCCTAGCCGACTCCTCCACACCGCTCGCGCAGATCGTCCGCCTGGGCGACCTAGGGGATTTTCGAACCGCTATCCCGCGCCCGCGCGCCGCGCGCGAGGAGGCCCCCACCATGCCCTTGCCGGAGCCCGAGATCACCCCGGCGCCGGAGAGCGAAGCGGACCACGCGGAGGGTTTTGCAACCAGTATCGCGCACCCGCGCGAGGAAGCCGCCCAGCCAGAGATCCGCGTGCCCTTCCCGCCGCTGCTGTGGGGCGGCGCTGGCAACGTGGTCGCCGCCGCCGGATGCGCGGTCCTGGCCCTTGTCGGGATGAGGGCGTGAGCATCATCTAAATTCGAGTTCCGCCTTGGCAGAGGCGGGAGCGGCCGGGACTGGCGCGGGTGGCAGCTACCGCGACGGCCCGGCCGCAGTCGTTTGAAGCTAACGGTCGGCAACGTTGACTTAACCGTCCCGCCCGGCCGACATGCGCAGTCCGGCCCGCGCCCTTGTGGCGAGTCGCCGGTCAATCAGGAGAGATCGCCGCGAGATAGACCCTGAAAAGCCAACAGCCCCTTCCCGGCAAGGAAGAGGCTGCTGAAAACCTGGGGCCTTGTGAGGCCGAAGTCACTATCCCTCACAAGCCATGACCTCCCCTGCGGAGTCAAGCTGAAACGCGAGTTTCGGCGCCGGGATCGGCTTGCCTGGACCCTAGACGCGGCCCGTGAGGGTTCGTGACCGATGTTCGTTGAGGAGATCCGCCGACAAGCGGAGGCGGCCCCGCGCGCCGCATTGCCTGCTGTCGCGTCCGCGATGTGGAAGGCGTTCGGGGAAGGGCACCTGTCCGAGGCCGAGGCAGAGGCGCTGTCCGCCTTGATCGAGGCGCGACAGGTGAAAAGCGAAACCGTTTCGCATTTGCGCTCCCCCGTTTCGGAGAACGGGATAGGTATCCCCAAGTTTAAGGACACCCCGCAGGAGCGCCACAGAAGCCCCAGGATGGGCACGGGCGCCCGGCCGCGCACGGACGTCAGCCTTGAGCGCCGTCGCCGCTGGGCGGCCTCTGGGCGGCTTCCTCCGGCCCTGGCGGCGCGCTTCACCCTCGCGGAACAGGCCGTCCTGTCCCTCGTGGCGGCTGAGACGGCTCGCAAGGGCGACTGCCGCCTGTCCGTTCCGCATCTCGCCGCCGTGACGGGTGTGGCCGAGCGCACGGTCCAGAACACGATCCGCGAGGCGAGGAAGCTTGGAGTGCTCACCGTCGAGGAGAGACGGATCACGGGCTATCGGAACGATACCAACGTGCTGCGGATCGTGAGCCCCGAATGGACGGCGTGGCTGCGGCTAGCACGGAAGGGTGTCCCCAAAATTGGTAAGGCCCATGGCAATCGCAGGGGTGGGTGCAAATCCTTGCACCGGACTCCTACTCAGATCTTAGAACAGGGGAAAACGAGGACACGGCAGGCACCGAAGAGAGGGACCGCAATCCCGATTTCACCTCCACGAGCAAGGTCGCGGAAGGGAGGCGCGTGAGGCCGTCGCTGTGCTGTGGAAGGCGACGCGCCGGCCTCACGCTGGCGGAAATGGAAAGGCTATCGAGGAGCACAGGATGACATAAACTGATGTGATCGCCCTGGATCCGCGCGCCCGCTAGGACATACTCATTCCCACTGAAATTCTACTGGCACGTGGCTGTAAGATTATGGGTGCAGGGACCATCATACCGCTACGCGGGAAAGATGAGACGGGATCCGCACTCGCTCGCGTCGACGTCATCGCAATTGAACGGCTTGCCTCTGGTCAAGCGATCAACCTTCAGATCGCACGCGCGGAGGTAATCCTGGCAGAACTGCGGGTGCACCGGGATCAGCTAGTCGATCTCCTCACGGATCTACAGCGAAGAAAGTTATCG
The DNA here is from genome assembly GCF_038442315.1 of Methylobacterium litchii. Lineage (NCBI taxonomy): Bacteria > Pseudomonadati > Pseudomonadota > Alphaproteobacteria > Hyphomicrobiales > Methylobacteriaceae > Methylobacterium > Methylobacterium litchii. The sequence goes on along the minus strand of NZ_JBBXMY010000028.1, from coordinate 20,181 downwards.
GATGATGCCGATATTGATGAGGCAAATGCTAAACTCGTTGCAGCAGTTACCTCTGGCCTCGTCCAAATCGATCACTTCATTACGCAAGCCCACGCTCTCGTAGAGCGAGATTTACGGCCCTAGACCCATCGTCCTGTTTCACCAGAGTAGATGCACCGGGAACTTCAGTGCCGATACCGCTCCGCAAGAGCCATCAGTGCTTGTGCGAGTTCGGTTATGTTAGCCGACGCGGTTTCAACTTGCCGCGTCCCCGCCGCCGTCTGCTGGCTCGCCTCACGGATGTTGTGCAGTGCCCCCATCACCTGCTCGATCCCGAGCTGCTGCTGGTTCGTCGAGGCGATGACCTGCTGGAATGCCTGCGCGCCTTCCTCGACTCTGGCAGCAATTTCCTCGATGGCACGTTGGGTCGTATCCGAACGGGTCTTGCCCACTGCCGAGCGCTTCACCGCCTCCTCCGTCAGCATCACCGAGGTGTTGATGCCGCGCTGGATCTCCCCGAGGATTACCCGCACCTGACCCGTGGCCGCCTTCGCCTGGTCGGCCAGCAGCTTCATCTCCGAGGCCACTACCGCGAAGCTGCGCCCGCTCTCGCCCGCCGCCGCCGCCTCGATGGCCGCGTTCAGCGCCAGCAGGTGCGTGCGCTCCGAGATGTCGTTCACACTCTCGATGATCTCGCCGATCGCCTGGGTCTTCTCCGAGACGCCGACGATGTTGCCGGCCACCGCCTCGGCCTGCTCGCGGATCGCATCCATGGCCTGGGCGGTGTCGGAGACCGCGCGCAGGCCCTGCCGGGAGGTCCTTGCGGTGGCCTGCGCGGTGGCGATGACCTCGCTGGCGCGCTTCGAGATCTGCGCCCCGGAATGGGTGATCTCGTCCACCGTGGCGGCGGTCTCCTGCACGGCGGCGAATTGCTCCTCGACGGAGGCCGCCTGCTCCTGCGCCGAGGCGCGGATCTCGGCCGCCGCCGCGTTGAGATCGGCGGTCGCCGCCCGGTTCGTGCGGGCGAGGTCGGCAAGGCCAGCCACCATCATGTTAAGGTCGCGCTTCAGGCGACCGATCTCGTTATGGCCGCCATCTGCCAGGGTGGCGGAGAGATCGCCCTCCCCAACGTGCTCGACGAAGGCCATGACCCGTCCGAGCGGTCGTACGATCACACGGTTGATGGCAACGGCGATCCCGAGGCAGATCAACAGCGTCAGCAGGGTACCTGTCCATAGGGCAAGCCTCTCGTTGCGCTCCGCCTGAACGACTCGAACAGCCAGCGCCGCTCGCGTCTGCTCTTCCAAAGCATCGATGGCCGCTAGCTTCCCGCGTAGGGCATCGAAAAACTGCTTGCCCCTGCCTTCAGCCTCAATACGGACCGCGTCTGGCCGTGTCATAGGATCAGCTGCTTCGTGTATGGCCGTCTCGCCGATATCTGTTTGCCAAGCACGCGCTGTCGCCACGGCATCTACAAAGAGCCGCGACCGTTCAGCATCCCCGTCGATCAAGGCCTTGAGGCGAGTGATTGTCTCATCGAGAGCGGGCCGCCCTAGTCGGTAGGGCTCCAGGCTGCTCTCGCGCCCCGTAATCAGAAAGCCGCGCAGTCCGGTCTCCTGGTTCAGCATAGCGGTGCGAAAGGCATCGAGCCCACGCACAACCTGCGTCGAGCGGTTCAAGGCGTCACTCGCATCCTGCAACTGGCTGCGTGTCACTAGAACCGCTGCGCTGCTCAGGACCGACACGATGGCGATGACGCCGATGGCGCCCCCTAGCGTTCGGTTGAGGCCAAACGTGTTTGGCATGATTAGCTCTTCTCGGTCTGACCTGTGAGCAACACTGTGCTCCGAAATGACAATGGACAAGCTTCGATAGCGCCCAAACCGAATGGAGGCGAGCAGTCCGACAGCACGGGACACGCCATTCGGACACAGCCTATTGCGTACGTGCCGAAGTCGTTCGCGACACCGCACAGCCCGCAACGGGTGAGCACGCAACGACAGGCAGACTGGAGCCAGTTCCTCCCGTCCTGTCCGTAATGCCTCGGCCGGGCGGTTGCGTGAGGGTCGGCGTCGCGGGGGAATTGGACATCGCAAGCGTCGGCCCACGGCCCAAGGACGGCTCTATGATGCCTAACAGGTCTGGTAGCGTCAGATAGCGAGGGTCGTGGTCCTGCAATCCTCGAAGGAGGACCACGCTCTCAAGTCGCTGGTTGAAGCCTGAGGCCTACCCCCTGGGGTCAACGGGGGCAGGCCTCAGTTGCGACTATGCTGACGACGCAGCGTACCAGAAAGCCCTGTCGTTGGAGCCGGTGCGCTACTTCGCGGACGTTCGGGCCTTGGCCCGGTCGCTGAGAAGGAAGCTGATCGAGAGAGGCTAACGCGCCGTTACGGCAGCAATGACTTCAATTCCTGCAGGCCAGTTTCACACAGGAAGCAACTAGCGGTTTCCGGGAGTCCCACTGGTCCCAGCAGGCTTCGATCCTGATCCTGCGTCATTCGCCCCGGTGCTGTTCATGGTGCCCGAACGGCTCATCCCACCAGTCGTAGGGCCGCTACCGGTTGCACCGGGTGAAGACCCCGCGCCAGCATCATTCGGGCCAGTGCTGTTTGCGGTCCCCGAACGGCTAGAACCGCCCGAACTGCCTTCTGCTGCCATCACAGGGCTGCTGAGGGCGAGGACGGCTGCGATGGTGAGTAGTGCCTTCATCGGCGTGTCTCCCTGTTGTCCGCTGGTCGGATGGAGGAGCCCGCCATGCGGTAATAAGGCAATCGCGCGTCTGTGAACCCGTTCCTTGTCGAGGCTTCGCGAGCTTGTGTCCCTGACCTCGGCTATCTGTAGGGCCTGCCGAACAGGTCGCCCGAGGCTTTCCGCCGGAACAGCGTCCGCCATCGACGCCGCTGATGCTCCGGCCGGTCGTGGTTCATGTGGCATCGCTGGCAGAAGGCCGTGAGGTTGGCGCCGATGTTGTCGGCCGTGTCGTAGGCGAAGGCCCCCGCAGTTCTTTACTGTTGCCCTTGCCCACCGCTCTTGCTTGCCTTGTTGGCCTTGTGATGTCCCACGGCGCATCCGGCCGCAGCCCCGGCTTTGCCGTGCCCGGCCATATGTCCGGCAACGCCACCTACAACTGCACCCTTCAGGCAGCCCTTAGCCTGTGCAGGAGCAGTCCCGACCAGAGCGCTGAGAGCCAGCGCTGAGGCTGCAATCACAATCCGGGGCATGGCGTGTCTCCTATCTGTGCAGGAGCCAACACATGGCCGAACGCGCCCGTTCCTACTGCGCAGGTCAGCGCCGCAGCGCTTCGATCCAGGCTTTGACTGGATCGAGCACGAAGCCCACGTAGGACACCCATGTCCGTGACCGACTGTTTTGTGGCACGGCATCAGCCGAGCGAGCCGCCATAGAGGCCGCCACGTAGGCATCCTCACGTTCCCTGCACTCATCCAAGGCGTTGCGCTCGTTTCCGGCGCGGCTCTGCCCCGCCGGCTGGTGAGTGGAAGCATCACGGACGCAGCTATGCCACGCCTGCTCAAGCGCCTGTAGATCACCCGGTGCAGCCGCGAGAGCCGCAAGTGGCTCAACGGCTGCAAGGCTAACGATGATTGCGAGAGCGCGCACGGATGCCGCTCAGTCGTCTGCTACGGCGATGTGAGCAATGACGCGGGCGCCATCGCCCAGCGAGGCATTCACCGCACGGGCGAGTTCGACCCGAGCCGCGCCATCCGCCAGCAGCACAAGGCTAGCAAGGAGAAGCCCAAGAAGGGCGAGCCGGTGCGGCGTGGGGAGGGGGATCGGCATGGGAGGCGCCTTGAGGACGACTAACCATACCCCAGCCGCTGGGCTGCAGCTGCCACCCAGCGACCACAGCGGCACAAAAAGCGAACAGCCTGTGCCGCCGTTTGGCCTCAGAGCCGCCCCGGCGGTGGCGGGGGCGGCCCATCATCGTCATCGTCATCCGGCGGCGGGGGCCTCCGGTGATGATGGGGTGGGGGCCTGTCGTCATCGAAGTCCGGCGGCGGGGGCCGGAAGCGATGAGGCGGCGGGGGCGGCCGGTCGTAATCCTCATCGGGCGGGGGCGGCCGCCTGTCGTCGTACGGCTGAGCGGCAACGCCAGCCGTGGCAAGCACGAGCAGGGCGACACCGGTGAGTAGGCTGCGCATAGGCGCCTCCATCGTGGTCTGGTCCGCCCCTACAGCGTGTGAGAGGGCCCGAACGATCCACGGGCCGACCGCTGAACCGTGAATGGTAGGTTAGACATAACCTTGCGCTGAGATCATCGGATCGGACGACGCCCTCATACTCGTATCAGGATGGGCGGGTAACCATTTCGTCTGCTGCAGCCAGCATGATCGTCATCGCCTCAGATGCGGCGCTGAAGGCCGGCGTGCCAGTATCCCAGTCTTGCTTCGATAAAGCTGACACCATCCGCGCAGCTTCTACCTGAGCCTCCTGTTCCGCCTGGGCGAAACGGGTCAAGGCAGGATGCTTAGAGCATGCCGTTCCCTGTAGCTGTGCTGCCAGTGAGGGTAAGGCCTTATCCCGCATGTATGCGTGCCGTGTGTCCGGAGTAATCTGGCCTAACAGGATGCTCGCTAGCCGGCGCTTCCAAGCCGCGACGTCAATGGGCAGTCGCACCAGTGGGTAGATTGGCGTGGCGTCCTCGACGGCATCGAGAGCCATCCGAGCCGTGCCCTCGGCCTTGACCAGCCGCTCGGTGATGCTCGCGATCTCACCCCGTGTCTTTGTCGCCTTCTCGGCGATCCCCTGCACGTTCTGTGCGATCTCCTGCGTGGCTTGCCGCTGCTGGGCCAGCATGTCAGCCAACGCACGGTTCAGGTCACTCGTCTGCCGGATACTGGCGTCGGCCTCCTCGACACAGGCACCGAGCTTTTCGACCGTCGCCGAACCAGCGATCACCGCGGTGCGGCTCTCGCCTACGGCGTTCGTGATCTGCCCCATCTCGGCCTGCAATGTCCCGAGCCAGGTACGGATCTCGTCCGTCGATTTTGCGGTCTGGGCAGAGAGTGCTTTGACCTCTGAGGCGACGACCGCGAAGCCCTTGCCAGCCTGTCCGGCGCGGGCGGCTTCGATGGTGGCGTTCAAGGCCAGCAGGTTGGTCTGGCCGGAGATGCTGGCGATGGTCCCTGCCATCGTCCCAATCTGCGCGACAGCCCCTTGCAGGACACTCATTCGCTCATCGATCTGCGTCGTGCGCGCGTCGATGGCCTGCATCGCCTGTCGGACCTGCTGCAACTCACGGAGACAGGCGAACATAGACGTCCGTGCGATCTCCGAGGATCCACCCGCGGCCGCAGAGGTATCGGAAACCTGAGCGATGGAGGCGACCATCTCCTCGGTGGCACTGGCGATGGTCTGGGCGGACTCTGCAACTTGGCCAACGTCGTGAGTGGTCCAGCCGACGTTGATCGCCGCCTCAGAGGCTTCCTTGGCCACGGTAGCGAGGATGCTTAGGTCAGAGTGCCGCTCGCCGCGCCTCTGTCTGATCAGTCGCTCGATCCCTTCACGCAAGGGACCCTCGGGCAACTCATCGACGGTCACGTCGCTGCTCGTGATCAACCGTTCTACGGCAGTGAGCAATCGCTGTTCTTCGTCGCGCTGAAGTCGCTCCACATTGGTGGTATCCGGCCGTGATATCGGCTTAGCAGCTGAGCGGAACGAGAGGCCAATCATCGTACGTTTCCAATATAATTTTTGGTACCTTGTCACATGATGGTTAAAGGTTCTGCGAACGTGTACACGCTAGATTCGCTATGTTAGAGCCATGTTGAGCCCTCCGAATTTCGAAGGCCGTACAACGCGTCGCACGAGCATCTTCGCATCCAGCCAGATTGTAGCGGCGTAGCCGGGCATGGCGCTGTTCGGGGAGAACAGCACGGTGGACTGTGCGCAGTAAGCGCCAAGCTCATCGACACCAAGCAGCAGCCCCGCACCAGCGCAGGCTCCGAATTGAGCCGGTGGTGGTAGGCTCGCCCGGAAGAAAGCGTGCGGCTTTTGCTGTCTGAGACTCGTTTGCCTGGATCAGCCACGTGCCGGTGAGGCAACCAAGTCCCAAGGCACAAATCCAGAGAAGGGCCCGAATGGTGCGAGTGCTGCGTTTCGACATGCTACCAGCGTGGCAAGCCGAGGTTAGCAATTCCTTGTGTCGGAGCGGACCGGCTGTCGAGTTTACTGCTCGCTAATAAGATCGCCACCGTTCCATAAGTATGTCGAACTCAACCCTCAATCTTTGAAAATATGGGTCCCAGCATCCGCAAGTGCATTGCGTTGATCGGCACACCATTGCTGCTCACCCACTTCCTTAACTTCAGCAAAGCGACGCGCCAGTTCTTCCTTGAACGCAGCATCGGATGCTTCATCGCCAAGCACCTTGGCGGCGACATCACGAGCGGTTTGAGAGATCCTGAGAGCGGTCGTACCGTCGATGCTATAGTACTTAGCGCAGAAAGTGACGATGGCGGACTGAGTGCTAGATGCGCGGAGCAGGGCTACCGAGTGCTCCTCCGAAGTCTGTGCGTGGCAGAAGCTAGCATGCATGCCGACACAAACTGCGACGGTAACAAACGTTCGATAGCTCACGTGTATGTCCTCGGCTGAGCTTAGTGTTCCGTCCCTTCCATGTTCGGCCGTGGCTCGCCCCCGTGATGCTGGATCACGGCCGAGCGCTCAGGCCTGCCTTTGGCGTCGGCGACCTGTTTCCGAGCCGCTGCGGCCATGAACCAAACCCCACCGAGGGTGGCAAAGGCCAGGATGAGGAGAGGGATGCCGTCGTTCATGGTAGCGCCTCCGTACGGTTGAGCTGACAGCGCGTGTGACGCTCACACCTTTGTTAGGCAACCTCACAACGGGTCTGAAGTTGCGGGTACCGAGATTTGGCCATCGGAACAAACCTAATTGCCTTTTAAAGCATGGCCCTAGGAGACTGAGGCAGGGGAAGCGGTCAATCTGCATAGGCAACGGGCCGCAGATCCCAACGTTGAGTCCATATCGTCAGCAACCGACCCACTAGCCGCTGGCAACTGAGAGACGCGTGCTCCCGCTTACGTGCTTAGAGTGCAGTCATGCTCTTCACTATCACCGCAACCACCCCAGTTGGGGTCCGGACTGACACCCGCAAAACCGCTGCCAGCGCGATTGTGCTGGCAATGAACTGGGAGGAAAAGGGGTTCGAGAACATCCTCATCACGCCCCCCGATCAGCCAACGAAAAACTTCAAGGTATTTCAGAGCGAGTATTATGGGATGGCTGGCTCTGCCCGTAAACGGCATCGGCGCTCGCGGGTATACTCTCTGGCCCTTTCGCGCTTACCGCCGTCCTGAGCCAATTCTGGCGATCCTAGGGGCTATCGACGCCAGGTCAGTCATCCCTCATGCTGATCACCTGAACGACAAAAGAAGGCGGGCTCATGCCTTGGTGGCGCAGGCTGCTCTGCATTCTCATCGGCACGCCCATCGTCCTATCGGGCGCTTTCCTCATGATGCAGGGCGTGCCTCGTGTCCTCATCGTTGGGGCTTTCCTGCTCGGCGTTGGCGGGTTGCTGGCCCTCTCAGGCATTTCCCCCAGCGCAACACGGGATTACTGAGCGGATTGATCCTCAACGGGAATGTACTGCCGCACGATGGGCGCCATGCGCCGTTGCCCGGCCGTGACGACGGGACGGCTGACCTGTTGAAGGCGCCCCCCAATCGTGACGGGAACCTGACCGGCGAAAAGCTGCCGAGCCTGCGCCGCATTGTAGGCGCCCCCTAGCCCCTCAGCGCTCCGGCCAACAAGGGCGCCGATGCCAGAGCCAACCAGCGAATGAGTGGAGGCCGCGCCAAGCGATGCGCCGATGGCGGTCAGTGATTTGCGCATCAGCGATGCCAGTCGGTTGCCGGACTGCGAGGCGTTCGCCGTGCCGGCGCGTGAGGCCGTGGCGCGGATCACGTTGGCAAGGGACTGCATGTTCCCGCGCTCGTCGTCCGTGAAGAGGCGCTGAGCGAGGGATCGGCCGTCGCCGTTCAGGAACTCCCCGATCCGCGCGGCTGCACGCTGCGGTCCCTGTTCCATCGGCCCCAGCACGCGCTGCCAAGCGCCCTGCCGGATCGCGGCCCATTCGGGGCTTTCAGGACCGAGCACGTCCCTCAGGCGATCCGCGACGCGAACCGATGTCGCGTTCTGGCCGACCTTCGCACCGCCATACAACCGGTTGGCGATCTGCTCCGGCGTGGCGTCGCGGCTGATAATCTCGTCCATGACCCGGCCGACATCATCCCGGCCGCCCTGCTGTGTGAACGTTCGGCGGTATGAGGCATAGGCCTGCCGGGCGTCGCGAAGCGCGGTCAGGGCCTCATCTGAACCGGAGAACATGCCGTTCTCCATCGCCGTCTGGATCTGATTATCGAACTGGTCGATGACGCCGCGCATAGCCCTTTGATCGGCGGGATTGCCCGCTGCCGCGCGAGCGTGCGCCGCGAGCTGCCGGCGGGCCTGATCCACGCCACGTAGGTTGATCCCAGCCACCGTATCGCCCGCACCAGGCTGGCCGATGCTGCCGAGCCGCAGATTGTCGATGTTATCGAGCGTGCCGAGGGCTCGATGCGCTGCCGGGGTCAGAACCGGATCGATGATGTGAGGTTCGGGGGCACTGACCAAGGCGTCCGTGATCCGCCGTGAGATCGGCGAGGCATAGGCATCGGCTGGGGCAATCGCCGCTGCCGAACCACGGCCCGTGAACACGGCTGGGTCGAGGGCGCCTTCCTGCGCGAACGCGGTATCGTAGCGGCCCCGATAGTCGTTGCGGGCTGTCTGAGCGACATCCTGCACGCGGTCCATGACGACCTGGCCCGCATCCTGGTTCCTCTCCAAGGCGACCTGCCCGCGTCCAGCGTTCCCCTCGATGGTGGCAGCGGCATCGGTGATCGCCTGCCGCTGGCCGGTACGGAAGTCCTGTGCGACCCTCTGCGCGCTATCACCCATCGCGCCGCCCATCATGGCGTCCTCGCGGGACAGCAGGGCAGGGTCGGCCAACCTCTGTCCCGCGCTCAGCGGCACGCCCAGCGCCTCCGCTTCCGCGACATGCGGGGCGATAGCACGAGCCGCCGTCACACCGCCTCGCGCGGCGACCGCTCCGGCGCTCGTCGGACTCGTAAGCATGGCGAATTCGGTCGCCCGCTTCACCGCATCGTCGCTGGTCGGATCAAGAGTTCCGTCCAGAGCCTCGCGGGTGAGCGTCAGAGCACCCTGTCCGGCCCGCGCGGCATCCTTCGCCATACCAACAAGGCTCGGCGCATTAGGATCGGGCGCCCGCAACGCATCGACGGTGCCCTGAGCACCATTCATGACGCCTCGGTAGGCCGAGGCGTTGGGCTGGACTGCCGTTCGGCTGTTCGGCGTGCATCCGGCCGCTGGCATCGTTCGGGTCGATACCTGCGGTGCTCTCGTCCTGCCGAGTGCCGGGGCCGTTCGCGCCATCACCGCAACGGAGGTGAGCTTCGGCCACGCCACCCATCGAGAGAAGCCCGGCCAGCCGCAGGGCGTGCCGTGGTGGGAGTTCGGTCGATGATCGCCGCCGCTGAGATTTGGGGCTTGGTCGCCCGGAACTTCGACCCCGCCGAGTGCCACGCTCGACGCAGCCATAGACACCGCATTCACACCTGCACCGAAACCCTGCGTCTCACGACCTCCGACATCAGCGCCTCGTTCATCGCGACAAAGCGCCGGGTCAGTAGCGGCTTCAGCAAAGGAAAGATTATCGGCACAAGCGCGCCGGAGAACGTCTCAATCTGTTCCAGCGTCACGACGCCTAACGCCTCCGTCACGCCGAAGCTATGCGTGCCGGTCATCAGTCTCGGCAAGCCGCCGCGCCATGTCAGTCGCGTGCCGTACTCCAGTTCCGTAATGATCGTCGGGACGTTGAAGAAGACTCTGCCGTCTACGGTCAGTTCGGCTTTCCAGGCAGCACCTTCGGCCAGCTCGCCGTCTACCTTGCGGATGAACGGGTTCCATCGCGGGTACGACGACAAGTCGGCCAGCACCGCCCACACCTCATCGGCATACCCCGGGATCGAAAGGTCGGTGGTGATCTGCATAGCAGCTTCTAACCGATCCCCTCTGGGAAAGGACTGACAATGCCCCGCAAGCCCGATCCCAACCTCGCGCGCCCGCTCGCCGGGCCGAGGCAGACCCCGCCGCCCCCAAGCCGACGCTGGCTATCTTGCTTCGTATGACCGCTGGAGCATCCTGGCGTCCTACAGCGCCCTCGCCCGATCCGCAGCCTAACCGGAGCCCTTTACTATGCCCCTAAACGACCTCGATGCCGTGTGGTTCAGGATCCACCCTGACAGGCAGTATCGCCTCCGCAAGCAGTCGCCTGCTGAGTTGCAGCAATGGCCGGTCCCACCTCGCGAGGGCTTGACCGGGTGGTGCATTATCCGTCGCGACGATGGCGCGATGGAGCTTTTCGCAATCGCTGCCGGCGAGACTTGCGGCGACAGCGACGAGGAGTTGGGTCCATTCTTCGACCACATGCGTGGGAAGGCGGCGTGAACTCCCCTCGCTCAGCGATCCGCCTTATCGACGGCATCTGCCAGCACGTCGAGAACGACATCGATATTGGCTATCGCCTTGAGCAGCGTTGCGACGCCATTGCGTTGGGTGCTCGTCGGATTGACTGGCAAAGCTATCAGCATCGCTGCTACCGCCCGCACCTCTGCACGTGCGCCCTCGACGGCGAGCTGGATCATCGTGGCTTCGGCCGGTACGAGGCTGCCGTCAGCTGCACGGCGGCCCAAGAGGCGCTGCATCGTCGTGATGGTGGTGGCCAAGGCAAGCAGATTACTCGACGCCAGCGCCTCGGAAGGTTCGATCTTATCAGCCGGTGGGGCTTCGTCGTGCATGTGCGAGCCCAAGGCTGGAACGCGAGGCCTGGGGAAATACGCGGCGAGCGAATTTTCTCCCGGCACGAACTAGGGGCTCACCTAAGTTTGATCAGCCATGGTTGAGCTTCTCAGACCTCGGTCTCACGTTTCACCACCGCGTCCTCGCCGTCGCCCTTCTGCGATAGGCCGACTTCTGGTGCTTCGTCGTTTGTCGGCAGGGCTGTTGTAGCGTCCGATCTGCTTCCCCCGGCCATCTTGGTACGACGCTCCGCATCATACTCGGTGACGGCGAGGTCCTCGGTGCGAGCGGATGACGGTGGATTTGGATCGTCGGGCATCGGCATCCTCCTAAGACCAAGTCAACTGGTCTTCACGAGCCAAAGTTCGGCTGTTCGCTTCACCCGATCTGGACTATGCCAAGTGCCGGGCATGGCTGCACAACTCGCGAACCCTAGTTCCTACCCATCGCCTTCTTGATCTTCTGCGGGCTTGGTTCTGGGTTTTTGGTGATTGTCGTCTTGGTGTGGTCGGCCGCTTCGCGTTGCTCGGCCGAGGTGGGGTGCCCCTGCTTATCCAGGTGCTTTTCGCCAGTCCGTTCACCGGCCTCACGTTCCTTCGCGGACCGATGGGTACTGGCAGCTTGGTCATTGGCCATGAGGCTCTCCTGTCGCTCAGCAAATCCCCAGGGCGTTCCGAAGTTCGTGATGACGGGAGTGAGATGCGCTGTCGCCCCTCAGGAAGTCGCGAACAGTCTGGGGATCCTGACCGACGTACAGGAAGAAGATCGCACTCGTGAAACCTTTTAGCCAGTGCTATATCTTTGACCTGTTTTCAGCCTGTCTTTTACAGGCCCTGTCCGCGAGACACTGACCGATGCCGAGGGAAGACACGCAGTTTGAGCCCGGCCGTAGCGGCAACCCCGCCGGCCGCCCCCGAGGCTCCCGCAACCGCTCGACCTTGGCCTTAGAGCAAATTTTCGAAGGCGAAGCCGAGGCCCTGTCCCGCAAGGCCATTGAGATGGCACTCGACGGTGACGGCCCGGCCATGAAGCTGTGCCTGGACCGCCTTCTATCCCCGCGCAGGGACCGCAGCATCACCTTCGACCTGCCGGCCATCAACAGCGCGGCCGACCTCCCCAAAGCGACGGAAGCCATGCTCCGCGCGGTGGCGTCAGGCGAGATCACGCCGTCCGAGGCCGCCGACATCGGCAAGGCCGTATCCGCGCACATCGAAGCTATCACCGCCGCAGACCTGTCCGCCCGCCTCACCCGCTTGGAGGATCCGAGCCTATGAACCTCGCCAGCTTGGAACGCCGTCTCCGCGAGTTGGAAGGCCGCCGGTCGGGAGAGCCAACGGTCTATCTGGCCTGGGGCCGCACCACCGCCGAAGCCAAAGACGCACTCGAACGCGCTAAGCGAACGAGCGCCGTCACTGACCGGGACGAGGCCGTTGCCCTGGTCTGGCCCGACGCGGGGCCGGTGCCGCTGTCCCGCTGGGTCATCTTCGGCCGCAAGCACGAGGACGATCTCAGCGACCGCGAGCTTGAGATCCTATATGAGGCCACCGAGGCCGAAGCCGTGCGGAACGAGCGTGAGGCGGCTGCGGAACGGGGCGAGGATCTATCCCACCTCGATGACACGGACGTTCGGGTTCGCATCATCCGCCGCACGAGCCGAGATCGGGTCGGCGACCTGAGGTTCCTGGCTGTGCGCGAGAACCCCAAGCCGGAGATCCATTGGTCCGCTCCTGGCGACGGGCTTATGCGCCCCTGCGGCTGTCCTAGCTGCCAAGCGGGCGAGACCTCACCGCGCATCGCCTACCCCGCTCATCAGGCCAGATTTCAGGCATGGCTCAAGCGGTACGTGCCTGGGGAGGGACTGTTCGCATGAACCTCGCCTCCCTCGCCCAGCGCCTCACCCGCCTCGAAGGTCGCCAAGGCGTCGGCCGCATCACCGCGATTTGCAACCTCGCCAACCACCCGCCTGCCGTCGTGGCGGAGGCTATTCGGGACTGGCGAGCCTGGGCCGCCAATGGCCGCGTACGTGGCGCCGGATCGACCCTTATTCTGCGCGCCGAGCGGCTGACCGCCGCCGAATGGTCCGCGCGGTACAACCCTCGCCCCCGGAGCCTGTCGTGAAGCTCATCGATCTTGAACGCCGCCTTGCTCACGTCGAGGCTGCCCGCTCCGTCACTGCCCCCACGCGCATCCTCACGGATCGCGCTATCGGGGATTCAGCCGGCGACCTAGAAGCTGCCGACGCCCTGGCGAACTGGCGGCAGTGGGTGGCGCAGGGGCGAGCGACCGTTGGGCATGGCGTGCTGTGCATAGACCGACCACTGATGACGACCGGAGAATGGGCGGTGGCGTATGCCGCTGCGGATTGATCACGAAGGGGCTGATGTAGCTTAAATTCAGTTTGCCCACTCAAACCGCCGTCTGCCAACTCTAGATACGAATATCAACTTTCTGCATTTGAGCGGCAATAGCTCAAGAAGCGAGCGAGGGGTGCCATGAATTTCTTACAATGTGCTGTGTGTACCGCGATCACTATTGCCCCCACAATATCCTTCGCTTGCGATCAACGCGCAATCGCGATCACGTCAAATCCCGTTCCGGAACAATCAAAAGAAACATATCAACAAGCCGTTTCTATCGCGGAAGCGGCAAAAAAACTTTCATCTCCACAAACTATCGTCATCGGCGACTCTCTTGTTTCAAGATGGCCCATAGACCTACTCGATTTTTCACCGCAGTATCCTCTTACATTTAAGATGGGCGTTGAAGGAGACAAAACACAGAATGTGCTATGGCGATTGGAAAATAGCGCATTCGAACATTGGAAACCAAAAATCGTAATTCTATTAATTGGTACCAATAACCTCGCATCTGGAGATAGTGCATGTGCAATCTCCTTTGCTATAACTAAGATTATTTCACGCATTGATAGTCTGTGGGGGCATCCGAAATTGGTTCTTTTATCGCTTCTGCCTCGTGGAGAAGGCTGGGCTTTCCGACTTCAGGATCGCGAGCAAATAAACAACTCTCTCAATGAAATTACTAAAACGAGAGAAAATACGTCGGTGCTGAGTTATGATGAAGAACTCACATGTTATTCGAAATCACCATGCCATAATTTTAATTCTGATAAGCTTCATCTGAGTTTGGAAGGCTACAGCTTATTGTCAAAATACTTAACAGAAAGCTTTAAAAATAGCCATCCTAAGCTCTAAAAATAGTACATATAGTATGCAAATATTGCAAGATATGTCACCGTGTATGTGATTTCATTTATAGCTGACATATATTTAGTTTAAATGTGGTCATAATACAACTTTATCGATATAGAATAATCTTTATTTCGATGCTGCATTCACGATGTTGCAACGCCGGTGGGGATTAACAATTCTGTCCGCGACAAGGTACCTTATTCCGGTATATAGTTCGTACATTGTTAATCGACCTACGCAGCTATTACGTAATGGCCTCGTTGCAGACGCCCATCCGTTCGGTTCAAGCGCTGCGTGCAGTCGCCGCATTGCTCGTTCTGATTTTCCATTTCGATGTGCAATTGCACAGGCTTGGCTATACAGGACAGTGGGCAATCTGGCCCCAACGTGGCGTCGATATTTTCTTCATCATCAGCGGACTGGTGATGTATCTAAGCACATCCGGCAGGAAGGTCGGAGTGGGTGAATTCTACCTCAGGCGTATACTCAGGATTGCTCCGCTCTATTATCTTCTGACCATCTTTCTCGTGGCAATTCTTCTAGCGGCTCCCGTCCTGAGCGCTAATAGCGCGTTAAGCTGGTGGCATGTTGCCCTTTCATTGGTCTTCATCCCATCGCTTCACCCTACTTTCCAGATGCCTTATCCGGTTTTGATCCCCGGATGGACGCTCAATTGCGAGATGCTTTTCTATCTCGTTTTTGGCGGAACGTTGCTCCTCCCCGAAACTCGGCGAGTTGCCACGACGTCGTTTCTCCTAGCTCTGATCGTTTTGGCCGCCTCGTTCGCTCCGAAGCACAGCGCGGTGTTCGAACTCTACGGTTGGTCCATCCTCCTCGAATTCAGCCTCGGCCTCGCACTAGGCGCCGCAGTCCACGCGGGTCGCTATCTTCCGGCTTCACAAGCGTGGTGGTGGCTGCTTGGAGGCGTTGTCGCCTTGACCAACCCTTTTGCTGAGTCGGCACGCGTGCTGGTCGGTGGATTGCCAGCCCTGGCCATCGTGGCGAGTGTAGTATCCCTAGAGAAGGCTAATCGCCTCACGGTGCCGAAGGTGGCCGTGGCGCTTGGTAATGCGTCTTATTCCCTCTACCTATCTCAACAGGTGACGCTGGCTGCAGTCACACAAGTGTTCCTAAAGCTCGGACTTGTAGCTTCGCCTTGGGCTCTTATGCTCTACATGCCAACCGCTATCATCTGCGCTATCGCCGCGGCATTTATCATTTATTATAGCCTTGAATTACCACTAAGTCGTGTCTTGTTATTCTCAAAATTTTGGATACGGCGAGATAATATAGGTAGAAATCTGCAGAAAATGTCAGAAGAAAATGATTTTGGTGTCAGATCAAATGTGGTCTAGCCATAATAGTTTATTCCTCCAGACTGTTAGCGTTGTATTATCTAACTGAACGCCACTTCGAGGCCCCACCAAAGCTTGATGTGGACGCAATAAGCGGCTACCATTCCAGGGCTTGCAGGCCGTTGTTGTCGTGGCTCCCCCATTCCTCGGAGATGCCGGCAAGCTATACAAGCTCGATGCCGTCCGCGATTTCAGGCGCCTCGGTGGTGGCGGTAATCGCCACACCGTGGTCGCGGCCAGCAGGTCCGCCGTCGCGGCAGCCTTCTGTGTCGGCGCTACGCTTTCGCGTCGCCGGATGCCCTTAATGGCAGCGCGCACGCTTTCGTCGTCCGTAGGGTTGGCCGCGCCAGAGAGCTTGCGCGCATACCTGATCGCCGCGAGCCGTTTGCCGATGGTGGAGGCCGAGCGCCCGGCTTCCGCCTCGTGGACAAGGAAACCGGCGACGGCCTCCGTGCTGGCCGGTAGCGGCCGAAAGCCGAACCGGGCGCACCAATCCTGAAACACCCGCGCGTCGCCTGTGTAAGCCCGCACGGTAGAGTCCGCCTTGCTGGCCCGTTGATAGGCGCGGACGATGGCCGTGGTCTCAGCCGGCAG
The DNA here is from genome assembly GCF_038442315.1 of Methylobacterium litchii. Classification (NCBI taxonomy): domain Bacteria; kingdom Pseudomonadati; phylum Pseudomonadota; class Alphaproteobacteria; order Hyphomicrobiales; family Methylobacteriaceae; genus Methylobacterium; species Methylobacterium litchii. The sequence goes on along the minus strand of NZ_JBBXMY010000028.1, from coordinate 4,148 downwards.
GTTGTCTCCCGCTTTGGAAGCGACCTCGGTAGGGAGTGTATCAGGCATCGACATCGGGCTCGTGTGGTTCGCTGTCTGCCGGTGTCTCCGTACCGGTCGCCTGCTGTGCAGTTTCAGCGGGATCGCACCAGCCACACAGGACCGAGAGGGCTCGTTCCCAACCGTCGGGCAGCATCGCGCCCCGTGCGCGCATGGATCGTCCGATCACACCGATGACGTACATCTGCTGGCCGGGAGGAACGCTCGCAATCGTTGGCCGAGCCATCGATCCAACGACCAAGCTCCTCGCCATTTCAAGCCATTCTGGCGGCAGGTCCGGCAACGTTGTCACGTTATACGTCGCCTCGGTTCAGCGCGTCGAAGTCCCGCCCGTGCTGGCGCAGCACGAGGCGTAGCCCTTCGATGTAGAGGTCGTGGGGCTTGCAGTCCTGCGCGGCGGCAATCTCTCGGAGCGCCTTGAAGACCTTCGGGTGCGCGTAGATCGAGGCGTGCGGCTTCTCATACCGGACCCGGCGCTTATAGCCCTCCGGCCCTTCCGGCTCTGACGTTGCCACGTTGTCACGCGGCATCGGCTGGCTCCGAGCCAGTGACGGTTCCACGTCATCACGTTGTAACGTGGTCACGTCGTCACGTTTAAACGTGGCAGGGCTGGTCGGTGCCTGCGCGGCGATCTTGGCAAGCTGGTCGTTGATCGAGGGACGGGGCTTCTTCGTCATGCCTGCGCTCCGGCGAGTTGCGCCTTGATCCACTGCCACAGCAACCGGACTTCTACGGCTGCCTTGCCTTTTGGGGCGATTTCCGTGACCCCCTGCCCCGCCGTCATGGCGTCGAGGAAGTCAGATCGGGTCGCGACCATCGAGGGGGCGAGCGCCCCCGTGCTAACGAGCGCGGTTGCCGCGTCGAGGGTCCGAGCCTGGGTCGTGGCGTTGCACTGGTTCAGCACGAACGCGAACGGGCGGCCCAGCACCCGGATCTGTTCGACAGTCGGCCGCGCCGCCTCAACATCGAGGATCGAGGGTTTGACCGGCAGAAGGCAGAGGTTTGCTTCCCGCAGAGCGAGGGCGACGCCGGCCCCGAAATAACCGGGCGTGTCGATGACCACGAGGCTCGCGCGCCCGTCGCGGCGAAGGCGATCAATCGCACCCTTGATGGCGGCCGGCTCGACGCGCTCGACGGCGATGCCGTTCGCCTCGCGGCGCTTGCCCCAGCCCGCCAGGGAGCCTTGCGGATCCGTATCGAGAGCGGCGACCGTCTCCCCGTCCTGCATGGCTGCGACGGCGAGCGAAGCGGCGAGCGTGGATTTCCCGCTTCCGCCTTTTTGGGTGGTGAGAGCGAGGACGCGCATCACAGCCCCGCCATCCCGGCCGGGTTCTGCCGGAAAAGCTGACCGGAGCGAATATAGCCGCTCGTCGTGTCGAACCGCTTGTGCCGAAGCTGGCGCTGGATCGCGTGACCCGGCGCATCGTTTGCCGCCGCCGAGGTCGCCAGACCCGACCGGAGCGAGTGACCGGCATAGGCTGCTGCGAGCCGGCGCGCTTCCTCAGGCGGATGCCCCTCAGCCAGCGCCGCCGCCTCGACCGACCGTTGCACGATCCGTGCGACGGCACGGTCTGTCACCGCGTCGGCGCCGATCCGGCCGTGCCGGTCGATAGGGCGGAAGGCCGGTCCCTCTTCCAGGCGGGCCGCCTTGATCCACGCGCGATAGCTGCGCACCGGGCACGTCTCCATGTTCGAACCGTAGGGCACGCCGATTTCGACGCCCTCGGCCTGCTGATCTGTCTTGCTACGCCCCAGGTGGATCACGAGCCCATCGGGCCGTTCTTCGATCCAAGCGGCGTCTTCGCGGCGAGCGACTTCCAAGCTGGCAAGCTCGGAGCGGCGCAGGGCGGCAGCGAAGCCCACGAGGATCAGAGCCCGATCCCGCAATCCGGTGAGGCTATCCGGCAGAACCGCCACTGCCCGGCGAAGGTCCACCGTCATTAATGGGCGCTTCTTGTCGGCAGGCTGGCCGTGCGCCCGCTTGATCCCGCGCCATGTGTCCCGGAACGCGGCGGATGAGGTGTCGAGCGCGATGCCCGCAGCAGCGTGTTGTTCGCGGATCGCGGCGAGACGACGTTGTAACGTGGCAACTTTCAACGTGGTCGCGTGGTCAATGAGGTAGGCCAACACGGCGGCCGGGCTCGCAGGCATGGCGGGCTCGCCCCGTTCCTCGCACCACGTTGCGAAAGCCCGCACGTCCGAAGCGTAGGCCCGGCGGGTGTTGGCCGCCCGCGATTGGTCCGCGTAGCCCCTCGCCCGATCCGCGAACGCCTGTAGGCCGGTCGGAACGGGAAAGCCGACCTCCGCGCCATTCTGTTGGGCCATGGCCCGCGCCCTCTTTCTGGCGTCCGATAATGCCTTCTTATCGGACCTTAGACCACCACGCAGAAACTGGCAACGGGATCGCGTTACCACGTTACAACGTGGTTGCGTTCGGCGTTTCTTAAATCAGAGGGATGATGGCGAGGGCTCCGCATCCTGCCAGGATCAAGGCGATCCCCGCCAACCCATTCCGAACCCGGCCGCGCCTCGCATCAGCCCATGATCCAAAGCTAGGGCCAAGCGCCAGGGTCAGATAGTACACCCCCGCCAGAACTAGACAGACAGATACGGCGACCGCGATCAGCGGATAGAGCCAATCCGGGCAACTCGCGCCACACGGCTGACCGCGAGCTGCGGCAGGAGTGGTGCCGCTCACTAACAGGGCAGCAGTGACGGCCACTCGCATTGTGGACATCGATGACACCTAATCGGACGAGCGACGAGCCAAAACCGATGCCATTGGAACATCGTCACGTGACAACGTGACAACGTGTTGGCAAACCGCTTATCTCAGCCGCACCCGCCGTGGCACGGTCGGGATGCGCAGAGCCGGGCGCGCCTCAATGATGGGGCCGCCCGGCGATACACCAAGCAGTTTCCCTTACATGTGATCAAGAGGCTGAGAGCTTCAACATACCGCTGCGAATGGCGGGTTGCTTATGCTGATGGATTGCCCCATGTGCCCCGGCATTGGATTATCCAAGGACAACGGAAGTGACCGAAGACAGAACGGATATTAACCCTGGCATCATCGAACAGGTCGGCGATATTGTCGCAGCATATGTATCCAACAATCATGTCTCTGCCGCCGACCTGCCGACGCTGATTGCGACTGTTTATGCCGCGATCATCGGTCTCAATCGCCCTAGCGCAGACGGAGAAGGTGAAGAGGCTGGGGGAGTAAAGGCCACCCCCGCGCAGATCAGGAAATCCGTCCAGCCTGACGGGCTGATCAGCTTCATCGACGGCAGGGCCTACAAGACCTTGAAGCGACACCTGACCTCGCACGGCTTCAATCCGCAACGCTACTGCGAGCAGTTCGGGTTGCCGTCCGATTATCCGATGGTTGCTCCTTCCTACAGCGAGAAGCGTTCGAACCTCGCCAAGGCGGCCGGCCTCGGGCAGCAGCGTGGACGCAATGCGGAAGCAGAAGACGCCAAGCCGATGCAGAAGGCTCGGAAGAACGCTGCCTGATACAGATAGCGTTCTGGCACCGCCGCCTGCTTTGGCGTCTCCGGGATGGAGACGAAGCCCCATAAGCTCCTCAGCAAGCGGCGGTCACTAAACATAGCTAATCATACTCGAAGATCAACTTCGCGAGGATGCTGGAAGCAAATCTTACTTTGATCTTCCACTGACCTTTCTACGCTCGAAGTCTCGGCAGGCGGCAGCATGGCGGCCGCAGCTCGATGCATCGCAAACTCAAGCCATTCAGCCGGCTTGTGGCGCTTGCGCGTTCGACCACCGCCGGTACTACGGGTCTCTGAGCAAGTGATTGCAGACGAACACCGTCTTATGAGGGAACGCTGATTTAACTTCGATCTATCATGGAGCTCATCGTCGGCTAATCCGATCCAGGCGCCGATGACCGGGAGAGCTGTGCGCTTCCGCCTGCAGTGTCATGGTGGAACGATATGGACGCAGTTCCCAGTCAACACGCCTGTCAAACAGCGTTGAATTTTGACCCTGGATCGGCGTCGAACTTTGACCCCTCTGACGTGTGTGCCTCGACGCCCCCTGATCAGACCGGCGTAGCGGGTCGGGGTAGCGCAGCCGGGCTGATCAGG
>NZ_JBBXMY010000027.1:0-38334 GCF_038442315.1 Methylobacterium litchii | reverse complement strand
CCTGATCAGCCCGGCTGCGCTACCCCGACCCGCTACGCCGGTCTGATCAGGGGGCGTCGAGGCACACACGTCAGAGGGGTCAAAGTTCGACGCCGATCCAGGGTCAAAATTCAACGCTGTTTGACAGCGCGTCCGGTGCAGCGCCAGCGCCGCCTGCTGCTCGGTTGCCTTCACCGGCACGAAGCGCATGCTGGGGCGCGTCACCGCCTCGCAGATGGCAGCGGCGTCGTTCGCATCGGTCTTACCGCGCTTCACGTACGGCTTCACGTAAGCCGGCGGCATCAGCCGTACATCATGGCCGAGCTTCATAAACTCCCGGGCCCAGTGGTGCGCCGTGCCGCACGCCTCCATGCCGACCAAGCATCGCGGCAGCTTGGCGAAGAACGGTACGACCTGCGCCCGCCTCAGAGCCTTGCGCACGACGACGTGCCCAGCTGCATCGACGGCGTGAACCTGGAAGATGCTCTTGGCCAGATCGATGCCGACGGTGGTGATCTCCATGGGGATGGCTCCTGCATGAGCGTGGCTGCTGCTTCGACAGCGACCACATCCTGGCACCGAGATGCCGTCAGTTGGAGCGGGAGCCATCCACCCCATCTGCTTTGATGCCACGATTCCTCGGAAGCGGACCGGAAGAAATCCATCCTGAGCGGCCCCCCTGCATCCGTCCCTCCTTAGACGTTTGAGGCGCTACGTGTCAGATGCGGAAGCGGACATCGATCGTTAAGATAAGGTTCACGTACCATCGTCGCGAGGGTCCCATCATGACGCTGGACGAGCTTGGATCGCGCATCTGCATCATGGGGCCGTCCAACAGCGGGAAGTCTACGCTGGCGGAGGCGATATCGCGTGCGCAGGGACTAGAGGCTGTCTACCTCGATCAGCTTCATCACTTGCCACATACTGATTGGGTTCCCCGAGCGGCAGACGAGTTCGCCGCACTCCATGACGCGGCAATCAGAGGCTCGCGCTGGGTCGTAGAAGGCAATTACTCGCGGCTGCTTCCGCAGCGATTGGCAACAGCGACCGGGTTCATCCTTCTCAATGTTCCGACATCGGTCAGCTTGTACCGCTATCTACGGCGCTCCTGGTTTGAGCGCGATCGGCGGGGTGCGCTCGAGGGCGGTCGTGACAGCGTGAAGTGGGGTATGATCCGGCATATTGCCGTCGCCACGAGGGCCAACCGCAGTCGCTACCAGGATCTGTTCGACGGCCTCACCCTACCCAAGGTGCACATCAAGTCCCCTATGGCGCTGGCCGACTTCTACCGCTCGAACGGCTTAAGGCGCTGAGCCACCACATCCCAAACCCTCCACTGCTTACGAGTAGCTGTTCGCATGCAGCAAGAGGCCGTTTCCAGCGGGTTGTTTCCCAAACCAAAAAATCAATTTTGAATGTCCAACATTTTCGTCATCCAGATTAGCGAGTGCCCTGGTGGAATATCAGGCACGTGGCATACCTCAAGGTACCCTAGTTTCTTGTAAAAGTCCGGCGCCTGGAATGTTATCGTTGCTAGTCGCATTCTGATGCATCCGTTCTTGCGCGCTACGTCTTCAGCTTCAGCCATTAATCGTGTTCCAACCCCGCTCAGACGACGATCCTCATCAACCCATAGTATGGCCACGTAAAACCAATTCCATTGGATGAAGCCCTGAATGCCACCTATGATCAATTCTTTATTGTCTCGACATACGATCCATATTGGCTTTGATGGATCGGGGCCGACACGTGCTTCGTTGTATCGATTAAGACCATGCTCGATGATTTTTGAGGTCGTTTCATCGACCTCATCACTTACTACTATACGCCCGATCATAGCTATGGTCCGCCGCATTGACTGCGGCAGAAACCAGATGATGCTACTGATACATGCGCCGCAACCAACAGCATAACACCGTGAAACGGCATACCCGCAACGGGTCGTGAGCCAGTATGGATACGATATCCGCTTCTATGGATCGCCATCCCGGAAGCGGACCGGCAGAAATCCACCCAACTCAGCCATTCAGAGGCGCCGGGCGATGCGGTTGGGATTGGCCGGAAGCGGCTAGTCCGCTCGTTGACTGCAATAGGAAATTCTGACGTCATTGTCGTGGCTGCTGACGACCGCGCTCGACTCCTCGGGCGGCCTGCTTGTCGACTGTACGATCCGCTACAAATGGCTCGTCCTCTATCTCGCAGGCGATGCCGCTCATCGCTGTTGCGTCGCCCCCGTCTTCTGCAGTTGCATCAGGGGCCGGAAAAGTGGCTCCGAAAGCTCATCTCAGGACCGGCAGGCTATTGTCGGGTCCCGTGGGCTGCAAATGGCATTGGGGGGCCTCGGCAGGACGAACGCGCTGAACTGATGCAGGGGGCGATCGCATTTAGAGCGGTTTCGGTTTAATCTGGTTCATATCCTGCTGCGGCGAAATAGTTGGCGCATTCGTCTGGCGTGATGGTGTCGATGAGTCGGCCGATGGCCGCCCACAATCCCTCGACGGTGCGAGCGGCAGCCTTGCGCAGGAGCGCCTTGAGCTTGGAGAAGGCCATCTCGATCGGGTTGAAGTCCGGCGAGTAGGGCGGGAGGAACAGGAGCCGTGCGCCGGCCGCCTCGATCGCAGCGCGCACGGCCGGTCCTTTGTGGCTGCCGAGGTTATCCATCACGACGATGTCGCCCGAGGTGAGGTCGGGCACGAGCACTCGCTCGACGTAAGCCTGGAAGGCGTCGCGGTTGATCGGCCCGTCGAGCACGAACGGTGCGGCCATCCCGGACAGGCGCAGGCCCGCGACGAAGGTCGTGGTCTTCCAATGGCCATGCGGCACGGGCGAGCGCAGCCGCTCGCCACGCGGAGACCGTCCGCGGGTGCGGGCCATCTTGGTCGAGGTCCAGGTCTCGTCGAGGAACACGAGGCGGGTGGGATCGAGGTCGGGCTGGCCCTCGAACCAAGCCTCGCGCGCGACCTTCACGTCGGGACGGTCCTGCTCCGTGGCATGCGCTGTCTTTTTTTGTACGTCAGGCCGCACGCGTCGAGGAAAGCCCAGAGAGTGCCCAACCCAACCGTGAGGTCGTGCTCCTCCCGCAGGCGGGCACGCATCTCCTCCAGTGTGATGTCATCCGTCTCGGCGATCAGGCCTCGCAGGTAGGCCTCATGGGGATCGAGCTTGGAGCGGCGGGCTCGTCCCTGGGGGAGGGCCGCCACCGTCCCGGTCGCCGTGAGCGCGGCCATCCAACGGATCGCTGTGGCCACACCGACCCCGAAGCGGGCCGCCGCCTGTCGCCGGGAGGTGGCTTCGGCGGCGGCGACGACCCGTTCGCGGAGGTCTTGGCTGTAGGGGCGGCCCATGCTCGGCTCCTCATCCAGAGCCCGCAGTGAATCAGCATCAGGTTCCCCGGTGAACCCCCGCAAGCCGATTCAGCCCAAACCGAAACCGCTCTAGAATTATAGAATCGGGCAGCATCGTTTCGGCCCGTTACTTGGCTTCCTGCCGCCTCACGCGCCAGAACGGCTGGGACGGCTCGTCCCACGGCGACGGCGTGCTCGGGCCCGACTCAATCGGCGGTCTTGTCCTGTTGCCCCGCTAGTCTGCTGGCCGCATGCAAAAGCTCGACGGGAAGCATGGCAATGATCGTGCTGTTGTGCTCGACGCCGATCTCGGTGAGCGTCTGCAGCCGACGCAGTTCCAGGGCCCCCGGCGCGGTGGCGATCATAGTTGCCGCCTCGGCGAGTTTCTGGGCGGCCTCGTTCTCCCCCCTCCGCCTTGATGATGCGGGCGCGCTTCTCGCGGATGGTCTCGGCCTCGCGCGCAATGGCCCGCTGCATCTGCTCAGGGATGTCAACATCCTTGATCTCCACCGTATCGACCTCGATGCCCCAGCGTTCGGCGGCCGCAGAGAGAAGATCGAGCAGCCGCTTGTTGATGGCGATTCGATCCTTCAACATCTGATCGAGGTCGCTTTGGCCAATGGCGTCGCGCATCCCGGTTTCCGCCGCCTGGATCACCGCGATGCGCCAGTTCTCGACTGCCGTGACTACACGTGCGGGATCGATCGCACGATACCAGAGCACAGCGTTGACTTTGACGGCGACGCCATCGCGCGTGATCGTCTCCTGCGTCTCGAGCTGCACCGTGATCGTCCGGGTATCGACCTTGACGACACGATCAAGGAAGGGAATGAGTCAGTACCAACCGGGCCCCTTCGTCGTTCCGAGGCGCCCGAGACGGAAGAGTACTGCGCGCTCGTACTCTTGGTTGATACCGAGCGTCTTGAGGGCGAGCACCAGCACGACGACGATCGTGGTGGCGATGACGGCATAGCCCATATCGCACTCTTCACTTTCGCCGATCCACCCGAGGCGGGACCTGCGACGATGATACGGCTCAGCGTACCTTCGCCGCGATCCAGTCGATGATCGCGTCGGCGACCTGCTGATTGTTTGCTTCCAGCATCATCATGTGGCCGTTGCCGTGAATACCGTGATCAGCAAGCGCAAGCCGATCCGGCTTTGCTCCGGCCTGGGCGAGAAAGGCAGCCGTGCAATCGTCCATCGTGGCCCGGAACGATGCTTCGCCGGTGACGATGACGGCGGGGACCTTTGCGATTTGCGGCAGTTGTCGCGCGGGCTCGGCCTGCAACCAGCACCGGATTTGGTCCGGCCGGGTCGGCCGGTCGGCCTGCACGACGGTTAGATCCGTCGGAGAACTTACCGCCGGTTCGAAATGGAGGGGCACGCGAGTGATGCCGTAGGGTCGCGCGCGGGCGTCGCCAACCCGCTCATACCATTCCGTGCCACCTTTAAACGTAATGTCAAAGAAGGTCGGGCCATTCGGCTCGACGGCGACATGTGCCTTCACGAGGTCGGGCCGCTGGTCGGACACCGCCCAGCCGAACACCCCCGCCTGCGAATGGGTCAGTACGATCGAGGGACCGATCTTCTCCAGCAAGGCGATGATCGCGGGATCGACAAGCTCCTCGCTCTTTAGGGCACTGGCGACGTAGGGCACCTGGGAGAAGTAGAACTGATCGAATGCCGCATTGCCCTTGATCCCCGGCCCGCCAGGCCATTGCGTGTGCAGCTTGGCTTGCGGGAAGAGTTCGAATTTCTCCTGCCCGGTGAAGATGCTCTCGAGGTCACCCGTCGAGAGCCGGGCGTAGGGGCCATAGACATCCGGATTATCGCCCGAGCGGCCACGCCCGACTTGGTCGACGACATAGACGGCAAAGCCGCGTTCGACGAAGCGGTCGACCCAGCCAGGCCGCCCATCCGGCGTGCCGAGGAAATTAACGCCGGTCTGGGCCGTGCCATGCACCATCACAACTGGAAAGGGCTGCTTCACCTCAGCAGGGGCATGGTACTGGACGAACATCTGGCCGATCGCAATGTTCTTCGTGCCGATTGTCTCGTAGCGGCCACCGACAAAGAAGTAGCCCTCGCGCTGCGCCGGTTTGAAGATGGCGGGGACGTCCGGGATGGCAGGCTGTGGATCAGCAGCCGCTGCTGCCCCTATCAGCTCGAGGAGGACGCTCACTGCGAGCAGTGCGGTCTTCGCCATGGTTACCCTCCCGTGGACGTCGGACGCGTCCTGGCGAGAGTATCGTCGACGAAGCAGCTACGTGTCCACGCATTGCGGGTGTCGTTGCGTGATGGAAGCTCAGAACGAGATCTGGATATCGGCAAGGGGTAGACCGGCTACCATTGTGTGCCACTGCTCCCCGGCTCCGATCGGATATGCATTCGTCAGGGTACCGGTCGTCACGACCTCACCCGTCGCGATCGCCGGACTTTTCGGATCCATGGCGAGCCCCTCGACCAAGTGCCGGAGTGCCGCCAAGGGGCCATTGTGCAAGACGTTCCGGGCGTGCCCAGTCTCGACGACGGTCCCGTGACGCCGAAGCTGGATTTCGAAGCGACGCAGCGCCGCGAACCACTCGTCTTCAGTGCCGGGAGTGACGGTGATCGGCTCACCGACGAAGAGGGCTCCGTGAAGGCCGAAGGCCGCCACGGTGTTGGGTGCATGGAAGCGCCAGCCTCGGAAATGCGATTGCACGATTTCAAACCCGAGGGCGGCCCACTCGACGCAGGTCAGCAACTCTCGTTCGTCCATGCCTGGGACCGGCGCCCGCGCGAGGCGAAAGACGATTTCCGGCTCGATCCGCGGCTCGACGAACGCTGACAGCGCTATCGGAGTAAGAGCCTCGGAAAGCCAGTGCAGGCTCGTATCATAGACATAGCCCCAGATCGGTGCAGCTACGTTGTACTCAGTCCAAATAGTGGTGTTCGTAAAACCGATCTTCCGACCAACAACCCGTTCGCCGCGAGCTTCTCGCAGCTGCCGAACTTCATCGGCAATTCGATAAGCATCGTCGAGGCTGAATGATCGATCTTGTTCCGTAAAGGATTGAACTGAGAGTTGTCGATCCCATGCCTCGAGGATCAGCGCCGCGCGGCTTTCGATTGGTCTGCTGGCATCAAACTGGGCAAGGCTCATTGGTTCTTCCTCTAATGGTTTGCGCCACCCAGAAACCGACCTTGAAGCTCTAGCCCTCGCACATTGGCTTGCCTTGGCTCACGCCGTAATTTTTTACTATAAAATTCCTCGACGGCACGATGTCAATAACTCTCCTGAGACTTAGATGCACAGCCGCGCAGCAGATATGGCGAAGTTTCGTGTCGAGTTGAATTTGGCCGCGTGCATTAGTTTTCTAAATAGCTTTAAGCCAATTGCCGATCGCAGTCGATAGCGTCCGTTTACGGGACGTCGTCAACACCATCTGAATGACCGAATTGGGCGCTTTTCTGCCGGGCTGCTCTGAAGGCCCCTCGACACTGAAGCCGAGGGGCCGAACGCTCAAATCTCAGTCCCTTCGGCCAGGGTTAAGGCATCTTCGACGTCAACGCCGAGGTATCTGACCGTGCTTTCGATCTTGGTATGGCCGAGTAGGATCTGGACGGCACGAAGGTTGCCAGTTCGCTTGTAGATCAACGATGCCTTCGTGCGGCGGAGGGAATGGGTGCCATAATCCTCGCTGCGCAGCCCGATGCCCGTGACCCACTCATCGACCAAGCGCGCATACTGCCTGGTGCTGATGTGCGTGACGCTATCGAGCCTGCTGGGGAAAGCGTAGTCGTCGAGCGTACCACCCCTGGCCTCCAGCCATGCGAGGATGCTGGTTCGTGCGGGTTCGAGCAACTCGAACTGCACCGGTCGGCCGGTCTTGCGCTGGATGACGATAGCCCGGCTGCGAACGCGGCCGCCACTGACGAGATCGCCGATCTTTAGCTTGACGATGTCGCAGCCGCGCAGCTTGCTGTCTATGGCAAGGTCGAACATTGCTCGGTCGCGTGTGCGCCGTTCGCGATCAAGCCAGAACCGGATGGCCCAGACCTGCTGAGGTTTGAGGGCCCGTTTGGCGCCAAGCTTGCGTCCAGCATTCCAGGCCGGCCGTCCTTTGACGGCCGGATCGTGTGCAGAATGTCCCATCGTTTAACTCCTCGCCGGCCCATGCCGACGCAGCGAGGAGACACCCGAACTGATGCTCGGTGATGGGGCCGTATGCGAACGTTCCGCACGCGACCCAATCTCGCCGTAGCAGCTCACCTGCGTCATGTACGAAAGGAGTCATTCATGTGGCGACAGCTCGCAACTTACGTGTCCGACTTGGCATAGCTGGCGCGCAGCATGAGCGCCTGGATCTAACCATCGACTACGACCCATGGGAGCGGTCTCTACGATCTCCGCCCCCGATACTGCTGGTCACGCCGTCCGAGTGACGAGGGTTTGTCAGCGTCTGAGTGAGGACCTCAATTCGGGTGCGGCTCTCGGAGTCGAGACCGGCGATGTCGCCTACTGCCGCTGACGAGCGACCAGCTATCTGGTTCTCCAGCCCGTCGGCAACGATCGCTACCCGTCATCGCATTTTGGCAGGCGACAAAAGTTCGGCGTCGTTTCTAAATTTTTCTCAGTCATAGCCCAATCAAGTGGCGCATGAAATCGCCGGGAAAAACTTCATGAAAGAATAAGCTCCGTCAGGTACAAGTCGTCCTGGGAGCTTTACATGCGTGCCATTCTAACCTGCGTTACGCAGCAGCATGATGAACGATTGCTGCTGTTGGCGGCGCTCGTCTGCATCGTGGGCATCTACGCGACCTCCGCCATCGCCTCCCATGCGGGCCGTTCCGAGGGGCTGCTGCGCAGGAGATGGGGCATGGTCAGCATCGTCGCCGGGGGATGCACGGCCTGGGCGACGCACATGATCGCCCTGCTGGCGTTTCAGCCCGGCATGGCGGCGGGCTTCGAGCCGATCCTGACCTCAGCGTCCCTGCTGCTGGTCATCGGCGGCATCGGACTGGGGGTCGGACTGTCCATCGGCGCGCAACGACGCCTCCGTCGCTTCCTGGCCGGCGTCATCATCGGCCTGGGTGTTACGGCGCTCCATTACGTGGGGCAGGCGTCCTACCGGGTTACGGGGCATGTCGTCTGGGACATGGGCGTGGTCCCCCCGACCATCATGGCGAGCCTCGGCCTGTCGGGTTTGGCCTTGATCCTCGCCGCCGAGCGCGAGCGTACCCTGCGCCGCCTCGCCGGTCCCCTGCTCCTGCTCGCCATCGTCGTCCTCCACGTCGGGGGGATGACCGCGATGACGCTCACCTACGATCCGGCCGTCCCGTTGCCGGACACCGCGATCGCACCCGAGACAATCGCCCCCGTCATCGCCGCCGTGTCGTTCGGTCTGCTGACGCTCGCCTTCTTCGGGCTGCGCATGACCCTCAACGCTCGGGCGCAGATGCGCCGTGATCGTGAGCGCCTGCGCGAACTGGCCGGCGTGGCACTCGAAGGGCTGGCGGTGTGCGACGGCGAGGTCATCACCACGGCCAACCGCAGCCTCGAAATTCTGTCGGGTATGAATCAGGCTCAGCTCATCAATTGCCGCCTCACGCGGCTCCTGCCGGGGCTCGTGGCGTCCGACCTCCCGGAGCAGGAGGAGCGCGAAGCCGAACTCGTCGGCGCGGACGGCCAGGCCGTCCCAGTTCGCGTGTTGCGGAAGGAGATCTCCCTCGGTCACAAACGGCAGACGGTCATCGCTTTCCGCGATCAGCGCGAACGCCTGCGCTCGGAGGCTCGCCTGCGAACCCTGGCCTTCACGGATGCTGTGACCGGGCTGCCGAACCGGGCGCGGTTCGGCGATCTGCTGGCGCACCGCGTCGCCGCCCTACGCGAGCAGGAGGGAGGCTTCGCGGTCCTGATGCTCGACCTCGACCGCTTCAAGTTCGTCAACGACACCCTCGGACACGCGATGGGCGACGAGTTGCTGCGCAAGGTCGCCGCCCGACTGCAATCCGCCCTCGCCGAGGGGGACGTCGTCGCGCGTTTCGGCGGCGACGAATTCGCGATCCTGCTACTCGACAAAACCGCCGTCTTGGCCCCCGAAGCGGTCGCTGCGCGGCTCGTCGCGGCGATCGACTGGGCCTTCCTGCTCGACAATCAGCTGGTCCATGTCGGCGCGAGCATCGGCATCGCCATCGGCCGCCAAGACGGACATGACGGGGACGAATTGCTACGGCACGCCGACCTCGCCCTGTACAAGGCGAAAGCCGAGGGCAAGGGGACGTTCAGGCTGTTCGAACCCGCTATGGCGGCGCAGATGCTGGTGCGCAGCCGCCTCGAGGCCGACATGCGCCGCGCCCTGACGGCCGGCGAATTCGAACTGCACTATCAGCCCCTGGTCGATGCCCAGACCGGCGCGGTGACCGCCGCGGAAGCCCTGGTCCGCTGGCGTCACCCGGAGCAGGGCCTCATCCCCCCTGCGGACTTCATCCCCCTCGCGGAGGAGACCGGCCTTATCGCGCAACTCGGCGCGTGGGTGCTCCACACCGCGTGCACCCATGCAGCGGGCTGGCCGAGCACCATCGCCCTTGCGGTCAACCTGTCGCCGGTCCAGTTCCGCGACGACCGGCTTCCGGACGTGGTGGCGTCGATCCTGGCCGCCACCGGGTTCGCCGCAGACCGGCTCGAACTGGAGATCACCGAAGGCGTGATGCTCGAGGACGAGGCTCGCACCCTCGCGCTGCTGACCAAGCTTAAGGCGATCGGCGTGTCCCTCGCGATGGACGATTTCGGGACCGGCTACTCGTCGCTCAGCTACCTGCGCCGCTTTCCGTTCTCAAAGATCAAGATCGACCGGTCCTTCATCCGCATGCTCCCGGAGGACAGCGAGAGCGCCGCCATCGTCCGGGCCATCATCACGATGGGAGCGTGCCTCGGCATGGCGACGACGGTCGAAGGTGTAGAGACCGCCGAGCAATATGCCTTCGTCGCCGCCGAGCAATGCGATCAGGTTCAAGGATACCACGTCAGCCGCCCGCTGCCGTACTTCGACTTCCTAGCCTTCGTTAACCTTTCGAAGATGGCCGCTTGAGTATCCCGGTGACGGGTCGTTAGGTTTATCGAACAAATCCTGCAAAGTACGCGACGCTCGGTCTGGAAGATCGTTGTCTGGCCGCCGAAGAACGGCGGCTCACCCTCGGCAGAGCCCAATCATTTCCATTCTTGGACCGGTTATGACCATCCGCATCGGTACTCGCATCCAGGCGATCACAGTGACCGCCCTCGTCGGCATGGCCGCGTTGATCGCGCTGGCCACCTGGGATTTCTCCCGCGCCATTACCGATGCACGCGAGTTGAAGACGCGCGATCTCGTCCAGACCGCGCAGGGGGTGCTGACGTATTTCGAGGGTGAGGAGCGCGCGGGCCGCCTGAGCCGCGACGCGGCGCAGAAGGCCGCCGTGGCTGTGGTGCGCGGCCTACGTTACGCCGGCAGCGAGTATTTCTGGATTCAGGACATGACCCCCCGGATGGTGTTCCATCCGAAAGCGGAGCTGATTGGGACCGATCTTTCGGCCGTGACCGACCCGAGCGGGAAGCACTTCTTCGCCGACATGGTGGCGGTGGTGAAGACCTCCGGCGGCGGCTTCGTCCGCTATCTCTGGCTGAAGCCCGGCGTGGATCAGCCGGTGGCGAAGATCTCCTACGTTCAGGGCTTCGCGCCCTGGGGCTGGATCATCGGCTCGGGCATCTACGCCGACGATACGGCCGCGCAGTTGCAGCCGACCCTGATGAGGCTCTTGGCGGGCGCGGCGTTCGCGTTCTGCCTCATCGCAATCTTGGCGACGCTGATCGGTCGCGGCGTGACGCGGCCGATCCGCTCCCTCACCGAATTCATGGAAGGGCTCGCCTCCGGCCAGCTCGATCAAACAATCCCGAAGGCCGCGCACGCCGAAGAGATCAACCGCATGATCGGCGCCGTCCAGGTGTTCAAGGACAACCTGATCCGCACCCGGCAGCTCGAAGCCGACACCGCGCAGGCCCGGCTCACGGCCGAGGAGCAGCGGAAGACCGGCATGCGGCAGATGGCCGACAGCTTCGAGGCGGCGGTGGGCGGGATCATCGGCATGGTGTCGTCCTCGGCCACCGAGCTGCAGGCCACGGCCGGCACCATGAGCGGAACCGCCGCCGAGACCGCCGCGCAGTCGACGGCCGTCGCGGCCGCCGCCGAGGAGGCCGGCAGCAACGTCGCCACGGTCGCGGCGGCGGCCGAGGAACTGGGCTCGTCGGTCCAGGAGATCGGACGGCAGGTGGACGGGTCCGCCAGCATCGCGCGGGAGGCGGTGATCGCGGCCGACCAGACGGGGGCGCTGGTGCAGGATCTCAGCGCCGCCGTGGAGCGCATCGGCGACGTGGTGGGGCTGATCTCCTCCATTGCGGGCCAGACGAACCTGCTCGCCCTGAACGCGACCATCGAGGCGGCGCGGGCCGGCGAGGCCGGCAAGGGCTTCGCCGTGGTGGCCGCCGAGGTGAAGGAACTCGCGAGCCAGACGGCGCGGGCGACGTAGGAGATCGCCGCGCAGATCAGCCGGATCCAGGGCTCGACGGGCCAGGCGGTAACGGCCATCGGCGGCATCACCCAGCGGATCCGCGACATCAGCGCCACAGCGACCTCGATTGCGGCGGCGGTGGAGCAGCAGGGCGCGGCGACGCAGGAGATCGTCCGGAACGTGTCTCAGGCGGCGGCCGGGACGGGGGAAGTCACGGGCAACATCACCGGCGTCGCGCAGGCCGCCGAGGAGACGGGGGCCGCCGCCACGCAGGTGCTCGGCGCGGCCTCGGAACTCTCGCGGCAGTCCGAGCACTTGACGGCCGAAGTCGCCCGCTTCCTGGCGACCGTGCGCGCGGCGTAGTCATAAGACGGTACTTTTGCGCAGTGAAGCGTACGCTTCCCGGTCTGTAGGACTGAGAAGCGGACAGGCAGGAAGCCACCCAACCTAGCCATTCGGAGGCACCTGCCTACGCGACAAAAGCTGGCTGAAAGCGGTGCGGCCGCTTCTGGATGCATCGCCGTCGATGCAAACAGCAAGGTCTTACGCGCCGGGACGCCAGTCGGGGCGCGCGTTCTTCACGAGGAGGCGTTGAGGATCGACATAGCCGCGGTCGCGCCGCCTCGCTGATGGGGCACGCCGGCCGCGCCGAGTGCCATCTCTACGCCGGAGAGCGCCCCCATCAGCATCAGGTCGTTGCACTCGCCGAGGTGGCCGATGCGGAACACCTTGCCGGACAGCTTGGACAGTCCGGCGCCGAGGGAGATGTTGAACCGGTCGAGGGCGAGCTGCCGGAAGGCGTCGGCGTCATGGCCGTCCGGCATGACCACGGCGGTGAGGACGGGCGAGTACTCGCTCGGCTCCTCGCACAGGACCTCAAGCCCCCATCCCTGGACCGCGGCCCGCGTCGCCTTGGCCAGCCGTTCGTGCCGGGCGAAGACTGCCGGCAGGCCTTCTTCGCGCATCATGGCGATCGCCTCCCGCAGGCCGTAGAGGAGGTTGGTCGCGGGCGTATAGGGGAAATAGCCGCCCTCGTTCGGCTTGAGCATCTCCTCCCAATCCCAGTACGAGCGCGGCAGGGTGTTGGTCTTCGAAGCCGCGCGGGCCTTCTGCGAGATCGCCGTGAACCCAAGGCCAGGGGGCAGCATCAGGCCCTTCTGGGAGCAGGCGACGGTCACGTCGATGCCCCACGCGTCGTGGCGCAGGTCGGCCGAGCCCAGACCCGAGATGGAGTCGACGAGCAGAAGCGCCGGGTGATGCGCGGCGTCGATCGCATGCCGGACCTGGGCGATGCGGCTTGTGACGCCCGTCGAAGTCTCGTTGTGGACGACCATCACCGCCTTGATCGCGTGCGACTTGTCCTCGGCGAGCTTGGCCTCCACGATGGCCGGATCCGCGCCGTGGCGCCAGTCGCCCGGTACGAACTCAACTGTGATGCCCCATCGGGCGGCCATCTTGCTCCATAGCGTGGCGAAATGCCCGGTCTCGAACATCAACACCCGGTCGCCCGGCGAGAGCGTGTTGACGATCGTCGCTTCCCACGCCCCCGTGCCGGAGCCAGGAAAGATCACGACGGGTCCCTCGGTCTGGAAGATCGCCCGGCACCCTTGGAGCACCTCCCGACCGAGCCGGCCGAATTCCGGGCCCCGGTGATCGATCACCTGCCGGTCCATCGCCTGGAGAACACGCTCGGGCACCGGGCTCGGGCCGGGGATGTTGAGAAAATGCCGTCCCTGGTGAAGGGTCATGACGTGTCCTCTTCCAGTGCTATCGCGAATGAGCCGTGCTGATTGTCGGATCAGGGCCGCGACGTCAGGCGCCCGACCAGGCCGCCGGCCTCTTGTCGAGGAAGGCCCGGACGCCCTCGGCGAAATCCTGGCTGCCGTAGCAGGTTCGGATGCCGGCGCGGCCGTCGGCGTCGGGATCGAGGGCGAGCGCCGTCAGCATCTCCCGGGTGACGCGCATGGTCACCGGAGCGTGGCCGAGTAGACGTTGGCAGAGCTGCGTCACGCGCGCGTCGAGGGTCTCGGGCCTCTCGATTGCGGCGAGGTAGCCGAGCGGCTCCAGGCTCTCGGCCGTCGGCATGTCGGCCAGCAGAAGCATCCGTTTGACGGTGCTCAGGCCCAGCGTCGCCGTGAGGCGACGCAGGTTCGCGAGCGACAGGCAATTGCCGAGGGTGCGGGCGATCGGAACGCCGAACCGTGCGCCCGGCGTGGCCACCCGCAGGTCGCAGGCATTGGCGATCGCGAGTCCGCCGCCGACTGCCAGCCCCTCGATGACAGCGATTGTTGGGACGCGCACGCGTTCCAGCCCAGCGACATAGGCATCGATCCGTGCCTCGTAGGCGACCCCGTCCTCCCCGGTGAACCCCACGAACTGCTCGATGTCGGTGCCGGCAACGAAGGCCTTGCCGCCAGCCCCGCGCAGGACCGCGACGCGGATCGTCGGGTCAGCCTCGATCCGGGCGAGGCTGTCGGCCAGCTCCTCGTACATCCGCCACGTCATCGCGTTGCGGGCGGCGGGCCGGTCGAACGTCAGATGGGCAATGCCATCCTCGGCGCGGTAGCGGACCGCGCCCTCCCGCTCGGTCGCGCTCACGGTGCGAACGCGCCGCCCGCGCGCAGCGCCTCGGTATCATCGTCGTCGAGGCCGAGCTCCCGGAGCAGGCTCTCCGTATGCTCACCCAGAAGCGGGGCATGCATCCGGGTGCGCGGCGGCGTCCCTGAGAACTTCACGGGGAAGCCGATGTTGGGCACGCTGCCCTCGTTGGGATGCGGAACCTCGATCCGCATCTCACGATGGCGGCCGTGCTCGCTCTCGAACGCCTCCGGATAGGTGTTCATGCGCCCCGCCGGGATGCCGACCGCGAGCAGGTGGGTCACCCATTCCTCGGCGGTCCGTTCGGCGAAGCTCTTCTCCAATTCCTCGATCAGCACGTCGCGGTTGGCGAGTCGCGCCGGGATGTCTGCAAAGCGTGGATCGTCAACGAGGTCAGTTCGTGCCAGCACGTCGCAGAGGAGCCGCCAGAGCTTCTGGTTGGTCGCGCCCATGACGAAATAGCCGTCCGAGGCGCGCACCGCCTGGTAGGGCGCGCTCATCAAGTTCGCAGTCCCGAGTGGTTTCGGAATGCGGCCAGTGCCCCAATACTCCGAGATGTCCCAGATCGAGAACGCCAGGGCGGAGTCGAACAGCGACGCGTCGATGTACTGGCCCTCGCCGCTCGTCTGCCGGCCGATATAGGCGCTCAGGATTCCGTAGACGCAGAACAGCGCGCAGCCGATGTCGGCCACCGGCACGCCGGCCTTGACGGGAGGCCCGCCGGGATGGCCGGTCACGCTCATCACCCCCGACATCGCCTGAGCCATCAGATCGTAGCCAGGGCGCATCGCCCAGGGACCGGACTGACCGAAACCCGAGATGCTGGCATAGATCAGGCGCGGATTGTGCTCGCGGAGCACCTCGTAGCCGAGCCCGAGCTTCTTCATCACGCCCGGCCGGTAATTCTCGACCAAGATATCGGCGGTGGTCACGAGCTTTATGAACAGCGCGCGGCCAGCCTCGCTCTTCAGGTTGAGCGCGATGCTGCGCTTGTTCCGGTTCATGTTGAGGAAGCCCATGCTGTCGGGCCCCTTCATCTTGAACCCCATGGCGCCGCGGGTTTGGTCGCCCGTGCCCGGCGGCTCAACCTTGATGACGTCGGCGCCAAGATCCGCCAGCAGCATGCTGCAGAACGGCCCCGCCATCACCTGCGTGACGTCGAGAACCCGTAGGCCCGCCAGCGGCAGCGGGCGGGTGGGCGCCATGGCAACCGCATCCTCCGGCGCCTGAGCCGAGCGATCGTCGGGACGGCCGATATCATCCATTCGGGCTCTCCTCCCACGACGCATCCTGGGCGTCGCCTTGTGCATTCTGCATGCATAATTCGATTTCTGAGGCATGCAACGCATTTCCGGCCACCACGCATAAAAATGCATTTTGCGTGCAAAATACATCTTGCGGAGCCTAGTTTCGGCGCGCAGTCTGAGCCGAGACACGCAGCGACATGCGATGGGTGCGGAGCCAACCGCGCCCTTGGGAGGAACAGCCGATGAGCCTGGGATCCGGCGGCGTCACGCATGCCCTACGCCGTACGTTCACGACGACGCGAGGGCGCGTCTTCGCGCTGCTCTGCCTTGTCTACTTCATCACGTACGTCGATCGGGTGAACCTCTCGACGTTGGCGCCGCTGATGGCGACAGACCTTCACCTGAACAACGTCGAGCTGGGCTTTGCCCTGTCCTCGTTCGGCTACACCTACGCGCTGTTCCAAATCCTCGGCGGAATGACCGCCGATCGCCTCGGCGCGCGTCGGACCCTGGTCCTGTGCGGGATTGTGTGGACGGTTGGAACACTTCTGACCGGGTTCGTCGGCGGCCTCGTCACCCTCGTCCTCGCCCGACTGCTTCTGGGCATAGGCGAGGGCGCGACCTTCCCTGCCGCGACCACCGCGATGACACGCTGGGTTCCGCAGGCCGAGCGCGGCTACGCACAAGGTGTCGCCCACTCCTGTTCGCGGCTGGCCAACACCGTAACGCCGCCCTTGGTCGTCCTGATGGCGACCTATCTCGGCTGGCGCGGCACCTTCATGGCGCTCGCGGCGGTGAGCCTGTCCTGGATTATCGTTTGGGGCCTGTACTTTCGGGATGAGCCGAGCGCCCATCCGGGTTGCACGCCGCAGGAGCTGGCGGAGTTGCCGGCGCCGCGCAAGTCGGCTGGCGGCTCATCGGAGCCGACCCCTTGGATGGCGCTCCTGCGCGGTATGCTGCCGACTACGCTGGTGTACTTCTGCTATAACTGGACCTTGTGGCTCTACGTGACCTGGCTGCCGAGCTACTTCGTCAAGGCGCAGGGCCTCAACATCAAGGAATCGGCGTTCTTCGCCTTCGGTGTGTTCGGTGCCGGTGTCGTCGGCGACGCCTTGGGGGGCATCTGGGCCGACCGCATCTATCGCCGGACCAACGATCTCGCGCGGGCGCGTCGCACGGTCATCGTCGTGAGCCTGCTCGGCTCGATGGTTTGCCTACTCCCCGTGCTCTTCGTTCACGAACTCGCGGTCGTTGCGATCTGTCTGAGCGGCGCGTTCTTCTTCCTCGAACTGACGGTTGGCCCGATCTGGGCAATCCCGATGGACGTGGCGCCGAAGCATGCCGGCACCGCCAGCGGCATCATGAACACCGGCTCGGCGATCGCCGGCATCGTCTCGCCGCTGGCCTTCGGCGTGATCGCCCAGCTCTCGGGAAGCTATGCCCTGCCATTCGTCGGCTCGATCGCCCTGCTGCTCGTCGGTGCGGTGTTGGCTTGGCGGGGTCTGCCGCGCGGCGAGGTGACAGGGGTCGCGGCGGCACCCGGTCCGTCGCCCACGGCGGTTCCGGGAAACGCGGTCTAGCGCGATATAGCCACGGAACGATGTTGCCGGGCCCTCAGGTTCGATATGAAACGGCAGGACAGAGAGACCTCCTGACGATCGCGATGACGCAGCCGACGACCCTCATCCGGACAAACCTCCACGATATGCTCGTCGCCGGCATTCGCGAAATGGTGATCACTGGCGTGCTGCGCCCCGGCGACAAAATCTCGGAGCAAGCGCTTTGCCAGCGATACGGCGTGTCACGGACGCCGTTGCGCGAAGCACTGAAGGTGCTCGCCTCGGAAGGCATGCTCGAGCTGCTGCCCCGGCGCGGCGCCATCGTGGCGAATGTCAGCCCGGAGGAGATCAACGAGCTGTTCCCCGTGATGGCGGCCCTTGAGGCGCTCGCGGGCGAATTGGTATGCAAGCACGCGAGCGATGAAGACTTGGCGCGCTTGGGCACCATCCACGAGCATATGATGCAAGCTCACGCCGCTGGGGACGAGCCGACATATCTTCAGGCGAACCGCAGCTTCCACGAGACCCTCGTGTCCGCGGCCGGAAACGCCACGCTGACTGCAAGCTACATGCAGATCCTGATGCGGACCCGGGCGTTTCGTTTCGTGGCTCGCAAGAGCCCGGAGAACTGGCAGGCTGCGGTGCGGGATCACCACGCGATCATGGACGCTCTGAAGGTGCGCAACGCCGCCCGCTTATCCCGTCTTCTCCGACGGCACGTGATGGGTGTGACGGTCAAGATCGCGCGGGATGCCATCACCGCAGCCGCCGACGAGAACGCCTCCATCGATGACGGTGCGTTGCCGAAATCAGCCTGACAGCCGACCGTACTCGGTCTTGAGTCACCCGTCTGCTTGCGAGCGGTATCACGGGACAAACGGACGGGTCCCGACCCAGCGCAGGTTTCGACGGAAGTGGAGGCAAGACAAACACGATGGCAGAAGGGCCGATCGCGATCGCGATGAGCGAGTGTGACGGCCCAAGCCGCCGGTGATCACCAGCGTTCCCGCTGCGAGCGACATGGAAGGGCTAATCCCGGCCGCCCGACCCAGGCGAGAATCGCGATGCCGGCCGAACGGAAGGCCCGGGACGAGGCGCGGCAAGACAGTCGGCAATCATCGCATACCGGCGGCCTCGATCCAGAGTCCGGAGCCGGCCGGCAGACCACGGCGCCGCACCCGGATCCAAAGGCCCTGCTCATACAGTTGCCCTAGCGGCGACGGCTGAAATGGCCTCGTCCATCGAGCACGACAGCGAAGCTGTGGCGACCGTTCCGTCATCTTCGCCATCCACAACCGCGAACAGCCGGCTCCAACAGCTAGAGGTCCATGCCCCATGGCCCATACGCTCGCCCCGCTTCGTTTCGACCCTGCCTACGAAACCATCGCCGAGGACGAGGCGGAGACGCAGCGTGGCCTCACCGAGACGATGCTCGCAATCCAGCGAAAAACCCATGCCGATACCGGCCACGCCTACCGCTCCGTGCATGCCAAGGCGCACGGCTACCTGCTGGCGCGCTTCGAGGTCCTACCGGGGCTCCCGCCGCAGCTCGCGCAGGGGCTGTTCGCGACGCCGAGCGGCTATGATGCGATCCTCCGCTTCAGTACGACACCGGGCGACATCCTGGACGACAAGGTGTCCACCCCGCGCGGGGTCGCGCTCAAGGTGTTGAATGTACCCGGCACACGGTTGCCCGGAAGCGAGGACGAAACCACGCAGAACTATGTGTTCGGCAACTCCCCCTCGTTCCAGATCGGTGACGCCCGAGGGTTCCTGCGTCAACTACGGCCGCTGGCCGCCACCACGGGTCGCGCCGAGCCCGTCAAGATCGGACTCTCGGCCGTGTCGCGCGCGGCCGAGGCGGCACTGGAGAAGGTCGGGCTGAAGTCGGCCACGCTGACGACCCTGGCGGGGCAGGCCGAGACGCATCTGCTCGGCGACAGTTTCTATTCGCAGGCCGCGCTTCTCCACGGCGAGTACTTTGCCAAGCTGGCGATCTCGCCCGTCTCGCCCGAACTCGTCGCCCTCTCGGAGCAGGCCATCGACCTCGCCGGCCGACCCGACGGCATCCGCGAGTCCGTCGCGGCCCACTTCCGGGATCACCCGGCCGTCTGGGAGTTGCGGGTCCAACTGGCGACGAATCTGGACTCCATGCCGATCGAGGACGCCGCCGCGATGTGGCCGGAGGACGAGAGCCCCTATCGCCCGGTCGCGCGCATCACCGCGCTCCCGCAGGAGACATGGTCCGACGCTCTGCGCCAACAGGTGGAGGACCGCTTGGCCTTCAACCCCTGGACGGGCTTGGCCGCCCACCGGCCCCTCGGCTCGATCATGCGAGCCCGCCGCCCCGCCTACGCCGCCGCCCGTGCCTACCGTGCCGAGAACAACGCCGTGACGATCGAAGAGCCGACGCGCCTCCCGGCGGGATAGGCCCCCAATCGGAGCTGCGAGACGGCTCGGCGTGGCGGGGATGCCGAGGGGAACCGGGACCCCGCACCGAGATTGACGCTATCGCACGGCCAAGCCTCCGCCCGTCCAAGGGGATCGGCGTGGCCCTCGATGTCCCTCGCACCTGAAACCCGGTTCGGACGCCTGTGGGCATCTCCGGACATTCGACCGGAGCCTCGCGCATGGAACCCGGACTGACGACGGCCGTGCTGTGCGTCGTGGGCGGTGGGATCGCCGCCCAGGTTCTCGCCGCGCGTCTGCGCATCCCCGCCATCGTGCTCCTTCTCGGGTTCGGATTCCTGGTCGGGCCCATCCTCGGCCTGTTGCACCCGACCCGGGACTTCGGGGAAAACCTCCGGCCGCTGATCGGGCTCGCGGTAGCCATCGTGGTGTTCGAGGGCGGCCTTGCCCTGGATTTCCGCGAACTCCGGGCATCCGGCGAGGGGGTGTTACGGCTCACCGCCTTCGCCCTCCCCGTGAACTTCGTCCTCGGCACGGTCGCGGCCCATCTGGTCGGCGGGATGATGTGGGGGCCTGCGGCGGTGTTCGGGGCCATCCTCGTCGTGACGGGCCCGACGGTGATCCTGCCGCTGCTGCGTCACGCGCGCCTGGAGCGGCGCTCGGCGGCCTTCCTCAAGTGGGAGGCCATCATCAACGATCCGGTCGGGGCGATCCTCACGGCGGTCGTGATCGAGATCCTGGTCGGCGTGCCTCACCAGGCCGGGGAGAACCCTGTCGTCGCACTCACTCTCCATCTCGCCGAGGGTGTGATGGTGGCCGTCGCCCTCGGCGTTGGCTCGGCCTTCCTCGTAGCCTGGGCGTTCCGGCGTGACCTCGTGTCCGAGACCCTGAAGACCCCGGTGCTGCTCGCACTGGCGCTTATCGCCTACGTCGTCCCGAACCTGTTCATGCACGAGGCGGGACTGATCGGCGCCACGGTGTTCGGCATCGCCCTCGCCAACCGGCATCTGCCGGGCATCGCGGAGCTGCGCCGGTTCAAGGAAGCCCTCGTCGTCCTGCTCGTGTCCTGCCTCTTCGTAGCGCTGACGGCCGACCTCGACCTCGGGGTCCTCGGCAAGTTGTCCCTGCCCATCATCGGCTTGACCGCCGCCATCGTGTTCCTCGTCCGGCCGGTCGCCACCTGGCTGGCGACACTGAACAGCGACCTATCGCGGCGGGAGCGCATCTTCGTCGGCTGGATCGGGCCCCGCGGCATCGTCGCGGCGGCCGTCGCGGGCGTGGCCGGCCCCCGTCTCACCGAAGCGGGATATCCCGGCGGTGATCTCATCCAGCCGACCGTGTTCGCAGTCATCGTCGCGACGGTGATCCTGCACGGCTTCTCCCTGGGGCCGCTCTCCCGCCGCTTGGGCCTTTCCGCTGCGGCCGAGAGCCAGCGGCTCGCCGTCGTCGGCGCCTGCCCCTGGGCGACCGCCATGGTCGTCGCACTCCACCGTGCGGGCGTGCCGGTCATTCTCATCGACACCTATCCCGGTGCCTTGCACGCGGCGCAGGAGACCGGTGTCCCGACGCTGCAGGCCGAACTCCTGTCCCGCCATGCCGAGGAAGGCCTCGCCGACCATCCGCCGGACCATCTGCTCGCAGCGACCCGCGACGAACTCTACAACGCCCTAGTTTGCGCAAGGCTGGCCCCCGAGATCGGCCGCGAACGCGTGTACCAACTCGCCCCCTCGGCCGACCATCTCCTGCACGAGGATACGGGCGTGAGCCGGGACGCCCGTGGAAAGGTACTGGGTGCTGGTAGGACCGACTTCGACACCCTCGCGGAGCACCATGATGCTGGCTGGCAGTTCGAAGTCGTTACGGCGCAATCGGCTTCAAAATCGGATGCGATACGCTTGCTGATCATCAAGCCGGATGGCGCGGTCGAATTCATCTCCGTCGATCACGAGGAAGCTACCATCGAGGCGGGCGATCGCCTGCTGACGTACGCCAGACCCAACCATTCGCGTCACGAGTCCGCCGCGATGCACGCCCTAGCCACTGCATGACGGCCGGCCCTCTAAGATGCTGCGGGATTGGTGGAGCAGGCCGGAGCTTGCTCCGGCGCACAAGGTACAGGTTCCGAAGGTGAATCCCCCGGCGATCGGTCAAGCCGCCCGTACGACGGTGGGTGAACCCTGAGACGGCGAGGAGTCGGTTGCAACCCTCAGGCAGGCATCCACCGCGTCGCGCAGCGACGAGACGTAGGCGTCCGCGCCGACCTCCCGACCGAGCGCCGCGTCGGTGAGCACCTTCTCGCCGACCGGCCATAGCCCCACCAAGATGGGAATCCCCGGGGCGCGCCGCTTCAACCGCTCCAGCAGGTAGCGGAGGTGCGAGGGATTCCCGGTGATGTCGAGGTACGAGATACACACCATCGCCACGCCGGAGAAATCGAGCTCGCGGATGCCCTCGCGCGAGGCGGACTGGTATGGGGTCACCTGCGCGCCGAGCCCGTGCTTGCGCAGCAACTGCGCCAGCATCGCCGAGGACGCTTCGTCGAGGGGCCCGCGACCGGCCAGACACAGCACCGGTGCCTCGCCCCGCCATGCCTCCGGAAGGGCATCCCGGGGCGGTGCCTGGGCCGGCACCGCCTCGGTTTTCGGGTGCGCGCGTTCGGCCAGCGTTGGGGTGTCGGATGGGTTCACCGCCTTGTCATCGACGGCCGGCTCGACATCGTCGTGGCCCTCGAAGTCCTCCACCAGGGAACGGGCCGAGGCGCGGATGTTCTCTAGCTGAGCGGGGGTGACGACCCCGCGGGCGTGGTCGTTGGCGGCGAGCTGCAGTCCCTTGAGCGCCACCTCGTCGTAGTAAGACGACAAGGAGCGGTCCTTCAACATACCCTCGGCGACCTCTCGGACCTCGTCCGGGTCGCCGGCGAGCATGCGCTGATAGAAGTTCTCCACCGGGGTCAGCGGCGGGCGATCACCGAGCAGCACGTCGAAGAATTCCAGGCTGTCCACGTGCCGACCGAGCACGACCAGGCAGACGGTGAACGGGGTCGCCAGGATCAGGCCGATGGGCCCCCACAGGAAGCCCCAGAACAGCGTCGAGACGATCACCGCGAAAGGTGAAAGCCCGGTGGAGTGGCCGTAGAGCAGCGGCTCAACCACCTGCCCGAAGACCGGTTCGGCGATCAGGAACAGGGCGGCGGTCGCGATCACCATCGACCAGCCCGGATCGACCGCAGCGGCTAGCGCCACCGGGAACACGCCCGAGACGATAGCGCCGATGTACGGGATGAAACGCATGATCGCCGACAAGACGCCCCAGAGCAGCGGGTTTGGCACGTCGATGAACCACAGGCCGACGCCGACGATGACGCCGAAGGCGGCATTCATGCCGAGCTGTGCCAAGAAGTAGGTGCCGAGCCGACCTGCGGCGTCGTCCATGGCCACCGTCGTGCGGTGCAAGTCGCTCGACCCGAACAGACGGATCATGCGGTTGCGCAGGTCTTCCCGCTGCAGCAACAGGAACACGACAACGACGAGTACGATGCCTACGTCGGTCAGCGGCGAGACGACCGGGCCGAGGACCTTCTCAGCCAGCGCGAAAGGCGAGGGCTCGGGCTCCTGCACCCGCACGAGTTGCGCCTTCGGCGTGTCGCCCGCCGGTCCGGTCTCGGCCGTGGTGCCGGCGGCGTCTGCCTTCTGCGTGACGTCATGGACCTGATGGTTGAACTTCTGGAGAAGCTTGTTCGCCTCGCCGAACCAGCCCTGTTGCAGGCCGGCGAACTTCTTCTGTACGGTCGTTTGGTACTGAGACAGGTTGCCGGCGAGCCCCGCAACCTGGGTTCCGATTACCGCCCCGATGCCGCCGAGAACTCCCAGCGCCAGCAGAACGGCGACGATGACAGACGGCACGCGCCCGAGCTTGATCCGGCGCAGCAGGTTGACCACGGGCGCCAGCACGAAGCTGAGCAGGATGGCCAGAACGAGAGGGACGAACACCTCGCGGCCGAAGTACAGTGCGGCTACCAGCACGACGCCGACGGCGAGTGTCAGAAGTCCGCGCAGGCCCGGCACGAGCGGCGGAGGCACCTGGGCGGGCGGCTTCAAGGCGTCCGGCACAGCGGTTGGCATACGCAAACTCCCCGCTGCCTGACACCGACAGCTTCCCCATAACGTCGTTACCCTCGTTTCGTCTCCCGTACTGTCCGGCCGGATGTGCGATGGATCTCGGATCGATGCATAGCCCGCAACACAGAAGAGAACTTTCGACTGGCATCTTCCTCGCCAATCATCTGTCGATGGTAGGGGGCGTTTGGCGCGGGCGGTCGGCAAGGTCCGCTTCAGGGTTATCGCGTCCGCCCCCTGATTGACCGAGATGGGCGCAAAGCAGCCAGCCAAACTTTGCCGTTATCTGACTGCTTTGCGCCCATCTCGGCTATTCGTCGGCCATTACCGGCATCTTAATAGCGGACATTGCCATGAACTGAATCAGGGATCCCACTAGTGCCACGCCCGAAATTTCGGTTTTGGCAGAATAAAGATCCGCCCTGGCCGCAAGGAATTAACTTCTTCCTGTCCGAAAGAGCAGCAGCAACGTCGCTCAAAACAACTTTACCGGAGCCGGAGCCTACCTCCAGGCAATCCTGACGGAGCCGCACTATTACTGTGTTGTAAACGGCCGAAGATTATAGCCCTGCGGTCTCGTTCGCTCGATCGCCGCAGCCGCCCGCACCACGTCGAACTCGCCGAGGCTGGAGCCAACGATCTGGATGCCGACGGGCATCCCGTCCGAGGCAATCCCTGCACAAACTGAGGCTGCGGGCTGGCCTGTGAGGTTGAAGGGATAAGTGTAGAAGGCCCAGGAGACGAGACTGCGGTCATTCAGTCCTTCGGGAATGTTCCGGCCCGCGTCCAGGGACGAGATAGGCAAGGTCGGCGATAGAAGAACGTCGTAGTCGCCGAAGAAGCTGACCATCCGATCTCGCAGCACATAGCGCGCGAAGACGGTTTCGTAATAGCTGCGCATCTCCTGTGCGAGCGCGGCGTCGAGCACGTCGGCCACTGCCGGGTCCAGGAGATCGCGGCGGGATTCGAGGACCCCGCGCAGCCGTGTGCCGATGCCGGCGTAGAACTCGGCGGTCCAGAGATCGGCCGGGTCGGAATCGAAGACGGCTTCGACCTCATCCACGATCGCGCCCTGATCCGCCAGCGCCCTCGCCGCGGCACCTGCGATGGCGGCGACTTCGGGGTTTGGCCGCGCGTAGCCAAGGGTCGCACTCCAGGCGACCCGTAGACCGGCCACAGAAGCCTTCGCCGCGCCCAGAAGGTCGGGCACGGACCCGGCCACCGCGAACGGATCGCGTGGGTCGTGACCGGCAACCGCACTCGTCAGCAGGGCGGCATCGGCCACGTTGCGCGCGAGAGAGCCGACATGGGCCAGGGTCGGCGTCGCAGAGGTCGGCCAGACCGGCACGCGTCCGAACTGCGCCTTGAGCCCGACGAGGCCGGTGAGCGCGGCCGGGATGCGCAGGGAGCCGCCGCCGTCGGTGCCCAGCGCGAAGGGCGTGATTCCGGCCGCCACCGATGCGGCCGCTCCGGCGCTCGATCCACCTGGCGTCTTCGTCAGGTCCCAGGGATGCCTGGTTATGCCGGTGAGCGGCGAGTCGCCCACGGGCTTGGCTCCGAATTCGCTCGTCGTGGTCTTGCCGATGATGATCGCGCCTGCCGCGCGCAGTCTTTCGACGGAGGGCGCATCGACCGCGGCGATGTTCCCCGCCATGGCACGCGAGCCGGAGGCGTACGGTGCGTTCGCGACGGCGATCAGGTCCTTCACCGAGATTGGAAGACCGTGGAGGAGCCCGAGCGGGGCGCCGCGCATCACCGCCTCTTCGGCGCGCTTGGCCGCGGCACGCGCCTCTTCCGGCATCAGGTGGCAGAAGGCATTCAGCGTGCCTTGGCTGTCCTCGGCCCGCGTGAGGGCCCGCTCCGTGAGCTCCACCGGCGACACCGCGCGGGTCGCGATCAGGCGCCTCAGCTCAAGCGCCGTCATGAAGTCGAGGTCGTTCGTCATCGCTCCGCACTCCGCAGTCGAGGTGCGGCGCCCCTCCGGGCGCCGCAGGCGCGTCAGTCGTTGACGATGGCGAAGGCACGGACCGGCGAGCCGGAGCCACCCTTGAACTTCAGCGGGACGCCGAAGAACTGCACCTCACCCTTCCCCAAAAGCTCTTCCAGGTTCACCAGCCACTCCCAATGGCTCATGCCGAGATCCCGGCAGAGGCGGTGCTGGGCGAAGATGTTGTCGCTCGGCGTGTCGGTCGAGGGACCTTCGACGCCCTGCATCTTCGAGCCGCGCTCGTACAGCCACTTCGTCGCTTCGGCTGTGAGCAGCGGGTTTTTCCACACCGAGTCGAGGCTCGGATAGTTGCGGGCGTGGAATCCGGTGCAGAGCAGGACGATGTGACCGTCGACCTTCACGCCGCTCTTGGCCTCTGCCGCCTCCATGTCGGCGACGGTGATGTCACCGAGGTCTGGGATATGGCGCAGGTCGAAGCAGACGGCCTTGCCCATGAACATCTCCAGCGGCATCTCGTCGACGGGCTGGCCGTTCGGGTTCACGTGCAGGAACGCGTCCACGTGGGTGCCGACGTGATCGAGCATCGCGATGAAGTTGGTCTGGAAGGTCATCGCGTCGCCGGGGACGCCGAGTCCGAGGGCTGCCGAGCTCTCGTGGCTGAGATGAGTGGTGAGCACCGGCCGCTGGAAGAGCTTGTGGGCCGGCATGTTGTCTTCAATCAGGAGGCTCAGATCGACGACGCGCTGGGGCATGGCGGGTCCTTACAGGTCATGGGGGATCGTTCGCGGAATCGACGGATGCCGCGTCGGATCGGGTTTCCGGAGATGCCGCTCTCAGGCGGCTTTCTTCTTGCCGAGAAAGGTCTCCATGACCTCCGGATCGCGGGCGAGAAGCCCGCTCGGGCCGTCCCGCACCACGCGCCCCTGCGCCACCACGTAGGCATGGTCGGCGATGGCGAGCGCGTAGGATGCGAGCTGCTCGACGAGAAGAATGGTGAGGCCCTGGCGGTTGAGGTCGCGCAGGACGCCGATCAGTTGTTCGACGACCCGCGGCGCGAGGCCGAGCGAAAGTTCGTCGATGACGAGGAGGTCGGGCTCGGTCATCAGGCCGCGGGCGATGGCGAGCATCTGCTGCTCGCCGCCCGACATGCTGCCGGCGGGCTGACGCAACCGCTCGCGCAGACGTGGAAAGAGGGCCAACGCTCGCTCGAGAGTCTGCTTCGCCTGCGCGGTCCTGAGGCCGCCGTGGGTGTAGGCGCCGAGGATCAGGTTGTCTTCGACCGTCTGGTCCGGGAAGATCAGGCGTCCCTCGGGAACCATGGCGAGGCCGCGCGCGACCTTGGCATGAGCGGGTAGCCGCGTGACCTCCTTGCCCTTGAACAGGACGCGACCGCCACTCGGGCGCACGAGCCCGGTGAGGCCGCGCATGAGCGAGGTCTTCCCAGCCCCGTTGTTGCCGATAACGGCGACCAGCTGGCCGCGCCGTACGGTCAGGCTTGCACTGCGGAGGGCTGTTGCCGCGCCGTAGCGGACTTCCAGGTTCTCGACCACGAGCAAGGGCTCATCGACCATCAGGCTGCCTCCTCGTCGAGGATGGCGGACGGGCCGCCGAAATAGGCTTCGATCACCCGCGGATCGGACTGCACCGCCTCCGGACGGTCGCTCGCGATGATCTGTCCGTAGTCGAGGACCGTCACGGTGTCGGCGACCGCCATGATGAGGTCGACATGATGCTCGATGAGAAGCACCGAGACGCCGAGACCCGCGATCTTCCGGATCATACCTTCCAGCTCGTCGATCTCCTGGGTGGTCAGGCCGGCGGCGGGTTCGTCGAGGAGCAGCAGGCGCGGCCGCGTGGCGAGAGCCCGGGCGATCTCCAGGCGGCGCTGGTGGCCGAAGGGCAGGAAGCGCGCCTGCTCGTTGGCCGCCTCGCTCAAGCCCACGAAGTCGAGCAGGCCGATCGCGGCCGCGAGGCAGGCGGCCTCCTCGCGGCGGAAGCGGGGCGTACGCAGGATCGCGCCCGGGAGGCCGTAGCCGTGATGGCTGAAGCCGCCCACCAAGACGTTCTCCAGCACCGTCATCTGCCCGAAGAGCTCGGTGTTCTGGAACGTGCGGGCGAGACCGAGGCGAGCGATGCCGTGGACCTTGTGGCCGGCGAGATCGGTGCCGTCGAGGCGCACGCCTCCCTCGCTCGGCCGGTAGAAGCCCGAGATCGTGTTGACGAAGGTCGACTTGCCGGCCCCGTTCGGACCGATCAGGGCGTGGATCTCGCCCGGGGCGACCCGGATGCTCGCGGCGCTCAGCGCCGTGAGGCCGCCGAAGCGAACGGTGAGGCCGGCGGTCTCGAGGCTCGCGGGCTCGCGGCCCGCCAGGGTCTCGGCGGCGGGGATCCCCTCGGCCGGATCGACGCCGCGCGGGTCAGGGCGCAGGCGGGCGTAGAGTTGGCCCAGCGTGCCGAGGATGCCGCCCGGCAGGCCGAACATCACCGCGAGGAGCAGGGCGCCATAGGCGAACTTCTGCCACTCGGCGAAGCGCTGCAGCACCTCCGGCAGGTAGGTGAGGATGAAGGCCCCGAGCACCGGCCCGAAGGTCGAGGCCGCTCCCCCCAGGATCACCATCAGCAGGAAGCGGACGGAATCCGAGAAGGTGAAGATGTCGGGCGAAATGTAGGCGTTGAGGAAGGCGTAGAAGCTACCGGCGATCCCCGCCGTGACCGCCGCGACCGCGAAGGCGAGCGTGCGGATCCCCGTTGCACCGATGCCGAGGCTGCGTGCAGCCGTCTCGCTCTGGGCGACCGCCAGCATGGCGCGGCCGTAGCCCGAGTGCTTCAGGTTGTGCGTCGCCAGCGTGGCGAGGAAGAGCGTGACCGCGAGCACCGCGTAGAAGGCGTAGCCGGAGAGCGGATACCCGAAGAGGTTCGGGCCCGGGATGCCCGTGAGCCCCGTGGTCCCGCCGGTGAGGCTCTGCCACTCGATGGCGACGTTCTCGACGATGAGGCCGAAGGCGATCGTCACCACCGCGAGATAGACGCCCCGCACCCGCACGCTCGGATAGGCGAGCGCC
Source organism: Methylobacterium litchii (assembly GCF_038442315.1). NCBI lineage: Bacteria > Pseudomonadati > Pseudomonadota > Alphaproteobacteria > Hyphomicrobiales > Methylobacteriaceae > Methylobacterium > Methylobacterium litchii. The sequence goes on along the minus strand of NZ_JBBXMY010000027.1, from coordinate 9,544 downwards.
GCGCCGAAGAGGCCTGCGACCAGAGCGGCGCCGATGCTCGCGACGACGAGGTCGAGGCCGAACCGGATCGCCAGGATCGCGCCGGTATAGGCGCCGAGCGCGAACAGACCCGCCTGGCCCAGAGAGACGAGGCCGGTGAGGCCGACGAGGACGTTCAGGCCGACCGCGATCACGCCGTAGATCAGGAACAGCATGAACAGGCGCAGTTCGTACTCGTTGCCGGAGGTGAGCGGGACGGCGACGAGGATGGCCGCGAGCAGCGCGAAGCCGAGCGTGTGGAGGGTCTTCATACCTTGAAGATCTCCCGGCGGCCGAACAGGCCCTGAGGGAAGGCGAGGAGCACGAGGATCATCGCGCTGAAGCCGACGATCTCGCGCGCCGCAGTCGAGATGTAGCCCTCGACAAACTTCTCCATGACGCCAAAGGCGAGGCCAGCCAGCACGACGCCGGGTCCGCTGGTGATGCCGCCGATGATGGCGACCGCGAAGCCCTTGAGCCCAAGCAGGACTCCCATGCTGGCAGAAGCCTGGATCACGGGTGCGACGAGCACGCCCGCGCCCGCACCCAACAGGGCGGCGAGACCGAAGGTGAACATCACGATCCGATCGACGTCGATGCCCATCAGGGCCGCCGCCTGTCGGTTGTGGGCCACCGCCTGCATTGCGCGCCCGACGAGGGTGTGCCGCTGCATGACGTGGAGCGCAATCATCGCCAGCACTGCGACTGCCGGGATGACGAGTTCCTGCGGATAGACGCCCGCGCCGAAGATCGAGATCGCCCTGGCGACCCCGGGCGAAGGCAGCGGGCGGGAGAAACCGCCGAACTGCATGGTGGCAAGCGACTCCGCCATGATGCCGACCGCGATCGTGGTCAGCATCCAGCCGATCGAGGCGTTCGCGCCGATGAAGGGCCGCACCGCGAAACGCTCCAGCACGACGCCGAACAGCGCCCCGGCCAGGATTGCCAGCAGGCAGGCGAGCGGCAGCGGCAGGCCGGCATCGACGCCCATCACCGCGAGCACGGCGCCGATCATCAGGGTGTCGCCGTGGGCGAAGTTCACGGCCTTCGCGGCCGACCACATGATGTGGAAGCCGAGCGCGACCAGGGCATAGATGCCTCCGATCGCGAGGCCCGAAAGGATGTATTGCAGGGCGGTCGTCATGGCTGCCGCGGTTGCTCCCGATGCGAGGCGGACGGGTCGTTCAGCGGAATCGGGGCGGTCCGGCTCGGTGAGGGGGGATCCGGACGAACCGCCCCGGCCCTTCCCGCTGTGGAAGGAACGAAAGGCGCGCGCGCCTTCAGTTCGTCTTGCCGTACGGGGTCTGCGCGATCGGCAGGAGCTTGCCGTCGGACCAGACGGTCAGCTTGTAGTAGCCCGGCAGGATCGCGTCCTGGCGCTCGGGGTCGGAGGCGTCGAAGGCCGGGTCATACTTGGCGACGAGGCCGTCGTACTTGACCTGGTAGAGCGCCTCGCGGACCTTCTTCCAGTCGTAGGCACCGGCTTTCTCGATCGCCTGCGCCACGATGTGGACGGCATCGTAGGCGTTGGCGACGCCAGAGCCCATCTTGATCTGCGACGGGTCCTTCAATCCGTACTTGGCTTGGATCTTCTGCCAGAGCGCCTGGCCCTTCGGGTCGAGGTCGCCCATGAAGCTGTAGGTCTGCACGACCTCGACGCCGTTGGCGAGCGGGCCGGCGAGTTCTCCGAGATTGCCGGCGATGCCCCAGGCACCGATGATGGTGGGCTTGTAGCCGACCTTGTCCATCGAACGGACGAGCTGGTTGCCTTCGCGGTCGAGAGCCCAGAACAGCGCCACGTCGGCACCGGAATCCCGAGCCCGGATCGCCTGGGCGGTCATGTCCTGGTCGTTCCAATTGAAGGTTTCGGTCGCGACCAGCTCCTTGCCGGCCTTGGCTATCGCGGCCTTGACGTCCGGAACGGCACCGTTACCCCAGCCTGTGTTCTCGTAGAAGAATGCGATCTTGCCGGTCTTCGAGACCTTCGCGGCCTGTTCGACCAGGAACCGAGCGACCCATTTGTCCTTGGCCGAGACCCGGAACATGTAGTTCGGGTTGCGTCCGTTCTCGATCGCTTGCGTGTTCGCGGCGAGCACGCCGACGAAGGGGATACCGATGGCGTGCACCGGTTCCACTTGAGCCACGGAAACGGTCGAGTGATATCCGCCCAGGATGACCACGCACTTGTCGGCCAGCGCGATGCGCCGGGTATTGTCGACGCCGCGCGGCGGCGCTCCGGCGTCGTCGTACTGAACGAAGCGCAACGGTTTGCCGAGCACGCCGCCCTTGGCGTTTATCTCCTCGATGGCGATTTCCGCGCCCATCTTGATCGCCTGCCCGCCGAACGCCGCCGGCCCCGTGATCGCCGCGGAGTTGCCGATGCAGGGCTCCTGCTGCGCTAGTGCCGTGCCGGGAACCGCTAGAGTCAAGGACGCAGCCACAGAGAGGCCGCGCAAATACTTGTGCGCATCCATGAGAGGTCTCCAATTTTCTGATGGCGGCGCCGGTTGCTGCCCGCTGCTCGTTCAGCCGACGCGAAGCTACGCAACGAATACAGACGACATCAAAGACCAATTTCCGATATGAGCTATTGGCAAAACCTATCAGTGCAGATCATAGGCGATCGAGTTTTTGCTGCAATTCATATAACTAGCTGAGCTTATTAGTTTTATTTCGATGCGGTGCACATAGCTTGCGCAGATTGCTCGGCATCAGAGCAGTTTGACATCGTGGTGGAGCTTCGCGGATCCTTGATACGAGTCTTCACCAGGATCGCCATGGATCTTCGCCAGCTTCGCTATTTCGCGCAGATCGCCGAGAGCGGGAACGTGTCGCGCGCCGCCGAGGTGCTGCGAATCGCCCAGCCCTCGCTCAGCCAGCAGCTGCGCAACCTTGAAGACGAGCTGGGCGTCGAGCTGCTGTTCCGCCACGCGCGTGGGGTGACGCCGACCGAGCTCGGACTGAAGTTCTACGACCATGCGCGACGCATCCTGCAGGAGGTCGAGCGGGCGAAGGAGGTCGTGCGCTCCCAGGCGACGAGCCCGAGCGGGCGCATCTCGGTCGGGTTGCCGACCTCGGCCTGCCGGGGCCTGTCACTGCCGCTGTACCAGGCGATCTCCGAGGCACTGCCGAACATCAGCCTGCACATCGTCGAAGCGATGAGCGGCACGCTCGATGAGTGGATCCAGTCGGGGCGCCTCGACGTCGCCCTGCTCTACGACCACAAGGCCTTCGAGCACGTGGCCTGGACCGAGATGATGGTCGAAGAGCTCATGTTCATCGTGCCGGCGGCTCATCCGCTCGCCGCCCGCCGCGAGATTTCGTTCCGGCAGGTCTTCGACCAAGCGCTCCCGGTTGTACTTCCGGGCCGACCGAACGTGCTGCGCACCGTGATCGAACAGCTCGCGGCTCGCCACGATGTCACACCGACGGCAACGGACTGCGAGAGCCTGCCCGCGATCGCGGAGCTCGTGCGCGCTCAGGCCTTCGCGACCGTCATGCCGCATTTCGCATTGGCTGCGGAAATCGAGAGCGGCGAGATGGTCGCGATACCGATCGCCGATCCAACGCCATCCTGGAGGCTCTCGGTGGTGGTCTCCCAACGAACCCTGAATGCACGCGGCAGCGAGGCCGTTGCCGAAGTCTTGGCGGGCGTAATCGGAAATCTCGTCGAGCGCTCCGTCTGGCGCGCCCGCCTCAAGCCGTCGGAGCGTCCGGCCCCTTTGCGCGCTCGCGCCTGAATGGCGTCGTCTGCTTCAGCCAACCGTTGCGAACCGTAAGAATGACTTGGAACGTAGCGAGCCTGAGCTTGGCTTGCCATTCAGCCAGTCATCCGAAGCTCCGCTGCGACACATTCCGCAATTATGCATATACGTTTGAGCCGTTGACTGGTCAGGATCATTTCGAAGCCTTCAGCTGAGCCGCGCCGGACGTCCGCTTATGATAATCCGAGGCTCGAAGCGGACAGGCTGCAATCGGCCAACTTCAGTCTCGGCGGTGAGCGCATCTGGATGACTCAAGTGTTTTAATTTTTTGCCAGTCCGCTTTTTGGCGGCAAGACGTAAAATCGGACGTCGACTTCGCTTCCGCTTACGGTCCGCCCCAAGGCTTGGCTGATCCGACTCATTCAGACATGCAGGATCTGGCTACGGACGTTCGCGCATTCATCGCAGGAGAAAACGCCTCTCATCCCGCATGTCCGAGGCGATTTTAGAACTTGCGCAGGATAGGGCTAGGCTCAGGTGTCTCACCTTTATCCTGGTAGATTGGTACCGTTACGCGCAACCAGCCGCGGGTCTCAAGTCCAGCGTAGTTGCGCTGAACGACGTCCCGCGTAACGTAAGCTTGGAGATTGACCGGACCGAAGTTGTATCCCACGAGTCCGCCCACTGCGAACTGGCCTTGCCGAGCATAGGACGAATTGTTTGTTGGAAGGTCGGTCGATCCGAAGGCTACCGGCCCGATTTCCCACTTGCCATAATGCTTGGTGGCCGTGAGATCGAGATTAAGGAAGTCGGGGTAAAAGGTGCCGCTGGCAGTCCGCGTATCGAAGAAGGTACCGTAGAGAAAGTTGCCGGTGATATTCCAGCCATCGCCGTTGTAGGTGATGGCAAGGCGCTGATGCAAAACTGGATTTTGAATGACAATTTTAGTTTTGCTCGGAAGGTACGCGCCGAGCAGGTAACTAAAGTTGAGATTGTTGCCGAGCTTCCAGGCTACTTGTGCAGCGAGAAGTGTCTGGCCGAAACCGCTCTGGTACGCCGCACCACGCGTACTGGAAGCCGTGATCGGTTGCAGCACGACGAGTTGTAACCGACCGCCGACTACCTCAGCCGGTGTCGCCCAAATGAAGGACGGCAGGTTGATGTTTGAGTCGGTGCTGCGGGGCGTGATATCACGGGAACCGAAACTCGACGTATCAATGAAGTAGAGCCCAATCGGCAACGGAGCGCCGGTCGGTATACCGACAGTCTGTCCAGGCTGCGCCGCTGAACCGGCCCGCGCCGGGATGCCTGATAGCCCATAGGTAAGCGTGGCAGCGCCGATAGCAGCAATGTGGGTCGCTTGGATAAGCCTAGCTGTCGTCATGCCGTAATCCAAACTTTTCCGTCGTCGGATCGGCCTTTATTGCATGCCGGTACGGACTAAGCGGCCTTCCTGTGCGTGTGGCGCAGAGTTGCGACACGAACGTAGCCTTTGGGCAACAGCCGTCGCATCGAAGGCTCGCTTCCTCGGATGCTCCCAACCGTACCCACAGTGAAGCCTAATGCGTAGCGGGTGTTTGATTTGAAGCGCAAGGCGGAGGTCCATTCACCACCCCTCGCCAAGATTGCCGGACGGCCCACCAATGACCGCTCATGGGAAGTGCCAACGACCGCTCAGATGACTGGGTTGGGTCTAAACCAGATGCAAAAGGCGGTTCGCTGAGGACACATCCATAGCGAACCGATAGCGCCGGTTTTTGGCCGCATACCCAAATTGGACCCTTTTTTTATCACGCCGCTTTGCTTCGCGTTGCGAGCGCCGTCATCGCCTGCTCCAGCTTGGTGGCTTGGCTTGCCAGATCGCGAGCTACTTCCTGAAGTTCGCTGGCGGCGCTACCAGCCGTCTGGGCGGTCGCACTAACCCCGGTGATGCTACCGGCGACCTGCTGCGTTCCGGACGCCGCCCGGCTCACGTTGCCCGCGATCTCATGCGTTGCGGCACGCTGCTGGTCGACAGCTGCGGCCATCGTAGCGGCGACTTGGTCCATCTCGGCGATCATCACGGCGATGCGCTCGATCGCTGTAACCGCCGAACTGGTGGCGCCCTGCATCGCTGCAACTTGGGCCGAGATCTCCTCGGTTGCCTTAGCGGTTTGACCAGCCAAATCTTTGACCTCAGCGGCCACCACCGCGAAGCCGCGGCCCGCCTCGCCGGCACGCGCAGCTTCGATGGTGGCATTGAGCGCCAACAGGTTGGTCTGGGAGGCAATCGAAGAGATGAGCGAGACGACGTCGCTGATCTTGGTGGCAGAGCCCGAAAGGCTCTGAACCGTCGTGTCGGTCTGGTGGGCGGCCAAGTTGGCGGACTGCGCAATCTCTGCGGCTCGCGTAACCTGCAGCGAAACCTCGCTCAGGGACGCCGACAATTCCTCTGCCGCCGCCGCGACCCCATCCACGTTCTGCGAGGCTTCCTGAGACGCGCCCATGACGGTCTGCGCCAATTCGGCGGTGTGCGTCGTCGCCTTCGCCGTCGTGGCGGCACGTTCGCTCACCCTATCGGCACCCTGCGCCACACTCGCCACTATATCCAGAACCTGCTGCTGGAACCCTTCGAGTTGCGTCGCGGCCTCGCTACGGCGCTCGTCCTCGACACGAGCATATGTCTCCAGTAGCAGCTCCAGATCGAACCACGCCAACCGGCTGATCACGCTGCTGAGGGCGCGATGCTCACGCAGCTGCTTCATCCGGCCAGGCGACCCAAATCTGTCGTCGATGGGGGCGGCGAGGCCGAGTTCGGCGACAAGGCCACGTGATACTACCGAGTGACAGATGACGACAGCGTAGGCCGGAACGTTGTGACGGCTGAACGCTCTAGCCAAGCGTTCCACGGAGGCATCGAACTCTGGTCCGATCTCGCCCGTCGCGACGAGCGTCCAATGGGCGAGTCGCGCCTCGTGGACCTCCGATACCTTCAGCGCCTTATCGATCTCGGGCCAAGTCGCGAACGTGTCACCCAGCCGCGCGAGCAGCGTGGGCATCATCTGTTTGACGTCGCTCGCGTAAGCTCGCAACGCGATGACATCGTCCGCCGTGACGCCAAAAACACCAAGGCTCTTCTTGTGCTTGGTGTTCGTGGGCATGACGGTCTCACAATAGGGTAGCAAATTCTCCCGACCGTATGCGTCGCTTCCGAAAGCCCGGTTAATGGGGTCGTGCCGATAAGGAAAAGTGATCGGCGCGTCTCAAGCTGCACAGCGTCGCAGTGTCTCACTCGCTAATCGTCGAACTGTTAGCGCGGCCGGAAGGGGGCCAATTGTCTACGCCGCGGGCCGTACCGCCGCCGGCAATACCGCATCCGCTCCGACCTGCAGCTTATCGGCTGCCATCGGGCGCGCGAACAGAAAGCCCTGCAACTCCTGCACGCCCAGCTCCAGCAGCTTGTCACGTTGCGCGATCGTTTCCACGCCTTCGGCTAACGAGCGCGCCCCGATATTGCGGCAGAGTTCGACCATCGTCTTGACGATGCTTTCGCTGCAACGATCGCAGCCAAGCCGCTGGACAAAGCTGCGGTCGATCTTGACCAAGTTCGGTTCGAGGCGATGCACATAGCTCAAACTCGAATAGCCGATACCAAAGTCATCGATAGCGAGGCTGGTGCCTGCCGCACGAATTAGCGCGACGCTGGCGCTGATTGTTTCCAGGTCGCCGAACGCGGTCTCCGTAAGTTCGAATGTGACCCTGGAAGGCGATACTGCTGAGGCTGACAGAATCTGCAGGATACGAAGCATCTGCGCGCTGTCCGCGATATCCCGGGCCGACAGGTTGATCTTGATCCGGACGGATGACGGCCAAGTGCGGGCCTGATCGAGAGCCTTGGCGACGACGATGCGGGTCAGAGCCTGGACACGCTCGCACTGCTCGGCGATCGGTACGAACTCGGCCGGCATGACATCGCCCAAGATCGGGCTATGCCAGCGGGCCAGTGCCTCGTAACCGATTGGCTTGTTCGACACAGCATCGACGATTGGCTGATAGACGAGGTGGATCTCCTCGCCGAGGTCGGCGGCCCGCAGCGCCTGCTCCACGGCCGCGCGACGGCGGATGTTCAGTTCATGGCTCGGGGCGAAGACCTCATATCGCCCCTTACCACTCCGCTTGACGTGCGCCAGCGCGTAATCCGCGCGCTCGATCGGATTGCAATTCGTCGTGCAGGCAATCGCCTGATCGACTTCGCTGATGCCGACCGAGATACCGACCGCTACCATCCCGTAAGCATAGGGAATGGGCGCGCCGCACGCCGAGATAATGTTTTCTGCAAGCGTCGTCAGCATCTTGAGATCGCGCAACGGATGCAGGACACAGAATTCGTCACCGCCTACGCGGGCAACACAAAAGGCTTCGGGGAGGGCAGACGTTATTCGAAGAGCGATCTCGGCGAGCACGATATCGCCCGCTGGGTGTCCATGCACGTCGTTGACCTGCTTAAACCCGTCGAGATCCATGGAGAATAAGGCAAAGTGATCTCCCCTAGCCATCATCTCCTCATAAGCCGCGAAAAATTGCCGTCTGTTGCTGAGGCCGGTGAGAGAATCAGTGTTGGCCAGCTGTTCCTGTTGGACGCCGATCGCTTGCAGTTCGCTTCTAGATCGCACGAGCGTCGCGAAATCATGGGAAGCGACGAATAGGACGTAAAGCATCGCGGCGGCGACCAAAGTGAGATTGATCGCTACTGCCCGCTCGACGAGTGAACCGTGGATCATCAGAAAGCCGCTGAACGGCAGGATCACCATGACCGTGATCACAAGTGCAGAAAGCCTGACATGCATGAGCAAAGAAATGCAGCAAATGACGGTCAAGCCGACGTAGAGGACTACATATCCACGTCTGGTAATACCGGCCGTCACCGAGCCAGCATCGTGATGTGCGCCGTACAAAAAACAGGACCAGCTCAGCATCGAGAGGGCGAGAACGATACCTAAGATAGTCGTCTGTCCAAGCATACGGCGCGCTTGCGTTGCGCAAACTGCGCCCTGACGCACTCGATACCATTGGATACCGCGAGCGAGCATAAATGCCACGACTGCGCCCGGGGTGTAAACTGAGAGATTAGGAGATACGATGCTGTAGTGGACGGCCGCCACTGCAACAGTATTCAACGAGAGAACCGCATACAGGATCGGTACACGACGGCGAAACGCTTCGACTTGCGCGATCACGACTTCGTCACAGGGATCGAGAGACAGCAGTCGATGTAACATTGAGCAGCTGTGGTCCTAGTTCTTAGCCGATGCAATGTTCGCAATCTGATAGTGCACTCTTAACAAATTCTATCTATTGCCACGGAGAAGGACGCACTGCCCTTTGTCGGTCTCGAACGGGTTCTCCGGTCAGGATTCGGAACAGATGTCGGCAGTCAGCTGGTAGTTCATGAGCCGTAAACTAGAACGGGCAGGTTCAGCCCCGAGTTGGTAGCCAATGCGGAGCGGCAAGCCCAAGCGCGCCGGGAGCGGCGACAAGCCGCTACCGAAGCCGCCGCGAGGAGACTGGAAGGCCAAGCCGGCTTGCCTGAGATCACCGATATGGGCGCACAGGCTAATGACGGCTTTCGGACGGCAACCCAAAGACGGCTTGCCACCCGTAACCGAAGTTGCCGCAGGGCTGACGAACGACCGCTTTCGGGAAGCGCCGATGGCGTCTTAGAGGCTCTAACAAAACCGGGTTTGGCGCGTTGAGTGAAGATGGCGAGACCGCTCCTTCCCGATGGCCTGTGGGCCGAGATCGCACCGCTGCTGCCGCCTGAACGGGCCAAGCCGAAGGGCGGT
>NZ_JBBXMY010000026.1:0-47011 GCF_038442315.1 Methylobacterium litchii | reverse complement strand
GCGGGGTGGAGCAGTCCGGTAGCTCGTCAGGCTCATAACCTGAAGGTCGTTGGTTCAAATCCAACCCCCGCAACCAAACACACGAACAACCCGCCCGTCGAAAGACGCGGCGGGTTTTTCGTGTTCGACCTGCGCCCTATCTTGGCCGCATGACATTTCCTCATCACGGACGATACCCCTACAGCGCCCTGCCGGACCGGCCGGTCTATGACTGGCCCGGCGGCAAGCGGCTCGCGGTCTATGTCGCGCTCAACCTCGAGACCTTCGATTTCGGGTCGGGGCTCGGGGCGGAGCTGGCGCCGGGCGGGCCGCAGCCGGACGTGCTCAACTATGCGTGGCGGGATTGGGGGAACCGGGTCGGGGCGTGGCGGATGCGCGACCTGTTCGACGCGCTGCACATGCCGGTCAGCGTGCTGGCGAACAGCCGGCTCTACCGGGATTGTCCCGGCCTGATCGAGGCGTTCCGGGCGCGGGGCGACGAGATCGTTGCCCATGGGCGCAGCAACGCCGAGCGGCAGGGCGTTCTCGACGAGGCGGCCGAGCGGGCGCTGATCGCGGAGGCGACGGAGGTGCTGACCCGCGAGGAGGGCAGGGCGCCGGAGGGCTGGCTCGGTCCATGGATCTCGCAATCGCACGCCACGCCCGACCTCCTGGCCGAGGCCGGCTACCGCTATCTCCTCGACTGGTGCCACGACGATCAGCCGACCTGGTTCGCCACGCGCGGCAACCCGATCCTGGCGATCCCCTATCCGCAGGAATTGAACGACATCCCGGCCATCGTCGCGCGCAAGGAGACCGGGCGGGAGTTCGCGCAGGCGATCCTCGACGGGTTCGAGGAGATGCTGGCGCAATCCGCCTCGGCACCTCTGGTGATGGGCATCGCCCTCCACCCCTACATCACCGGCCAGCCCCACCGCCTGGGCCCGCTGCGTCGGGCGCTCGCCCACATCGCGTCCCACCGCGACAAGATCTGGCTCACGACGGCCGGCGCCATCGCGGCCCATCCGGGGATCCCAAAGGGCTAAGCCCTTTGGCGGGGTGTCGGGGCAGGGCCCCGACTACTTCCGCCCCAACGCATACAGGGTGATAGCCGCCGCGTTCGACACGTTCAGGCTGCGGATGGCCCCCGAGAACGGGATCCGCGCAAGGGTATCGCAGCAACTGCGCGTACGCTCCCGCAAACCCTTCCCCTCAGCCCCCAACACGATGACGAGGGGCCGCTGCGCGTTGAGTGCTCCCAGCTCTACCTCCGCATCGGAATCGAGCCCGACTCGGGTGAACCCCCGCTCCCCGAGTGTGATCAGCGCCTCCGCCAGATTGCGGACGGTGATGAACGGCACGTGCTCCAGCCCGCCCGAGGCGGATTTCGCGAGCACCCCCGTCGCCCCCGGCGCGTGGCGCACGGTGGTCACGATACCCGTAACGCCGAAGGCGGCGGCGGTGCGGACGATGGCGCCGACATTGTGCGGATCGGTGATCTGGTCGAGGGCGAGCAGCAGCGCGTCCTCCGGCATGGCGTCGAGGGCGGGGGCGGGGAGGGGATCCGCCTCCAGATAGAGTCCCTGGTGGACGGCATCGGCCCCGAGCAGCCGCCCGATCTCGGCGGGTCGGACGAGCTCCGGCGCGATGCGCAGGGATTCCCCGAAGGTCTCCTGCAACCGGAGGATGGCGTTCTCGCTCGCGAGGAGGCGGCGCAGGCCGCGCTTCTCGTTGGCCAGCGCCTCGCAGACCGGATGCCAGCCGTAGAGGACGATCGCGTCGTCGCCAGCGGGCCGGGGAGGGGGATCGCCGGGATGGGCCGGGCGGCCGTGATGACGGGGCCGGAAGGGCCGTCCGGGTTTGCGGGTGTCGGGTGGCGCCACGGGGAGGGCGGGCTCCTTCGAACCATGCCTGGAGGAATGAGCCTTGGGTGAAGCCTTCGCCTCGGGTTTCGTCAAGTCGGGGCTTCGTCCGGTCGCTTCACACGGCCCGTTCTGTGGACGAAACGGGGTTATTCCCTTCAAAACATGTTCGTTCCTTCTGACCCTCCCGTCCGGTTTGGCGAACGAACCTCGCGCGCATTAGGAAGATTATCAAAACATCTTTATCAGAGAGTCTGTTCAGCAGGTTATATGCCCACGCCGTTCTCCCTGTACTCACAAGTGGTTGAGGCCGGTTCCGGTATCCGACTCTGCGCGGATGCGTATGGAACTCTGCGCGGTGGCGTATGGGAGTCTGCGCCAGCGCGGCGCCCCGGCGCATGGGATTCTGCGTGGTCGCGTATGCAATTCGGCGTCGATCGGCAGGGAAGGGTGTGAAGTCCGGGGACAAGGGGGCGTATCGAACTCTGCGTGCGCCTCGGAACGAGCCGGCCCCCGCGCCGCGCCCACGGGGGAAGCGTGGCGGGGAAACGTGGATTGCCGGGACAAGTCCGAAGCGGTCACGCCCCGCGCCCGCGAATCGTGCCATGTCCTGTCGGGGGTCCGTCCGATGCGGGCCGGGGTTCGAGCACGGGACGCAATGGGGATCGAGGCAATGGTCGCGGAGATCCGCGATCCCGACCTCCTGGCCGAGCTGGAGGCCGCCCGGGGCGGCTTCCTGTTCGCGCCGATCGTCGCCCACCTGCACCATCGGCAGCGGGAGCGCGACGCCACGCGCGCCGCCCAGGGCGAGGAGGAGGCCCGCCGGGCCGACCTGTCCCGCGACCAGAAGCGGCGGGACGCGGTGCGCCTCGTCATCGAGAACGAGCCCGCCCTGCCGGAGAACCTCCAGCACATCCATTCGGTGCTGGCCCTGTGCGGCCTGCCCTATCGCGATCCGGGGGCGGTGCGGGAATTCTCCCGGACCTACGGGCGCAACTCGCTGAACCTCATCGCCGGGCGGCTCAAGGACCCCACGACGGGCGCCTTCGCGCCCCAGGGCCTGCCCTACGGGCCGAAGGCGCGGCTGATGCTCCTGCACCTCTGCACGGAGGCCGTGCGCCAGCGCAGCGCCGTGGTGCAGGTGGCCGACACTCTCTCGGGCTTCATGCGCGAGATGGGCTTCGCCGTGACCGGGGGCGAGCGCGGCACGATCCGCCAGTTCAAGGAGCAATTGAACCGGCTCGCCGCCTGCACCATGCAGATCGGCCTCTGGGACGGGCGCGACAGCGCCACCACCCTCAACGTGCCGCCGTTCCGCAGCCTCGAACTCTGGCGCTCCCGCGCGGGCGAGGGGGACGAGGTGCAGGATGGCGGGCGCACCGTGCGCTTCGACCAGGAATTCTACGAGACCCTGATCCGCCACGCCCTGCCCGTCGACATGCGGGCGGCGAAGGCCTTCTCCGGCTCGGCGCGCAAGCTCGACCTGCTGTTCTGGCTCGGCTACCGCCTGCGGGCGCTGCCCCGACCCCTGCGCCTGACCTGGAACAACCTGCACCAGCAATTCGGGGCGGAGAACGCCTCGATCCGCAGCTTCCGGCAGGGGTTCAAGGCCGACCTCGCCCACCTGCAGGAGGTATTCCCGAAGCTGCCGGCGAGCCTCGATGAGAACGGGCTCGTTCTCTCCCCCGCCGACGAGACCGCCCTGCTCGTTCCGCCCCGGAAGGGAACGAAACGGAAGATCGCAGGGAAGATGACGGAAGACGTGGAATAATTGCAGGGAATGCCGGTTATTCCGTTGCGCCGGGCCGATGTATTCCCTTATTCCGTGCAGGGAATTGACGCGGTGGGAACGGAATGGGCCTCTCGGAACACGAGGCGGAAGAGCGGCTGGCGCAGCTGAGGCGCCAGCGGGAAACCCTCGACCGCGAGATCGCAGACCTCGTCCTCTACCTCGAACTCGGCCGACGGCTGAATGCCGGGATCCCCCGGCCGGCGCCCACGCCCGCTCCCGCGCCGGAGCCCGTCGGGGAGAGGGAGGCCCCCGCTCCGGCGCCCCGGGTCCGCCGCCCCGCCGCGCCGGAGCCCGTCGCCTTCGCCGAAGATCCCACCGGCGCCCGCCGCTACGGCCGCGCCCTCGTCGAGGCCGCCTGCGCCGTCCTCCACGAGGCCGGACGGCCCCTCCATGCGCGGGAGATCCACGATGCCCTGATCGCACGGGGCTTCGCCATTCCGGGTCGCGATCCCGTGGCGGCCCTCAACACCCGGCTGTGGAAGCGCTCGGGCGAGGGCGGCCCCCTCCGGCGGCACGGGGAGGCCGTGTACGGGTTGGCCGGTGAGGGGGACACATAAAAAAAGAGCCCAGGGGCTTTGCCCCTGGACCCCACCAAAGGACTCGTCCTTTGGGATCCCTCAGTTGCTGGCGACGTCCGCGCTCTCGCCCGAACCGCCGATCTTGCCGTCGCTGCCCAGCGAGTAGACCTCGTAGGGTGACGCGCCGAGGCCCGGTGAGCGGTAGAGGTAGGGGTGGCCCCACGGGTCCACCAGGCCGCGCGCGTCGCGCACATACGGGCCGCGCCAGCCGGGGCCGGTCGGCTGCACCAGCGCCTGGAGGCCCTGGTCGGAGCTCGGGTAGCCGCCGAGGTCGAGGTAATACAGCTCCACCGCCTGCGCGATGTTCTTCACCTGGATGCGCGCCGTCTCGCCCTTGGCCCGGCCGAGATAACCCAGCACCTGCGGCGTCACCATCGTCGCGATCATGCCGATGATCGCCAGCACCACCAGCAATTCCACCAGCGAGAAGCCCGCCTCCCCGGCCTCCTCGGCCTCGGCGCGGCTCATGCTCCCGTTCATTTCCCGGCTCCGATAATCACGACGTCTATAGGCCGGCATGATGGCCGAGCTTTCTAAAGATTTCGCTGGCGCGACAAGGGTCGATCGGTGGTTTTCGCGGCAGGTTCCGGCGGTGGTTTTCACCTTTGTTAACGCCGTCCTGCGACAAAACCCTCGTACTCCCGGAGGGACGGGCCCGAAAGGGCCGGCAGAGACGATGAGCGGTTTGCGCGCGAGCCTTGTTCTTCCCATCGGCGCCGGCCTTCTGCTCGGCCTCCTGGGCGCGAGCCCGGCGCTGGCGGAGCCGCTGACCCTCGCCCTGCCGGGTCCGCTGCCGCCGGTGCGGGTGCTCACCCTGCTGGTGGGGCTGCATCTCGTCGGCCTGTGCTTCGGCCTCGGCGGGGCGACGATGCTCGATTTCTGGATCCTGCGCTGGATGCGCTGGGGGAGCCTGCCGCCGGAGATCGCGCGGATCTTCCTGTTCGTCAGCAAGGTCTGCACGGTGGGCATCGTGCTGCTGTGGCTGTCGGGGCTCGGCTTCCTGGCGGTCTACGCGGCGGAATCGCCGGAGAAGTTCCAGAACCCGAAGCTCTGGGCGAAGATCACCGTGGTGGTGGTGCTCACCCTGAACGGGCTCATCATCCACAGCGCCGTCCTGCCCGGCATCCTGCGCGATGTCGGCCGCCCGATGCTCGACGGCATCTCGGGGGCGCGCACCGGCATCTTCCTCGTCTCCGGCGCGGTCTCGGGGGTGTCGTGGTACACCGCCTTCGTGCTGGGGCTGATGCGCGAATTGAACAACGTCGTCGCCTACGGGACGCTGATCGGCCTCTGGCTCACGGGCGTGGCGGCGGGCTCCGTCGGCGCCTACACCCTCTGGCTGCACCTGCGCGAATGGAGCGCCCTGCGCCGGGGCAGGGCGGTCCCGGCCGCGTCCCGTCCGGCACGCATCCCGGCGAGCCAGTTCGTGCGGGTCGGCGCCGCCCGAGCCTGAGGCCCGTGCCCCCCGCCGACCTCCTCCTCGCCCTCGCCCCCCTGCCGCTGACGCTGCCGATCGCCTGGATCGACTGGCGGCGGCGGATCATCCCGAACGGGTTGAACCTCGCGCTGCTCGCCGCCGGGCTCGGGCTCGCGGCCTGGCAGGATCCGGAATTCGTGTGGCTGCGCGTCGGGGAGGTCGCGGTCGCCTTCGGCCTGTTCTGGGGGGTGAGGGCGCTCCATGCCCGCCTGCGTGGCCGGATCGGGCTGGGGCTCGGGGACGTGAAGTTCCTCGCCGCCGCCACGGCCTGGACGGGCCTGACCGGTCTGCCCTTCGTCCTCCTGGTGGCGAGCCTGTCGGCGCTTCTCGTGGTGGTGCTCGCCCGCCTCGATGCGAGGACACGCTTACCTTTCGGCCCGTTCCTCGCTCTGGGCCTGCACGCCGCCCTGTTCCTGACGCCGGCCTGAAAGGGGATCCCAAAGGGCAAGCCCTTTGGCGGGTGCAGGGCAGCGCCCTGCTCTACTGCGCGAGCTGCCCGACGCTCAGGATCGCCCCCATCACCGAGACGATCAGCCCGCCGATCAACCCGCCGATGGCGACGGTGACGAGGGGGGTGAACAGGGCGAGCATCCCGTCGATGCGCTGGCGGGTCTGGGTCTCGTGCATCTCGGCGGCGTGGCCGAGGACGCTGCCCAGCCGGTTCACCTGCTCACCGCTGGCGATGAGGTTCAGGGTGGAGGGGGCGTAGGGGCGCAGGCGTCCGAGGCCGGAGGCGAGGCTGCCGCCCTCCACGAGGCGCTGCCCGGCCTCGTCGAGGGCGAGGCGGAAGACGCGGTTGCCGGCGAGCGGCGTGGTGGCGGCCACGGCGTCGGGCACCGGCACCTGCGCCTGCAGGAGGGTGGCCAGCACCCGGCAGATCCGCCCGAGTTCGATGCCGATCACCACGTCCCGCACCAGGGGCAGGCGCAGGGCCAGCGCCGAGCGGGCGGCGGCGAAGCCGGGCCGGCGCCAGCTCCGCGCCAGCAGGGCGAGGGCGGCGGCGAGCCCGCCGAGGAGCACGGGCCACCACGCGGAGACGAAATCCCCCAGCGCCCCGGCGGCGCGGATGGCGAAGGGGGGCTCCTGCCCGCTGCCCTCGAACATCGGGGCGAGCGCGGGCACCAGCACGCCGACGATCATCGCGATCGTCCCGATCGCCATCAGCACCAGCAGGCCGGGATAGATCATCGCGGAGGCGAGGTGGCGGCGCACCGCGTCCCGGCGGGCGATGGAGGCGGTGAGCGAGGCGATCACGTCGGTGAGGGTGCCGGTGGCCTCGCCCGCGCGGACGATGTCGACCATGTCCTGCGGGAAGGCCTGCGGATGCGCGCCCATGGCCCGCGACAGGGAGGCGCCGCCGACGACCCGCTCCAGCAGGTCGGTGAGGATGGGGCGCAGGGCCTTGGAGGCCTGCCGCTCGGTGAGCCGCAGCGCCCGGTCGACGGTGAGGCCGGCGCCGAGCAGGGTGCCGAATTCCCGCAGGAAGGCGACGCGGGCGGCGTCGTTCACCCGGTCGCGGCCGAACAGGTCGCGCTTCCAGAAGGCGTCCGGCCCGGCGGCGGCGGGCGCGATGGCGAACACCCGCAGCCCCTCGCCCTGCAGTTGCGCCACGGCCCGCTGGCGGGTCTCGGCCTCGACCTTGCCCGCGCGGGTGCGCCCGTCGGCGGCGTAGGCCCTGTAGGCGAAATGGCCCATCAGGCGATCCCTTCGAGGACGCGGCCGACCTCGTCGAGGCTGGTGCGGCCGGCCATCGCCAGCGCCCGCCCGCTCTCGGCGAGGGAGGTCATGCCGCCGGCCCGGGCATGGGCGGCGATGGCCTGCTCCCCGGCGCGCTCCGCGATCATCCCGCGCAACGCCCCGTCGAGGAGCATCACCTCGGACACGACCATCCGGCCCCGGTAGCCGGTGCCGTTGCAGGCGGGACAGCCGCAGGGGCGGCGCAGGGTCAAGGCGCTGCCGGGGGGCAGGCCCAGGGCGATCCGGTCCCGCTCCGTGCCGGGCACGGTCTCGGCGCAGTCGTCGCAGAGGCGGCGCACGAGGCGCTGGGCGACGACACCGTTGAGCGTGGCGGCGATGAGATAGGGCTCGACGCCCATGTCCATCAGCCGGGTCACGGCGGCGGCGGCCGAGTTGGTGTGCAGCGTCGAGACCACGAGGTGGCCGGTCAGCGACGCCTGCACGGCGATGCGCGCGGTCTCGCCGTCGCGGATCTCGCCGACCATGACCACGTCCGGGTCCTGGCGCAGGATGGAGCGGAGCGCGGCGGCGAAGTCGAGGCCGATGCCGGGATGGGCCTGCACTTGGTTCACGCCGGCCATCCGGTATTCCACCGGGTCCTCGACGGTGACGACCTTGAGATGCGGCCCGTTGAGGCGCTTGAGCGCCGCGTAGAGGGTGGTGGTCTTGCCCGAGCCGGTCGGGCCGGTGACGAGGACGAGGCCGTTCGGCCGGGCGGTCATGGCCTCGATCCGCGCGATGGCCGGGGCGTCGAAGCCGAGATCGGAGACATCCTCCACCCGGCGGGAGCCGTCGAGGACGCGCAGCACCACGCTCTCCCCATGGGCGGTGGGCAGGGTCGAGACGCGGATATCCACCTCCTGGCCCCGGTCGGGGGCCTTCATGCGCCCGTCCTGCGGCAGGCGCCGCTCGGCGATGTTGAGCCCGGCCTGGATCTTGATGCGGGTGGTGAGCGCCAGCTGCACGGATTTCGCGAGCCGCTCGGATTCGATGAGCACGCCATCGACCCGGTAGCGCACCCGCATGTCGGCCTCCTCGGCCTCCAGGTGGATGTCCGAGGCCGAGAGTTCGAAGGCCTTGCGCACGAGGCGGGCGGCGAGCCGCACGATGGGCGCTTGGCTCGCCACGTCTTGCAGGCGGGCGAGGTCGTCATCGACGGCGCCGTCCTCCTCCGGCGCGGCATCGCCGTAGACGGCCCGGTGCGCCCGCTCGAACCCGCCGGGGCCGAGGAGGCGCCGTTCCACCGGCCGGTCGGCGAGGTGTTCCAGCGCCGGCACGGTCTCGGGGTCGAAGGGATCGACCACGGCCACGGTGAGCCCGTCCGGCCCGGCGGCGACGGGCAGGATCCGGGCGCGGGCGCAGTATTCGGCGCCGATCGCCTCCGGCAGGACGGGGGCGGGCGGGATCTCCTCGGGGTCGAGGATCGGCAGGCCCGTCGCCTCCGACAGGGCGGTGACGAGGGTCGCCTCGTGGATCAGCCCGAGCTCCACCAGCAGGACGGGCAGGGCGCGCCGGCCCGGCAGGTCGAGGGCGGCGAGCGCCCGCTCGTGCCCGGCGGCGTCCAGCGCCTCGCGCTCGGCGAGGAAGGCGATGAAGTCGCGCGCCGCGTCGCGGGCCCCGCGCCGGTCGCCGCGCCGGTCGGGCACCGCCCGCAGCGGGCGGCTCTTGGCGGCCCAGATGTTCAGCATCGCCCGGTCGTCCCGTTTGCCGGTTGTTCCGTCTGCATGCCACCGCTCAACGAACGAATGCAGATGAGACAACCTTAAAGGGTTGGAAATACCGGAGGCTTAACGAAGACTCACGCGATGAACCGGAGCCTGACCGTGAGCGCCCCATCCGCCGTTCCGTCCGCGTTCCGCCACTGGCTGGGCGGAGCCGGCGCGGCCCGGTTGCGGCCGATCCTCGATGCGGCGGTGCACCTGTCGGGCTTCTCCGAGCCCCGGGCCGACCGCCTGCCCACCGCCCTGACCGTGCGCCTCGGCGCGCCGGGGGACGAGGCCGTGACGGTGATCGACCGGCGCGAGGGCGCGGCGCGGACCTACCGGTTCGAGGCCGGGGCGGCGGACCTGTCCGAGCGCGTCGCGGCGGTGGCCGGCGGGCGCGGGGGCATGCGGGCCAAGGTGCTCCTCGACCCGGCCGCCTGCTTCATCCGCTGCCTCGACGTGCCGAGCGCCGCCCTGCCGCGGATGCGCGCGCTGCTGGCGGAGGAACTGGAGGCCGCCACGCCGTTCCGGGCGGCGAGTGTCTACAGCGACTGGTTCGTGGAGGGCGAGGACGTCGCCGCGCGCGCCCTGCGGGTGCGGCACGTGGTGGTCAAGCGGGCGCGGCTCGATCCGGTGCTCGACGCCCTCGCCGCGGCCGGGCTGCCGGTCGGGCCGGTGGCGGTGGGCCGCGCCGAGGACCAGACCCTGCCGGTCGATCTCCTGAGCCACGGGCACCGGGCCCTGCCGGTCCTGCTCGGCGGCGCGGGCAAGGGCGACGTCGCCCTGTGGCTCGGGGCGGGGCTGCTCCTCGCGGTGGCCTTCTGGGGCTGGCGGGCGCAGCAGGACGCGACGCTCGCCGCCCTCGACGAGGGTTTCGCCGCCGCGCGGCACGCCATCGTGGGCGTGGCGGCGCCGGTCCAGGCGGGTCTCTCGACCATCCTCGCCACTCGCGCCCCGCCGCTCGGCCGGACCTGGGACGCCCTGGCCGCCGCCCTGCCGGAGGGCGCCGCGGCGGTGAGCCTCCGTCTCGACGGGACGGGGGCGCTCGTCACCCTCTCGGCGCGGGACGAGGCGGGCGCGCTCGCGGCCCTCGGCCGGGTGCCGGGCTTCGGGCCGCCGGTCCTGCAGGGGGCGGAGGACGAGGCGGGAGGCACGCGGCGCCTCACCCTGCACCTGCCCCGCGCCGACCGGGGAGGCCGCCCGTGACGCGTCTGCCGGATCTCGCCCTGCGGCCGCTGCTGGTGCGGCTCGCCGGATGCGGCCTGCTCCTCGCCCTCGGGGCGGGGGCGGTCTCGTCCTCCCTCGATGCCTCGTCCGCCATCGAGACCGCCCGCGACCGCCTCGACCGGGCGCGGGAGCGGGCCGCCCGGCCCGAATCCATCCCGCCGCTGGTCGCGGCGGACGGGGAGGCGCTGCTCGCCGCCTTCCGCGCCCGGCTCGACGCTCTGGCGGCGGACCGGGCGGTGGTGATCGACGCGGCGACCCTCGATCCCGATCCCGCCCGCCCGGACCTGCCGCGCCTGCGCGGCATGCTGCGCGGCACGGCCGAGGGCCTGCACGGGCTGGTCCACGCCCTGGAGACCGGTGCGCCCCTCGTCGCCCTGGAGGAGACCGACCTCGGCATCGAGCGCCCGGCCGACGGGGAGATCGGCCGCCCGACCCTCATGCGCCTCAGCCTCGTGACGCGCGGCGTGGTCGCGCCGCCAGCCCCCTTGCCAGCCCCCTCACCCCGGAGGACACCGTGACGGCCCTCGCCCGGATGCTCGCCGCGAGCGGCTGGGGGTCGCGCAGCGCCTTCGCCCTGGCCGGTCTCGCGGCGCTGGCCGCCTTCGCGATGCCGGCGGAGGAGATCCCGGCCGTGGCGCGGGCGGCCTCCATCGCCCCCGCCCCGGCCGACGGCTCGGCGGTGCGCCGGCCGCTCTTCGACCCCGAGCGCCGCCCCTGGACGGCGCAAGGCAGCCGCGACCTGATCCTGCGGCCCGACCCGGCGGCGCCGGTCCTGGTGTTGCGCGGCCTGCGCCTCGACGGCGGCCGGGCGAGCGCCTTCATCGATGACGGCAGCGGCGCCCAGGGCTGGCTCGCGGCGGGTGAGGGCAGGGGCGACTGGCACGTCGCGGCGGTCGGCGCGGACCGGGTCTCGGTGGTCCAGCGCGGGCGCCGCTACGAGGCCGAGTTCCTCGGCCGCCCGGCGACCCTGCGCCCGGCCCCGTTCGCGGATGCCCCGCCCGCCTTGAGGCCGTGATCGATCACCCCGCGATACGCTCCAGCATGGCCGCCAGCGCCTGGGGATCGACGGAGAAGGATTTCTGGTGGAGGGGGCGCGGGTCGTCCGCGTCGGGCACGCCGAACAGCGCGTGGTAGGGCTGGCCGCAGGCGGCCGCCGCGTCCCAGAAGAAGGGCTCGGCCCAGCCGCTCGGCGCGAGGCAGAGGAGCGGGGTGCCGGGTGGGCTGAACACCGTGTTCGTCATGCCGGCCCCCATGATGCCCGCGACGATCCCCGCCCCCGCGAAGGCCGCGATCTGCTCCCGCAGCGACAGGTCGTCCGTCACGATCTCCTCGAAGCCGTGGTCGCGCAGGATCGGGGCGAGGTCCGCGAGGTTGCTCAGGCGGCGGGGCCAGCGCTCCGCGCGGTTCACGAACAGGCGCCGCCCCGGCGCGGCGGCGGGGACCGTGCGCTGCCCGAGATCCCGCAGGTAGGCCAGGGCCTGGGGGTTCTTGACGAACGGGTGCTCGGAGCACGGCGTCACGTAGAGGAGGTCGCGCACCCTGAGGGGGATGTCGCGATCCACGAAGCGGCAGGCGCAGGCCTGCGGTCCGGCGACCAGGGCCACGCCCTCCTGCCGGATCCGGTCGATCGCCGGGTCGAACGACGAGAACAGGCACAGCAGGGGCCGCTCCGCCTCCGCGAGCACGGCGTAGCGCGGGAAGTCGTCGGCGAGCCAGTGGCCGTAGTTAAACGACCCCACCGAGCCGGAGAAGATCACGTCGGCGCCGCCGCCGTCGAACTCGCGGATGGCGTGGCCCTTCAACTCTTCGGCGACCGCGCCGCCCCGCTCCTGCCTGTCGATGATGCGGAAGGTCTCGTAGAGGGGGATCGTCTCGCCGTCGGCCTCGACGAAGATCATGTTCCGCCAGACGACGGCGCTCCGGATCCGCACCCAATAGGAGGGGCTGGCGCTGGCATGGCGCCGGTTGACGTCCGTGTAATGGGCGCGCAGCGCGGCGATGTCGTCGGGCGACGGCCCGTCGAGGGCCGCCGGCATCGGGCGCTCCACCGCGTGCCGCCCGAAGACGGGCCGCAGGATCTCGAAGGCGGACGCGGCGAGGGCGGAGAGGGCGTGGATCCGCGCGAAGGCGATGTGCGGATCGTGCCATTCGGCGTGTGTGTAGAGGTGATGGGGGGCGCACGACACGCCCTCGTGACTCGCTCTCCGCATCGCGCGCGGTCGCTCCCGGACCTCCCGCGCGATCCCCGATGCGCCCGAGCGTAACGCGGCGTCGGATGGGGATTCGCGCAAGACCAATTGGCTAGAAGGGGCAGGCGAATGCCCGGTCCCGTCTGCGCAATACGCGATTCTACGTTCCGGCGGAAGAACGGGCGGGGTCTTCGCCTAGTCCATCATGCGCCGGAGCACGCCCTCGGTGCCGGGCAGCGGCATCGCCATGGGCGGGGGCGGGGGGACCGGGCGCACCGGCATCATCGCCCGGAACTGCTGCCGGAAATCGTCGGCGATCTTGTCCGCCTCGGCGGTGCCGCGGATGACCTTCGGGCGGATGAAGACGATCAGCTCCGTGCGGACGCGGATGTCCGAGCGGTTGCGGAAGGCGGTGCCGATGAGGGGCAGGTCGCCGAGGATCGGCAGGCTCTCGTTCGAGAGCTGCGACTTCTCCTGCACGAGGCCGCCGAGCGCCAGGGTGTGGCCGTCGTTCACCGCCACGCTGGTCGCCACCCGCCGCTGGCGGATGGTCGGCGAATTGATGGTCGAGGTGGTGGTCGGCACCACGTCGCTGACCTCCTGGTTGATGTCGAGCACCACGAGGCCGTTCTTGTTCACCCGCGGCGTCACCGAGAGGATGACGCCGGTGTCCTTCAGTTCGATCTGGTTCAGGATCGGCGCGCCGGCGGCGAGCGCGCTCTGGCCGCTCTGCCGCACGATCGGCACCTGGTCGCCGATCTGGAGCTTCGCCGTGCGGTTGTCGAGCACGGTGATGTTCGGCGAGGACAGGACATGCACCGTGGTGATGCCCTGCAGGGCGTTCAGCACCACGTTGAAGTTCGAGCCGCTCATCAGGTAGTTGAAGCCGGGGATGCCCCGCGTCGCGGCGCTGATCAGCGCGGCGGTGCCGCTGACGGCGGTGCCGGTGCCGGTGACGGGCACGGCGGACTCCGCGAGGCCCGCCGAGGCGTTGGAGGCGAGGTTCAGCCGGTCGCCCCGGTTCTGCAGGAACCATTGCACGCCGAACTGCAGCTGGTCGTTCAGCGTCACCTCGGCGATGACGGTCTCCAGCAGCACCTGCGTCGGCATCGCGTCGAGCCGCCCGAGGATGCGCAGGATCTTGTCGTACTGGTTGCGGGTCGCGGAGACGACGAGGCTGTTGTTGGTCTCGTCGGCGACGATGCCGATCATGTCCCGGCGCGGCAGGCCGGCGGCCATCCCGCCCCCCGTCATCCCGTAGCCGCCCCCCGCCTCGGCCCCGTAGCCGCTCGCGAAACCCGAGGCGAAGCTGGCGCCGCCCTGAGCCCCGCCCCCGAATCCGGCCGGCTGCGCCCCGGCACCCTGGCCGAACCCACCGCCGCCGCCGCCGAGCGGTGCCGTGGCGGCGAGGCTTCCCGCCCCACCCGACAGCCCGCCAGACACCCCGCCCGAGGGGCCGCCGGAGAAGCCGGCCTGCGCGCCGGACCCGGTCGCGGGATCGCCGCCGAAGCCGGAGGTGCCGAGCCCGGCCCCGATTCCCGATCCGTCCGCGCCGAACCCCGCCCCGCCGGCGGTGGCACCGAGGCCGCCCGCCCCGAACCCGGCGCCGGAGGAGACGTTCACGCTGGTGCCGGTCTCGGCGGCGACGACGCTCTGGAGCACGGCGGCGAGTTCCTTCGCCGAGCGGTTCTGGATCCGGTAGACGAAGAGCTGCCGCTCCCGGTCGGCGGCCAGGGCTTCGAGCTCGCCGAGCCAGACCTGGGCGCGGTCGAGATAGGCCGACCGCGACGTGACCACGAGCACGGCGCTCAGGGCCTCGTTCGGCACGAAGCGGATGACGTCGCCGGTCCCGGCGGTCTCGCCGCCAAAGATCTGCGTGAGGTCGCGGGCGATGGCCCGGGGATTGGAGCTGCGCACCGGCAGCATCGCCGTCGACATGCCGCGCATCCAGTCGACGTCGAAGACCGCGATGGTCTGGCGCAGGGTGCGGATCTGACCGGCATCCCCGCTGAGGATCAGGACGTTGCGCGCCCGGTCGGCCCGCAGCACCACGTCGCGCGGGGCGACGGCGGCCAGGATCGCCTGCATCTCGGCGGCCGAGATCCAGCGCAGGGGCACCACCACGGCGCCGGCCTCGGCGCCGACGCCGCGCACCGGCTGCAGGGTGCCCGCCCCCGCCGCCACGATCTGCGCCATGCGGCCCCGGCGTCTCAGGGCGAGGCCCCGGCTCGACAGGGCACCCTCGAACAGCGAGAGCAGGGCGGCGCGGCTCACCGGGCCGCCGGTCTGGAGGGTGATCGGCCCGCCGGCCTCCGCGTCCAGGGTGTAGCCCCAGCCGAGGGTGTCGGTGAGCACCGCCTTGGCCGCCACGGCCAGGGGCACGTCCACGAGGTCGAGGCTCACCATCCCGGCGGGGAGGGAATCCGGCGTGGCGCTCTCGCTGCCGACCAGCCGGTCGTTGCCCCGGACCACGATCCCCGCACTCCCGCGCAACCCGGCCCCGGACGCGGGGATGTCCGAGAGGGGCTCGGCGGCCGGGGCCGCCGTGGCCGCGGCGCACAGGAGTGCCGCGCCGATCATCTGTGCGCGACCCTTCATACGACCCACGGTCCCCACTTCGGCTCTGCTTCCCAGGGACAGGACTATGATTTCGTGGTTAATAAATCGCTTATTTGCAACTTACGAACGTTTCTAGCAGCCAGTAAGCTCCTAAAAGGACAGAGCAAGTCAAAATTGAGCGGAAACTGAGCGAGCGATCGCGCTGTTTGGAGTTGCATCACCTCTCCGATGAAGTTGCAATCTCTGGTTACATCGCGACGACAGTCCATGACCCCGCGACCCACCCGCAACGCGGTTCGGAACGGTCGGGATCGGACGGCGCACCCCCGACTTACTTGCCGCACGGGCCTCGCGCGGGGGCCGCAGGACCCGCCGAATCGATTTACCCTGGCGCCGGGAATCGGCGGGAAGGGATAGTTTTCGACAATAGTCTTCGCTTAAAACAAGACTGTTCATCGCGATCAAATTGTCTATCGCGCAATCCATTTGCCGCGAAAGCAGTTCATTCCGCTCGAGGCGCCGAGCGGAGATCCTGAGAGCAACGCGCCGTTCCGTTCATTGCCCCGAGGAACACCATGTCCCGTGCCGCTCCCCGGCCCCTCCGGCTCCGCAGCGCCCTGCTCTGCGCGACCGTGCTCGCCAGCGGCCCCGCCCAGGCCGCCCTGTACGGGATCGTCGTCAATCCCGTCGCCGACCCGCTGCTCGCGGGCCTGTCGATCTCGGCCTCGGCCCCGAGCGCGGGCCTGTTCTCGCCGGTGCGCGACTGGCCGATGAACGCAATCACCCTCGGCCTGCTGCCGAGCGGCAAGGTCGTGTCCTTCGGCACGCCCGGCGGGAATCCCGGCGTTCAGGACGGCCGGACCTTCGATATCTGGGATCCGACCCTGGGCTTCACCGGGGGCAGCCACAAGACCCTGCCGGGCATCACCGGCGTGAACAGCTTCTGCGGCGCGCAGGCCTTCCTCGGGGACGGGTCCCTGCTCGTGGCCGGCGGCATCTTCGACAACGGCAACGACAAGGGCAGCGTCGTCCTGAACAACCAGGCTTCGGGCCTCGGCGCCCTGCCGGCCAAGCTCGCCAACGACCGCTACTATTCCACGATGATCACCCTGCCCGACGGGCGCCAGCTCATCATGGGCGGGTCCTATCCCTATCTCGGCGGGTTCAGCGACCCCCAGGGCAGCATCGACAAGGGCTACATGACCGGCATGACGCCGGAGATCCTGGCCGGGGGCCAGTGGAGCAGCCTGTTCGGCGCCAAGAGCCGCGACGCGTTCGGGCCAGACAACAGCCGCTGGTGGTATCCCCGCGCATGGGTCGCGCCGAACGGGCAGGTCTTCGGCATCTCCGCCGACAAGATGTGGGTCCTGAACGCCTCCGGCACCGGCTCGGTGACGACATGGGCCTTCAAGCAGCCGCAGCGCAATGCCGCCAGCGCCACCGACGCGCCGAATGTCGGGCCGGTCTCGACGGCGGTGATGTACGACACCGGCAAGATCCTCCAGGTCGGCGGCAACAGCTACACGAATGGCGATGGGTTCCTGTCGTCGAGCCTCGCCACCACGATCGACGTGAACGGCACCACCCCCGTGGTCGCGGACACGGCGCCGATGAGCGTGGGCCGGGCCTGGGCGCAGGCGACCGTCCTGCCCACGGGGCAGGTCGCCGTCACCGGCGGCAGCAAGTACAATGACCAGGCGGGGGACAACGCGGTCCTGCAATCGGAGATCTGGGACCCCCGCACCGGCAAATGGTCGGTCGGCGCCTCGGGGGCGGTCTATCGCGGCTACCACTCGACGGCGATCCTGATGCAGAACGGCGCCCTGCTGATCGCCGGGGGCGGCGCGCCCGGCCCGGTGAACAACCAGAACGCCGAGATCTACTATCCGCCCTACCTGTTCACCGCCGCCAACGGCACCGCCGCCCTGGCGACGCGGCCCCGGATCGTCAGCCTCGCCTCGATCACGCCGGGCTACGGCCAATCCCTGTCGTTCGAGCTGAACTCGCCGAACGGCCTGTCGCAGGTGGTGCTGGTCGGGCTCAGCGCCGTCACCCACAGCTTCAACGCCACGCAGCGGCGCTACGTGGCGAGCTTCAGCGTCTCCGGCCAGGGCGTCACCGCCAGGATGCCGGCCTCCGGCGCCGTCGCGCCCCCCGGCTATTACCAGCTCGTCGCCATCGACACGAAGGGCGTGCCCTCGCCGGGGGTGATCGTCGGCCTCGGCGGCGTCACGGCGCCGGTCCAGGTGACGACCCCCGTCGCCCCCTCGGCCGTGGCCTCCAACGGCGGCGGCACCGGGACCGGCGGCACCGGCACGGGCGGGACCGGAACCGGCGGGACCGGCGGCACGGGCACCGGCACCGGGGGCAACGGCGGCACGGGGGGCCTCGGCGCCACGATCGGCCCGGTCGGCCTCGCCCTCAGAGCTTCGCATTCGGGGCAGTGCCTCGCCGTCCCGGCGGGCAATAATGCCGACGGCGCCCCGGTGACGCAGCAGCCCTGCACGGGGGCGGCGGAGCAGACGTGGCAGGTTCAGGCCGGCAATGGCGGGCGGACCCTCGTCAACGCGGCGACCGGCAAGTGCCTGGACATGACCCTCGCGGCGGCGCCGGGGCCGGGCTCGCAGGTCTATCAATGGACCTGCAACGGCGGCACGAACCAGGGCTGGAACCCGCGCGGACAGGGGGCCGGCAATGCCCTCGTCTCGGCCTACAACGCCAATCTCTGCCTCGACGTGAGCGGCGCCTCCACGGCGGCGGGGGCGGGGGCCATCGTCTGGTCCTGCCACGGCGGCGCGAACCAGACCTTCACCCCCGGCCCGGCGCGGATCGCCCTGAAGGCCACCCATTCCGGCCAGTGCCTCTCCGTCCCGGCGGGCAACGGCAACGACGGCGCCCCGGTGACGCAGCAGGTCTGCACCGGCGCCGCCGAGCAGGCCTGGCAGGTCAAGCTCACCGGCGGCGGCCAGACCTTCGTCAACGCCGCCAACGGCAAGTGCCTGGACCTAACCCTCGCGGGGACGCCGGGGCCGGGCTCCCAGGTCTACCAGTGGGGCTGCCACGGCGGCACGAACCAAGCGTGGCTCGGCCGGGCGCAGGGCAACGGCTCCTCGCTCGCCTCGTCCTACAATGCCGGGCTCTGCCTCGACGTGAACGGCGCGGCGGTCACGAGCGGCGCGGGGACGATCGCCTGGACCTGCCAGGGCAGCGCCAACCAGACCTTCGGCGCGGTGGCCGTGACCTCCGCGACGCAATAGGCCCCGGCGGGGCCCCTCACCGTTCCTTCCAAGCCTTCGCGATCTGGTCGGTGAGGGGCTTCGTCAGATAGGAGAGCACCGAGCGCTCGCCGATCTGCATGTAGGCCTCCACCGGCATGCCCGGCACGAGGCGCAGGGCGCCGAGGGCTTCCTTGGCGCTCGGCTCCAGGCGGACGCGGGCGGTGTAGTAGGATTGCCCGGTCTTCGGGTCCTGGGTCACGTCGGCCGAGACCCGCACGACCTCGCCCGCCACCTCCGGCGTGGTGCGCAGGTTGAAGGCCGAGAAGCGCAGCATCGCGCTCTGCCCGAGGCGGACGTTGTCGATGTCCTGGGGCTGGACCCGCACCTCCACGAGGAGCTGGTCGGCCTGGGGCACGATCAGCATGGCGGGCTCGTTCGGAGTGACGAGGCCGCCCACCGTGTGGACCGTCATCTGGTGGACGACGCCGTCCTGCGGAGCACGCATGTCGATGCGCATCAGCTGGTCCTGCGCCGCCACCCGCTTCTCGATGAGCTCCGACCACTTGCCCCGGATCTCGGCGAGGTCCTTGCCCACCTCGGTGCGCATCTCCCGGTCGATCTGGTAGATCTGCAACTCGGTCTCGGCGATCTTGCCGCGCGAGGAGGCCGTGGCGGCGACGAGCTGCCCGCGCTCGCCCTCCAGCCGCGCCGCGTCGCGCTCCAGCCCCGTCACCCGCGAGATCGGCACGAGGTTCTTGGCGAAGAGGTCGCGCACGCCCGTGAGCTCCTGCTGGATCAGGGCGATCTCGCGGTTCTTGGCGGCGGCCTGCTCGCCGAGGCCCCGGATCTCCTGGCCCAGCTGCGCGATGCGCTCGGTCAACTGCGCCTTCTGGCCCTCGCGGGCGGCGACCCGCGACTGGAACAGCCGCGCCTCGCTCTCGATCAGGTGGGCGATGGCGGGGTTGCCGCGGGCGCGGGAGACGAGGTCGTCGGGGAAGACGACCGCCGTCGCCCCGTCGCGCTCGGCCTCGTCCCGCGCCCGGCGGGCGGCGAGCTCATCCAGGGCGTTCAGGACGATGTCGAGGTTGGTGCGGATCTGCGTCCCGTCGAGGCGCACGAGGATGTCGCCCGCCTGGACCCGGCTGCCCTCGCGCACGAGGATCTCGCCGATCACGCCCCCGGTCGGGTGCTGGACCTTCTTCACGTCCGACTCGACCACGAGCAGGCCGGGGGCGATCACCGCCGCCGAGAAATGGGTCAGGGCCGCCCAGCCGCCGATGCCCGGCACCAGCACGAGGCCGAGGCCCAGCGCCGCGATGAGGTGGCGGCGGATCGAGGGGAGGGCCAGCGCCGGGGGCGGCGCGAGGGGCGCCCCGAGGGAGCCGATGGCGGGGATGGTGGTCGTGCTCATCACGCGCTCTCACGCAGGGTCGCGACGGCCTGGGCCGGGGAGGGGGCGGGAACCGGGGTCGCCGGACGCAGGACGTGCTTCAGCACCTCCTCCTTGGGCCCGAAGGCCTGGACCCGTCCGTCCGACAGGACGAGCACCATGTCGAGGGCGGCGAGCGCGCTCGGCCGGTGGGCGATCACCACGCAGATGCCGCCCCGGCGGCGCACGCCGACGATCGCCTCGGTGAGGGCGGCCTCGCCCTCCGCGTCGAGGTTGGAATTGGGCTCGTCGAGGACCACGAGGAACGGGTCGCCGTAGAGGGCGCGGGCGAGGCCGATGCGCTGGCGCTGCCCGGCCGAGAGGCCCGCGCCGTTCTCGCCGATGCGGGTGTCGTAGCCCTCCGGCAGCCGCAGGACCATGTCGTGGACGCAGGCCGCCCGCGCCGCCGCCAGCACGGCGGCCGGATCCGCCCCGTCCTCGAACCGGGCGATGTTCTCGGCCACCGTGCCGGGGAACAGCTCCACCTCCTGCGGCAGGAAGCCGAGATGCGGGCCGAGGGTCTCGCTCGACCATTGGTCGAGGGCCGCGCCGTCGAGGCGGACCTGCCCGCGCACCGGCGCCCAGATGCCCACCAGGGCGCGGGCGAGGGAGGACTTGCCCGAGGCACTTGGGCCGATCATCCCGAGCCCCTGGCCGGCGGCGAGGGCGAAGGTCGCCTCCTGCACCGCCAGACGCCGGGAATTGGGGGGCGAGACGGCGATCCCCTCCACCGCCAGGGAGCGCACGGGGGCGGGCAGGGCGTGGGGACGGGGTGCCTCCGGCAGGCGGGCGAACAGGTCCGACAGGCGCCGCCAGCTCTGCCGTGCGGCGGCGAAGCCCTTCCAGTGGGCGATGGCGAGCTCGGCCGGGGCGAGGGCGCGGGAGACGAGGATCGAGGAGGCGATGATGATGCCGCCCGTGGCCTCGTTGTGGATCACCAGCCACGCGCCCAGCGCCAGCACGCCCGATTGCAGGGCGGTGCGGAACACCTTCGACAGGGCGCCGTAGCCGCCGACCGCGTCCGAGGCGCGCTGCTGGGTGAGGGCGTAATCGCGGTTCACGAGGCCCCAGCGCCGGCCGAGCCGGCCCTGCATGCCGAGCGCCGCCAGGGATTCGGCGTTGCGCCGGGAGACCTCCGCGAGGACGCTGCGCTGCTGGGCGTGGACCGCCGATTGCGCGGTGGGCTTGCGGGTCGCCCGGTCGTTGAGCAGCGTCACCGCCACCAGGACCAGCATGCCGACGACCGCCGCCACGCCGATGAGCGGGTGGAACAGGAAACAGATGGCGA
This sequence comes from Methylobacterium litchii, assembly GCF_038442315.1. Lineage (NCBI taxonomy): Bacteria > Pseudomonadati > Pseudomonadota > Alphaproteobacteria > Hyphomicrobiales > Methylobacteriaceae > Methylobacterium > Methylobacterium litchii. The sequence goes on along the minus strand of NZ_JBBXMY010000026.1, from coordinate 25,973 downwards.
GGTAGACCGGCATCCACGGCAGGTCGAACAGGGCCGACGGCCCGCCGCCGGACAGGAAGGCCCGCAACTGGTCGAGGTCGCGCAGGGCCATCGTCCCGTCCGGGCCGAGGCCGCCCCGCAGGGGCGCGCGCACGGTCACGTCGAAGACCCGCCCGCTCAGGGATTCGTCCAGCGCCATGCCGATGCGGACCAGCACCCGCGCGCGGATTGCTTCCAGCAGGCCCTGCAGCACGTAGAGCATGAGGGCGAGCACGCAGAGGCCGATCAGGGTCGGCACCGACCGGCTCGGGATCACCCGGTCGTAGACTTCGAGCATGAAGAACGAGCCGGTGAGATAGAGCACGTTCACCAGCGCGCTCATGCACGCCACGCCGATGAAAGCCATCCGGCAGCGCTCGAGCGCCGCGACGAGCGTGGGAGGACTGCCTGTCATCACAACCGGAACTCGCGTGGAGTGGCGTTTCGGGCGTATTACTTGTGCGGATGCTTGCAAGTACGCCGGATCGTCGCCGTTGCCGACGAATCGGGACCATGATCGCGATTGGTTAAGATTTTTCTGTGGCAGCCGCGGCGTCGGCGCCGCAGGGGGACCGGCCCCGGCCGGGCGCCTCAACCCGCTGAGAAACAGCCAAGTTTCCGGATGGCGAAAATTTTTTAGGCCAGAATGTTTTCCAAACCGGGCCGCGCGGGCCGGGTCTCCTCGAACCGTCTTGGGCAACGCCCGAACCCGAATACCGCAGTGCAACGTGGGCCTTGCCGGCAACCGTCGCAGTATTCAGTCAAGCTTCTCAATTTAGAGAATATAGTCCTGAAAAACGTAAGTTGCGAAACCGTTCCACACGCATATTCAAAAAATTAGGCAAAATGCCCCAAGTCTCGCCTTGAGTTGTGCAACGCAATCTGGCAATCGAAACTTAATACCTCGTAAAAATTGACGGCCACATTTGTGCGTCGAGAAGGATGCGGCATGCTGCTTCACAACCTGCCTCTGGTCGCGTGGCGATCCCGCAAGGTCGCCACCGGCACACAGACCGAGGCGAGGTATGGCCGCAGCCTCATCCTGGATCGGGCGCCCAAGCGTCTGTTCGACCTCAGCGTCGCCTTGGCCTGTCTCTTCCTGCTGCTGCCGCTCTTCGTGCTGGTCGCGTTCCTGGTCTGGGCCGTCGACCGCAAGTCGCCGTTCTACAGCCACCGCCGTCTCGGGAGAGGTGGAAAGACCTTCGGCTGCCTGAAGTTCCGCTCCATGCGCATGAACGGCGACGAGATCCTGCGGCGCCACCTCGCCGAGAACCCCGCCGCGATGGCGGAGTGGACGCAGAACCGGAAGCTCAAGAACGACCCCCGCATCACGATCATCGGCCATGTCCTGCGCAAGACCAGCCTGGACGAGCTGCCGCAGCTCATCAACATCCTGCGCGGCGAGATGAGCCTCGTCGGCCCGCGCCCGATCGTCGATGCCGAGCTGGAGAAGTACGGCGACGCGGCCTCCGCCTATTTCGCCGTGCGTCCGGGCCTCACCGGCGCGTGGCAGATCAGCGGCCGGTCGGACACGACCTATGACGAGCGCGTCCGCCTCGACCGCCAATACGTCGAGTCGCGCAGCTTCGCCGGCGACATCGCGATCATCCTGCGGACGGTCCCGGCGGTGTTCCTGGTCAAGGGCTCCTACTGAGCCCCACGCCCATCTCGGATCCGGTACGACAAACCCCCGCGCGGTCGCCCGCGCGGGGGTTTGTCGTTGTGCGGCCCGGCGCTTCGCGCCTGGGATACCGCATCATGAATGAATTCCATCCCACTGATCTATGTGATCGTGGCTGTGATCCATTTTCCGTCATGCTGCGGATCGCGCGCGGCGATCACGGTCTCGCGCTGGTGTGAATTGTTTCGATCTCGGAAAATTGTCTTTCTTTTCGAGGGTCGATTACGGACAAGGCACACCTATATGAGTTTCTTCAGCGATGCGGTTCATGGTGTCCGCATCGGGCACGGATGAGACCTCTGAACCTCGCCTGCCGAGCCGTCGCGATGCCGTGGAATCGGAAGCCGGAGTAAACCGATGGAGACGACGGGAGTTCTGGGACTCTTCGGCCTGTTCGGGATCGTGTGCGGCTTCTACGTCTCCGTGGTGGGCTTCGCCGTGACCGCCGTGGCGATCGTGAGCGTGCTCGGCGTCATGGCCCTGTTCGTCGGGGGCCCGATGGGCGGCTGGATGCCGGCGGGCGCCTTCGTCGCCATGCAGGTGGGCTACTTCCTCTGCCTCGTCGGCACGGCCGTCGTCGGCCATCTCCGGGGCCTGTCGCCCAAGGATTCGCGCCGCACCGAGCGCGACCTGCACATCCACCACGAATAGGGGCCTCACCCCCCGGACGGGAGGCTGAGCACCGCCATCCGGCCCGATTCGTCGACCACCACCGGCACGAGCGGGCCCGCGCCGCAGGCCTCGGCCGGCACGCGCACCCGGTAGCCGATCCGCCGCTGGCCCAGGCCCGCGAAGCCCGGCTGCCCGGTCAGGTCCCGGCGCAGGCGGCGGGGCCGCTCCACGGCGACGCGCCGCCCGCCGCAGAACAGCGCCAGCTGCATCCCCCGCCCCGGCCGCGCCGGATCGAAGGCGTAGGCGCTCACCAGGATCTCGTTCGCACCGATGGGCTCCAGGCTCTCGACCCGCGCCAGCAGGGTGTCGGGCAGGGCGAGGCCGCGCGCGGCGATGGCCGTGCCCGCGGAGGCGGGCGACGCGAAGGCGTCGGGGGGCAGGGCGGCGAGGGCGCCCCTGGCCCGGAACTCGGCCCAGTCGTTGCGGGCGGTCTCGGTGCTGCCCCAGAGGGCGCAGGCCGTGAACACGACGAGGAAGGCGGTCACGCCCCGCGTCAGGGCCGCCGGGCGCGCCCCGTCGAGGCGCGCGCGCAAGCGCCGGTACAGGGCGACGTCGAGGGGCCCGAGCAGGGCCGCGACTGCCAGCGCCCCGGCGAGGCTCACCGCCGCGTAGGCGGCCCCGTTCCAATGGGGCGGGCAGGCCCAGTTGGCCAGCATCAGCACCGGCGGGTGGGCGAGATAGAGGACGTAGCTCCAATCCCCCAGGGCGATCAGCCCCCGCGTCGCCCGGCCCTCGCGGCGGATCGGCGTCGCGGTGACGGCGGCGCCGACCAGCAGCACCGCCGCGATGCCGCCGAGCCAGCGTGCGGCGGCGGTGTCCACGAAGAAGCACGCCGCCGCGAAGGGCAGGATGAGGAGCGCCGCCAGCGGGCGCACCCAGCCCGCCGCGATCAGGCGCGGCAGGAGCAGCCCGCCCGCGAAGGGCACGCAGGCGGCCGTCACCGGCACGAGGTAGAGCGGCGGCGGCATCATGTTGCGGCTGTCGGGGGGCAGCAGCGGGAAGGCCACGGCGAGCAGCACGAGCCAGCCGGCCGCGACCGGCACGAGGCGCCGCGCCTGCCCGGCCAGGGCGAGGAGGAACAGGCCGACGTAGAAGGTCACCTCCAGGACGAGGGTCCATTCCACGTTCAGCGGGGACGAGCGCGGCCCCCCCGGCGCAAGGGACAGGGCGAGAACGGAGAGGCCGCCGAATTCCAGGCGCAGCGCCGCGAACACGGCCGCGAACAGGGCCACCACCGCGAAATAGGTCGGGAAGATGCGGCTCACCCGGTGGGCGAGGAAGACGAGGGGCGGATCGCGGGTGACGAGCCGCGCCATCAGGAACCCGGACAGGGCGAAGAAGATCGCCACGCCCCAGACGCCCATCAGCCCGTCGAGGGCGGCGAAGGGCCGCCCGGCCCCTCGCAGGGTCTGCCCGTAGACCGCGACGTGGTGGACGAGGACGAGGCCCGCCGCCAGCGCCCGCAGGAGCTGCAGGTTGGTGAGTTCCCCGCCCGCCCGCGCGATGCCCTCGGCCGGCGCCACCGCGCCGGGCGCGGAATGGGGCGCGGCGGCCGCGATCTCGGGAACGTCCCGGCTGAGGCGTGTCGGCATGGTCCTGGTCCCGGGCGGCACCGGTCCCCGGCCGGCGCGCCCGTGCCCGATGGGCAAGAAACATGGCTCCCGTGTGGTCGGCCCGGCCCGGGGATGGAGCGGGGATGGGGCGGCCGGCCGCACGGAACGTGATCGGCCCTTCCCGGTTGGCCCCACTCACCCACCCCGATCGACACTCGAAGGACAAGAGCCATGGCCAAGGCGAGCAAGCACAGCGTCGGCTCGGGCGCGCAGGGCAAGGGCTCCGGCTCCGGCGCGATGACCGAGTTGCCGGACGGCGTCCTCCCCGAGAACATGGTGCTGAGCAACCGCGACAAGGCTCAGCACAGCGACGAGCGCGGCCTCGACGGCAAGAACGTCCAGACCGAGCAGTACCAGGACCACGCGGGCAACCGCCGGAGCGACGACGACCAGCAAGCCGGCTGAGCCCGGCTCAGATCCCGGCTCAGATCCCGACTCGGCCGAGGCCGGGCAGCTTCAGGCCGGGGCGGCGCAGGTCGAACCCGGCCACCGCCCCGAGGAGGTTCACCTCGACCCCCTCCACCCAGGCCACCGTCAGCCCGACATAGCCGCCGAGGTTGATGCGGAAGCCGGTGCCGGAGGGGGTGGGCCCGACCCAGCGCCCGTCATAGGGGAAGTCCTTCCCGATGGCGGTCGCGGGCAGGCTCGCCCGCATCTCGGGCACGGCGCTCATCACCGCCGCCACGAAGGTGTTGGAGTTCGGCCCCGGCCAGAGCCGGTAATCGCCGATCTTCGCATAGCGGTAGGTGTCGATGGTGTCGCGGATGCGCGGCAGCATCCGTTCCGCCTCCGCGCCGTCGGCGGCGAAGACCACCTCCGGCACGCTGCCGAACCAGCGCCCGTCCGGCACGAAGCGGTCCACCCAGATCGGCAGGCCCCAGGCGGTGTAGTCGAAGCGCCGGTAGGCGCGCTCGCCCGGCCCCTTCACGACGATCCAGCTGTGGGTGGCGACGATGCCGCGCCAGCTCACCGTCCGCGCGGAGAACACGCGCACCACCGCCTCGGGCTTGCGCGCGGCGGGGGGCAGCAGCCCCGCGCTCGACCGGTCGGCCGAGCGCCAGTCGGCGATGTCGTTGCGGAGGTAGTAGCGCGCCGCCGAGACGGCGATCGGCGCGAGGAACACGATCACGAAGGCGAGGAAGGCGATGCGGAGCACGGGTCTCATCCGGGGGAGGGGGACCCCGCTGATCTAGGCGCCCGCGACGGCCGGCGGCAGGGCCGTGCGACCCCGCGTGTGTCTCAGAGCCACAGCAGGATCGCCCCGATCACCAGCACCACCGCGAGGCCGGCGAACAGGACGACCCGGCCGACGCCCTCGTCCCCGGGATCCGCGCGGCCCGGACCCGCCGCCGGGGGCGGCTCCGCCCCGGCGGCGGGCCTGTCGCCGGGACCGGTGGAGGCGAGGGCGGGGGGCGGATCAGGGTCCGGCGCGGCGAGGGTGAAGCGCGGGGCGGCGACGGTCTCGCCGCGCGGGCCGAGCGCGTCCGGCTCGACGCTCACCCCGGCCGCTTCCAGTTCGAGCATCACCAGGACGAGGGCGTCGACATCGAGGGCCTCGACCGGCAGGGCCGCCTGAAGCTCGCTGGCGGTGAGTTCCCCGCGCTGCCGCCCGAGGGCGATCAGCCGGTCCAGGGTCGCGCGGTCGATCGGTGCAGCCATGGACATCCGTCGGCGGGGTCGGGAAGGGGGCGTCTCGCCGGGAATGTAGGGCGGAGGGAGAACCCGGCCGAGGCTGCCCTAGATCGAGGACCATGCGCGACGGCCCCCGGCCGCCGCGCCCTGCCGAGAGCGCGATGCCCGACCTGCCCGCCGAACACCTGCGTGTCGCCGACGTGATGGCCCGCGACGTCGAATTCATCGAGCCGCAGGCGAGCGCGCAGGCGGCGGCCGTGCTGATGGGCGAGATCGAGGTCGGGGCCCTGCCGGTCGGCTCGGCCGCGCACTGCGTCGGCATCGTCACCGACCGGGACCTGCTCTACCGCGTCGTCGCCCGCGGGCGCGATCCGACGTCCGTCTCGGTGCAGGACGTGGCCTCGCGCCCCGTCCTGTCCTGCGCCCCGGACGACACGCTCCGCGCGGCCCTGGACGTCATGGGGGCGAACTATGTGCGCCGCCTCCCGGTCCTCGACGGGAACCAGCGCGTCGTGGGCTGGCTGACCCTCGCCGACGTCGCGCGCCACCTGCTCGTGAACGACGACGCCCTGCAGGTCTCCCTGCGGAACCGCCTCGAAGGAACGGGGCGCTGATCACACCCGATACCGGCGCTCCGCCGCGCGGACCAGCGTCGAGGGCAGGGCGCGGGCGGCCGCGACGTAATCCGCGAAGGCCGAGGCCGCCGGCCCGGCCTCCCGCGCGGCGACCAGGCACAGGATGAAGGCGATCAGATCCGTCTCCGGCCGCGTCAGCCCGGCCAGGGCCGCGCCGAGGGGCGGTGGGGCGCGCAGGGCGTCCGCGAAGGCGGTCAGCGTCCCGTCGTCGGCTCCGGCGGTCGCGAGCCAGTCCCGCACCGGGCCCGGCGCCCCCGCCGCGCCGCCGGCCAGCGCGGCCACGGCGGCGAAGCGGGCGATGGCCGCCCGGTCCTCTCCGGTCAGCGCGGCGAGGTTGACGCTCAGGGGCATCAGGGTCTGATGCCGGTTCTGCAGGAAGCCATGAAGGACCTTCTGGCCGACCGCATCCAGGATCTGGCGACGGCCGGGGGCTATGTCGCGGTGGCGGCGATCGATCGCCTCGCGCTCGCCTGCGGTTGTCCGGTGGTCCTGTCGTCCCGCGACTCGCTCCAACGCCCATCCCTTCCAGCCCGCGCCGCTGCGGCGACCCCCCGAACAGGTGCTCCCGAATGACCGTCGATCAAGTGCTCGCCTTCGGCCTGATCGGCGTGACGGTGGCCGCCTTCGTCTGGGACCGCCTGCCCTACGACGTCGTGGCGCTGACCGCGCTCGCCGCCGGGATCGCGCTCGGCCTCGTGCCGGCGGACAAGGCCTTCTCGGGCTTCTCCGACGACATCGTCGTCATCGTAGGCTCGGCCCTCGTCCTCTCCGCCGCCATCGCCCGCTCGGGGGCGGTGGAGACCCTGATGCGCCCGCTCATGCCGCGCCTGACGAGCCCCGGCCGGCAGGTGCCGATCCTCGTGGCCGGGGTCCTGCTCCTGTCGATGGTGACGAAGAACGTCGGGGCGCTGGCCATCTTCATGCCCATCGCCCTGCAGCTCGCCCGCCGCAGCGGCACGCCGCCCTCCGCGCTGCTGATGCCGATGGCCTCCGCCTCGCTCATCGGCGGCATCGTCACGCTGGTCGGCACCTCGCCGAACGTGATCGTCTCGAAGGTCCGCGCCGACCTGACCGGCAAGCCCTTCGGCATGTTCGACTATGCCCCCGTGGGGCTCTGCGTGGCGGCGGCCGGGTTCGCCTTCCTGTGCCTCGGCTGGCGCCTGCTGCCCCGGCGGGACGGCGGCACGCGCTCCATGGAGGCCGCCTTCACCCTGGAGCGCTACACGACGGAGGCGCGCCTGCCGCCCGGCCACCCGGCCATTGGCGGCACGGTGGCCGCCCTGGGGGCGCAGGGGGACGGCGAGGCCGGGATCGCCACGATCCTGCGCGAGCGCTTCCGGCGCTATCCGGCGAGCCCAGATTTCCGCCTGAAGGCCGAGGACGTCCTCCTCCTCGACGGCGAGCCCGACGCCCTGGAGCGCTTCGTGGCCCGCACCGGGCTGACCCTGGCCGGGGCCGCGCCCACCGCCGAATCCGTGGTGATGGAGGGCGTGGTGACGGCGGAATCCGGCCTCGTCGGGCGCACCGCCGCCCAGCTCGACCTCGCCGACAGCGCGGGCCTCGCCATCCTCGCGGTCAGCCGGCGCGGCCGGCGCATCGAGCAGCGGCTCTCCTCCGTGCGGTTCCGGGGCGGGGACGTGGTCGTGGTGCGCGGACGCGCCGCCGCCCTCGCCCCGGCCCTCGGCACCCTCAAGGTGCTGCCCCTCGCCGCGCGGGAGATCGCGCTGGGCCGCAACGACCGGAGCTGGCTGCCCGCCGCGATCCTGATCGTGGCGATGGGCCTCGTCGCGCTGCACATCGTGCCGGTGGCGGTGGCCTTCTTCGGCGCCGTCGTGGCGGTGCTGCTCCTGCGCAGCATGACGCCCCACGAGGCGTATCAGGCCGTGGAATGGCCGGTGCTCGTGCTGCTCGGCGCCCTGATCCCGATCTCCGAGACGGTCAGCACGACGGGCGGCGCCGACCTGATCGCCGCCCATCTCACCACGCTGGTGCAGGGCTTCTCGCCCGTGACGGCGCTCGGCGCGATCCTGATCCTGGCGATGGCGGTGACGCCGTTCCTCAACAACGCCGCCACCGTGCTGGTGATGGGCCCGATCGCCGCCAAGCTCGCCACCAAGCTCGGGCTCAACCCCGATCCATTCCTGATGGCGGTGGCTCTGGGCGCGGCCTGCGACTTCCTCACGCCCATCGGCCACCAATGCAACACCCTGGTGATGGGCCCCGGCGGCTACCGCTTCGGCGATTACGCCAAGCTCGGCTTCCCGCTCTCGCTCATCGTGATCGCGGTGGGCCTCCCCATGATCGCCCTGGTCTGGCCCCTGCATCCGGCGTGAGGCGGGACCGCCCGGCGCTAGCCGGCGAGCCCCGCCAGTTCCTCGAGTCCACCGCCATCGGCGTAGGCCTTCCGGAAGCTGTCCCGCGCCTTCCACCGCTGCCAGAACCGGTCGAGCTGCTCGAAGCGCTCATCGAGCGGCGTGGCCACCGGCCCGAACTTCGAGAAGGCGATGGCGGTGCAGAGGGTGATGTCGGCGAAGGTCGGCTCGCCCCCGCCCAGCAGCCAGTCGCGGCCATCCGCGAGATGGCGATCGACGAGGGCCGCGTGGGACAGGGCCTCCTTGCGGCAATGCTCGCCCCATTGCGGGTTGTGCGTCAGTTCGAGCTTCGGCCCAAGCCCCTGGTGCAGCACGTGGAACTGGGTGGTGAGCCGGTAGAGGATCTGCACCCAGACGCGGTCGTCCCACATGGCATCGAGCCCCTGCTCCAGGGGCGTCGCGCCGGTGATCCTGCGGCCCTCGTGCAGGGCATCGAGGTAGCGCACGATCGCGGCCGATTCCGACAGGTAGGTGCCATCGGCCAGTTCGAGCGTGGGCGTCTCGCCCCACGGGTTCATCTTGAGGTGGCGCCAGCCGCGCTGCTCGCCACCCGGCGCCATGTCGTAGATCACCTCGTCGTAGGCCTCGGCGATGCCCTTCTCATGCAGGAAGAGGCGCAGGCGCTGGGGGTTCGGGAAGGCAGACGGCGACGTGTAGAGGCGCGCTTTCGTCGACAAGGATCATCTCCGCTGGATGGGGCACCCGGTGAAACAGGGGTTTGGCTCACGGGATCGGCCTTTCAAGGCGGCATCACGAAAAATCGCAGGGGGGAGCCTCTGCGGTGGGGCCGCTCTTGAGCCTCTCTCGCCTCTGGATCAGAGCGCGGTCGGCAGGTGCCTAAGCCAGACCCCTTTGCGCCGCGGTGGTTCCCTCGGCTGGCCGGTCTGGTTGAAGGAGCGGCTCGACCTCCTCCAGGCTCTGCTGACGCGGCTCGACGCCGAGCGTGATCACCGTGACGATCTGGAGGACCAGCAGGCCGATCATCAGGGCCATGACGCCGGCAATCCCGTAGGTCTGGAACAGGTAGATGACGACGAACGGCGTGACGATGGTCGCACCGCGCCCGAAGGTGTTGCAGATCCCGGAGGCCCGCAGGCGCACCTCGGTGGGGAACAGTTCCGGGATGTAGATGCCGAAGAGCAGCGCCACGAGAACGTAGATCGGCACGGTCAGGCCGAATCCGATGAGAGGCAGGAGCCAGGGGTCGGTGGTGAGCGGATAGACGATCCCGAACAGGATCGCTGCGACCGAGGCGCCGACGATGGTCGGCTTGCGGCCCCAGCGATCGGCAGTGAGCGCGCCGATGGCGCTGCCCACGGGGGCGCCGAGGCCCATCAGCAGCGAGTAACCGAACGAGGTCGCGACGCTGAGTCCCTGCTTGATGAAGAAGACCGGCAGCCACGTCACGAAGCCGTAGAGCAGCGTGTTGATGACGATGAGGCAGAGGCAGCCGACGATCATCCGCCCGAGCAGCGGGGGCCGGAACAGGGTCGCGAACGCGATCTTCGGCGCCGGCGCCCCCATGGGGGCAGGGGGCGGCAGCACGCCGCCGCGGGCCGCCTCGGACTCGATCTGCCGAAGCAGCGCCTCCGCCTCATCGGTGCGCCCGACAGCCTCCAACCAGCGGGGCGATTCCGGCAGGTTCTTGCGCAGATACCAAACGCCGAGCGCCCCAAGGCCGCCGAGCACGAACATCGCCCGCCAGCCGAAGGCCGGGATGACGAGGTAGCCGATCAGCGAGGCGACCGGCAGGCCCGTGACCACGAACACCGCCATCAGCCCGAGCCAGCGCCCCCGCGAGCGGGCGGGCACGAACTCGGTCATGGTGGAATAGCCGACGACGTTCTCCGCACCGAGGCCGAGTCCCATGATGAAGCGCAGCGCGATGAGCGTCATCATGTTGGGGGCGAAGGCGGCGGCGATGGCCGCGAGGCCGAAGACGAGAAGGTTTGCCTGATAGGTGAACCGCCGCCCGTAGCGGTCGCCCAGGAATCCGGTGAGGAACGAGCCGCCCATCATCCCGACGAAGGTCGCCGAGACGAACAGGGCATTCTCCGGCAGGGTCGAGAAGCCGTTCTTCAGCGTGGCGCCGAGCACCGTCGCCGCGATGTAGATGTCGAACCCGTCGAAGAACATCCCGATACCGATCAGCCACATGATCCGGTAATGGAACGGGCCGATCGGAAGCCGGTCGAGCCGGCCTCCCGCATTGACGGTCGGCGTCATGGCGTTTCCTCCGCGTAAGGGGATCGGCGCGGAGGGCACCCGTCTGACGCGGGTCTGTCGCCCTCCGTCCGGATCTCGTGGTGGTCAGTTCAAGCGGCGCTGGCCCGCCGTGTCGCGATACCAGTCGAAGGGAGTGTCGTGGGTAGCGACCATGACGCTCTTGGTGTTGAAGTGGTCGTCGAAGCTCTCGAGACCGCATTCGCGGCCCAAGCCGCTGTCATCGACGCCGCCCCAGGGGGAGGCGGGGTCGAGGCGGTGGTGGTCGTTCACCCACACGATGCCCGCCTTCACCGAAGCCGCGACCCGGTGGGCGCGGGCGACGTCGCGGGTGCGGATGGCGGCGGCGAGGCCGAAGGGGGAATCGTTGGCGAGCCGCAGGGCGTCCGCCTCGTCCGTGAACGGGGTGACGCTGGTGAAGGGGCCGAACACCTCCTCCTGGAAGATGCGCATGTCGGAGCGCACGTCGGCGAAGACGGTGGGCTCCACGAAGAAGCCCTCCTCGCCGCCAGCGACCCGCGCCGCCTGCCCGCCGGCTACCGCGCGGGCGCCCTCGTCACGGCCGTAGCCGGCATAGGCGAGCACCCGGTCGCGCTGCTTGCCCGAGATCACCGGCCCGAGCTGTGTCGCCGGATCGAAGGGATCGCCGATGCGGATGCTCTTCGCCTTGGCGGCGAGCTTCTCCACGAAGGCCTCGTAGATCGACGCCTGGACGAGATGCCGGCTCGCGCAGACGCAGGTCTGGCCCGCCCCGATGAAGGCGCCGAAGGCGGCGTAGTTCACCGCCTGCTCCAGATCGAAGTCGTCGAACACCATGACCGGGGTCTTGCCGCCGAGCTCCATCGTCTGGTGCGCGAAGACCTTGGCCGCCGCGCTGCCCGCGATGCGGCCCGCCTCGGTGCCCCCGGTGAGCACCAGCTTGTTGATGTCGGGATGCTCGGCGAGGTGCTTGCCCGTCGTCGGCCCGAGACCGAGGACGATGTTGAACACGCCCTTCGGCAGGCCAGCCTCGGTGAAGATCTGCGCGAGCTTCAGGGTGGTCAGCGGGGTGTATTCGGACGGCTTCACCACGGTGGTGCAGCCGGTCGCCAGCACGACCGCCAGCGACTTGCACAGGATCATCAACGGGTGGTTGAACGGCGTGCAGTTCGCGACCACGCCGATGGGCGTGCGCCGCGTGTAGTTGAGGTAGGACCCCTCCACCGGGATCACCGCGTCCCGCCGCGCCAGGGCGAGGCCGGCACTGTAACGGAAGAAGTCCGGCAGACGCGAGAGTTGGGCGCGGGTCTCGTTGATCGGCCGGCCGTTGTTCAGCGTCTCCAGCTTGTAGAGCGTGTCGAGGTTGGCCTCGAACGCGTCCGCGAGGCGGTTCACCAGCCGGGCCCGCGAGCGAGTGTCCATGCCGCCCCATTCCTTCGACTCGAAGGCGGCGCGGGCGCTGCGCATGGCGCGGTCCACGTCGGCCTGGGTCGAGTTCGGGATCCGGGCGATGACCGCGCCGGTGGCGGGGTTCTTCACGTCGATGAGCGGGCCGTCTCCGGCCTCGATCTCACGCCCGTCGACGAAGTTGCCCCGCGTCTCGACGGCGAGGTCCGGTCTCGTGATCATGTTCATGGGGTGATCTCCCTCAACGGATGACGGCGCTGCGCTCGAGCGCCGGGATGATGCGGCGCTGGGCCTGGGCGACGTGCTCGCGCACGAGACGCTTGGCCGTGCGGGCATCGCGGCGTTGGACGGCCTCGATGATCGCCCCATGCTCCGCGATGAGCTGGTTGGGCTCGCGGCCCTTGATGCCGGCGAGGCTGACCCGCACGAGGCGGTCGGCCTGCTCGATCAGGTCCCGCGCCGTGGCCGCCATGCGGCGGTTGCCGGAGGCCTGGGCCAGGGCGGTGTGGAAGGCGCGGTTGTAGTCGATGAAGTCGGTGCCCTCGTCGAGCGTGCGGAAGGCGTCGAGGGATGTCAGCGCCTCCGCCGTCCCGGACTCGGCGGCATCGCCCGCGCAGGCCGGTTCGATCACGAGGCGGAAGGCCAGAAGATCGCGGGCATCCGCGATCGAAATCGGGTTCACCTGATATCCCTGTCGGGCATGAACCGTGACAAGACGCTCTCGCTCCAGCCGCAGCAGCGCCTCGCGCACCGGCTGGCGGCTCACCGCGTAGCGCTCGGCCAGTTCCTGCTCTCGCACCTCCGCCCCCGGCGGCATGCGGCAGGCCAGGATCTCGGAGCGGATGGCGTGATAGATGTTGTCGCGGAGAAGCACGGTTCTGACCCGATCAGGTTGCCTCAAGATTGCATCCGTGAAATATCACGTCAACGGAAATTTCGGTCTGAATGGGAGGATGAGGATGCGGATCACGCTCGCTGGCGGACGGATCGCAGCGCGGGAATCGGGGGCAGGGGAGCCGCTCGTCCTGTTCCACTCGCTCCTTGCCGACGCGGCGAGCTTCGACCGGATCGCCGGGCCGCTTGCGGAGCGGTTTCGGGTGATCGTGCCGGACCTGCCGGGCTTCGGCGGATCCGAGGCGGTCGCCGGCGGTCTGGAGGCCGTGGCCGACCGCATGGCCGAGGCCCTGCGCGATCTCGGCGGGCAGCCGAGCGTGCTCGGCAACGGATTCGGCGGGTTCGTGGCCCTTCAAATGGCGATCCGCCATCCCGGCCTCGCGCACCGCCTGATCCTGGCCGATTGCGGCGCCTGTTTCTCCGAGCCGGGGCGCCAGGCATTCCGGACCATGGCCGCCGTCTCCCGCGAGAAGGGGCTCGGCGCCTTGAGCGAGACCGCGATGCGCCGCCTCTTTGCCCCCGATTTCCAGGCGGCGAATCCGGCGCTGATGCAGGATCGTCTGGCGGCCTTCCTCCGCACCGACCCGACCGTGTTCCACGCCGCCTGCGATGCCCTGGCCGGGCTCGATCTCCGACCTGACCTCGGCAAGGTCGACATGCCGGTGCTGGTGCTCGTCGGTGAACAGGACGAAGCGACGCCGCCGCCGATGTCACGGGAGCTGGCGGCTGGGCTGCCCGACGCGCGCCTCACGATCCTGCCCGGCTGCGCTCACGTTCCGCAATTGCAGGAGCCGGAGCGGTTCCTGGCTGCGATGGCTTCCTTTCTGGACGAGCAGGTCCCCGTCGCCGAACTCGCGCCGACGGAGGCCTGAGGGGCCAACGCCTACTTGCGCTGGGTGTGCGTCAGTCGGTTTCGGGCCGTCCGTCGGAGCTGAAGAGGCGGGCGTGTCGTGTCCGGAGAGCCAGGACGAGAGCTAGAGTCTTCAGATCGGTCAGTTGCCCCTTCTCGGCCATTCCGGCGAGGTCAGCGAGGGGCATCTCCACCACCTTGATGTTCTCGTGCTCGCCCTCGGCGCCGCCGCCACCGGTCTTGCGATCGGTGGCGCAATAGGGGGCCAGGAACAGGTGAATCTGCTCGGTCGAGATCCCCGCGCACGAATAGGTCGTTCCGACATGTTCGAGGTCGTGCAGGCGCAGGCCCGTCTCCTCCAGAACCTCGCGCCGCGCATTCTCGTCGGGAGAGCCGTCGTCGATGAGGCCAGCCGGGGCTTCCAGCTGGGATTGTTCGCCGGAGACGTAGAGGGGCGGGACCCGCAACTCGCGCACGAGCGTCGCCACGCGTCTCTCTGGATCGTAGGGAAGGACGCCGACGGAGTTGCCGTGATCCTCGATCTCGCGCTCGACCTCCGTGCCATCGGCCAGCCGGACCTTGGCCAATCCGAACTTGGTCCAGCCGTCATGAATGATGCGGAGGCTGAGGATTTCGGCCTTCATCGGAACCTCCTGCGGGCGCGCGGGGCCAACCGCCGAGCCGGATGACCGGATCCCGGATTTCGGCGGACGGCTCTGACGACGTCCTCAGACGAACAACGAGATCGCAGGCATCCGTCGGGCAGCACGGGTCGGTTAACCCTGCCGACCCTTGGCACCGAGAAGCCGTCCATCGTGCGAACTGATTACGGCGTTCGGCCATCATGCCCGGCTCGGATTGCCGCTCTCGCTCATCGTGATCGCGGTGGGCATCGTCCTCGTCTGGCCCTTTCGTTCGGTGTGGGGTTTCGTGCGCCGATGGCGTCACGGCCTCCCGGGGATCTCCAGATCGAGGAGCGCGGAACTCAGGCCCTTGCCGTGGGCATCGAGCGCCAGCGAGCGCGTCACGCCACCGCCCAGCGCGCCGGTGAGCACGAAATTCAGCGCCCCGATCGTCGGCAGGGCGTGGCGGACGACGTCCCCGCTCACGATCCCGCGGAAATGGTCTCGGACGCGCTCGGCCGTGACGTGGGCTTCGAGATGCGCGTAATCCGCCGGATCGTAGGCGATGACCGAGATGTTCGAGGTGTTGCCCTTGTCTCCAGTTCGGGAGTGGGCGAGGTCGCGCAGCTTCATTGTCGTTTCTCCCTCACGCTCACGCTTCGATGATCTGCACCGACGGATGGGCGAGGGCGGCCGGGACAAGGACCGAGCGCACCGCCACGACCTCGCGGGCGACCTTCGAGGCGCCTCCGCCGCCGGCCGGGCCGTTAGTGTAGAGGGTCTCGACTTCATCGCCGATCCGCTTGGCCTCCGACAGGGTCTCGGTTCGCCCGGCTACCCGCAGCCGGACTTCATAGGGTTCGCCGCCGGCCGACAGCGCCTCCCCGTGAAGGGCATCGACGCCAATGAGGTCGCAGCGCAGCTCGCTCACGGCCACCCCGGTCAGGGCGAGCCGTTCGCGCACGATCTCCCGGGCCAGGCGGCCCCGCGCCAGGGCACCGGGGCCGGCATAGGAGATCTGCCCCTCGCCGACGAAGGAATCGACGTAGCCGACCGAGACCTTGAGCAGGCCCGTGGACGGCGCGCCGCCGCCGCCGGTCACGCGCACCCGATCCGGGGCGACCTGCTCCATCGCGACCCGCGAGAAATCGGCCACCACGTCGGGTTGAAGGTATCGGGCGGGGTCGTGCACCTCGTAGAGCAGCTGCTCCTTGCAGGTCGCCAGATCCACCCGTCCGCCGGAGCCTTCGACCTTGGCGATCTCGACCGTCCCGTCCTCCGAGACGCAGCCGATGGGGAAGCCGAGGCGAGCGAGATCCGGGATATCTTTGAACCCGGGGTCGGCGAAGTAGCCACCCGTGATCTGGCCGGCGCATTCGAGGAGGTGGCCCGCGAGCGTGCCCCGCCCGAGGCGCATCCAGTCGTCCATCGCCCAACCGAACTCATGCACCAGGGGCGCGAGGAACAGGGCCGGATCGCCCACCCGCCCGGTGATGACGACATCCGCCCCCGCCGCCAGCGCTTCCACGATCGGCGCGACGCCGAGATAGGCGTTGGCCGAGACGATACGGTTGCCAAGATCCGAGACCCGACAGCCGGTCTCCTCCAGGGGGAAATCGCCCTCCCGCACGGCGTCGAGCACGTCGTCTCCGGTGACGGCGGCGATCCGCAGACCGGAGAGACCCATCTCACGAGCGATGGTCTGCGTCCGCTCGGCGGCGGCGACGGGGTTCGCCGCGCCCATGTTGGTGACGACGCGGATGCCCCGGCGGCGGCACGGTGCCAGCACCGCCCGCATCCGCGCGTCGAGGAGGGGATCGAAGCCGCCCGCCGGATCGCGCATCCGCGCCTGCTGCGCCAGGGCGATGGTGCGCTCGGCCAGGCACTCGAACACGAGGTAGTCGATCCCGCCCCGCTCCGCGAGTTCGACCGCCGGCTCGATACGGTCCCCGGCATAGCCCGCGCCGGCACCCAGACGGACGGTCTTCATGGCTCGTGTCTCCGCGCTCACAGGGGGAACAAGCCCAGGGCCACGCTCGCGAAGGTCATCACCACCGACGCCGCGAGCAGGAACGGGAAGGTGAACTTCTGGTGGTCGGCGAGGTCGATCCCCGTCAGGCCGCAGACCAGGAAGGTGGCGGGGGTGAGGGGGCTGACCGGGAAGCCTGTCGTCATCTGGCCGAGGAGCGCCCCTTGCGCCACCTGCACCGGCGGCACGCCGAGCTGGTGGCCGACCTCGGCCACCACCGGCAGCACCCCGAAGTAGAACGAATCCGGATCGAACAGCATCGACAGGGGCATCGAGACGAGGCCCAGCGCGAAGGGGATGTGGCGGCCCATCTCCGGGGGCACGAAGGCCACGCCGGCCTGCGCCATGGCCTTGAGCATGCCGGTGCCCTGCATGATCCCCGTGAACACCCCAGCGGCGAGGAGGATCGAGGCCATCAGGATCGCCGCCTTGGCGTGGGCATCGACGCGCTGCCGCTGGGCATCGACCTGCGGGTAGTTGATCATCAGCGCGAGCGCCGTGCCGAGCATGAACATCAGGGCGGGCGGGATCTTCTCGGCCAGGAAGACCATCGTCCCGAGGACTGCGACGGTCAGGGCGATGTTGATCCAGAACCGGTCCGGCCGGCGCAAGGACCGCTCGGCCTCGGTCAAGGACCGTCCGGGCGAGGTCGAGGTCGCGCCGACGGGGGAGGGGGCCGCAACGCCCGGAATCCGGCCGAGACGGCGCTCCTCCCGCAGGCCCAGCCAGTAGGCGGCGGCGAAGACGAAGGCGAGGCCCACCGCCTGCACCGGCACGAGGGGCGAGAAGATCTCCGGGATCGGCAACTTGAGGGCCGCCGAGGCTCGGATCATCGGCCCGGTCCACGGCAGGAAGTTCACCCCCGCCGCCATGGAGGCGGCGCAGGCGAGCACCCGCCGGTCGATGCCGACCCGGTCGTAGAGCGGCAGCATCGCCGGGATCGTGATGAGAAAAGTCACCGCCCCTGAGCCGTCGAGGTGGATCAGCAAGGCGAGGAGGGCGGTGCCGGGCACGATCCGCGTCGGCCGCGTGCCCACGGTCGCGAGGATGCGGTCGACGATCGGATCGAGCATCCCGGCATCGCTGACCACGCCGAAGAACAGGATCGCGAAGACGAACATGCCGACGACCCCGGCGAGGCTCTGCAATCCGGTGAGCACGAACTTGCCGGTCTCGAGCCCGAAGCCTCCGATCAGGGCCGCCGCGACGGGGATGACGATGAGGGCGACCAGGGGCGACATGCGCTTGGTCAGGATGACCGCGAGCAAGAGCACGATCGTGCTCAGGCCGAGCAAAGCCAGCATAGTCCGCCTCCCGGTCGATCCCGGCTGCTCGCGAATCGGCAACCGCTGAAGGGAAGGGAACGGCACAATACTGCATTCGGCAATTGAAAAGATCGGATCGCAGCGATAGCGTCTCGCTATGGATCTCAATCTCCGTCAGGTGCGCGCGTTCGTGACGGTGGCGCAGACCGGCAGCTTCACCCGCGCGGCTGCTCTGCTGAACCTCTCCCAGCCGGCGCTCACCGTTCAGATCCGGCGGTTGGAGGAAACACTTGAAGCCCGCCTGATCGACCGCGACAGCCGCAATGTCGGCCTGACCCGGCTCGGGCGGGACCTGCTGCCGGGTTTCCGCCGGGTGATCGACGACCTCGACGCGGTGGTGTTCGATACCCGGGAGAGAGCAGCAGGCCGCACGGGGATCGTGCGCGTGGCGACGCTGCCTTCCTTCGCGGCGAGTCTGCTGCCGGATGTGATCGCGGCCTTCCGTGCCGACCATCCCCGGGTCGCGTTTCAGGTGCGGGACGTGATCGCGCAGCGGGTCTTGGATCTCGTGCGTGACGAGGTGGTGGATCTCGGGATCATCGGGGGCGCGGTGGCCGATCCCGCCATCGACGTGATCCACGCGATGAGCGACGCGCTACACGTCGTCTACCCGGTAGGACACCCGATTGGCACCGTGTCGCAGGTCACGATCGAAATCCTGAGCACCGTCCCGCTGGTGCTGATGGACGAGGCAACGAGCGTGCGCACACTGGTCGACGCGGCGTTTCTGGCAGCGGGCCGACGCCCCGTGGCCGCCTGCGAAGCGACCTACATGATGACCGCCGTTGGCATGGTGCGAGCCGGCCTGGGCCTGACGATCCTGCCGGGTTCGGCCAGGGAGATTCAGGCCGAGCCCGACCTCCGCTCCCGGCCGATCGCCGATCCTGGCTTCGAGCGCCCCGTGTCACTGATCAAGAAGGCCGGCCGAACGATGCCAGCGGTCTCCGAGCAATTTTCCGCAGCGCTGCAGGAGGCTATGGCCGTCAGTGATGAGGGGCGGCGTATCTGAGCCAACGGATCGCTTGTGCGTTTGTGCTCTCCGCTCGGCACGCGGCGCATCTGCGGCGCACGCCTTGCGCCGGACCCATCGGATCACGCGACGCTGTGCGCACCCGACACGATTCGAACGTGTGACCTTCGCCTTCGGAGCTCTCGCAATTCCATATCGAGCCCGAGAGGACCCCACGCCACCGTTGCGCTCTCCGCCCGCTTGGGCTAGGTGAAAGGCACGATCAGCACCCGTAGCTCAGCTGGATAGAGCGTTGCCCTCCGAAGGCAAAGGTCACACGTTCGAATCGTGTCGGGTGCGCCAATCTCTTCAGCGACTTAGCTGGGTATGCTCGGCGGCATTGACAGTGTGACGGAAGCACTGCGGAAGCACCGAAGTGAATTTGCTCGGGAAGTCGCCCATTCCACAATTCTGCGTGATTGCGTTTCGAGACCTTTGTTCAGCCTGAGCGCCGATCAGCCCGACCCGAAGCCGTCGCGGCTGGAAGTTATCCGCCAGGCCCTGTCGGAGCACTTGAAGGCGAAGGGCTACGCGCCGTGAGTGATCCCGAGCCCGACGACGTGTTCCGCGCCCGGTTACTACGGGTTGTCGATCCCGTAGATCGGCCGAAAGTGCAGGTGGGTGTCGGGCCACAGCTCGATCGCATCGGCGTGCGGTACGATCGGTACCGAACCGGTGTGCCTCTCAAAGGACTGGATACCGGCAGAGCAGAGGGCACATGAGCAGTTTGGGGGCTAATCAGCCCGACCCAAAGCCCTTACGGCCGGAGGCGGTCGGCCGGCTAGTCGCCAAAGCGCTCGGAGTGGACTGACATGGCTTTCGTGAAGGGCGGCGGATCGAAGCTCGTCGGCGAAAGGTCGTCTGTCTCCGGTCGCTTCGTCACCGCCAAAACCGCTGCGAAGGGCCCGACGACGGTCGACATGCGCCGCGTGCGCGATGCACTTTCGAACGCCAGTGAAGCGACTGGAGCCTTTAAGTCGAGCACCGGAACAGGGTACGGCGATCGTAAGCTTCCGCCGAAGTCTCGCTGATGCCTGGCTCGGATACCGAGGTTTTTGAAGCTCTTACCGGCGACGGGGATGATCCCAACGCCGAAGATTACATCACTTATGCACTCTTCGCCTTCGAGCGACGAGAGTGGATTGCACACTACACCAGGGAAAGAGGCCAAGCGCCTTCCGAAGCTGACCTACAAGCTTGGGTCCAGAACATCACGGCCTATCAGTTCGAACAGATGCGGCGGCGTGCTGCTACGTTCTTCGATGCGGCAGCTCGGTCGTATATGGCGGTAGAGATCGAACAAATAGGCCAAGACCTCCTTAGAACTTTCGTAGTGAGGGAAGTCAAAGCAGCGGGTAGCTTCTGGCGCCAGTTCGCTATTGCCTTGCTTACGGCGATACTTGCGCCCTTGCTGATTGGATTAGTCGTCGTAGCGGCACTACGAAGTGAAGATTATATGCCGACGATAAAGGGCACAAAAGACGCCGTGCAATCCGGCAGTAATCAACCTTCGAAATCGAAAGATCAGAACCAACAACCATAGGATGGGGCGATATGGATGCGCGATCGATAGGCTTGGTTCGCACGATGCGCGACATCAAAGTCGGACAGTTGATTCTATTCACATATAAGGACGGTGTGGAACCGGGCATCGTCGTAGAGCCATTCACCAATGCCCGAGCGATACTGCATATTAGCGCTGTTACTGGGGATAAGTTTATACCAAGATTATACGAAATGGAACACTCTTACAACGAAGCTGTTATTTTGATCGAAAATGCGCGCATTGTACCGGTGTTTTCACTGGAACATACGGGGATTGGCCGCTATCATGACGCTCCTGTTTCCAGAGCATTATACGTCAACGAAGACGGTGTTTATTTAACAGCGCTATTCAATCAAACGGTGTATACGTTCAACCTATTCGATGGAAAGAGAGCGCAAGTGTATACCGATAAAGCTGTATACACCAAATTCTGGTATATCGAAGTACCTGATAGTGCTGGCGACTTTGAGCGATATCTCGAGTTTGAAGCTTAGGTCAGGTCAACGGTCATCAGAGATTACGTACTTGGAACCCAAATGGTTAACTCGCGTTAGTGTTCGAATCCTTTACTGGGGTGATCGATGGCCGACGCGAGAGTCACGTGCATAACGAAGCCGAACCGAAACAGTAAACATGAAGGCATCACCCATCTGGGTGGAAGCACATGGAAGTGGACAAAAGAAGCGGTTATCAGTTCTATAGAAGAAAAATCTAATACGTTTCATACTTATGAAAATGGCCAAAAAGCGTATGTTGGCGTAGTAAGCGGCACGAACGGGAAATATTTGCGTACACATGCCGACGGTCAGTGGAATGATAACCTATTAGCGCTGCCCGAATGCCCTTAGTATGCACGCGCCGGCCAGACGTCGGATATCACCGATACAGCCGACGGTTGGCGTCCACACGAGCCCCCAGTGTCCGGTTGAGCCACGCATCATACTGGTGCAGCGCCGCCGTTATTTGCTCGGCCACACCGTGCTGCGCCCCGCTAGCGTCGATGCTGTAGGCGCGGCTGTTGTCGATGCTCTGGCCGCCGCCGCTGCCATCGCCCGCCGCGATCGGCACGATCTGGCCGTTGCGGTTCGGGATGAAGAACTCCCGCCCGCGCTCGCCGACCGTATAGGCCTGCCCGGCATCGACCGGGCCGCCGTCGGCGCGGAATAAGCTGCCAAAGCTGCCCGCGAATGGCCATGTGAGGTCTTCTGCTGCTCCGCTTCAGCCGTAGTGCTAGGCAATACGCCAGCGAGGCCTCGACAGCGCCACCCTGAAAGCTATCCTTCCTGGATGCGCACAGCCCTCGCCGCCCTCGCTCTTGTCGTCGCTGCCGGTGGGACACAGGCTCAGCAGAAGCTACCGACAGTCTCCGAGCTTCTAAAGGCCGAGGCTAAGGCCACCGAACGCTGCGAGGGAGGTGGCGACCCTGCGGTCGTCTCAGAGCAGTGCCGCGTCCGGGACCGGATCGGCGGACGCCTTGCTCAGGCTGGCTGGTGCTGGGGCCGTAAGGGGCAAACCGATGTAAAGAAGGAATGGCACGCTTGCCAGCCTGACTCGATCTACGAGGACGACGTTGCGGCGGTAGGGCGCTAAGTAAATCGCATCCAAGAGCCCCTTCACGATCCGTAAACGCCACCCGCCTATCACGGATGTTTGAAACCCAAGCCGGCGGAGGATCAACCAATGCCCCAGCTGCTACGGCAATTCGCCCGTGATGAGTCGGGTGCGACCGCCATCGAGTACGGCATGATCGCCGCCCTTATCGCTGTCGTCATAATTGGAACGCTGAAGATCGTTGGAACGCGACTAAACGCTAAGTTCGCTTCAATTTCCGCCCAGCTGAACTAGAGCAACATCTAAGTCACCGCCTGACTGCTCTGTTACGCTGGAAGAAACTCAAAGCTCTATGTGCCAGAACTATCTAAGCCTGCCCAATGGGTAGCTCACTACCTGGGTGGTGTAGCAAAGCAGCGCAGAGTTGCCCGTTTGCACACAGGCGGCGCGCCTCTCGCACGACGAGCCATTGCGGGCGCGTGCCCGTCACGGCGGGCACCTTGGATGGGGCGTTTGGTACGAGAGGTGAAATTTACTGAGCCGACTTGCTCGGGTCGTCGGCGGGGTTGATGTAGTTCAGCCCGAAGGGCCCGGAGCCGTTCACCTGAAGTTCCACAGGCTGCTCGGTGGTCCAGAGCGAATGCGGCATATCCTTGGGCAGGAACACGAAGCCACCCGCACGCAACTCCTTGCCTTTCGCCTTATCGATGGTCGTGCCGTGCTCGTGGTAGATCGAGCCCGAGAGGATCGTCAGCGTCTCGGCCTCGGAATGGGTGTGAGGCGCGATCACCGTGTTGGCGGGAAACTTCACCCGTAGGGCAAAAGGGCCGGGCTTGCTCGGATCGCCCGACAGCATGCTGATTTGCGTGCCCTTCGGCAGGTCAGTTGGTCCCGGCTGGTAGGTCGTGCTCGTCGCATCCGGTAGGGTGATCGCGGCGTGCGTTCCATGGTCCTGCGCAAGTCCCACACCCGTGCTGGCGATCAGGGCCGCGAGACCGGTGGCGATGGTCCGAAGGCGGTTGGTCATGGATCGTCCTCCCTGCCCGTTCGCGATGGGCTTGATAACCACTTAGCGCGCAATCGAGCCTTGGCTAATCAGGCGATGTCGAGGACCATCGTCTCGCCCCACACGGTTCGCGCTGAGGTTGTGTCAGTTGGGCCGCTAGTCGATCAGGGCGTGAAGTATTGCCCGCTAAGCAGCCCTATTATTGTAAACCATCTAGTTCGCTATGTGATATTTGATTGCGCCGTTGCAGGGAACGCACAGCCTAGCTCGGCTTGAGGCGGTATCGTCGGGCATGGACAACGTGATTCGCCCGATTTTCCGCCACGTCGAGGCCGAAGCGCCTCCCGAGACCGTGGACGCCTTCAGCCCGCTTCAGGTCTACGGGACCGCTGTCGGGCACTTCGTGGCGTTGATCCGCGCCGAAAACGAGAAGGTCGGCATGACGCTGCAGCTGATCGTCGGGCGCGAGGGCGGCGAGAATGCCGAATCCGTAGCGATTTTTCCCGACACCGTTGAGGGTGAGGCAGACGCGGAGACGACCGCCTTTGCCATCCTTCGCACGCTGGAGATCGTGAAAGAGGCGATGATCGGTAATTCTCCAGTCGCGTAGGCCTATACCACTGCGTCGGTGCATTCGCTCGGCGAAGACAACCTGCCGCTTACTCCTACCTAGTCCCAGTCAATATCAAGGGATCGTTCAAAGACCGGAGCCGGCAACTCCTTACCCTTGGGGTCCAAGACTACGACCTCTCGGAAGCCGCGTCGTTGCAACTCCCAGGTCTTCTCCAGCGCCTGCTCGTCCGTCCCGCAGGCGAAGGTCATAGCCCGGCCTTTCGGATCGATCCCCTTCACCGTGAACACGACATGCTCCCTGCCTCTGGCAGAAATTTGGGGGCTGCTGAGCGAGGGATCGGCCCCCCACTCAGATCCTAGATGGGTAGGGCAATCGAGTACGTCACTGCACCGCGACCGAGACATTCTGCAGCGAAATCACGTGAACGTCTCCAAGCCCCTGGCGAACCGAGACACCCTGTCGCCTGCGCATCCTCGCCGCCGCCCTGGAACGTCACGCCGACGTTGCTTTCCTGCTCGTCACCTCTGCCGCTCACGCCGCCGCACTATCCGCGCACGCTGCCGGATCGTCGTCTCCGTGTCCGGCCACAGCTTACACACCACCTCGAACGCAGCCTCGGCCATGTCGAGCCGATAGAGTTCGGCGAGGTGAAGTTCGATCCCGCCCCCTTCGATGTTCCACGTCTCGACGGTGTAGGGCATGCCGCCCGGCGTCGGCAGGCTCGTCGTCGGCTGCCGGGGCATCGTGATCTTCGCTTGGCAGACGGCGACGTACTTGCGCGGCTTCGGCGCGCCTAGCGCCTGCTGGTGCCGGCACGACGCGCTCAGGATCCGCAGGAGGTCCAGCACCTCGACCTCCAGGCCGAACCGGGCGTGCAGGTTGCGCACGTCGTAGCAGCCGAGCCGCCGGCAGCTCTGGCATTCGACCCGCACCTGTCCACGAGCGTAGTCGCCGAGCCGGTCCACCGTGAGCCCTCCGCTTTGGAACGGAGGCAGAACAACCAGGCTGGCGGTCGAGGCTCAACCCCCATGGGGACAGCCTGTGGAGATCGCGGTGGAGCGGTGTGGATGGCGCCCGAAAAGCCGAACGCGCAGGCAGAGTTGGCGGTACCGGACCGCTCGGTCCCGCCCCGATCTGATCACGGGGCGGGGGAGCGTCCGATCTCACCGGCGGGGGCCGGTACGCAACGCGGCCTTGGGGGCAAGATGGGCGAGGCGGGTTAGCGGGTCGTCTAGTCGGCGATTCCCCACCGTCCCGCGGCGGGTTCGGGCACGAAAAAGCCCGCCGCGGCCGAGCCGGGCGGGCGAGAAGTCCCTTGGGAGGAAGCGACGGTGTACGGTGAGTGCCACATCGCGACAACTTCCGGAGGTGCAGAGTAGGGATGGAGACAGCCCCAAAGGGGCGGAAGAAGTCGGCCTGATCCAGTACGGGTCAATCGCTGACGTCATCCTCAGACGCAGCGTCAGCATCCTGAAGCCAGTCAGGCAGTCCGGGGATGACCTCCCCGGCCACTTCACCAGCAGTAGCCAGCGCCCGCTCGGCCTTCGCCTCGGGCTGCTCTGCACGGACCTCCGCAAACAGTTGCCGGGCCCGGCGATCAATCTCTTCGTCAGATAGCCTCGCCTCGCCGAAATCAGCCATTTGGTTCACTCTCGCCGCTCGTCACTAGAGTTGCCCCGCCGCCTGATCTGATCCGAGGTCAGGCGGCGGGGCTACCGGTGTCCAGCCGGGTGAACCGCCATGCAAAACGGCTCGATCCCACGATTGGGCGTCAGGGTTACCGCCCTGTTATGCGACGACGCCCACCTGCATAACGCTTCCGTGTGCGCCAGCTGCCGGGCATTATGGATGGGCGCTCGTTCTCTTTTCGTACCGGTGTGCTCGCCGCGCGGCAGCCCCGGCCCGACGCTTCGGCTACGGTTCAGCGTGCTTGAGGCGACACCATGCTGATCCTGCTCCCCACACCCCGCCGCATCGCCCTCCTAGGGCTCCTGCTGCTTAGCCTTGTGGTGCTGGCGGACTGGACGGCCAGGGTTGAACTCGCCAGGGCGGTCAACGCGGCCCTGAACGACGGTGTCCACGCGGTCGCGCAGATCGCGGCCACGGACGACTAGGCGGCGTCCATGCGCGTCCTTCTATCCGTTCTCGCCCTCGCTTACGCCTCGCTGGTCCCTGCCATGGCTGCGCCGGCCGATCCGCAGGTACTAAGAGGCTCTAACAAAACCGGGTTTGGCGCGTTGAGTGAAGATGGCGAGACCGCTCCTTCCCGATGGCCTGTGGGCCGAGATCGCACCGCTGCTGCCGCCTGAACGGGCCAAGCCGAAGGGCGGTCGG
>NZ_JBBXMY010000025.1:0-48776 GCF_038442315.1 Methylobacterium litchii | reverse complement strand
ACCGCCCTTCGGCTTGGCCCGTTCAGGCGGCAGCAGCGGTGCGATCTCGGCCCACAGGCCATCGGGAAGGAGCGGTCTCGCCATCTCCACTCAACGCGCCAAACCCGGTTTTGTTAGAGGCTCTAAGTGCTCGTGCGTATCGGCGATGGTAAACTGCTAACCGTTGTCCGCTAAGCTGACCGTCGAAACCCCAGCGACCTGACAATCTGGGTCGCACGGGAGCTTCGGCGTCGACCGTAGAGGGCTGGCGGACTTCTACTATGATGGCTTTTCTAAAGCAGGAGAATGGGTACATCTTCCGCATCGTGCATCGGGAGAACTTTCCGCTCGTCCTCTCGGGAGGCCTGTTCGCTAAGAATGCTAGAGGTTCGGACCCTCGCTATGTGAACATAGGAAATCTTGATCTCATTGATCGACGAGGAAGACGCGCTGTCCCCATTGATCCACGCGGCGTCTTAAACGATTATGTGCCGTTCTATTTCACTCCCTATTCGCCGATGGCGCTCAATATAAATACCGGATACAATGGCATCGTTAAAAGGCCGAATGATGATATATTAATACTTGTTAGCACGATAAATCATGCAATAGACAGTGGACTTAATATTATCTTCACAGACCGCCACGCTTACCTCGCGACAGCAAATTTCTACCGCGAGGCTCACCAGCTTGACCAGATTGATTGGGAGGCGCTCAGAGCGAAGGATTTCCGGAAAGACCCCAGAAACCCGGAGCGCGTTGAGCGCTATCAAGCGGAGGCTCTGATCCACGAGCATGTACCACTGACTGGCCTGAAAGGCATCGCGGTCCACAACGACCACGTCGGCGCCGTGGTACAAAAGCATGTGGACAAATCAGGAACGACATTGCAAGTGCGCACCATGCCAAGTTGGTACTTCTGATGATCACCTTCACACAAGGCGACCTACTTGATGCTCCTGCCGAAGCGCTCGTCAACACGGTGAACACCGTAGGCGTGATGGGCAAGGGTATTGCCCTGATGTTCAAGGAGAATTTCCCGGAGAATTATCGGGCGTATGCGGCTGCCTGCAAGGCAGGTGAGGTAGCCACAGGCCGCATGTTTGTGATTGAGCGCAGCCACCTAACCGGCCCACGGTGGATCATCAATTTCCCGACCAAAGCCAACTGGCGCTTTCCATCCAAGATGGCATGGATCGAGGAAGGCTTGGCCGATCTCCGGCGTGTGATCGAGGAGAAGGGCATCCGCTCAATTGCGGTGCCGCCTCTCGGCAGCGGCAACGGCGGTCTGAACTGGGCTGACGTGCGTCCACGGATTGAGGCCGCTTTGGGAAACATCCCGAACGTCGAAGTCATCGTGTACGAGCCAACGGCGACGTATCAAAATGTTTCGAAGCGGGAAGGACGGAAATCTCTCACGCCGGCAAGCGCTTTGGTTGCAGAACTCGTTCGTCGGTACGCCGTGCTGGGATTTGAGTGCTCTTTGCTGGAGGTGCAGAAACTAGCTTACCTGCTGGAGTATGCAATCAAAACCTCGGCTTCGCAGAACCCCTTGAAGCTTGCCTTTGAAGCTCATCGATATGGGCCTTACGCCGATCGGCTCAGGCATTTGCTAAATGGCATGGATGGGACTTATCTGCACTGCGATAAGCGCCTTGCCGATGCTAGCCCTCTGGATCTCGTAAGATTCGAAGACAGCCAACGCGATCGGATCGCCGCTTATCTAAAAGCCGAAGGCAAGGATTACCTTGCTGGTTTAGAAGAAACGACTGCTCTTATCGATGGTTTTGAGTCGCCTTACGGGATGGAGCTTCTCGCCACTGTACATTGGCTCATACATCGGGCCGGTGCTGAATCATCCGTTGTGGCGGTGATGCAAGGCATCAAGCAGTGGCCCGGTGGCGCAGGCTCAGCAGCGCGCAAGGCGCGTATCTTCGACGAGCGCGTCGTCGCGCTCGCTCTCGAGCGACTTGCCGGCCGCAAGATAATTATGGTGCACTAAAGGCCTTTACCGCCTGCCTCAATGCCCAGCCCAATACGCCGCGATCATCTCCGGCGTGACATCCGTCGCGTAGCAGAGCGGCGCATGGCCGCGCGGGCGCACGTAGGCGGCGCGTTTCCCGCAGGAGGAGCCGTTGCGTGCGCTCTGGTAGGGGCAGGCACACGGGCCGGGATAGGCGGCGATCGAGCGCGCGATGAGCAGTTGGACAATCGCAGCGGTACTCGTTGCGGACGAGGCATCCGCCGGTTTCGCTTCGACCTTCTCCACGGGCAACGCGGACACGGAAACGGGCGCCGCTGGCAACGCCGGTGCACCGAAGAGGGAGGTCGGGACCAGAACCGGCCCCGCGACGAGGACGAGCACGAAGGGGAGGCCGCGGCGGGACCGACTCGCGACCGCATTTCGCTTCCAGCCCATGTGCATCGCCTCGCGCAGTTCGCGCTGAGGTTGAGCCGCCCCGACAATTCGTCAATCGAGGCGCGAGCTATCTCATGTATCATCTCTTCTAAGTTGTCTCGATTGACACGGCGCGACGGACGCGGTCTGCGCACAGGGTGGGTTCAGCCCTCGGCGGATGCTTTCGGAGGCCCTCTCATGCGGATGGACGGCACCCTGCGCGAGCGGCTGCGGCCGCGCTTTCCTCCGGTCGCGTCCCCCCTCGCCCGCGAGCGGCTTGCGGAGATCGCGCCGGCCTTCCCCGACGGGTTCCTGACGCCGCCCCTGCGGGACTTGCTCCTCGGCCTCGCGGATCACTCCGAGTTCCTGTGGCAGAGCGTGGTGCGGGCGCCGGAGCGGTTCGTCGCCCTCGTGGAGCAGGCGCCGGAGGCGGCCCATGCCGATCTCGTCGCCGGGCAGCGGGCGGCAGGGGCTTCGTGCGCCAACGAGGCCGACCTCGCCGCCATCGGCAAGCGGTTCCGGGCGAACCGGAACGCCCACGCGCTCCTCGTGGCGCTCGCCGATCTCGGTGGAGCATGGGGCCTCGACGCGGTCACGCGGGCCCTGACGGAGTTCGCCGACGCCTCCGTCGCCGCCGGGCTCGATGCGCTGCTGCGCCGGGCCGCCGCCGGGGGGCGGGTCCGCCTCGTCGATCCCGATGCCCCCGCCCGGGCAAGCGGACTGTTCGTCCTCGGGCTCGGCAAGCTCGGCGGGGGCGAGCTCAACTATTCGAGCGATATCGACCTCGTCGTCTTCTACGACGCGGCGCGCGCCGAGGCCGTCGCCGGGGCGGAGGCCAAGGCCGTGTTCGGCAAGGTCGCGCAGGATCTCGGAAAGCTCCTGTCCCAGCGCACGGCGGACGGCTACGTCCACCGGGTCGATTACCGGCTGCGGCCCGATCCGGGCTCGACCGCGCTCGCCCTTTCCACGGCCTATGCCTTCGAATACTACCAGTCCATCGGGCAGGATTGGGAGCGCGCGGCCTTCATCAAGGCGCGGGCGATCGCGGGCGACATCGAGGCCGGCGACGCGTTCCTGGCCGAACTCGGCCCCTTCATCTGGCGCCGCCACTTCGACTTCGCGGCCATCGCCGAGATCCACGCCCTCAAGCGGCAGATCCACGCCGTGCGCGGCCACGACGAGATCGCGGTGGAAGGGCACGACATCAAGATCGGGCGCGGCGGCATCCGCGAGATCGAGTTCTTCGCGCAGACGCAGCAGCTCGTCTTCGGCGGCCGGCAGCCGGCCCTGCGCAGCCGCCGCACCGTCGAGACGCTGGGCGGGCTGTGCGCGGCGGGCTGGATCGACGCGCGGGCGCGGGACGAACTGACCGAGGCCTACACGTTCCTGCGCACCATCGAGCACCGCCTGCAGATGCTGCGCGACGAGCAGACCCAGCGCCTGCCCTCCGATCCCAACGCCCTGGAGGGCTTCGCGCGCTTCTGCGGCTTTCCCACCCGCGCGGCCTTCGACGAGGCCCTGCTCGCCCATGCGGCCCGGGTGCAGGGGCATTACGCCCTGCTGTTCGAGGGCGGAGCGGCCGAGGCGGCGGCGCCCCTCGCCTTCGGCCCCGGCGAGGCCGAGCCCGCAACCCTCGCGGGGCTCGAACGGCTCGGCTTCCGCGAGGCGGCGCGCGCTCACGGCATCGTGCGTGACTGGCAGCTCGGCCGCCACGGCGCCCTGCGCGGCGGGCGCGCCCGCGAGATCCTGTCGGATTTCCTGCCCGCCCTCCTGACGGCGCTCGGCGGCACGCCGGACCCGGACGCGGCGCTGCTGACCCTCGACCGGGCCTTCGCCCGAATGCCGGCGGCGGCGGAACTCCTGGCGATCCTGCGCTCGCACGAGCGCCTGCGCGGGCTGTTCGCGGACCTGCTCGGCGCCTCGCCGCTCCTTGCCGAGACGGTGGGGCGCAGCCCCCACGTCCTCGACGCAGTGCTGGAGCCGGATTTCATCGCGCCGGTCTTCGGGCCGGAAGCCCTCGCCCGCCAGTACCGGGCGCTGGTCGGGGAGCCCGCCACCCACGAGGATCTCCTCGACCGCTGCCGCGACGCGGCGCGGCGGATGGGCTTCGTCACGGGGGCGCGGCTCGTCTCCGGCCTGATCACGCCGGCCCAGGCGGGCCACGCCTATGCGGGAATCGCCGACGCGGCGGTCGGCCTCGTGCTGGAGGCCGAGACGCGGCGCTTCGCGCGGGAGCACGGCTCCGTGCCGCGCGGGCGCTGCTGCGTTCTGGCGCTGGGACGGCTCGGCTCGCGCCAGCTCACCGCCGCGTCCGATCTCGACCTCGTCGTCGTCTACGATTTCGACCCCGACGCCCGGATGAGCGACGGCCCGCGCCCCCTCGACGCGGTGGTGGCCTACAACCGCCTCGCCCAGCGCCTCGTCGCGGCGCTGACGGTGCCGACGCGGCGCGGGCGGCTCTATCGGGTCGACCTGCGGCTGCGCCCCTTCGGCAGCCACGCGCCGCCGGCGGTGCAGGTGAAGGGCTTCGCCGCCTATTACGCGGAAGGGGGTGAGGCCGAGGCCTGGGAGCACATGGCGCTGACCCGCGCCCGGATCGTGGCGGGCGATGCCAGCCTCGCGGCCGAGGTGGAGGGGATCATCGCCGATGTCGTGACGCGCCCCCGCGACCCGGCTTCCCTCTGCGCCGAGGCGGGGGCGATGCGCGCCCTGGTGACGAAGGCGCGGGGTTATGCCGGCCCGCACGACCTGAAGCTGGCGCCGGGCGGGCTGTTCGACCTCGATTTCCTGGCCCAGGCCCTCATCCTCGCGGGCCACCTGACGGATTGCGTCGGCTGCGAGGCCGGCCACGTCCTGCACCGGGCGGGGGAGCGCGGGCTGATCCCGCCCGAGGCGGCGGAGGCCCTGGCGCAGGCCCACGCGGTGCTCGACGCCGCCGCCCAGTGGCAGCGCCTGACCCTGGAGGACGCCACCAAGCCGCCCCCGGCCAACGCCGCGCGGCGCATCGCCCACGCCATGAACCTGCCGGATGCCCGTGCGCTCGCGGCCGAGTTGCGCGTCCAGCGCAGGAGCGTCCGCGCCCTGCTGGTCGCGCTCAAGGCGACTCTCGCCGCCCGCAGCGGGCGGCGTTCGCGATCAGGTCCCTGAACGTCCGCCCATCGCATCCCGGGCCGCCGCCAGCCCCCAGCGCACCAGTTCCTGCGCGGCGTCGGCCGAGGGCGCCTCGGCGTAGCAGCGCAGCTCCGGCGCGTTGCCCGAGGCGCGGAAATGGATCGTCCGCCCTCCGTCCAGCTCGATCCGCACGCCGTCCTGCCGGTCGATCGCTTGGGGTGTGCCGAGCGCGCGGAGGAAGTCCGCCCGGAAGGCCGCGTCGTCGAGCCGGGCCAGGAAGGCGCCGCTGAGCTCCGAGGGCGTGTTCGGGAGGCGGTCGCTCGCCATCTCGCCCGCGTCGAGGGAGGTGACGAGTTCGGCCAGCGTCCCGCCGGAGGCGCGCATCGCCGCCAGGGTGGCGAGGATCGGCAGCATCGCGTCGCGCGTCGGCAGGGCCGCGAGACGGCCATGGCCCACCACCACGTCGGAGCCGAGCAGGAAGCCGCCATTGGCCTCGAACCCGGCGACCGGGGTGGCCCCGTCCGCCCGCGCCGCCTCCATGCCGGCGATGACGAAGGGCGAGCCGACCTTCGTCCGCACGACCCGGCGGAAGCCGCCGGTGCGCTCCAGGGCCGAGCCGGCCGTGACCGGCACCACCACCGTGTCCACGCCCAGGTGGCGGGCGGTGATCAGGCCGAGGATGTCCCCGCGCACGATCCGGCCCGCGCCGTCTGCCATCAAGGGCCGGTCGGCGTCGCCGTCGGTCGTCACCAGGGCATCGTACGCGCCGGACGCCATGACCTCGCGGATGAAGGCGATGTCCTCCGGGCGATGCGCCTCGGTGTCGATCGGCACGAAGCTCTCCGAGCGGCCGATGGCCACCGCCTCGGCGCCGAAGGTCGCGAGCAGATCGCTGAGCAGGTCGCGGGCGACCGAGCTCTGCTGGTAGACCGCGATCCGCAGGCCGGCGAGGGCGTCGGCCGGGAAGGCGTCCCGGTAGCGCTGCCGGTAGCGCTCGATCGCCCCCCGTTCCTGGGTGGCCGGGGAGGCCGCCGACGGCCCGCCGGTCTCCGCGACGGCCGTGAGGGCCGACAGGATGGCGCTCTCGTCCGCCTTGGTGATCTCGCCCTCGGCCCGGTAGAACTTCAGGCCGTTGCGGTCCTCCGGGATGTGGCTGCCGGTCACCATGACGGCGCAGGCGCCGCGCCGCATCGCCTCGAGGGCCAGGGCCGGCGTCGGCAGGGCGCCGCAATCGACGGCCGCGAAGCCGGAGGCCGCCGCCGCCTCCGCCACGGTGGCCGCGATCTCCGGGCTGCTCGCCCGCAGGTCCCGTCCGATCACCACGGTGCGCTCGCCGGGGTGGCCCGCCGCGATGGCGTGGAAGAAGGCCTGCGCGTAGGCGAAGCTCGGCCCTCCTACGAGGTCCACGACCAAGCCGCGCAGGCCGCTCGTTCCGAATTTCAGGCTGCTCACAGCGGCTCCCTTGGCGTCGATGGCAAAGCAGGGTGTCGCCACGAATTACGCGAAGAGGGCGCCGCAACAAAGCGCGATTGCAGGCCGGTGCCGAAGGCCGCCCTCAGTCGCGCCGCCACCGCCCGACGAGCCCCGCCAGCCAGGGCCGCAGCGGCAGGGAGAGGCGGTAGGCGGCCTCCGCCAGGGGCAGGACGGGGCGGAGGCCGAAGATGCGCAGGTCCACGAGTCCCGCGAGCCAGCGCCAGCCCGGCAGGACCCGCCACAGGCGCGCGAAGGCCGCCGCGCCGGAGACGAGGTTCCCGGCTCCGTCGCGCACGTGGAAGCGGCGTAGGGCGCGCGTGCGGTCGAGGCCCTCGCCCAGAACCGCGTCCGGGTTCCGCCCGACATCGACGAAGTCGAGCCGCCGGGCGCCCTCGCAGCCGCGGTAATGGTCGATCTCGGCGCGGCAGAGCGGACAGCTTCCGTCGTAATAGACCGTGAGGTCCTTGTCCGATCCGCCGAGGGGAGATGAGGAGGTGCCGGCCATCGCGGCGGCCCGTCAGGCGACCTTGCGGCGTCCCTTCGCGGCGGCGGGCTCGGGGGCGACGGACTCGGGGGCCTTGCGCGCGGCGCGCTCGCCGGGGCGGCCGAGGCCCAGGGACTTGGCGAGGCTGGAGCGCTTCTCGCTGTAGGCCAGGGCCACCATCGGATAGTCGCCCGGCAGGCCGAACCGCTCCCGGTAGCTGTCCGGGTCGAGGCCGTGCGAGGTCAGGTGACGCTTCAGCGTCTTGTAGGTCTTGCCGTCGATGAAGCTGACGATGCCCTCCGGCTTCACCGACTTGCGGATCTGCGCCGCCGACGGCTTGTTCGAAGGCTCCTCGGCCCCCTGGAGGGCGCTCCCGTCGGCAAAGCCGTTGAGCGAGGCGTGCACGCTGGCGATGAGCGCAGGCAGATCGGTCACGGCAACGTGATTGTGAGAGACATAAGCGGCGACAATCTCGCCGGTCATCTCAATAAACTCTAAAGTTTTGTCGGGGGCTGATCCGGTCATGGAGAAGGCTTTCGGCTTGAACAATACAGATAACTAAAGCGACCCCCATGCCAGTTCAATGCCGAACCTGTGCTTAAACATACAACTTGAAGGTGCATAGCTCCGTCGCAGGCCTGCCGCGTCGCCGGGCGGTCCTGGGCGTGGCCGGTGCTGTCGAGCCCGCCCTGCCCCTGGGTAGAAAGATTGTCTGCAATTGACACCGAATCCGTGGCAACTGTGTTGTGCCGGGCTTATCCCTCGGTAAGACCTTGACCGGACACGGGTCCAGCCCGGTCGAGCAGGCGGACCGGAGCGACGTTCGAACCAGCGATGACGGTACGCGGACCCAATCTCCGTCTGGAGGGCTCGACCCTCGGCCCGCGGAAGGTCTCGGCCTGGCGCGAGGCCGTGGCCCCGTTCTGGGACGTGCGCATCCGCAAGGAGGACACACCGGAATTCCGGGGCCGGTCGGAGGTCTACCACCTCGGCAACGCCATCGTCGGCTTCACCGCCGCCTCGGAGTTGCGCATCGAGCGCTCGCGGGGCCTCGTCGCACGGATGGGCGTCGATCACATCGCCATCCAGATGCGGATGGACGGCCATGCCGAGGTGGAGGCCGCCGGGCGCGAGACGGACCTCGCCACCGGCGACATCGCCCTCCTCGACCTGTCGCGGCCCCTCGCGATGCGCTCGACCGATTACCGGGCGATGACCCTGATCATGCCCCGCGCCCTGTTCCCGGAGGAGGGGCAGGGCCTGGAGGAGGCGCATGGGACGATCCTGCGGGGGAGCACTCCGTTCGGCACCCTGGTGAGCGACCACCTGCGCTCCCTCGGGGCGAACGCGCCGCATTTCACCGCCGACGAGGCGCGGGCCGCCTCCGAGGCGACGGCCATCCTCGTCGGCATGGCGGCCCGCACGGCGGCCGGGGCGGATCGGGGCGAGCGTCCGGCGGAGCGCGCGCCGGTGCTCCTCGTGATCCGCCGCTACATCGACGCCGAGATCGGCTCGCCGCTCCTGAGCGTGAGCCATCTCTGCCACCGCTTCGGCATCTCGCGCAGCGGGCTCTACCGCCTGTTCGCGCCGCTGGGTGGGGTGCTCGAATACATCCGCCGCCGCCGGCTCGCCCGCGCCTACCGCGACCTCGTGGAGGCCGGGCCGCACGGGATCCGCATCTCGGAGATCGCCTATCGCTACGGCTACGGCAGTCCGGTGAGCTTCACCCAGGCGTTCCGGGCGGAGTTCGGCCTCAGCCCGGCGGACGTGCGGGCGGGTGGGACCGGGGCCGGGCCGGGCGGGGGCGCCCCGGATGCGCTGCCTGCCGGCGGCTGGGACGATTTCTACGATTGGGTGCTCCGGCTCGACGTGTGAGGCCGGTGCATTGGGACGCCCGCTGAACACTTTGGGACGGGCGCCGGTCGCGAGGGACCCGGCTTCGCGCGACATATCTCCAGGTTGTGCTGGATGGATGTCCATGGTGCGGAGCGAGGGTGAGCGGCCGGTGGCTTGGCTCAGGCGGCGGCAGGACGAGATGTGGGCGCCGGAATCGTCGCGAACCCGCAATACGCGGATCCGGCGCTGGATCGGCGCCGCCCGCCGCCGGGCCTTGCGCATGCAGCGCGAGGAGACGACCGGGAGCGCGCAGGTCATCACCCTCACCTGGGCGCAGACCTTCGGCCGGCCCTCGACCCCGCGCGAGGAGGCGGCCGCCCAGGGCCACGCCCAGACCATCGTCCTACTCCGGCGCGGCTGAGGCCCCGCCTCAGGCGGCCACGGGCTCGTCCGCGAACCCGTGCGCGTCGAAGGCCCGGCGCACCAGGCCCGACCGTTTCGCTGCGTCGAGCCACGCGCCGACACAGGCGAGCGCCGCCGGTCGGTCCGGCGGCACGGCCACGGCGACCTGCGTGTGCTGGAAGCCGCCGCTGACGATCCGGGACCCCGGCACCTGCGGCACCACCGACCTCAGCGTATCGCGGGACAGGGCCAGCGCATCGGCCCGGCCGTCCCGCATCCGCGCGATGGCCTCGGCCACCGAATCGACCGGCTCGGGCCGGGTGTGCGTGAGGGTGCGGGACGAGGCCCGGAAGGTGGTCGTGCCGTCGATGGCGACGACCCGTGCGCCCGGCCGGTCGACATCCGCCACGGCGGCGAAGCCCGACGCGGCGCTGGCGAGATAGGTGCTCTCCAGGTCGTAGTAGCCCGGCCCGAAGGCCACCATCCGCCGCCGCGTCTCGTCGACCGGCATGAAGCCGACATCGACCGCCCCGGCTTGGAGCGCTGCCGCCAACGCCCCGGAATTCGGGAACAGGACCGGCGCGAGGGCGAGGCCGAGACCGGCCGCGAGATCCCCGGCGAGGAGCGCCGTCACCCCGTCGAGGCCGCCATCCCGGCGGCGGCTCACGAAGATCAGGCCGGGGGACGGCGCCTCCACGAGTCCCGCCCGCAGCGCGCCCTCGGGCGCCAGCTCGGCCTTCGCAACGGGATCGACGGGGACATCTGTCGTCATGCCGGGCAGGATAGCAGCCGCGATGCCGCATCCCACCGCGGAACGGCGCTGATCGAGACAATGTGTCTGGCGTGTCGCGGCGGGCGCGGGAATCTGCGCGCCGAGAAAGGCAGGTCCGGTCGGTGGGTAACGCGTCGAGTCTCGTATCCGGCCTGCGCGCCGGGGTGGCCTGCCTGCCCCTGGCCGCCGCCGTCACCGCCGCCGCCGCGCAGGACCTGCCCGCGCGCCCGGCCGCCTTCACCTACATGGACGCCGAGACCTGGGAGATCACCGTGAGCGCCACGGCCCAGGCGATCCCCCGCTATCCGGGGGCGGCGGACTACACCGCCGTGGGCTATCCCGGCCTCGACATCCGCAAGTCCGGCGAGCCGCGCCGCTTCTCCGCGCCGGACGACAATCTCAGCTTCACCCTCTACGACACCGAGGCGTTCCGCACCGGCCCGACCCTGCGCTTCGTCCCCGGCCGCTATTACGGCGACGACCGGGCGCACCTGTTCGGGTTCCGCGATGCGCGGATGGCCTTCGAGCCAGGCCTGTTCGTGGAGATCTACCCCGTCTCCGCCATCCGCCTGCGCGGGGAGGTCCGTCAGGGGGTCTACGGGCATCACGGCACGGTGGGCACCGTGGCCGCCGACTACCTCCTGCCCGTGGGGCGGTGGCTGGTCTCGGCGGGGCCGCGCTTCAACATCGGCGATGCGAGCTTCGCGCGGACCTATTTCGGGGTGAGCCCGATCGAGGCCGCCATCAACGGCCGCGTCGTCGCCTACGACCCCGGCAGCTTCTACTCCGCCGGCCTCCTCGCGGCCGTCACGTTCCGCCAGGACGACACGTGGTCCTACACCGCCTATGGCGGCTACAGCCGCATCCTCGGCGCCTCCGGCGAAAGCCCCCTGGTCGACCGCCCCTACGGCAACCCCGACCAGTTCACCTTCGGCCTGCGCGTGGACTACACGTTCAAGGCGAAGCCGCTCCTGTAGCGCCACAAGCCCCTCTCGGCACACGCAGTTTTCAACTGCGAATGACGGTTGCGCGCTTGTCGAAATCACAGCCGCAAGTAGCGTCCGCTCCGGTTCGCACGCGCCCGCGACCTGGAGGATCCCGTCATGGTCC
Source organism: Methylobacterium litchii (assembly GCF_038442315.1). Taxonomy (NCBI): domain Bacteria; kingdom Pseudomonadati; phylum Pseudomonadota; class Alphaproteobacteria; order Hyphomicrobiales; family Methylobacteriaceae; genus Methylobacterium; species Methylobacterium litchii. The sequence continues at coordinate 37,211 of NZ_JBBXMY010000025.1, read as the reverse complement.
GCTCACCCTTGGCCACCGCCCTGCTCGGTGTCACCCTCGGCCTGTCCGTCACCCCCGCCTTCGCCCTGACCACGAAGGAATGCTCGACCAAATACCAGGCCGCCAAGCAGGACGGCACGCTGAACGGCCGGAAGTGGAACGACTTCCGCAGGGCCGAATGCGGCGCGGAGGCCGCTCCGGCCCAGGCCGCCGCGACCGTGCCGAACCCGATGGCCCCGGCCGGCGGCACCATGACCGCCGCCCCTGCGCCGGCGCCCTCCCCCGCGCCGGCGGCCACCGCCGCCGCGACCGGCACGGCCGCCTTCCCGGCGAAGGTCGATCCGAAATACGCGAGCGAATCGGCCGGCAAGCAGCGGATGCACACCTGCCTCGACAGCTACAACGCCGCCAAGGCCGCCGGCACGCTCGGCGACATGAAGTGGATCCAGAAGGGCGGCGGCTATTACAGCGCGTGCAACAAGCGGCTGAAGGGCTGAGGCCCTACGGCATCACCCAGACGCAGGCGCCGCCGGCCTGGGCGAGGCATTCGTAGATCGCCCCGCCGAAGGTCGAGCGGCGCTCCACGGCGCCGAGCGTCTCCCGCGCGACGAGGCGGCAGCCGGGCGGCTTCTCGGCCTGCGCCGCCGCCCGCACGGGATCGTCCCCCGCCCCGGCCGACCATTGGCGCAGGGCGACGAGGTTCTCGCAGACCGGGACCGCTCCGCCGCCCCCCTGCGCGAGGGCCGGCCCTGCGGCGGCGAGGCCCAGAACCACCGCAAGCGACGTGACGCGCATGGCGACCTCCCTTCGGACGATCGTCCGAAGCCGGTGAGATGGGCCGGCGCCGCCCGCCGGCAAGGCGTGGCACCGGGCTTTGCGCGCCCCGCGACGGCAACACTGTTGCTTGGCCGCGGAAAGTGCGCTCTTCCCTCAGACGATGCCGCCCGAACTCCTCCTCGTCGCCGCCGCGACCCTGCCCTTCCTCGGCAGCGTCGTGGCGATCTGCCTGCCGAGCCACGCGCGCGGGGCCGCCGCCGGGGTCGCGGGATTCGCGACGCTGGCGAGCCTCGCCTGCCTCGCGTGGCTCTCGCCCCTCGCCTCGGGGCCGGAGCCCGTCACATTCGCCGTCGACTGGCTGCCGAGCCTCGGCGTCCGCTTCGTCCTGCGCCTCGACGGGCTCGCCTGGATCTTCTCGCTGCTGATCCTCGGGATCGGCGCGCTGGTGGTGCTCTACGCGCAATACTACATGGCCGCCGCCGATCCGGTGCCGCGCCTGTTCTGCTACTTCCTCGCCTTCGTGGGCGCGATGCTCGGCATCGTGCTCTCGGGCAACGTGCTCCAGCTCGTCGTCTTCTGGGAACTGACGAGCATCGTCTCGTTCCTGCTGATCGGCTACTGGTCGGACAACGCCTCGGCCCGCGACGGGGCGCGGATGGCGCTCACCATCACCGCCGCCGGGGGCCTGTGCCTCCTCGTCGGCATGGTGATCCTCGGGCGGATCGCGGGCAGCTACGACCTCGACGCGGTGCTCGCCTCGGGGACGGCGATCCGCGAGAGCCCCCTCTACCTGCCGGCCCTGGTGCTGATCCTGGCCGGGGCGCTCACCAAATCGGCGCAGTTCCCGTTCCACATCTGGCTGCCCCGCGCCATGGCGGCGCCGACGCCGATCAGCGCCTACCTCCACTCGGCGACCATGGTGAAGGCCGGCATCTTCCTGATGATCCGCCTGTGGCCGGTCCTGTCGGGCACGGAGAGCTGGTACTGGATCGTCGGTACCGCCGGCATGGCGACGATGCTGGTCGGCGCCTGGAGCGCGATCTTCCAGCACGATCTGAAGGGGTTGCTGGCCTATTCCACCATCAGCCATCTCGGGCTGATCACCCTGCTGCTCGGCCTCGATTCGCCGCTGGCCGTGGTCGCCGCGATCTTCCACACGGTGAACCACGCGACCTTCAAGGCCTCGCTGTTCATGGCCGCCGGGATCATCGACCACGAAACCGGCACGCGGGACATGCGCCGCCTCAGCGGGCTGTGGCGGGCGATGCCCTACACCGCGACCCTCGCCATGGTCGCCGCCGCCGCCATGGCCGGGGTGCCGCTGCTCAACGGCTTCCTCTCCAAGGAGATGTTCCTGGCCGAGGCGGTCGACAACACCGGCGACCACGCCCTCAACCTCGCCTTGCCGGTGCTGGCGACCCTGGCGAGCGCCTTCACGGTGCTCTACTCCCTGCGCTTCATCCGCCAGACCTTCTTCGGACCCCCGGCCCGGGACCTGCCCCACGCGCCGCACGAGCCGGTGCGCTGGATGCGCATCCCCATCGAGGCGCTGGTGCTCGCCTGCGTCGCCATCGGCCTCGTGCCGAACCTGACGATCGGGCCGCTCCTGGCTGGCGCCGCCCGCGCCGTGCTCGGGGACCGCACGCCCGATTACGACCTCGCCCTCTGGCACGGGTTCAACGCGCCGCTCGCCATGAGCGTCCTGGCGCTGGCCGGCGGCGTCGCCCTCTACATGGCCTTCGGCAAGCGCATCGACACCAACCCGCGCGGCGGCCCGTGGCTGATGGACCGGCTCGACGGCGGCTGGCTGTTCGAGCGCGGCATGACCAACCTCGTCCTCGGCGCCCGCTGGCTCGAGGCGCGGCTCGGCACCGACCGGCTGCAGCCGCAGCTGCGCATCCTGTTCCTCGCCGCCCTGCTCGCCGCCACGGCGACGGGCCTCGGGCGGGGGCTCGACCTGTTCGCGCCGGGGCGGACTACCGCCTTCGATCCCGCCTTCGCCCTGCTCTGGCTGGTCGGCGCCGCTTGCGCCGTCGGCGCGGCGGAACGGGCGAAGTATCACCGGCTCTCGGCGGTGATCCTGCTCGGCGGGGCGGGCCTCGTGAGCTGCCTCAGCTTCCTCTGGCTCTCGGCCCCGGACCTCGCGGTGACGCAGATCCTCGTGGAGATCGTCACCACGGTGATGCTGCTCCTGGGCCTGCGCTGGCTGCCGAAGCGGGACGCGGCGATCCCCGCGCCGGCCTCCGAGCGGGGGCGGGCGCGGCGGCGGCGGCTCATCGACCTCGCCATCGCGGCCTGCGCCGGGTCCGGCCTCGCCGGGCTCGCCTATGCGGTGATGACCCGGCCCCCCGTCGAGGGGATCAGCCGCTGGTTCGTGGAGGAGGCCTATCCGCAGGCGGGCGGGCGCAACGTCGTCAACGTGCTGCTGGTCGATTTCCGGGCCTTCGACACCCTGGGCGAGATTTGCGTCCTCGGCGTGGTCGGGCTCACCGTCTTCGCCCTGCTGCGCCGCTTCCGCCCCGCCCCCGACAGCCGCGCGCGCCCGGCCCAGCAGCTCCGGCAGGACGCCTACGACAGGGGCCGCGAGGGGCGCGAGCCCGGCCACACCGCCGCCGACGCGCTGATGGTGCCGCGCACGGTGATCACGTGGCTGTTCCCCTTCGTCGTGATGCTCGCCCTGCACCTGTTCCTGCGCGGGCACGACCTGCCCGGCGGCGGCTTCGCGGCGGGCATCACGCTGACCATCGGCTTCATGCTGCAATACATGGCCAACGGCGCCGAATGGGTGGAGGAGCGCCTGCGCATCCAGCCGATCCTCTGGATCGGGATCGGCCTCCTCGTGTCGGTCTTCGCCGGGGCGACCTCCTGGCTGTTCGCGCACCCGTTCCTCACCGCCGCCTTCGCCTATTGGGACGCGCCGATCCTCGGCAAGGTGCCGCTCGCCTCCGCCCTGATCTTCGATCTCGGCATCATGGTCCTCGTCGTCGGCGCGAGCGTGCTGATGCTCGTGGCGCTGGCCCACCAGTCCCTGCGGCGGACGCGGGTCGCCGAGGCCGAGCGGGAGCGCGCCTGATGGAACTCGTCCTCTCCCTCGGGATCGGGGTTTTGTCCGCCGCCGGGATCTGGCTGATCCTGCGGCCGCGCACCTTCCAGGTCGTGCTCGGGCTGTCGCTCCTGAGCTACGCGGTGAACCTGTTCATCTTCGGCATGGGGCGGCTGACCGTCGGGGCGCCGCCCGTCCTCGGCGCCGGGCCGGACATCGTCTCCGTGGACGATCCCGTGCCCCAGGCCCTGGTGCTCACCGCCGTGGTGATCAGCTTCGCGCTGACCGCCCTGTTCCTCGTGGTGCTGCTGGCCGCCCGGGGCGTGACCGGCTCGGACCATGTCGATGGGCGCGAGTTGCACCCGGAAGAGCCCCGCCCATGAACCCGGCCGTCACGAATCTCGCCGTCGAGACCGCGTGGTCGGACCACGTCACCGTCCTGCCGGTGGTGCTGCCGATCGCGGTGGCCGGGGCGATGTTCCTCCTCGACGAGCGACGCCGCGCGCTGAAGGCGAGCCTGTCCTTCGCGACGATCCTCGCCCTGATCGCCATCGCCGTCACCCTCGTCGTCTCGGTCTCGGACGCGCCGCGCGTCTACCGCCTCGGCAACTGGGCCGCGCCCTACGGGATCGTCCTCGTGGCCGACCGGCTCTCGGCGATGATGCTGGCGCTGTCCTCGGTGCTGGGGCTCTGCGCGCTGGTCTTCTCCTTCGCCCGCTGGGGGCGGGCGGGGCCGCGCTTCCACGGCCTGTTCCTGCTCCTGCTGATGGGGGTGAACGGCGCCTTCCTGACCGGCGACCTGTTCAACCTGTTCGTGTTCTTCGAGGTGATGCTCGCGGCCTCCTACGGGCTCGTCCTGCACGGCTCGGGGGAGACGCGGATCCGCGCCGGGCTCGGCTACATCGCCGTGAACCTCGTGGCCTCGCTGTTCTTCCTCGTCGGCGTCAGCCTGATCTACGGCACGATGGGCACGCTCAACATGGCCGATCTCGCCCGGCGCCTCGCCGGGCCGCCCGAGGGCGAACTCGCCCTGTTCGAGATCGGCTGCGCCATCCTCGGCCTCGCCTTCCTCATCAAGTGCAGCGCGTGGCCCCTGGGCTTCTGGCTGCCCTCCACCTACGCGGCAGCCACCGCGCCGGCCGCCGCCATCCTCGCGATCCTCAGCAAGGTCGGCATCTACGTGGTGGTGCGCCTGAGCCTCCTCGTCTTCGGCGCGGGCGTCTCGGCGGGCTTCGGCCAGACCATGCTGTTCGCGGCGGGGCTCGCGACCCTCGCCTTCGGGACGGTGGGCCTGCTCGCCGCCCGCGACCTCACCCGCGCGGCGGGCTACGCGGTGATGGTCTCCTCCGGCACGGTGCTCGCCGCCCTCGGCTCCGGCAACGACCGGGCGCTGGCGGGGGCGCTCTACTACCTCGTCGGCTCGACGCTGGCGGCAGGCGCCCTGTTCCTCCTCGCGGAGATCCTGCAGCGCGGGCGCGACCCGGCCGAGGCCGCCGCGCCGGTCTTCGCCGACGAGTACCGCGACCCGTTCGACGACGAGGATTCCGTCGAGGTCGGCAGCGTCATCCCGGCGGGTGTCGCGATCCTCGGCGTCGGCTTCCTGCTCTGCACGCTGATGCTGGCGGGGATTCCGCCGCTCGCGGGCTTCGTCGGCAAGCTCGCGATCTTCGTGGGCGCCGCCGACGCGCCCTCCCCCGCCGGCTGGTGGCTGATCGCCGCCCTCACCCTGTCGAGCCTGTTCACGCTGATGCCGCTGGTGCGGCTCGGCATCCTCAACATCTGGGTGCGCGACGCGGACAAGCCGCCGACGCTCGCCCGCTCCGAGGTCGCGGCGCTCGCCGGCCTGCTCGCGACCTGCCTCGCCCTCTCCGTCTGGGGCGGCCCGGCGCTGGCCTATGCCGACGCGACGGTGGGCTGGCTGACCCAGCCGCAGGATTACGTCCGCGCCGTCCTGGGAGGACCCACCCCGTGAGGCTCCTGCCCCATCCCTGGCTCTCCGCCGGCCTCGCCCTCGCGTGGCTCCTCCTCAACGCCCCGGTGACGCCCGGCAGCCTGCTGCTGGCCCTGGCCGTGGGCCTGACCGTCCCGGCGGTGATGAACGCCCTCCAGGCCCGGCCCGTGCGGGTGAGGGCCCCCGGCGCCCTCCTCCGGCTGGCGGGGATCGTGCTCGTGGACATGGTCCGCTCGAACATCGACGTCGCGCGGATCATCCTCGGCCGGCAAACCGGCGCGCGGCGGACGGGGTTCGTGGCGATCCCCCTCGACCTGCGCGAGCCCTTCGCCCTGTCGCTCCTGTCGATCATCCTCACGGCGACGCCGGGCACCCTTTGGGTGCAGTACGATTCCGACACCGGACGGCTCCTGCTGCACGTCCTCGACTTCACGGACGGCGAGGCCTGGGTCCGCCGGGTGAAGGACCGCTACGAACGTCCCCTGATGGAGATCTTCGCATGAGCGCCGTCACCATCCTCGATTGGGGGCTCGGCCTCGCCCAGGCGATGCTGGTGCTGGCCATGGCCATCGCCGCGTGGCGGATGCTGCGCGGCCCCCGCGCGCAGGACCGGGTGCTCGGCCTCGACACCTTCTATCTCAACGGGATGCTGGCAATCGTGGTGCATGGGATGCGCACCGGCAGCGGCCTGTATTTCGAGGCGGCCTTCATCGTCGGGATGCTCGGCTTCACCGCCTCGGTGGCGCTGGCCAAGTTCCTGATGCAGGGCGAGGTGGTGCAGTGACCGGCGCCGGCCTGCCCGCCTGGGCCGCCCTCCTCGTCGTCGGCCTCGCCCTGACGGGCGCCGCCTTCTCGCTCACCGGCGCCATCGGCCTGATCCGGCTCAAGACCTTCTACGAGCGGGTCCACGCGCCGACGCTGGGCGCGACCCTCGGCATGGCGCTGATCCTGTGCAGCTCGATGCTGCTCCTGTCGCTGATCGAGGGGCGCCTCGTCCTGCGCGACCTGCTGATCGGCGTGTTCCTCACGGTCACGACGCCGGTGACGCTGCTGCTCCTCGCCCGCGCCGCCGCCCACCGCGACCGGCACGAGGGCCGTCCGGGCGCGCCGCCGAAATCCTGAATGCCCTCAGCACCGGTCGCAGACGCTCTCCAGCACGGTGTCGAGGCGCTTCTGCCGCTCGGTGCGCGATCCGGGATCGACCTCCGGTGCCGCCGCGCGGCCCGGCGGGACGGTCTGCCCCACGGTGGAGCGGTAGGGCGCGTTGGCGGTGGTCTCCGGCCCGCCGCCGGTCCCCGTATAGTTGGCCGCCACGGCGCCGCCCGGCAGGGCGAGGCTGCCCGCGATGACGATCCCGGCGACGAGACGGGTGAAACGCTGTCCGGTCATGAGTATGCCCCCTCCTGACGGCTAGAAACGAACACGATGAGCCTCAAACGACAGTGTTGGAGAGCTGTTCCCGGCCCGCCGTGCTCCCCCACACATGTCATCGGGACGTCGGCGTGACGCCGATACTGCGGAGGGGGCGGACCTTCACCAGTCACGGCCCCCGCTCTGCCGCGACCGGGAAAGCACAGTGCCCCGGGAAGCGGCGATGACCGCGTTGACGCCGCCGGCCACCTCTCCGTAAGCTCGGCTTTGACGGTTCCCCTCGGGGATCAAAAGGGAACGCGGTGCGGGGCGACCCGAATCCGCGGCTGCCCCCGCAACTGTGAGCGGCGAGCCCGGCACCACCACGTCACTGGATGAGTCTCATCCGGGAAGACGGTGCAGGGGCGGCGACCCGCGAGCCAGGAGACCTGCCGTCAGTCGTGGTCACACGCGAAACGCGTCGGGCGGGGTGTCCTGGCGGGTGTCGAAGCGCCGGGCTGTGGGGCCGGGCGCGGAGAGTCCTTCGCGGTGACGTGCCACTGCCGCCCCTGAGGCTCCCGTGATCCGTCCCTCGCGCCGATCGTTGCGTGCCGCCCTTGCCCTCTCCGGCCTCGCCGCCCTCCCCGCGCCGGCCACCGCGCTGGAGGCGACCCTCGACGAGATTTCCGTCACCGCCGAGCCGGCTTCCCCCTCCCCGGCCCCAACCCAGGCCACGCCCGCCGCGAGCGCCGGCTATGTCGGCGGCACCACCGGCATCGGCGGTCCGCTCCTCACCGTGGAGTCCGCCAGCGCCGGCCTCGTGTCGGGTGCGGTGATCAACAGCCGGCCGGTGACGCGCCCCGGCGAGGTGCTGGAGGCGGTGCCGGGCCTGATCGTCACGCAGCATTCCGGCGAGGGCAAAGCCAACCAGTTCTTCCTGCGCGGCTTCAACCTCGACCACGGCACCGACATCGCCCTGTTCCTCGACGGCATGCCGCTCAACATGCGCACCCATGCCCACGGCCAGGGCTACGCCGACATCAACTTCCTGATCCCCGAACTCGTCGGGGCGGTGGAATTCCACAAGGGCCCGTATTTCGTCCGCGACGGCGATTTCGCCTCCGCCGGATCGGTGCGGATCGACTATCTCGACAGCACCCCGAAGAACCTCGCGCTCACGTCGATCGGGAGCTTCGGCTACAAGCGGGCGCTGTCCATCGCCTCGGCGCCGCTGGCCGAGGGCCACCTCCTCGTGGCGGCGGACGCGCAGCTCTACGACGGGCCCTGGGTGGTGCCGGATGCGCTGCGCAAGATCAGCACGGTCGCCCGCTACAGCCAGGGCACGGCGCTCGACGGGTTCTCCGTCACCGGCATGGCCTATGCCGCCCGCTGGACCGCCACCAACCAGATCCCCGAACGCGCCGTCGTCTCCGGCCAGCTCGACCGCTACGGCACGCTCAACCCCACCGATGGCGGCAACACCTCGCGGTTCTCCCTCTCCGGCCGGTTCAGCGCGACGGACGACACGGGCGTGACGCGGGCCTCGGCCTACGTGATCCGCTCGCAGCTCAACCTGTTCAACGACTTCACGTATTTTCTCAACGACCCGGTCAACGGCGACCAGTTCCACCAGCTCGACCAGCGCATCATCGGCGGCGGCGAGGCGCTGCACATCTTCCAGGGCGACCTGTTCGGCCTGCCGATGGAGAACGAGGTCGGGGTCCAGACCCGCACGGATTCGATCCGCGTCGGCCTGTTCAACACGACGAACCGGCAGTTCCGCTCCGGCATCCTCGACGACCGGGTGCTGGAGACGAGCGGGGCATTCTACTTCGACAACCGCGTGCGCTGGACCGACTGGCTGCGCACCAGCCTCGGCTTCCGCGCGGACGGCTATTACGCCAGCGTCGTCTCGGACACGCCGGCCAATTCGGGCAAGGCGCGGGACGCCATCGTCAACCCGAAGCTCGGCCTCGTGCTCGGGCCATGGTTCGACACCGAACTCTACCTGAATTACGGCGGCGGCTTCCATTCGAACGACGTACGCGGCGTGACCGCCACGGTCGATCCGACCTCTTCACTGTTCAACACCACCCGCTCGCCCTTCCTCGTCCCCTCGACGGGCTACGAGATCGGCCTGCGCAACCGGTCCATCGCGGGCCTGGAGACGAGCCTCGCCCTGTTCCGGCTCGATTTCGCCTCCGAGAACCTGTTCCAGGGCGACACCGGCACGACGGAGCCGAGCCGCCCGACCCGCCGCTTCGGCGTGGAATGGACGAACCGCTACGCGGTGACGCCCTGGCTCTCGCTGGAGGGCGATCTGACGATCACCAACGCCCGGTTCTCGAATGTCGACCCGGTGGGCAACCGGGTGCCGGAGGCGCCGACCACCATCGCCTCGGCCGGCATCACCTTCGGCGAGCCGCTGGGCTGGTTCGGATCGCTCCGCTTCCGCTATTTCGGGCCGCGCCCGCTGATCGAGGACAATTCGATCCGCTCGCGCCCGACGGCGCTCCTCAACGGCCGGGTCGGCTACAATTTCGAGAACGGCGTCAGCGTCTCGCTCGACGTGCTGAACCTGACGAACAGCCGATCCGACCAGATCACCTACGCCTATGTCTCGCGCCTGCCCGGCGAGCCGGCCGAGGGGCTGATCGACCGGGTGTTCCACCCCGTGGAGCCGACCGCCGTGCGTTTGACCATCGCCGGGCGGTTCTGACCGGGCGCGTTAAGGCTTGGGCGCCTGGTCGGTCTGCGGCCCATCTTGGTCGTGTCGGCGGTGCCGTTGCCGATTCAGGGGCCGGAGGGTTGCTCGCCGTCCCGGCCGAGGACTTCGGCGGCATAGCGGGAGCGGGCGGCGGCGTCCGGCCTTCCGCCGTCGCGGGCGCACCACAGGGCGAACGCGTCCGGCTCGATCGGGACGCGGACGACCTCGACGCCGCTGCGTTGGACCTCCCGCTCCATCTGCTCGGTCGCGATCCGCCACGTCTCATAGGCCGGAGGGAGCCGCGCGCCGTCGTCGAGGCTCGCACGCAGCGCGTCGTAATTCTCCGGGGCGTACCACGGCAGGCCGATACGGCGGGGGCGGGTCATCGGGGCTCCGGGCGGAGGGCCTTTCGAGGGGGCGGTTCCGGCGCTGCCGCCGGCCCTCGGCCGGCGGCAGCAAGAATCCGGCCCTTAGCGCCGCTGAATCTCCCGACGCTCCTCCCGGCGCTCCATCCGCTCGTCCCGGCGATCCCGCTCCGGATCGACGCCGAGGACGCCGCCGACCGTGCCGGTCGCGGCCCCGACCGCTCCGCCGACGACGCCGCCGATCGGCCCCGCCGCGCGGTTGCCGTCCTCCGCCCCGCGCTGGGCGCCGGGAATGGTGCCCTGGGCCTGTGCCGTCGCGGCGAGCGCGAACGGCGACAGGATGAGGGCGGATGCGATCAGGATGCGTTTCATGGGGGTGTCCTTCGAGGCTCGATGAGGCGTCACACGGCTCCGAAGCCGAGCGCCTCCGTCTCAGGCCAACGTCCGAAGGCCGGGAAGGTCACAGGGACGCGAGCCCGACCTCACGCCGAACCTTCTGCGCGATCCTCCAGGGCCTCGCCGCGGACGGCGGCATCGTAGCCGGCCAGCCAGCGCGCCTGCGCCTCCGTGCCCTCTGCATAGGGGCAGGATTCGCGGGCGATGTGCTTGCCGGGCGCGTAGAAGCCCAGGGCATAATGGTCCAGATTGTCGTCCGGTGGTTCGGTCATGGCCTTCTCCCAAGGATCGGCAAGACGAGGGCGTCGCGGGGCCGAGCGGTCAGAACAGGGCGACCAGGGCGACGCCGCCCACCATCAGGCACCCGCCGAGGATCCGCCAGAGGCTTGCGGGGTGGCGCTCGAAGCCGACCCACCCGAAATTGTCGAGCAGGATCGAGGTCACCACGCCGGCCGTCACGAGGAGGCCGAGGAACGGCGCCGCGCCGATCTGCCGGGCGACGACGAACTGCGCGAGGATGATGCCTCCGCCGAGGATGCCGCCGAACCACGCCCACCACGGCATCGCGAGCACCTGGGCCGAGGTCGGCCATGCGAGCTTCCCGGAGAGGAGGCCGACGAGGAGGATGCAGGTGGCCGTGCCGGCGACCACGACGAGGCCGGCGGTCAGGGATTCGTTCAATCCCTTCGAGAGCGCGCCGTTCTGTCCGGCTTGGACGGCGTTGGCGACGCCGGCCAGCAGCACGAAGCCGTAGAGGTACCACATGGCCGAGATCTCCTGTCCGATCCTCGACCAAGGCGCCGGAGCCCCCGGAAGTTCGTTCGCGCGGTGCGGCCGCGTCCGCACGCCGCCTATGGCTTGCCCGACCTCGCCTTGAGGGCGTCCCGTTCGAGGCGGGCCGCCTTAAGGCGGGCGGTGTTCTGGTCGGCGGCGCTGACGCTCGGCGCGACGGGCGTCTTCCCGGCGGGGCGATCCTGCGTCTTCGCGAAGGCCGCCTCGGCCTGCATCCGCTCTTTGCTGTAGTTGTCGGCCATATCCCGTTCCTTGGAAGACCCGCTCGCGCTCGGAGCCTCGGGCCGGGGACGCTCAGTCCCCCGGCGTCCAATCGATGTTCGGCCGCTGCGCCAGGATCCGGTCGAAGTAGTTCGCCACGGCCTGCGCGCCGTCCGCGTGCATCATGGCGACCGGATGGGCGAGGTAGGCGCGGGCCAGATCGAGGGGGATCTCGCCGGATTGGAGCGCGCCCAGCACGGCGTCGATGAAGGCATCGTTGGCGTCGTTGAAGTCGCTCGACAGCTTTTTCCGCTCGTTGAGTGCCTGGATCGGCATCGTACGCGTCATCCTCTGAAGGGCCATTCGGTCGGTCTGCCGGTGTCCGGCGCCCCGATGCCGCCTCCGTACCATGCCTGAGATCGGCTCACCGCCCCCAGTGTGGGGCGCGGCGGAGGGGATTGCAACGCGGCCACGCCGCGTCTCGGGATGCGGGTCGGATCGGCTTTCGTCGAGCACACAACTGCTGTGTGTGTCTGCACGGTATGGATAAATTTAAGATCCGCCGTGCCACGATCGTCGAATTCGGAAACGCGCGCCCGCGCCGACGATCACAGAGCCTCAGCTTTGAAAATCCGCCGGCCGATCCGCGAGAGCGCCCCGATCCCGACCGAACACGGATCTTCCCGACCCCCGCACGCCGCCGCCTCGCATCGACCGTCGGCGATGAAGGGGGCGTCATGAATATCCTGATCGCGGATGCGGACGAGGAAACGCGCCTGACACTTCTGGAGGCGATCGTCGCCGTTCTTCCGGACGCCTGTGTCCGGGAGGCGACCAACGGCCTCGAGTTGCGGCGGGCGATCGCCGAGACTTCCCCGGACATCCTGTTCATCGAGACGATCCTGCCGGGCACGAATGCCGAGATGATCACCACCTGGCGCGCGGGGGCCGGCGCCCACAGCGTGATCGTCCTCGTGGCGGATCTGCTGGCGGCGCGCTGGCCGACGATCGCCCGGCGGCTCAACGCCTACGATGTCCTCCTGAAGCCCCTCGGCCAGCGCAATGTCAGGCATGTGCTGCAGGCCGCCGCCTTCCTGTGCCGGGAGCTGACGCTGCTCTTCGTCGAGCCCGGCGCGAAGACCCGGCAGGTCGCCCAGCAGATCTTCGCCGCCACTTCCTTCCGCTTCCGCGTGATCGAGGCCCAGGACGGCCGCAGCGCCGTGAAGGTGGCCGCGACGCAGGCCATCGACCTCGTGGTCATCGGCCCGTCCATCCCCGACATGCCGCCCTCGGAGGTCGCCTGCCGGATCGACGCCCACGGAACGGGCGCGCGCATCGTCATGGTGGTCGGATCGAACGAGGACATGTCCGCGTCGAAGCTCTCGCTGTTCGGCGCCAGCACGACCCTGCGTCTTCCCTTCACCGCGACCGACATCGACCGGGCCGTCTACGAGACCTACGGCCTGTGGCAGCCCTATCTCCTGGAAGCGCTGCGGAAGGAGTACGAACGCCACGAGGATGACCTCGCGGCGGCGTCGGCCGCGCGATGAGCGCCTCTCCCGGCCGCATGCCGCTGCCGCGTCTCGACCTGCTGGTGCGCGACATCGAGGCCGCGATCCTCGGCAAGGACCGCGCCCGCCAATCCGAGCTGGTGCTGCGGTCGGCGGCGGCCCTCACGCGGCATTGGTCGCGGCTGCCGGCCACGGACAAGCCGAGCTTCGACCGCCTCCTGGCGAGCCTGCTCGAGCAGGTCGACGAGGAGGCCCGCGCGACCTTCGCCCAATGCCTGACGCCGCTCCGGCGGGCGCCCCGGATCACGGCCACCCGCTTGGCCCGCGATCCCTCCCCCGCCGTCTCGGTGCCGCTCCTGGCGCAATGTCCCAGCTTCGACGACGACTGGCTGCTCGACCTCATCCACAACATCGGGCCGGAGCAACAGGCGGCCGTCGCGCGGCGGCGCAGCCTCGGGCCGGTCGTGGCGGGACTCCTCCTCCAGGGCGGGGAGCCGCGCGTCGTCACGGGGCTGCTCACCAATCCGGGGGCGGTCTTGGCCGCGGACGCGTTGGACCGCCTCCTCCCGGAGGCCGCCGGCTCGCTTCCGCTGCTGCTCGCGCTGGCGAGCCGGGCCGACCTGTCCGAAAGCGGCCGTGCCACCCTGGCGGCCCTCGCGCGGCGGGCGGCGGCGCAGGCCCTGACCGAGGAGGGGGAGTTCAGCGGTGGGGAAGCCGACACGCTCCTGGACCATGTCGCTCGGACCTTCCGCACGCCGGTGTGCGCCGCGCATCTCGACCGCCACGCCGCCTCGGCGGCCGTCGCGGCCCAGGCGCCGGGGACGAAACCCACCCGCTCCTCGACGCTCGCGGAGTGGCTCGCGCGCCGACGCCTCGAAGACGTGCTGGCGACCCTGGCGCGGGATGTGGATGTGCCGGTCGGCGTGCTGATCGCCTGCCACGCCGCGCCGACGCCTCATGCGCTCGCGATGATCGTGCGGGGGCTCGGCCACCCGTGGTCGCTCCTGAAGGCGCTGCTGCAGGCGGCCGCCGGCGGCCCGGTCTCCCCCGAATGCCTCGGCGTCGCCCATCGCCTGCACTTCGAGATCGCGCCGAGGACGGCCCGCATGGTCGCCCGCTCCGCATCGATCCCGGCGGGGACGGGCGCCTTCCTCGCCGCCGCGGCGAGTGACGATGGGCCCCCTGTCGCTCCGGTCGCCCGCGCCTCGGCCTGAGGGGTGTGAGGCGGCGGTCTGACCGGAAGCGTGGACCGGACGGCCATCGCCCCGCCATCGCGGACGAGGCCACGAGGGTCAGGGTCGCGCCTCCCGGTATCCCGGTAGCGAGGCTGCTCCCGCAGGGCGAGGCGATACAGGACGCGCCGGCCCATGAGCCCCGGCTTGTCAGGGGCGAACCTGAGACCAAGCAACAGTGAATGAAAAAACGGGTTTATCTCATCGATCCGTTCGCGCGCACGGCATCGATGCTGAGCGAACCCGGCCCGCTGACGGCGATATGCAGGAAGACGAAGCAGAACAGGATGGCCGCATCGCCACCGTTCAGGACGGGAAAGATGCTGTGGGGTGCATGGGCGATGAAGTAGGCGAAGGCCATCTCGCCTGAGAGCAGGAACGCGACGGGGCGACTGAAGAGGCCCACGAGCAACAGGGCGCCGCCGATGAGTTCGAGCAGCCCGGCGATGCCCGACAACGACAGCAAGACCGGCGGATTCGGATGCCCGGGAAAGCCCAGGATCTTCTGGGTCCCATGCTCCAGGAACAGCAGGGCTGCGACGATACGCAGGACACTCAGGATGCGCGGCGCCCAGACGAGCGTGGTGGTGCGGATATCCATTGTCTTCGATCCTTTCTGAAGGTCCCTGGGGATTGGCCGAGCCTCGTTGGGAGCATCGGCGAGGTACGGCCCACACTTATCGCGACGGTCGGGTGCGAAGCCCGGGGACGAGGGCGAGCACGCGGTCCTTCCGCGTCGATGGCGCGTGTTGGCCGAGGCCGGAGGGAGGCGGGGGCGGGCCTGCCCCGAACGGCGGGCGGCCGGGCGCCTCGCGCCGTCCGTTCGCCTGACGGTCGACGCCCAGCGTCAGGGTGGCGAGGTAGCAGTCCCGCTCCTCCTTGACCGCGCAGAACGCGCGACGCTGCGGATCCTCGCCGGCGGCGATGCCATCAGTGGCGTTGATCACGAACCGGTCGGCCTTGCGATCGCCGTAGGCCGGGACATTCGTATAGATGAACTCGTTCAACGCATCGGGGAAGTAGATCTGGCCGGTCAGCATGATCCGGTCTTCGATGAAGGCCTTGACATGGATATGCGTCGCCCGCCCGGCATACCAACCGGGATAGATCGTCCTGAACGTCACGTGACCCTGCTCGTCCGTGTTTTGCGTCCCGCGCAGGAACGTCTGTCCGGTCGTATCGATGGAGCCGCCGTCGCCCTGCCCGGGATAGCCGGAATAGAGCCCGCGCGCGTCGCAGTGCCAGACGTCGACCCGTGCGCCCGGCAGCGGCGTGCAGGGACCGGCGTCCACGACCCGGAGCCGGAGGCGGAGCGGAACGCCGTCGCGGCCGTCCGCGATATCGGCCCGCACGAGCTTCGGATCGGAATAGAACGGACCCTCGATGGATTGCGGCGTCAGCACGCACACGCCCTCATCCATGCCGTCGGGTGTGTCCGCGCGTGCCGTCGAGGGCGCCCCGACCGGCAAGATAGCGGCCGATCCGGCGGTGAGGCCTGCCAGGAATCGCCGCCGTGACGCCGTGTGAGGAGGTCGGTTCATCGTGCTGTCTCGAGTTGTCGCGTGATCGGGTGTGGACGCTGGCGCGGCCGCGAGATCTTGGTCTCAAGGATCGACGTCGGGCAGGAGCGGCGCGGGTAGATGGTCCGCCATCTGGCGCAGGCTGTGGGCCAAGGAGGCGACGACCGGCTCCGGCAGGGTTTCGAGAACGGCCAGGTAGCTCGCGACCGTGAAGCGCTTCATGTCCAGGATCCGCTCGCGCCCGGCAGGCGTGAGGGCGATGATCTTCCTGCGGCGATCCTCCGGATGCTCGATCCGCGAGATGAGTGCGCGCGCCAGCAGGCGGTCGATGAGATGGCTGGTCGCCGTCTGGCTGAGGCCGAGTTCGGTGGCGAGTTGTCCGACGCTCAGCGTGCCGTTCACGAACAGGATGAACAGGGCATTCTGCTGGGAATAGGAGATGTCGCCGTTCTGCATCTCGCGCGCGATGTACGAGAACAGCCGCCCGGAGACGAGGCCGTGGATACGATCGAAATCCAACGCGAGCTGATCGAGGATCGGCCGATCTTCTTTCGGCCCTCGCGCCTGTTCGGAGCTCTGGCGTGCTTTGAGCGTCGGGGCCATGGGGTCTTCCATTTCCAATGCGTCGGTCATGGCGCGGGCGTTTGAAGTGGCATCGCGGCACCCTTGGCCGCCGGGCCGCCAGGGGGCTGCGGATGCGATCGATCCGCCGCGCGGCGGGGCCGGACCCTGAACAGCCTCAGGATCACGCGTATTATATGCAGATACTCATATATCACAATCGTGCATATATAGGGGTCGTGCGCTATCACACCATCGGACCGGCGTTCACCCGCGCGGATGCAGATCGGTAGCCATGAATGAGCCAGGTCGGGTGGGAAACCTTCGGTCTGCTTCCGAGCGAGAATTTGGGTCAGCAGACCTGCTGCGTAGCCCCTCGTGACGCGTGACGGCCGTGCAGCCACCCCGAGGGACTTTCCGAGAGCCATCCTGTCGGGGCGGCCGTTCGGAGTGCCCCCAGACCCAAGTTCTCTTACGCCTCACGTTGGACCGTATCGGGTGTACCACCGGTCGTTTTCAGGTGGGCAAGATAAGCGACCAGCATCTTGGCCAGCTCGTCCGTGTAGATGTCGATGCGTGTATCGCTGCGGGCCTTCTCCGAGATCGCTTCGCCCACGGCACTCAGCGTCATAGCGATGAGGTCGCCCGCGATCCGGCATGAGGGCTCCGGCAGGCCCGGGACGGCGTCCTGCAGGAAGGCCTGGATGGCGCGGGTTCCGGCCGCGCGCGGTTCCTCGGCCTCCGGGGCGTCCCGATACAGGGGGGCCGCGTCACCCAGCGCCACGCGCATGGCCGCCTCCTCGCACTCCGAGCGGACGAAGGCGTGGACCGCCGCGCGGAGACGCTCCCGCGGCGGGCGGGCGTGATCCTCCAGGATGCCGCGGAGCAGGGCGGTCGTGTCCCGCCACTCGTCGCTCTGGAGCTGGAACAGGATCGCCGCCTTGTTCGGGAAGTATTGGTACAGCGAACCGACGCTGACCCCCGCCCGCTCCGCGACCCGCGCCGTCGTGAAGCGCTGGGCGCCGACCTCCGCCAAAACCTGACTCGCCGCCTGCAGGATGGCCGTCACGACACTCGCCGAGCGGGCCTGTTGCGGCTGTTTTCGCCTGGAAATCCGGGGGCTTGCGGGAGCGGTCATCGACGGCGCCGGGAATGCGAATAGCGAACGCGTACCATTCGTCATATTTTGTCGGTGTTCAAGTCGAACAAGAATGACGGTGGGTTCAAAACAATGTCATCTCCTATTTCTTCCCTCCTCGCGTCGCCTTTGGCGCCGTTCATCAGCCGTCTGTTCGTCGATGCGGACGCTTCATCGCCGCTCGATGCTGTGGCCGACCTCTCGGTCACGGAGCGTGACCGCCTGATGCAGAGCAAGACCGAGTACCGTGACTTCTACGGACGCCTGAAGGACATGCCGCTCGCCGTCTCGCGCGAGACCGGCCGGCTGCTCTACATGCTCGCCCGGGGAAGCCGCGCGCGCACCGTCGTGGAGTTCGGCACGTCGTTCGGCCTCTCGACCCTGCACCTCGCCGCGGCTCTGCGCGACAACGGCGGCGGGCGGCTCATCACCAGCGAGTTCGAGCCCTCGAAGGTCGCGCGCGCCATGGCCAACCTCACGGCCGGCGGCCTCATCGACCTCGTGGAGTTCCGCGAGGGCGACGCCCTCAAGACCCTGGCCTTCGACCTGCCCGACAGCGTCGACCTGCTGCTGCTCGACGGCGCCAAGGCGCTCTATCCGGAGATCCTGAATCTGGTCGAGAGCCGGTTGCGCCCGGGGGCCTTCGTGGTCGCCGACAACGCCGACCACAGCCCCGACTATCTCGCCCGCGTCTGCGACCCGGCCCGGGGCTACCTGTCCCTGCCGTTCGGCGAGGACGTCGAACTCTCGATCCGCCTCGCCTGAACGGCTCATCCCGCCCGCTGGGACCGCCGTCAGCGTTCACGCCAGTCAACGCGTCTTTTCCACCATGCACCAACTGACAAAATTTTGTCATGTTGACGAATGTCTACGAAAGCCCATCCTCGGTTCATGACGAAGGGATCGCCCACCGAACCGAAGTCTCGCCTGCGCCGGGCCTATGTCGGCCTCGTGATCGAGGTGTTCCGCCTGAACGGCGATCAGCTCGCCATCGGGAATGCGCTCGGCGCCGACCTCGGGCTGACCAGTGCGCGGTGGCAGGTCCTCGGTGCCATCTCCCTGTCCCCCGTGCCGCTGCCGGTGGCCCACATCGCGCGCAACATGGGGCTGGCGCGTCAGGCCGTGCAGTATTCGGTGGACGAGATGCGGGCGGACGGCCTCGTCCGCCTCGAACCCAACCCGCACCACCGGCGCGCCATGCTCGTGGCGATGACCGAGAAGGGCGAAGCGGCCTATCGCGAGGCGAGCGAGCGCCACGGACGCTGGGCCGAGACTTTGATGGCCGATCTGCCGCCGGAGCAGATTGAGGCCGCAAGCGAGTTGCTGCGCGACATCCAGCGCCGCATCGCGCATTCCACCGCCACTCCGGCCCCCACCAGGATCGAGGAGACCTGAGATGCCGAAGTTCGTCGAGATGGGCCAAGCCGTGACGCTGGGCGATCAACTGAAGTCCGAGGAAGGACCGGTGGTCCTGATCAACACGTTCGTCGCATCCCCCGAGGATGCCGACAGGTTGCTCGAAGTCTGGACGGGCGATGCCGGCCTGATGAAGGCACAGCCGGGCTTCATCTCGACGCAACTGCATCGCGGCATCGCGGGCAGTGGGGTCTTCCTGAACTACGCCGTCTGGCAGTCGGTGGCCCACTTCCGGGCCGCGTTCACGAACCCCGCGTTCCAGGCCAAGCTCGCCGATTACCCGGAGAACGTGACAGTGAGCCCGCACCTGTTCCGGAAGATCGAGATCCCCGGCATCTGCACCGCCTGACCGGGAGGCAGAAGAGGGCCATCGTCCGGACCGAGGCGATGGGCCGACATCACGACATCGAGACGGGACAGCAGCAATCCGACTGAGGGGTCTACGATGCAATTCTTCTTCCGCGGCACGCCGAAGCAAGCGGTCCTGAGCGATCCGCCCCCCGACATGATGGAGAAGGCCAGGGAAGACTGGGCCGTCGCCCGCAGGTACTATCGCGACGGCATTTTCCGGTCGATCTGGCGCATGGGAAACGGCGTCGTCGCCATCTGCGAGGCGGACTCGCGCGATCAGCTCGTCTCGCTCCTGTCGGAGCTGCCGATGGCCAGGGCGGGCCTGATCGACATCGATGTGCAGGAACTGTCACCCTATCCGGGCTACGCGCCGGAACTGGCCAACTGAGCGCGCGACGCCGCCGGGTGTCCTCAAGCTTGCGGGCCGTGCGAGGTCGCCGGGCTCGCCTCCGCGTGCCTGAGCTGTTCGAGATAGGCGCGGAGCAGGGAGGCCCGTCGCGGGCGGAAGCTGCCGGCGCCGGTGCGGGCCTCCCGGATGCGGTCCAGCCGGAACATGCGGAACGCGTCGCGCAGCAGGCACCACGCCAGGACGACCGAACGCTGCTCGGTGTACACGATGGCGAGCGGCAGGATCGTGCGCTGCGTGTCGGCCCCGTGCTCGTCCGTATAGCGGATGGTGAGCCTGTCCTCCCGCCAGCAGGCCTCGCGGATCAGGACCGTGTCGGGGGTGGCCGCATGCCGGACCTCGGGCCGGTAAACCTTGGAAACGGCGTGCAGCAAGTGTTGCTCGCGCTCGTCGGTGAGCGTGGCCGCCACCTTGGCCAGCACCGAGGCCGAGGCCCGCGCGAGGTCCGGATCGCCCATGGCGTGCACCCCCGCCATGCCGATCGCCAACGCCTCGATCTCCAGGCGGTCGAAGGTCTGGGGCGGCAGCGCGACGTCCTCGGTCAGCCGGTAGCCGTAGCCCCGCTCTCCCTCGATCCGCGCGCCCGCCGCGCGCAGGCTGTCGATGTCCCGGTACAGGGAGCGCAGCGAGACGCCCGTCTCCTCGGCGAGGCGTTGGGCCGTGAGCGGAGGCGGCAACACGCGCATGGCGTGCAGCAGACGAAAGAGGCGGTCGCTCCGCGCCATCACGCAACTGCCGGGTTCTGTCAGTTGGGCGTTGGTACAGTCCGGTCATGGGGCTGGCAACGACCCCGAAGGACAGCGGAGACGACCATGACCGTGCAGGTGACGACGCATCTCAATTTCGATGGGCAGGCCCGGGAGGCACTGGCCTTCTACGCCACGGTCTTCGGCGGCGAGCCCATCCTCGTCACCTACGGCGAACTGGCCGGCGAGGCGGACCCGGAGCAGGCGCGAAAGATCATCTGGGGGCAGGTCGCCTCCGACGCCGGCTTTCGCATCATGGCCTACGACGTCCAGCCCGAGCGCCCGTGGCATCCCGGCGAGAACGCCTTCTACGTGTCCTTGCGCGGCTCCTCCCAGGACGAGGTCACGACGTACTGGCAGGGCCTCAGCGCCGACGCGACGGTGCTCCAGCCCCTCGGCCCCTCGGCTTGGTCGCCCCTCTACGGGATGCTGAAGGACCGGTTCGGGATCACCTGGGTCGTCGACCTGGCCTCGCTTTGATGCGGATCGCAGCGCTGTCGGTGGCCGCCCACAGGCTGATCGCCTCGACGATGGAGGGCCACAACCTCAGTTCGACCCGGTCAGGCGTTCCCAGTTCCCATGCGCGAATTTCGCTCGATCTCCCTCATCGAACGACACGCGATCGAGGAAGCGGCGCGCCTCCCGCCCGGGACGATACTGATAGGGGTAATCGGTGGAAAACAGCAGGCGATCCGGGCCGACGATCTCCAGGCAGCGCCGCAGGTACGCTTCGCTGAACATCCCGCTCCCGGTGATGGAGAGGTTTTCTCGCGCAACCTCGGCGAGGCTTCACCGAAGACCTGCGACGCGGTCGAGGACGGCGAGCCGCTCGATGTAGAACAGAACCACCTCGCCCCAATGGCCGAGGATGACCTGAAGATCGGGCAAGCGGTCGAACACGCCGGCTGCAACGAGGCGCACAAACTGCACCCCGGCCTCATAGTGCCAGCCGAGTCCGTAGGCCGACAGTGCCAGATCGACCTGTGGGGAAATGCCCGCGTAGAGCGCTTCGCACACCGCTCGCTGCGGCACCTGCGGGTGGATGAACAACGGTACCCCCAGTGCCGCCGCGCGCTCCAGGAGCGGCCCGAAATCCGGGTGGTCGAGGTTGCGCTCACGGGTGCGGCCGCAGAGCATGGCGCCCTTCAGGCCGAGGTCGCGCACAGCGCGCTCCAGTTCGCGCGGCGCTTCGTCCGGCGCGGAGGTCGGCAGCGCCGCCAGGCCTTGGAAGCGCCCTGGATGCCGCGTCGTCGCCTCGGCGATGCGATCGTTGATACGCCGTGCCAAGTCCACGGACCGGTCGGGCGCGAGGTTGTGCAGGCCTGGCGTGGTGAGGGAGAGCACCTGCACGTCGACGCCTGCCTCATCCATCAGGCGCAGGCGCTCCTCGCCGAGGTCTTCCAGGCGCTGGCCGATCTCGCCGGCATCGAAGGCGGAGGCCGGGTCTGGCGCCGCGGTGGGGTCGGTCCAGGCTACCCTGACCTCGGGCGTGAGAAGGTGCTCCTCAACGGCGATCAGCTTCATCTCAGATCCTCCTTCGGTGTCGCGGACACAGGGAGATCATGTCGCGGTCCTCTCGGCTTGCCCGGGCGTGAGATAGCCAAGTGCCGAGTGGATGCGTTGCCGATTGTAGGAGCCCTCGATGTCGGCGAACAGATCACGCCGCGCGTCATCCCGGGTCGCCCATCGTCGCCGATGGACGAGCTCGACCTTGAGCGTGTGGAAGAAGCTCCCCATCGGGGCGTTATCGTCGCAGCAGGCTGTCCGGCTTATCGACGGCCTCGCCCCCATGCGGGCGAGCTGTCTCCGGTAAGCCTCGGCAGCATCAAGCTCTGCCTCGACGTCTCGGATCCACCGCTGAGCCTCAGGCTTGGTAGCGAAGCTGCGGGCTCGCCCCGGATGCCCTACCCTGCGGACCTGTGCCTGCCACTTGCCGTTCCGCTTACGGACGGTTGCCATCGGACTTCCTCGCAGCTGGGACCAGATTGGGACCGGCTGATGCTGAGGAGATGATCCGGCGCTCAGACCAAGGAACTAAGTCCTTGTTTTCCCGAGGCAAACTGTTGGCGCACCCGACACGATTCGAACGTGTGACCTTTGCCTTCGGAGGATTATGCAAACCTGTTTTCGCGTAATTACCTCAGCTTTCCCGTAGTAGCCAACTCTCTGCCGTACCTTGTGAAATTCCCTCAGTTGGCCTTTCCGTGAATTTCTGCGGCGGGTCGCGAATTGCTTCCGCGTGCTTCCGCAGTGCTTCCGCAGGCGGGAGGGAAGGCATGCCGAGGATCACGAAAAGGCTCGTTGAGGCGGCCGAGCCGAACGGTCGGGATTACTTCCTCTGGTGCGACGATCTTCCGGGCTTCGGCGTGCGGGTGTTCGCATCCGGTCGGTGCAGCTACCTTGTGCAGTACCGTTCCGGTGGCCGGTCCAGGCGCGTCACCATCGGCTTGCACGGTGCGCTGACGGCCGACGAGGCCCGGCGGGAAGCCAAGGCGCTCCTAGGCGAGGTCGCCCGTGGTCAAGACCCTGCGGAAGAGAGAGCGACCCGTCGCGGATCAATGACGGTGGCTGAGCTCTGCGACGCCTACCTGCAGGCGACCGAGAAGGGCCTGATTATGGGCAAGGGTGGCCGGGCGAAGAAAGCCTCTACCCTCTACGTCGACCGAGGTCGGATCGAGCGGCACATCAAGCCTCTGCTCGGGCGCCGTCTCGTGATCGAACTCACCCAACCCGATGTCCAGCGGTTCGTCCGTGACATCCAGGCCGGCAAGACGGCTACGGTGGTCAAGACGGGCTTTAGGGGTAAGGCGGTGGTCGAGGGCGGCCCCGGAACCGCCGCGCGCACCGTGGGGCTTCTGGGGGGTATCTTGAGCTTCGCAATCAGTGAGCGGATCATCACTGTGAACCCGGTGGCGGGGGTGAAGCGCCCGGCCGATCGGAAGCGCACCCGTCGCCTTACAGTGGAGGAGTATGGGATCCTCGGCCGAGCCCTCGCACAAGCGAAAGAGAACCGCACCGAGCGCTGGCAGGCTGTAGCCGGTGTGAGGCTACTGTCGCTCACGGGCTGCCGTCTGAGCGAGATCGTGAAGTTGCGCTGGTCCGAGGTCGATGTTGCCGGATCCTGTCTCAGGCTGGAGGATACCAAGGAAGGGGCGTCGGTGCGGCCACTCGGAAAGACCGCACAAGCCGTGCTGAACGCCCTCCCCCGCATACCCGGCTCACCTTTTGTCTTGCCGGCCGCGCGCGGGGATGGAAGCTTCGCCAGCCTTTCCAACGCACTGGAGCGGATCGTCGACCAGACCGGGCTGGAGGCCGTCTCGGCTCACACACTACGGCACTCATTCGCCTCGACGGGAGGCGATCTCGGCTACAGCGACTCTACGATAGGCGCCATGCTGGGTCATGCCGGGCATGGGCTAACATCGCGGTATATTCACCATCTTGATGCCGTTCTGATCGCGGCTGCAGACCGGGTCGCGATGCAGGTTGCGAGAGCGATGAGCGAGACCGGCCGAGCCTGAGCGATCAGATGGTGGTGGGGAACTCGGGCGCCGCTGCGATACCTACGGCGCTAAGCGCCAACTGGCGCTTAGCGAGCGTCTCTTGGTATTCTTGCGCCTCAACATCCTTGATGAAAGGCGCAGCGGGGGCGAGCCGTTTCACGGCAACCTCCACTTCGTCGATTGATGCGCGGAAAAACTCCTTCCTGTAGTTCTGCACGTTGACGCGCGTCCGCTCGAACTCAGCGTGCAATGATCTTTCAAGAGCGGGAGCATCGTCGCTGTAGATGATCGCATGAATGTCGAAGGTGAACGGCACGCTTGCGTCGCCGAGCTCCCTTACACGGTCTAAAGGATCGAGCCGCCTCGTGAGTCCGATCTTGACTACGTCATTCCCGAAGGAACCGACATTTGAGATAATGTAGACGTAGCCCGACCGCGTGCGCTCGGCGAGAGCCTGGGCACGCTCCACCTTCGCGTGGGCGTCCGCCAGATCGCCCTCGAGCACCTTGATCTGACCACTCAGCGCCTCGAGCTTCGCTCCAGTGGCCTTAGCCGCCTCGGCATTGGCTTTGGCGAGGAGACGCTGGTATCGGGCTTCCGCTTCTTCAGCAGCCTCGATGTCACGAAGCAGCTTCTGCTCCTCCCGCGATGCCCGAGCCGCCTCAGCACGCTCATCTTTCTCCGCTTTGAGCTTTTCTCTTAATTCGTGCGCCAAGAACAGCTCGCCAAACTTCAGTGTGGCATACGCATTTTCTATCACGACGCGATTTGACTCGTTGAGCTTGTTGATCTGATCTCTGGCTCTTTCGATCCTTTTTTCCATCGCGTTGACGTTATTCCAACGTGTGTTCGCGATGGCCGCGTCGCACTCTCCATTAAACGCTCGCAGCGTCATCTTGATGGCCCGATTGGTCATCGTCCTGCCCTTGGCCTCGCTGCCATCGACGGACCACTGGGCGCTGCAGGTCACAGCTGTCCCAGCCGAGATCATGAGTTTCTGCTGGCTACGTACCTCCTCGATCTGCTGCTTGTACTGATCGCTATCGGCAAAATCGAAGTGAGGCTCATAGACGCCCATCTCGGCAAACGATAAGCGCTCATCGAATATCGCAACTTCTTTGACCAGCCGATCGTAAATACCTCTTTTCTCCCTGTACTCAACTTTGGTTCGCTCGACATCGTTCTTGATCTGAACGGCCTGCTTCTCTAGCGAGTTGACAATCTCTTCTGCGCCAGTCACGCTCTTGTAGCGCGTTTCAATCACTCTATATTTGGCGGCGATCTCGTCGGTCTCTGCGCGTCGCCTGGTAGCCTCCTCAACGACCCGTGCAAGCTCAGCATCAGCATCGATAACGCCAGCAAATCGGCTCTGGAATTTTGCCGTTGCTTTCCGTTGTCGGAGCAGGAGTACTAGCAGTGCGATCACAACACCAATCGAAACGACGAGCGCGAACGTAACGACGAAATGTACAACCGGGTCGACCTGCATCTTTATGCGCCCTGCTGCGGAAATCCTGCCACCCTAGGATGACAGCGCTAGTGGCACTTGTCTGTCGCGCAACAACACCAGAGGTTTGTCTTTCGCCTTGCTGTCACGAGCTAGGATGAACAGAGGATCGGCCGCCGTGGGAGGGCTACGCCTTCTCAAGACGCACGCCTAACATCTCGCCGTTCTCCTCGTCGAAAGTCATATCCGACGCTTCGAGAGCCACCTCACAGTTGCATCGCGGCAGATGCATCTTCGGGTGGTTCGGGGGTACCGTTTTCGGCCGACCACTGCCAAAGTGCGCGATCGAGGGTTCGAAGAGAGACCCCTCTGTCGGCAGCTAAACCGCGGCAGTAATTCAAATATTCGAGAAACAATTGCATATCGACATAGCTCTTGCTGGCCCCAAGCGCCTCCAGAGCGCGAAAATCTATTATGGTATATCGCTCCGGATCTATTGTCGTCAGTATCGCGGAAGCAACTGGAAACTGTACCCCTACTAGGCCGCACAGGACAGCTGCGGCCGCCCGGTCTGTCCGGGCCGCAATTGCAAGCGCAAGTGCATCGGCGATTTCGGCATCGGAGTTACAGGCGATGCGCGACCTTCCTCGGCCCTTGGTCTTCCACCTATGAATCGTCAGTAGATGGGCTCGGGTGTGCTCGCCGCCCGCGATGAATTGCCCGGCCACCATCGCCTCCGCATCATCACGGTAAGCGTAGCGAGATGCCCAATGTTCGATCTGCTCAAGGGGGAATTGCAGGTCGAAGGCAGCGGCGAGGCGAGGCATGGTGCAACCTTAGCATGCAGGCCAGCGCCGTCGAAGCTCGATGGCTGGCGCAACATTTTGGGACCAGCTCAATCGACGCCGGCTGCCTTCTTCAGCCGGACGCCCGGCCCTTCGCCATTCTCGTCGATGAAGATGACGCTGGCCGGTTTGAGGCCGGCGAGGAACTACGCAGGCACGACCTCGCTGCCTCACCGGGCGAAGTCCAAGTCAGAGATCGGGAACGTCAGCCTCAAGCCAATCTGCGGCAGCCTTCAGGGTCCCGAACTTGTGGGTCTCTTGCGTGAATGGCGCTGGGTAGGGCGGGCTTTCAGTAAGCGTTTCGACAAGCCAATCGCCCTCGTAGCCGTCCTTGGACACCTCGCGGACGAGGCTGCCGACGACCTTGCCGTCAAGAAGGAGATCGAAGCTGCCCGGGGCGAGCCGTTGAAGGGTGTATGTCATCAGGTTCTCAGACTGGGCGCCACATCACGCGGCATCAGCGCGGCAACGCTGACCGAGGATGTCAGTTCGCCCCCTCAGGATCCTCCCTGTGCCGCAAATAGCCCTGGCCGGTGAGCCAGTCCGCCAACACGTGGCGCACCGCTTCCGGGCGGGTAGGCTTGGGATCCGGCTGATCTGAAATCCAGGCGTCGAGCGGGGCCAGCTGCTCGGGCGGCAGCCTCACGTTCACGGGCGTTGCGTCGATCCGAGGCCGACCGCGCGACGATTTTCTAGCGCTAGCTATTGCGGCCTCCATTTTCTAGCGCTAATTATACCGGGACGGCTGAGTAGCTGCAACCACTAGCCGTCCCTGACCAGGCACGTCCTCTGGAGACGATCATGGCTACCCGTCATTCTACAGCACCGGCACGCGCCGGTGAACGCCTTCGCTCGCCCGTTTCGCTCTATGCTCGCCCCACGCCGCATCTTGAGGCTGATGAGGCTGTCCCCGGCTCGGTTGATGCTTGGGAAGCCGTAGCCCCCATCCGGCCGGATACGGCGCACGTCCGTGCGCTGCGGTTCCTCGACCTAGCTGGCGAGCTCGTCACCGCCATCATCCTCATCGCCGGGGGCGTGTTCGCCTACGGCTTCATGCCGATCGCGTGAGGGCTGCCGCCGTGTCGAAGCCGAATCGCGTTCAAGCCGCTCCCGCGGCCACAGACTTTCGTCAGCGCGCGGCCCACGCGCGGGATGCTGCTGGCCGCTTCATCAAGCGCACGCCGCCAGCCGAGGCAGCCGCCCCACCCACAGCCACCGAAATCATGGGCGGATGGCGCGCCTGGGACGCGACTCTCGGAAAGCCGGAAGACGACCCCGAGGCTGATGCTGCCTATGAGCAAGCCGCCGAGCGTCGAGATGCTCTGCTCGACGCCGCCGAGGGCCTGCCGCCGACGCTGGACAACGTGCTCGCGAAGGCGCTGGCCATCTGCTGGCTCGAATACGCGGGGGAGGTCTCCCCAGGGAAACGCCGGTCAGAGCAGTCGTTCACGGGTCGGATCGCGCTCGACATCCACGAAGCGATCATCGGCGAAGCGAGCGCATGCTCATCAGTCGAGTCGGTCGACTGGCACGCCCCGCCGCCCGGCTTTATGGCCTCGCCTGCCATTGAGCCTCTCGGCTTCGTCCGCATCCCCGAGGGTATCGTGATAGAGCTGGGACGCCTGCGTGGCATCGCGCTGGCTGAGTTCGGCCGCCGAGCGGATGCCAGTTCGACAGCCGAAGGTGAGGAACGCCTGCGCCGGGAATTGCATCTCGACGTCCTATCGCGAGCCGGCAGTGTGCGCGGCGAGTTCGCAGTGCCCGCCGATGCACTGAACCTCGTCAGCCTGGTCAATCTCGCCTCGGCCACGCTGTCCGAATTGCAGACCGTTCGAGACACGGCGAAATGCCTCGGTGATGTTGCGTATGCCTTTTCGTGGGGCGATCGCTGTCGCGGCGCAATGGATCGTGGGAGCGCCGACAGAGGCACTGCAGCTCACAAGCTGGTGACATCGCTCGGCGATGCGCTGACAGCAGTCGAGTATGCGGCCGAGCGGGAGGCTGAACGACGCTCGGCTGGCAGGCGCTGCGATCGGAAGACTCGCCTCTATACGCTAGCCCCGTCCGTCATCGACAACGAAGATCCGGACGAGCTTGAAGCCTTTGCTCACGAGCTGCTGGACTACGCCACTGCGCAACGTGAAGGCCGCTGACCATGCCGAACGTCATCACCTTCCGTCCTCGGCCGGCGGTGCCGGTAAAGCCCGACACGCGGGCGCGCATCGCCGGCGCTCTCGCCCTAGCCCTCGATGCCGTCGACGGCTTGGTGGCCGCCCTGGACGATCTCGACGGCGATCCAGACCTCGAATGCGGAGGTGAAACCGAGCCGAGCCTCGGAGCGCCCGAGGGCCACGTTTCGCAAGTCGTGTGGCTGCGCGGTAACGATTGCGATCTGGAAGGCTCCTAAGCGGCCCGACCAGTCGGCTGCTGAAGTCTCGGGACCCTCCGTGGCCGAATGGAGATCGCCGATGGTTCAGATCGACCCCGCGCGCGCCGTGGTGCGCTTCCCCGACGTGTGCCGCGAACTGGGCCTCA
Organism: Methylobacterium litchii; assembly: GCF_038442315.1. Classification (NCBI taxonomy): domain Bacteria; kingdom Pseudomonadati; phylum Pseudomonadota; class Alphaproteobacteria; order Hyphomicrobiales; family Methylobacteriaceae; genus Methylobacterium; species Methylobacterium litchii. Next base: position 8,439 of record NZ_JBBXMY010000025.1, on the reverse strand, counting down.
GCGCCACCACGCTCCGTCGGATTTGCCGGGAAGGAAAGGGGCCGCCGCTGCTGCAGCTCAGCGAGCGCCGGTCTGGCGTCCGTCGCGGCGACCTCGACGCCTGGGTCGAGAGCCGGAAGCTGGATCACCCTCAGAGCTGATCTATCGACCGCTCGCCCATACAGCACGGGCGGATCGCCCCTACCCCGGAATCCTAAAACTCCGCATCTAGTCTGGTTGACACGATAGGTCGGAGGTGGTTCAAAGAGCATAAGATGTCAAACAGACCAGATACGGTTCGCTATGCCTGACCTCACCCGTAGTCAGTTCTGCTCCGTCACGGGGCTTTCCGCTGATGCACTGGCATCCCTATCCCGGCGGAACCAGCTGCCGTTCTCCATAGATCAGAAGGCCTCCGGCCGCGGCTACACATTCTTTGAGGCCTTCCTGACCATCGTGTCCCAGGAGCTAGTCAACGGGCACGGTGTGAACGTGATGAGGGCAGCCGACGTCGCCGGTGACTTGCCAGTGGCGCTTCAGGCCGAATGGCCCCGAATTGTAAAGACGGCTTGGCAGCTCGCCGAAGGCACCGCCGAGCACATCGAGGAGATTTTGTGCGGCCGGTTTCAGCCGGCTGGTATTCAGCGGGTGAAGCCGGTGTGCGGCACCATTCTAGAGATCGCTCAGTCCCTGTCGCAGGACGGCGTCCCCACTGTCGGCCTGACCCTCACGAACGCATCCCGCGCTTTAACTGTGCTCATCAATCGAGCCAGTCGCTTCAACCTCGAAATACAGGATGAGTTCTGGTGCGGTGCATTTATTTATCGCCAACGCCCGAACGGCTCCGATCTGGCCATGAAAAGCATGCAGAGACTGATTGATAGCGGCGAGCATCTTAAAGTCTTGAATGAACTGACAGGAAGATACGACGAGCAGAACTGAGACCCTCGCTTCGATCTCAATTGCACCCGTAGGAGCCTAAATCATGACAGAAGTTTCACAGCCCCTTTCGAGGGGGTCGGCGGAGCTTTGCCCACCAGCCAAGCCCGGGAAGCCGCGCCTCCGTCGCTGGGAGGCCAGCCGGCACCTTCTAGACCGGCATGGGATCGAGATGGCGATCGCGACGCTAGCGAAGCTCGCCTGTCTGGGCGGTGGCCCGCCATTTCAGAAGGCTGGACGGGTCCCGCTATACCCAGTCGAACTGCTCGACGAATGGGCACTAGCCCGGCTTGGGCGCGTGATCCACTCCACCTCGGAGGACGGTCATGGCTGACGCGAGGGGTGCGGGCCGCAGTCCGCGCAAGACCGTCCGGCCGGTCGAGGCCTCACCACCTGTCGTTGCCGTGATCGACCGCAAGGGCATGGTTGTGGCCGTGATCGCCGGCCACGCCTCGGCACGTACCTTCCTGCGAGGAGGCTGCGCATGAGTGAGCCCCGCACCATCGCCGAACTGGTGAAGAACAACACCGAGACGGTTCGTGTCGCCTTGGTGGACCTGAACGGCCACCACCTCTGCGACGTCCGGATCCTCGCCGATGTCGGCGGGGGCAACCGCCTCCCAACCCGCAATGGTATCTGCGTCGGTGTCGGACTGATTCCCGGGCTTATCGAGGCATTGCAGGAGGCCGAGCGGGAGGCTTCGCGATGAACGCTCCGGGATTGCCTCACACCCCTCCGAACGCAGTTGGCGCCGAACAGGCTTTGCTTGGCGCCGCCCTGCACAACGCGGAGGCGCTAGACCGGGCCCGCGATCACGTCCGGACCGAAGACTTCTACGACGACGTGCACCGCCAGCTTTTCGAGGCGATGTGCCGGCGACGAGACGAAGGCGAGGTGATTGATTGGCGGCTGCTGACCGCGATCCTCGGCGAAGTCGACCTCGGCGGGGTGAAGACAAGCACCTATCTGGCGAAGCTCGCGGCCGAGGCCATCACTGTCGTCGGAGCCCCCGGCTACGCCCGTCTCATCGCTGAGGCGGCACGGATGCGTCGGGTGCTGGAGACGGCTCAGGCGGCTGTCGCCCGCATGACGGACGGCTCGATCAGCGACCCGGCCGAGTATGCCACCCACATGATCGCCACGCTGGACGAGGTGGCTAGCGCCGGTCTCGCCGAGCACGCCCGGCGGATCAGCGTAGGGGACGGCGCCTATGCAGTGCTGGTCCGGGTCGATGACACACGGAAAGGCCGAGCCCCACGCGGCGTGCCCTACGGACTCCCGAAGCTCGATGCTGACACCCTCGGAATGCGGCCGAGCCAGTTCGTTGTGCTCGCCGGCCGGCCCGGTATGGGCAAGACGACGGTCGCGCTGCACGTCGCCCTGAACGCCGCGCGGCGCTCCGGCGCCGTGGGCTTCTTCTCTCTGGAAATGGGCGCGGATGAGCTCTCGGAGCGTGTGCTGGCGGCCGTAGCCTACGACCCCCGTGCCGTCTCGCCGCTCACGTACCGCTCGATCGCCGAGGCACGCGGGCTCAGCGACACGGACCTGCAGCGCCTCGTGGATGCTCAGGATGACGTCGCCAAGCTGCCGCTGTGGATCGAGCCCCAGGTCGGCCTCACCCTCGGCCAGATCGCGGCCAGGGCCCGCCAGATGCGACTGCGAGCCGAGCGGCGCGGCTTCCCCCTCGTGGCGATCATCATCGACCACATCGGCCTGATCCGACCCTCGAAGCGCTACGCCGGCAACCGGGTGCAGGAGATGACGGAGATTTCGTCCGGCCTGAAGGGACTGGCGAAGGAACTGGGCATCCCGGTCCTTGGGCTGAGCCAACTCAACCGCGAGGCCGAGAAACGCCAGGACAAGCGCCCGCAGCTCGCTGATCTTCGGGAATCAGGTTCGATCGAACAGGATGCCGACGTGGTGCTCGGCCTCTATCGGGAGGCCTACTACCTCGATCGCCAGCCCGATCTTTCCGACGAAGAGCAGGACCGGCTGGCCCGCTGCCAGAACGAGCTTGAGATCGAGATCCTCAAGCAGCGATCCGGTCCCACAAATCGCATCACCTGCTTCTGCGACATCGCCTGCAACGTGCTCGCGGAGGCAGCGCGATGAGGGGCGAGTTCTACAAGATGGACTTCGAGGCTTGGGACGAGGGCACGGTTGATCTCCCCCTCGAACTCGAAGCCGCCTACCTGCGCCTCTGCCACCAGATGTACCGCTCCGGCGGCGCGATCCCGAACTCGGTGAGGCTCCTACAGGGCCTTTTCCGGTGTGGCCATACGCGAGCCGCCGCGCTGCTGAAGCAGCTGGTCGCGGCGGGCAAAATCCAGGTCCAAGAAGACGGTCGGCTGACCAACCAAAGGGTGACCAACGAGCTAGCAAAGCGCGAGCAAGTGGCGACCAAACGTCGAGCAGCGGGTCACCAAGGCGGGACCAACAGCGGAGCAAGTCGCGCTAAGCCATTGAAAGATAACGATACAGCCGAAGCAATTGCTTCGACACTGCGAAGCAGAGAAGAGGAGAAAAGAGAAGAATCCCCTATAGTCCCCATGGGGACCGAACCCGAAGGCTTCGCCGAGTTCCGAAAAGCCTACCCAAAGCGCAGCACTGCCTTCCCGACGACCCAGGCCCGGAAGCGTTGGCTGGAAGCTCGACGGCGAGGCGCTGAGCCTCCCGAGATCATCGCTGGAGCTCGGGCCTATGCCGCCGAGCAAACCCGTCTCGGCAAGGCTGGGACTGAGTTCGTCCAGAGCGCCGACGTCTGGCTCAACCGGCAGCGTTGGCGGGATTACCTAGACCCGCCGCAGGATGCCGGCACCGATCGCCCTGACCCGTCCGCCTACCTCGCCGGCTTGTCGGATGATCGATGGCGCTCCGAGGTGCGGAACTGGCGCACCCGCCGAGGGCACTGGCCGCTTCGAACCCGGACGCCTGCGCCGGACGATCCGCGCACCGCCGTGCCGCCGCGGATCCTGGCCGAGTTCGGGATCATGCACCCAAGCACCCATCCCGAATCGCTGATGACGGGGACCGGCTAATGGATCTGCAAGCGTCAAAGGAAATCGGCCTTAAGTTGAGGCTTGTCAGCGACTTAGGGCCCTGCCTGAGCAGCAAGGGAATCGGTCTCTCGAACCTGGCAGCAGGTCGTGTTGCTCAATCTCAGTCCGCCAAGCTGGACGGCGGCTGCCACTCGACGCCGGGATGCTCGCGGATATCCCCCGCCTTGCTCCCAGTGTCGGCATCGGACGCCCAGTCGCTCGGCTCGACCACGCTTTCGATCTCAGCTTCAGGGTACTGGGCAGCCAGGAACAGGCGAGCCTCGCCCTCGGCCTCGGCCCGCACCGTCACCAGCGGTTTTGGCCCGTCGGAATCCCGCACCTGAGCAATGAACAGCTTCGTCATCTCGGCTTCTCCTGACGGATCGGTAGTGGCTTGGTCCTGGCGCCGGGACGGCAACCGATGGCGGTCGGCTAGGTTCAGACCCGCGATACGCCGCCGTCGTGCGGATGCAGCCAAAGGGACACCGGAGGACCGGATGCGTGACGCGAAGGCTCGCATGCCGGAGGCCGACAAGGCGGGATGGAATGCCGTGCTTGACGGCTGGCGGAAGGTGCCCCGCCGCGTCGGCTGCCGAATACGATAGCTAACTTTGCCTACGTCACAGCAAATCCAAGCAATAACGGGCAATGACAGGCCAGTTTTGTTTGTATTCCATTCTGCCATGCGCTCCTGTAAATTCGTCTGACTTCTACGCGACAAGCGACTGTCATGCGAGGCGCCATGTCTAACCGTACCTCCTACGAAGTCCGCATTGCCGCCCGTGTCCCAAATACCGTGCCGGCATTGATCGCCACGGCCGCGTCTCGGACCTTCATCTCCCCATCTGCCTACATCCGGCAGGCTCTGGCCGAGAAGCTCCAGCGTGATGGCCTGACCGTGCCAACCCCCACCGGGCCGGATCTCCAGCAGGCGGCCTGAACCATGGCGCCAATCCTCGAAATCTGTGACCGATCAGCCGACTGTGTCGGGAGAGTTACGGGTCGGGGGACCCTACCGGCTCGACCGAGACACGGGCTGTAAAGGCGCAGACTCGTCCTAGCGCCGAAGGTTGAATTTGATGCACGGCACTGACCCGGACCCCCTCCTCAGCATTTCGGCGGCGGCGGAACGCCTCGGCATCGACCGCAGTGTGCTCTCCCGCCAGATCAAGTCCGGCGCGGTGCGCGCTCACGGCAAAAACGTGAGGCTTTCCGAGGTGTTGGCAGATCGCGCGGCCAACATCGATCTCACCCGATCCGGCCGCCGCGAGGGTCGTGCGGAACATCAGGACCAGCGCCCCGGCCGCCCCCGTGCATCAAGCCGTGCATCAGCTCGTGCATCAACTGATGCACGGCCAGTCGATCATAACGCTGCGGGCGAAGCGGACGACGTCGAAACCGTCTTGGTCGACGGCCGCCTGATGACGACCGCCCAGGCTCGGGCGATGAAAGAGACCTATCTGGCGCTGCTCCGGAAGCTCGAATTCGAAGTCGCCGAACGGAAGCTCATCGACCGCGCCGCGGCCGAGGCCGCATTCTTTAACGAGGCCCGCGCCATCCGCGACACGCTGCTGTCATGGCCCGGTCGCGTGGCGATCGAGATGGCCACGGCCCTGAAAATCGACGCTCGCACGGGCAGCGTCGATCCACGGACGCTGAGTGTCGCCCTCAGCGCCTCGATCCATCAACTCCTGACCGAGATGGGCGAACCCGAAGCCCAGTTCGCTTGACTGAAGGAAGATCGCCTATGAAGACGCCATTGCCGAAAGCCACCAAGCCCTCGCACTCGACGCCCGAGTCGCAGCTTGCTGGCCTTACCCTCACCCGTGAGAACCTGAGGGCACGCCAATCCGCCGTCGCGGTCGAGGTCGAGGCCGCGCTCGCCGCGCGCCGCAAAGCGCTCATTGAGGGCTCATCGGCCGCCGAGGTCGCCAAAGCCGAGCACGCCTGTCGCGAGATCGAAGGCACGGCCTTCGGCATCGCCGACGCGCTGGCCGAGCTGGACCGGCGAATTGCAGCCACCGAGGAACGGATCGAGGCCGGTCGCGCCGCCGCCCAGGTCGAAGCCGTCGCGGCCGGGCTGGAGCGTGACAGCGACGCCATCGACGCTGCCGCCGAGAAGGTACGCCGAGCCGTCGAGGTCCTGGCCAAGGCCAGCGAGGCCTTCGCCTCGGCCATTACACCCACCGCCGCACCCCTCTTTGCCAAGCGGGACATACTCGGCATGCGGGACAGCGACTCGCCCGAGCAGGTCGCGGCCTACCTCGTCGGCCATATGATCGCGACCGCCATGCCGCAGGTCGAGGTTTCCGAGGCCGGCCGACAGGAGCCGTTCGGCTACGTCAGCGCCCGACGCATCGAGGCGACGGAGGGCGGTGAGCCGGAGAAACCCCTGCTGACCGATCCCATGCGCAACCGGGCCGCGTCCGTGCGCGGAGGCTCATCTGCTCCGATCCTGGCGCGGTACAGTCAGCCGGAGCCGAACTTCGAGCCGGATCGTCAGGAAATCCAGGTCTACGTGACCGACGATTTTTCCTACGTGACGAAGGCGGGGCACGTCCCAGAGCTGATCTCGGCCGGCCAGAAGCATTTGCCGGTGCCCGTTGCTGAAGAAGCCATCGCGCAGGGCATGGCCCATCGCACCGAACCGCCGAACTGGTCGAATGTCATGCGGGCATCTCAGGCGCGGACCCATCACCGTACCGCCTCAGAGTTCGAACCCCTTGGCTTCGTCCTCGAAAAATGGCGCGCCGCGGAGACGGAGCGCCGCCGGGAGGCCTGGCTCGCCGAGCAGCGGGAGGCTGCCTGATCCGAGATCGCCGGGCGGCTCCTCCGACCGTCTGGCGAGGCACCTGCGGCGCACGGTTTCAGGTCCCGAGCGCCGCAGGTGCCATCCCTCAATTTCCCCATAATGGGTGAGCCATGGTCAGCACCGGCCGCACCGAAACCGCGCAGATCACCACTCACTGTACGCCGTGCGGCGTCCGGATCTGGCTTCGGCGCGCTTGTCCCGCAGCTGACACGCGCCGGCGCGTCACGTTCCGAGTTGATCGCGAGGTGATCGCATGATCGTCCGTACCGAGGTCGAACGGAGGGAAGCGGCGGACCAGTTGGGGGCCATTCTCGCAGATTGGCGTGCCTGCACCATGCCCGCTGATGAGCAGGCCAAGTTCGACGCTATCGCCGAAGCCATCGACGCCTACGACGCCGAAGTGGCGGCCCGGCCGGAGCCAGCGCTGCCCGCGCCGACAGTCGTTGAACCGGAATGCCCGCCCCTTGCTGCCAAATATCGGGGACTGAGGGACATCCGGAGCGATGCTGACCGGGCGTTGGCCCTCGGAGACATGCAGGAGCTGCTGGCGGACTACCGTGCCCTGTCGATGCCTGACAACGTCCAGTTCGCCTTCGATCATCTCGCCCAAGCCATAAGCATCTACGACGCGGAGCGTGTCGCGGCTGAGAACACCATCCCCTCCATACATGAATCCAATCTGGCCCTACTCGCAGCCTTCCGGGCGAAACGATGACCCTGACAGATTTCGACCACCTCGACGCCGCAGAACGCGCGGAAGTTAGCCGGCTCCGGCGGGACAGCCGCATTGATACGATCATGGGCGCGCCGGAGGCCGACGCCGAGGAGCGCCGCCTCATCGCTTTTGCCCTCGTCCTACGCCTCGACCTTTCGCCCGACGCGGCGGTGCTGCTGCTCCGCCAAGCGCCGGAACTGCGGACGGTCGATGCGGTGTCAGCATGGGTTGGTGCGATTCCGGTCCAACCACCCCTAGAGATACAGCATTGAGGTGGCATGCGGATGAAAGCCGCAACTATGATTGCCGAGGATCTCACAACTTGCCAGCAGGACTGACCTATTCCAGCATTCTTAGGTAGCAGCGTGCCTGTGCATCCTCGGCCTGTTTCACGCTTGGGAAGAAGGGCCGGAGGAGTCAGAGTGGGCGTTCACCGCCGCCAAGACCACCTCGATCGCGTTGCAGGCGCGTATCTTCGTCAATGACCTCGATAGCATATGCGTCGGGCTGGCGCTCGCGCGCACTGGCCCGACCGCCCTGCCGCTGAGCGCGCTGCTCGGCGTGCCGTTCCCAACCGTTCTGGCGCCAGCGGTGACGCTGCACCGAGATCGTCAGCGCCGAATTAGTCCGATCCAGGCTGACAACGGTTCGGCGATCGCCGTCCAGGCTCTTGCCCACATCGACTGCGGGTGAGCCGCCATCAGCGCGGCGACATACGCATCCTCACGTTCTTTGCACTCGTCCAAGGCGTTGCGCTCATTCCCGGCTCGGCTCTGACCGGTCGGCTGATGCGCGAAGGCCTCCCGCACGCAGAGGTGCCAAGCCTGCTTTAGAGCGCCTAACAAAACCATCGTTCGATGAAGCGCCAAACGATGAGGGCGGCCGCCAGGGTCGAGAAGGCCAGATGGATGTCGGCCCGTCGTTCGTAGCGGATGGCAAGGCGGCGGAACTGGGCG
>NZ_JBBXMY010000024.1:0-52385 GCF_038442315.1 Methylobacterium litchii | reverse complement strand
CCCTGATCAGCCCGGCTGCGCTACCCCGACCCGCTACGCCGGTCTGATCAGGGGGCGTCGAGGCACACACGTCAGAGGGGTCAAAGTTCGACGCCGATCCAGGGTCAAAATTCAACGCTGTTTGACATCCTTTCTGCGGGAACTGCGCGCCAGGCTGTCGGAACGCGGCGTCCGGGCCAGCACGAGTAGCCTGTCACGCTTCTTCGCCCGGCATGGGATCACCCGTAAAAAGGGGCTGTCCACGCGGCCGAGCAGGAGCGGCCGGACGTGAGGGCCGCGCGCGAGGACTGGTTCGATCGCCAACCCGACCTCGATCCGGATCGCTTGGTTTTCCTCGACGAAACGGCCGCCACGACGAAGATGGTCCGCCGCTATGGTCGTGCTCCGTGTGGTCAGCGCTGCCGGATCGCCGTGCCCCACGGCCACTACAAGACCACCACCATCACCGCCGCCCTGCGCGCCACGGGACTGATCGCCAGGAGCGTCTTCGATGGAGCCACGAATGGTATGCGCTTCCGCGCCTACGTGACCGACACCCTGGCTCCGGTGCTGAGGCGCGGTGACACCGTCATCCTCGACAATCTGAACGCCCACAAGGTCGCCGGGGTGCGCGAGGCCATCGAGGCGGTCGGCGCACGGGTTCTCTACCTTCCGCCCTACAGTCCCGACTTCAATCCGATCGAGCAGGTCTTTGCCAAGGTCAAAGCCCTCCTCCGAACGGCGGCAGCACGGACCGCCGCCGACCTGACCATCGCCATCGAGGACGCGTTCGCCGCCGTCCGGCCCGATGAGTGCCGAAACTACCTTACCGCTGCTGGATACGATGCCTACGAGCCAACCTGAAAGGGCACGACTCTAGCGTGACGCAGTCTCTGCCGGCGGTTGGGTAGCCATACGCATCAGGATCAATCGCCGCCGCACGTGACCAGGCGCTCGCGGCGAAGTTCGGCCTCTTCATCCGCCTGCTGTTGCCATGGCTCATCGAGTGAGCCGGCATCTGCCACGTCTGGCTTCTCAGAGGTCAGGCGCAGGCTGCGTGGATCAGCTGGAAGCGATCCGGTCGTCTCCGGCTCAGCGAGGCCGCATCCCTGCTCTCGCCGATCAGAATGTGCAGACGCGGAAGTCGCACACAGGGTCATCACCGCCATGATGGCAACGAGCTTCATCATTCGATCCGGCTGTCCCGAGTTGAGCGGAAGCGGTAGACGCCTGCCACACCAAGGTAGCGATGGCGGTTTCCCGATCCCCGAGATTGGCCTTCGCCCAGCTACTGCAGATGACGTTCGTCGGTGTTCGCCTTGATCCAATTTGGGGCCAGGATATCGCCGTCTTCGGTGATGATCCAAGGCTGCGCATACCCGATGTTGATCGCCGTTGCGGCTTCCGTCAGCGCCTCTCGCAGGGTGGAGAAGCTACGTCCGGTGGCGACCCGTGCAGGGGGATTGGTCGGCCAGAGGGTCAGGTCGGCAGGCTTGTCGAGAGCGGCAGGAGACATGGTCGGGCCTGGGTTCAGGACGGGGCGAGGCGTATGCTCGGTGTGAGTGATGATGGATAGGCAGCCACACGCGTGGCCGGCCAGGTCGTCATGCACGGGCGCTGCTTGCCGAGTATCCACCGGGCGAAGTCAGATCACGCCGATTTAGAGCCTGGCCGGGGAATGCTGATCTCGACGGTTTGGCCAGTGAGGGGGTTCAGGATCAGCATGGCGATGCCTCTCGACGGGGTTACCGGGAGAACCCGGCAGTCGGTCGGAGGATCAGGGGCGATCCGAGCAATTGGACGGACTTGGTCAACCGCCGGTTAACTCTGGCGATGGGCCTCATTGACCCTGGGCACGGTGCAACGTGTTGCACATGACCCTTCACATCGCGCTGGAACGAAGCGGTGCGCCACTGCCTCGCGAGGTAAGGGCGCCGTAGGTCCACGCACCGCTCTGCCGAAAGATCGTGCGGTGGGTATGATTGCGTCGGTGGCAGGGTGCGAAAAAGCTGCTGAACGAGTCCACCCGCAGGTGCGACAGGGGCCTCTTAAGTCAGTGCTTCCGGATGCGGCCTCAGTGTACCAGTATACCGCTGCACGATCCTCGGGCAGCCATCGTGGCTTCGGAGATGAGCCATGGCGACCCGTTGCTGTGCTACGTAGGTTCCGTGGGTGCGAACCTGTCCATGGCAGTCCGGACAGCGCTTCTTCGCGACACGGTGATGGGTGTGCGCCTCAGCTACCGAAACGAGCGTCCAAGCTCCGTCGATCAGCACCTCGCAACTGTCTCGGTCGGGCGTCGTCATACCGAACAGATGCCACTGCCAGAGGCGGAAGTAACGGACTTTTCGATCAGCAGCTGACCCCTTACCCCCATACTCCCCCGTTACTCCTCCTCAGCGGCTGACAGGATCTGGTCGAGGCCGTTGCGAGCGCGCCAGGAGTTGCGGATTTCCCGGCCAATGCCGCGTTTCATGAAGTAGCTATCGAGGTCAGAGCCAACCCGCTGGACCATTGCATCGAACACGGCACCGGCCTCCTCGGGGCAGTAGCCGGCATCGGTCAGGAGGCTCATCAGTGCCTTCCGAATTAGGGCGCGGGCTGTGTCATGGTTCGACCCCCGGTACTGTGTCAGCGTCACGAACAGGGCGATCCGCGCGACATCATCGCGGCGAGGCGCATTCCTTCCCTTCCGCTTAGCGGCGCTCTCGGCTGACACCTCGGCATGGCGGCGCTTGCGGACTTCCTGGATGGTCGAGAAGGCGGGCTTATCGTTCGGCATCGGCGGGCTCCCGTGAGTGAAGCCCCATCCTTGGCCGAGACGATGAAAGGCAGAACGGCCACTCGGCGCCTGCCGGGCAAATTTATTTTGCGACCGGCAGGCGCTTTTCACCTTGTGGTTCGCCCTGTCAGCACGCCGCAGCATACGGTGAGCACACCGTGGCACCATGTGCGCCAGTGATCCTCAGCAGGCCGCCATGCTTCTCCCGTCCTGAGCCGATCCTGTCGATCCTAGAGGCTATCGACGCGAGACCGATCCTCGCACATGCTAGGCCCTCGAACGACAAGGGAGACGGGCTCATGCCTTGGTGGCGTCGGCTACTCTGCATTCTCGTCGGTACGCCCATCGCCCTGTCGGGCGCTTTCCTCATGATGCAGGGCGTACCCCGTGTGCTCATCGTCGGGGCTTTCCTGCTCGGCATCGGTGGTCTGCTCGCCCTCTCAGGGATCTCCCCCGACGCAACACGGGACTACTGAGCGGACTGATCCTGAACAGGGATGTACTGCCGCACGATAGGCGCCACCCGCCGCTGCCCTGCCGTGACGACGGGGCGGCCGACCTGTTGAAGGCGCTCCCCAATCGTGACAGGAACCTGACCGGCGAAAAGCTGTCGTGCCTGCCCCGCATTGTAGGCGCCCCCAAGCCCCTCCGCGCTACGGCCAGCAAGGGCGCCGATGCCAGAGCCAACCAGCGAGTGAGAAGAAGCCGCGCCAAGCGATGCGCCGATGGCGGTCAGTGATTTGCGCATCAGCGATGCAAGCCGGTTGCCCGACTGCGAGGCGTTCGCCGTGCCGGCGCGTGAGGCCGTGGCGCGGATCACGTTCGCAAGGGACTGCATGTTCCCGCGCTCGTCTTCCGTGAAGAGGCGTTGAGCGAGGGATCGGCCGTCGCCGTTCAGAAACTCCCCAATCCGCGCGGCTGCACGCTGCGGTCCCTGTTCCATCGGCCCCAGCACGCGCTGCCAAGCGCCCTGACGGATCGCAGCCCATTCGGGGCTTTCAGGACCGAGCACGTCCCTCAGACGATCTGCGACGCGAACCGATGTCGCGTTCTGCCCGACCTTCGCGCCGCCATACAACCGGTTGGCGATCTGCTCCGGCGTGGCGTCGCGACTAATAATCTCGTCCATGACCCGGCCGACATCATCCCGGCCGCCCTGCTGTGTGAACGTTCGGCGGTATGAGGCATAGGCCTGCCGGGCGTCGCGGAGCGCGGTCAGGGCCTCGTCGGAGCCGGAGAACATGCCGTTCTCCATCGCCGTCTGGATCTGGTTATCGAACTGGTCGATGACGCCGCGCATGGCCCTCTGATCAGCGGGATTGCCCGCTGCCGCGCGAGCGTGCGCCGCGAGCTGCCGGCGGGCCTGATCCACGCCGCGCAGGTTGATGCCCGCGACCGTATCGCCCGCGCCGGGCTGTCCGATGCTGCCGAGCCGCAGATTGTCGATGTTGTCGAGGGTGCCGAGGGCTCGATGCGCCACCGGGGTTAGAACCGGATCGATGATGTGAGGTTCAGGGGCGCTGACCAAGGCGTCCGTGATCCGCCGCGAGATCGGCGAGGCATAGGCATCGGCTGGGGCAGTCGCCGCCGACGAAGCGCGGCCCGTGAACACGGCTGGGTCGAGCGCGCCTTCCTGCGCGAAGGCGGTATCGTAGCGGCTTCGATAGTCGTTGCGGGCTGTCTGGGCGAGATCCTGCACGCGGTCCATGACGACCTGGCCGGCATCCTGGTTCCTCTCCAAGGCGGACTGCCCACGTCCTGCCGCACCCTCGATGGTGGTCGCGGCATCGGTGATCGCTTGCCGTTGCCCCGTGCGAAAATCCTGCGCGATCCTCTGTGCTCTCTCGCCCATCGCGCCGCCCATCATGGCGTCCTCGCGAGCCAGTAGTGCCGGATCAGCAAATCGCTGGCCGGCAGTCAGAGGCACGCCCAACGCCTCCGCTTCCGCGACATGCGGAGCAACGGCCCTAGCCGCCGTCACCCCGCCTCGCGCAGCAGCCGAACCCGCGCTCATCGGGCTCGTGAGCATGGCGAATTCGGTCGCCCGCTTCACCGCATCGTCGCTGGTCGGGTCGAGGGTGCCGTCCAAGGCTTCACGAGTGAGGGTCAGCGCCCCCTGCCCTGCCCGGCCGGCATCCTTCAGCATGCCGACGAGGCTCGGCCCGTGCGGGCTTGGTTCAGTCAGCGTCCGCCTGATGTCCTGGCCGCCGCTCTCGATGCCGTTCAGCACGGAGTGGAAAGAGGGCATGGTAGGCCAATGCAGGTTGGCCCATCCGCCCTTCTGAGGATCGGCGGCAGCGGTCTGCGGGGCGGGGGCCTCGTCCAAGGTGAAGCCGGCCGGCAGCGCACTGGCCTGAGGCGACGCGGCAGGGACCGGGGCATCATCGAGGACGAAACCAGGGGGCAATTCGCTCACAAGGCACCTCCGGCAGTCGGGGAAGCCGTGGTGGACGGCGCGGGGTTTAGGGGAACCCACTGACCCCGGCTGAAAATGACCTTCTGTCCATCGGGGCCGCTGGCGGTCTGCCCCTCGCGGTACTGCTGGGGAGCCGGTTGAGGCCGGGGCTGGGCCGGCGAGGGAGACATCGGGTTCGCTGTGTACCGCTCCGGCTGCTGACCGTTGGCACGCTTGGCCGCCTGCCGCTCGGCTTCGAGCCCCCGCCGGGCCTGCTCAGGCGCCTTATGCGCCATGTCGATTTCCTTCTGCATCTGCTGAAGGACAGCGGCATAGGCTTCGGGACTGTCGGCCGTGCTCAGCATCTCGCGAGCGTGCTCCTTGTCGGAGACGGTCGGAGAGCCGGTCGGGCTGATCGCGCGGGCGAAGGTGTTGATGATCGTGTTGTTCGCCGCGACGAACTGCTTGAGCGCCGGGTCGCCCGTGTTGGCCTGCACCATCTGATAGGCGCGGTTCAGCGGCACGAACGACGTGCGCGGGACGGCGGCCGACGCATCCAAGCCCAACTGAATAGCGCCCTGCGCCTCGTAAGCCGCCGCCGCCATCCGGCCCGCCGACGTGCCGAGGGACCGGGCCTGTGCGCCCAACCCCATCGCATCCGCCGCCCGCTGTTGGATGTCGGTCGGATCAAGGCCCTGTTCGCGCGCCTTCTGCGCCACGAGCCCCTGAATTTTCGCGAGGTTTTCGGCACCTTGCGCACCGCGACCGAGACCGACGAGCGCCCTGGTATCGCCGGCCAGCACGCGCTCCGCGAGGAAGTTGGCCGTCTCATCCGGCATGGAACTGGCCGCGCTGGCGTTCTGCGCCAACGTCTGCCCGCTCGGACCTGCGAGAATGTCGCCCGGCTTGAGAACGTGGCCCGTCGTCGTCTTCCCGCCCATGATCCAGGCTTGGTTGCCGGGGTCCCTCGGATCCATCCCGCGAGCGACGAGCCAGTCCTCGCGCGCCTTCATCTGCGCTTGGATCTTCGCGCCCTCGTCCCTCGATTTGCCGGCGAACTCGGCATAGGTCCCATCGAACCCACCGCCGGCCGCCGACTTCGCGAACAGGTATTGCTTCGCGGTATCGGGAAGCTTCGTCTGGTCAATCTCGTTCGCGAGCAGCATCTTGACGACGCCCGCCTGCCCCTCTGAAAGCCCCGGCATGGCCGCGAGACGGAACAGAACCCCGATACGCTGCTGCGATCCGGCAGGACTGGCACCGACCGCTGCCGCCGCCGACTGCGGCAAGCCCGCCTGTGCGATATGCACGGGGGCCTGCGCCGACATCTGAGCCCGATCCGGGGCGGCATCGTCGGATGCCTGCCCCTCGCCCGGCATCTGCATGACCCGCCCGCCAGAGCTACCAACCGGCGCCGGAGCGTTCGAGGAGGAGGACGGCAGAGACATCACCGGCACGGGCCGCGCGCTCGCCGTACCAGCCCCGGAGAGACCCGGCGCGGGGTTCGCGACGGCGCCGCCCGGCGGGACATAGAAGGCCGCCTCCTGCGCACCCGGCGCCGGGAGATCTGCCTGCGGGTCGGCACTCGCCACCTGCCGCGAGGGCGAGGCGGGCGGCATCATACCCATGCGCGCCTCAAGGGCCTGCGTCTGCGCCTCGTCACCGGCATAGGCCACCTGCCGCGAAGCCGGAGGCGTCATCCCCATCCGCGTCTCAAGGGCCTGCACGCCCGCCTCATCGTCAGCGTAGGCCACCGGGCCGGGCGCCGGAGCGGCCTGCGCTTGCCGCACTGTCGAGGCGCCGCCGCCGCCGAACGAGCGGCCGAAATCTGCCATCACCTGCGCGCCGGTTTTCGGCGACCCGTCGCGGTTGAAGAACACATTGCGGTTGGCCGCGACCTGATCGGGGTTCGCGTAGCTCGCAGCGGGCGCATCGGGGTTGCGCATCACTCCGGCGACGAGGCGCCGACCACCACCGGCTCCGAGGAAGTGCAAAGCGTAGCGGCTGGCATCCGTCACCGGCAGGCCGGATTGAGTAAGGACGCCTTCGTTCTGTGCCGTGAGGGCGTTCGTGGCCCGCACCATCTGAGCGCGATCCGTGCGCCCGTCCTGGCCGCTGCCGACAGGCGTGAGCCCAAGCTCCGGCCGCTTGGAGGCGAGATCGTTCCACGTCCCCCGCGTGAACTGCCCGGCGCCACGGGCCGAGGAGGTCGGCGCCTGGGCGAAATCGTTGTTGTTGCTCTCACGCCTGAAGAGGTTCGCGACGTAACCGCCGCTCGGGCTCGAACTGTCGAGGAACGACGGCACGGACGGGGAGCCCGAAGCCTGACGCGGCACGCCCAGGGCTTCCGCCCCGTTGCCAGAGCCGCCACCCATGAAGGCGCCAAGAGCGCCAAAGGCGGTGTTGGCTTCCTTTGCGGCCTGCGCCTGCTGGCCCAACTTCAACAGACCGAGAGCCGCCCCCGGATCACCGGCTTCAAACGCGCCCCGTGCCGCTCCGGTATAATCGCCGGCCTGAACCTGCGCGCCAAGCGCAGCCAGAGCGTCCCGCTGCCTCCCTTGGCGGTAGGCATCTCCGAGACTAGCAAAGGCGCTGAAAGTTTCCCCAAACGACATTTAGCGCCCTCCCTACAGGCCCTTAAAGGGGTTGAAGTCGAGCGCGGACTTGCCGAGCCCGACGATGGCACCGAGGGCGTTCTCGCTGGCTTTCGTCTGGGACGCGGCAAGAGCGTTGTTGTTGCTCACGAGGGCACCCGTCGAATTGTTGATGAGGGCGTTGAACTGGTTGCCGAGACTTTGTTGCAGAGCCGCACCCTGCCCGAGGATGCTGGCCTGCATGTTGCCCTGCCCCGTACCGAGAGCCGACAAGGCGTTGCCGTAGCTTTGGCTGGCTCCGCCCTGAGTGGTCAGGCCGTTCGCCAAACCCTGCACTCCAGTCGTGTAGGTGCCGACGCCGCCTTTCAGGTTATCAACGTACTGCTGGAACCCCTGATTGGCTAAACCCGTCGCAGTCTTCAAGATGTCCGCAGTAGCGTTCCCACCAGCGAGACCACCACGAGCGGCGGCAGAGCGTTGAACGGCGCCCAGCGCGCTATCCATCGTATAATCGTAGCCGGGCGCTGCCTGAAAAGCCGCCGTTGCGCGCTGTGATCCTTCCGCACCGTTCGCGCCGATGGCGTCGTAGTAGCTGCCGAGCGCGCTAAGACCGTTACTGACGAGAGGCTGATAGGCCGAGGTCGCCTGCCCCAAGTAATTCTGCGTCTGCCCGTACTGGCTCGCGACATCGCCGCGCGCCCGGTCATATCCGCCCGTGGCGTATTGAAAGGCGCCCGGCCCCTGGTCCGAGCCGAGGAGGTAGTTCTGCCCCTGCCCGTAGGACGTGAGCAGCGCGTTGCCGCCCTGCTGTAGGCCGGTGTTGATCGCGGCGGCGTTGTTCTTGGCTGCCGTCTGCCCGGCGCCCCCGGTGAAAAAGTCGAGGAAGCTCATGGTCAGTGGACCTTCAGGCTAAAGGGCGGCGACACGTCAGGAGGGATTGCGAGCGGCGGCTTCGGGAGCCAGCGGCAGCGGGCCGCCGACATGGCCCAGACCTGGCCATCAGCGCCGACGCCGTAGAGATCTCGTGCGACGCCCTCGAACGCGAAGCCGGCCCGGCGGGCGTAGTCCTGAAGATCGGCGCGCTCGACGGGGATGCGAACGACGACGCGGGTCAGGTTGGTCGCGTAGAAGGCCCAGCGGCACACATCGCGGATCAGCCCTCGCGTAACCATTCCCCGGTTGGCGACCATCACGAGGTCGGCGCCATCAAGGGGGTGCGGGGCAGAGAGAACGAACAGAGCGCCGATGTTCTGAGCCGGGCGGTAGAAGCGCACCCACACCGGCAAGGTGCCGACCTGCCGACCGGTCGCAGCGCGGATCTGCTCATCCACCCAGGCAAGCGGATCGTTCACCGCGATCTGTACCGGCGCGGACGCGGCCTCCGGCTTCTTCGCCGCTGCGTCGAGGAGGATCCCGCCGACAAGCTCCTGCCACGTCGCCGGTGCGACCTCGTTTACGCCGAGGATTTCACCGAGCGTCTGATCGTCGTCCGCCGCCATCACGCGGCCCTCGGGATGGCAATGCTACGGTTGCCGGCTGGGGTAGAGGCAGCCGCGCGCGCTACAAAGGCCTGCGCAAGAGAACCAGCGGAGGCGTATTGATGGCTGACACTACCGAGCAACCGGACATCGAACTGGAGGGATCCGCTACGGCTCCCATCATCATGTTCGATGAAGCCCCGCTCTACGGGATCATGGGTGGCATCGGCCGGATAACCCTGTCTGCTATCCTTCAGGACGAAGACGGACAGGGCGGGGTCAAGCAGCGGCGAAAAGTAGTCGTTCACCTGCGTGGGAACGGGACAGCTTTTCACGCGCTCCGAGAGGCCATCAACGGTATGGAGATGCTGGCGACGCCTGCGCAAGGCGGCGACAAGCCCAACTAAACCCAGGCTGACCATAAAAAAGAAGCGGCGGTTTTTCATGCTGCCGCTCGCATAGCGGCAGCGCCGGGCGAAGTCGGCGGATCGCGGTCGGGACCGTTTGTGCGGATCGCGGCGAGCCCCACGGCCAGCGCGGTGCGCGTCACGACAGACAGGTGAGTGCCACCAGCACGTGCAGCGGCGTCGAGATCCCGGCGCAGCGCGGCCGGGAGGCGAAGGGTCAGAAAGTCGTCATGGGCGGCGCGCACGTCGAAACTCCCCGAGTAAAGCACTCAGGGAGTAGAACACGCATGAGGCGCTTGTGTCACAAATTTGTTCTTACTTGCCGTCCGCCTTATTCTTCGTGTCCATAAATAAGAAAAATATTTGCGCTTACCTCGCCGCTCAACGCGCCTTTGATGACTTCCCAGCTGTGGCGGCCTGCTCTGGCGCTGCCGGCTCTTTGCCATTCAGCGGCGGATAGAACCGCATCGCAGCATCTACCAAAACCTGAAATGCCTCGTCCGTAGGGTCTCCGCGCCGTAGAGCTACAGCGACACTAGCGGCCATCGCAGTAATAGTATCCCGATCCTGATATCTAGTGGACACTTCCCCGAGAGCGGCAAGAGCGTTCGTAAAAACAGGCTCAGAAGTATCGACGCGGCTACCGTCGTCAGGCTTCACAAGCTCTAGGACGCGAGAGGCAGCATCGCGAGCCATAAGCACGCTTTCGGCGTTAGCCGTCCATGTCTCTTTCGAGACAATCTCAATGACGTTCCAGGCTGATACTATGGCCGTCACAATGGATATATTTTTGTAGTTTCCGAAGCGCGTTAGTAATTCGTCATGTTGATCGAAAGACCGCTCTAATCGCTCCTCAATCTCATGACTTAGTGTGCGATCTGAAAGCTTAGCGGCTTCCTCAAGGCGCTCTCGGAGAGTGTCCCTGATCCGAGTATTGACCGGATTTCTCCTGTCCTCTCCTGCCTTCACTCGGCGCGCCATCACTCTCTCCTGTCCATGGTGTGCAGGGGTTAGCACGCCCTATTGCATCTGTCATGTCCTTACCGTACACATAGAGTGTGATGTCGTGGCATGACAACGGAGTGCAGGCATGAGCCGCCGACCGGATCCCTTTTCCCGGCCCAAGAATGAAGTTCGCGCAGAGGTAGAGGCGGACGCTCGTGCGGGCATCAACGTCGAGATCCGCCCTACAGCATGGGGGAGCAACTGGTCGCCCAGCGGCATCTATGCGCGCATCGCGGCCGGGAAGGTTCCAGCCGTTCGAGAAGGGCGAAAGCTTCTGCTGACCCCCGAAGGCGCCGCAAAATTCCTCGGCATCACGCTCGATAGGCCCGCCGCCTGATCTGACCCGCCTTCTGCGGGGAGCACCCCGCAGGCCGCCTTTTCCGGCGCCGAAGCGGCCGGCGCGACCAAGGCCCCATCCCGAGAGCAGACAAAAGTCGGCCCCGCACAAGCAGGGCGCTCGCCGGGGCCGAATGAAAGTTTGAATGTTGCCCCTGTCTTATAATCCACCTGCCGCCCGGCGGCAATCAAAACCCGTCCCCGCCCTTTCCGGTGAACCACTGAGCCTCGACGCGCTCCGCGCCCGCCGGGTTCTGTCCCGCGTGGCCGTCAGCGATGCCTTGGCTCGCGAGATCGGGCAGATGGCCTTCGCCTCTGTTGACCGCTGGGGCGCGCGCGCATGACGGCGCCCCATTCCATCGCCCCCGGCCTCGCGCACGACGCTATTCGCGAAAGGTGCAGCCTCGCCGCATCCTACGCCACCGCTGCCGCCTCGTTGGCCGCGACCGGCGACACCGCCGCGACGGTCCACAGTCTGGGCTGCGCGGCCCGCACGATCATGGCCGCCCTTGAAGCTGCCACGAGCTTGCGCCCCTCGAACGAACGGGGGCGTGCATGAGCGAGAGTTCGCTTTCCTTCACGGCACGCCGCCGGCTCCAAATCCTTGCGGCCGACGTAGACAAGATGGTCGCCAGCGACCGGGCCTTTTTCGAGCGTCGCCCCGAGCGGCGCCACCGCGTTCGGCGGTCATCGCAAGCCGAAATCGAAAGCTACGGCATTGTCGGCGGGGAGATCGACCTGCCCCCTGACCTCGCGCTCTTTACCCTCATCAAGAGCGTTGCGCCGGGTGCCCGTATCCGAATGTTCATCCCCGGCCCCGTCACCGCTTCCGGCGAGGACGAGACCGAGGAAGTCGCGGCCGGGGCGTGGCGGTTCTACGCCGACCGCACCCCTTGGGTTCGCGTAAAGGAGCACGCCCTGGAAGCTGCCGCGCGGCGCCCAGGCGGCCCGCTGTACGATGGGGGCGCGGGATGCCCCTAGCTCGCGCGATCATCGGCACCGTGGCCGGCATTCCGGCCGCGCTCGCGGAAGCCGATCTCGAAGACCTGTACGCCATCGAGCGTGCCCTACAGGACGCCCGAAACGGCATCCTTGAAATCGCCCTGCACCGCCATTCGTGCGCGGAGGGCCGTCGCCTCGTGGCGGAACATCGTCGCTGCGCCCTGTCTGCCATGCAGGAAGGAGGGCCGACAGAATGACGGCCGAACCCACCCGATACGTCCGCACCAAAGACGCGCAGCAGGCTGTGGAAGGCCATGAAGTCGAGATCGTCAACGCTCTCGGCATCCATTGGCGCGCGGGTCAGAAAGAGCACATTGACTGCCCCTACCCGAACCACGGAGGCGCGAAGGACTGGCGTCTCAATTCGAAGGGGCGGGGGATCTGCACCTGTACGGAGCGCAAGACCGACAGCGTGTTTGACATCGCCGGCAAGGTCGAGGGCCTAGACTTCGAGGCATCCAAGATCCGCTGCATGGAGATCGTTGGCCGCGCCGATCTGATCCGCGAGAAGTCAGGCGCGGGCGGTGGGCAGGCAACGGACGCCGATAGCCTTATGCGGGCGCCGGCCGAGCGCCGTGACGATAGCCTGCCCCGCGCTTACCTCGCGCACCGGCTCGGCATCCCCGCCGACGCGGTGCCGATGCCGGCGACGCCCACGGTCGGGCTGCGGGCGCTCGGCTACTTCGACCCGCCGAAGGGCAAAGGCACCGGCAAGCCCGTGCATGTCGGGGATTACCCCTGCACCGTATGGGGCCAGACCGACGCCGAAGGCCGCAGACACGCCCATCGGATCTACGTCGCCTCTAGCGGTGCCGGAAAAGCGGAACTCGGCCTCGCAGACAACGGTACGGCCCGAGACCCGAAGAAGTCGGCCAAGCGCACGGGAGAGGAAAGCACCGCCGGGCGTGTCGTGATCTGGGGCGACGCTCGCCGCGCGGCCTGGTGCATTATCGCGGAGGGGATCGAGACCGCCGCCTCCGTGGCCTACGCCTTCCGGCCGGAGATCGAGACCGGCGCGGCCTACGTCGCAGCCGGGGTCAATGCGAACGGCATCGAGGCGTTCGTGCCTTGGCCCGAGACAAAGCGCGTCACCGTCGCCGCCGACCGCGACGAAGCCGTGAAGATCAGCCGACCCAACCCCACGCGACGGGGCGAGCAAGCCGCCCGGCGGTTCGGCATCCGGCATCACGAAACCGTCGCCGTCGCTTACGCCCTAGCCGGCGAGCCCGGCAGCGCAACGGACTGGCTCGACGTGCACAACGTGCGCGGATCGGAGGCAGTGCGTGCCGGCATCCTCGCCGCCATGACCTACGCCCCCACGGTCGAGGAAATCGAGGAGGAGCGGAGCCGTTCCGACGCCCAGGACGAGCTTCAACGGGTTGTGGCGGATTACCCCCTGCCCGCCATGGAGGGGATGACGCTCGGGTATCAGCGCACCAAGAGCGGCCGGGTGTGGGTGCATCAGGCCGTGAAGGTTGGCGACGACGTGCAGATGGTGCCGGTCGCCTCGCCGTTCGGCGTGTTGGCCCGCCTGAGGTTCGCAGACGATGACGATGCCTACGGGCTGCGGATCGTGGCGCAGGACATGGGCGGGCGGCGCCGCAACCTCGACGTGGATCGTGCGACCTTCGCGCGTCAGGCGGCGGCCGAGACCCGCGCCATGCTCTACGCCGCCGGGCTGCGCACCGAGGGCGATGGAGAGCACGTCGCCGTCAAAGCGCTCAAGGCGGCCGACCCGCAGCGGGAAATCGCCGTCGTTCGTCGGCCGGGCTGGCATTTCGGGGAGGAGGGCGCGGACCCGTTCTTTGTTTGCCCCGATGGTCAGATTATCGGCCCTAAAGCCGAGGACGCACCCGAACTCTCGGTCAATGCGCGGATCGGCGCCAGCGTCGCGCGCGGTGGCACCTTGGAGGCGTGGCAGAAGGCCGTGGCGGCAGCTTGCACGGCCCCCCGGTGCGAGCATTGGATCATCGGCGCCATCGCTGGCTTCTGCGCCCCGGTCCTGTCGCTGTGCGGGCTCGACACCTGCGGCATCAACCTGTCGGGCATGACATCGGGCGGCAAGACCACCGCCCAGCGCCTCGCCGTTTCTGCGTGGTCCCGCGCCGCCCTCGACGTGCGGGATAGCCTCTTGCAGAGCGCCAGGGCGACCGCGAACGCCGTCGAGTTGATGGCCGCCCGATCCAACGGGACCGTGCTCGCGATGGACGAGCTAGGCCACGTCAACGGCAAGGAACTCGGCCGGATCATCTACTCTCTGGCGTCAGGCGTTGGCAAAGGTCGCATGAACGGCGACGCGCAGCGGCGGACTTCCTACACATGGTCTACCTTCGTCATGTTCTCGGCCGAAAAGAGCCTTGAGGAGAAGGTTCGCGGCGACGGCGGGGAATGGGCGGGCGGCATGGCCGTCCGCATCCCTGATATCGACATTTCGGGCATCAACCGCGCCGTAGATCAAGGCGTTCTGGACTTGATCGCTACGGTAGACCGGAACCATGGGCACGCTGGCCCCGCGTTCGTTGAGGCGATGATTGCCGCCGGGACGCACCGGCAGGCGCGAGAGATCCGCCAGGGCATTGATACATCGGCTCGCGCCATCGCTGGCCGTGACGCGGACGGCAAGCACGTCCGTGCGGCCCTGCCTTTCGCGATCCTCAACACCGCCGGGCGCCTCGCTCAGCGCCTCGGCATCCTGCCCGCCGAAATCGACGTAGCTCGTGCCGTGCAATGGGCATGGGCGCGGTTCGCGGACTCGTCCGATGCCGTCGCACTGGACCCCGAGCAGCAGGCGACGATGAACCTGCGGGCTTGGATCGCGGAGCGGTGGGGTTCGAGCATTCACCCGACCGTGCCGGATGACAATGGCCGAGTGTCGATGCGCGACGCCTTGGGCTGGTACGACGACGAAGCTGTCTACATCCCCGCGCAGCGGATCATTGAGGCCGCAGGCAAGAGCCTGAAAGAAATCGAGATCGGGCGGGCGCTCAAGGCACAGGGCTTTATCGCCAAGTCTCACGGGCCAGACTGCTTTTATGTTTCCTACGTCCCGAAGGTCGGAAAGCTGAAAGCCTACGCCCTATCCCGGAAAGCCTTTGGCCGTTCGCTAGAGGCCGAAACATCCTTTGGCGTCTACTTAGGGGGGCGCGCATGATCGACCTTGCCGCGCTGTTTCAGGAAGCCACAGAGGAACTTTCCGGGGGCGCATTTCCGGCATTTCCGGTTTGCGGGAAAGGCAAACCGGAACGTCAAACTATTGATAAAAAATACTTTTCCGGCATTTCCGGGGTTTCCGGTCGCTCGGATAGGGTTAACAATTCGTCCGCAGAAAAAACCATCCAGGCGCGCACGGGCGCGGGCGCGGGTGGGCGCGCGCGAAATGTGCCCGCAGAGGCGCCGGAAACACCGGAAACACCGGAAAAGCCTGCACCGGCAATGGGATGGCTTTCCGGTTCCTCTCTAGAAAAACCGGAAAAAAAGACAGAAACCGGAAATCGCGCCGCTCTGCCGGGCTCCCTCGCCGCCGCTCTCCCCGATTTCGAGGAGCGCGCCGCCTTCCTCGAATATGACTGTGGGCTCACGCGCCTTGCCGCCGAGGCCCAAGCCCGCGCCGAGTGTCAGCAGGCCGAGAGCGCGCCGCTAGTTCTGCGCCCCTCGCTCACCGCTATCCCGCGTGAGGATGGCTTGGCCCTATGGCGCGCAGGTATCGTTGCTTTGAGCCCGGCCGCCATTCCGTGTCCCGGATATCGAGGCGACGAATGGGAGTGCATCCGTAGCCAAGCTCTCGACTTCCTCGACAGGTTCGGCCCGCAGGCCGAGGCGTTGGGCTGGACTGCCGCCCGACTGTTCGGAGTGCATCCCGTCGCCGGCATCGTTCGGGTCGATACCTGCGGCGCCCTCGTCCTGCCGAGCGCCGGGGCCGTCCGCGCCATCAGGGCGACGGAGGTAAGCTTCGGCCACCTCACCTACCGCGAGAAGCCCGGCCAGCCGCAGGGTGTGCCTATCTGGGAGTTCGGCCGATGATCGCCGCCGCCGACATTTGGGGCTCGTTCTCCCGCAACTTCGACCCCGCCGAGTGCCACGCTCGACGCAGCCATAGACACCGCATTCACGCCTGCACCGAAACCCTGCGTCTCACGACCTCCGACATCAGCGCGTCGTTCATCGTGACGAAGCGCCGGGTCAGTAGCGGTCTCAGCAGAGGCAAAATTATCGGCACAAGCGCGCCGGAGAACGTCTCAACCTGTTCCAGCGTCACGACGCCCAACGCCTCCGTCACGCCGAAGCTATGCGTGCCGGTCATCAGCCTCGGCAAGCCGCCGCGCCATGTCAGTCGCGTGCCGTACTCCAGTTCCGTGATGATCGTCGGGACGCTGAAGAAGACCCTGCCTTCTAAGGTTAGCTCTGCTTTCCAGGCAGCACCTTCGGCCAGCTCGCCGTCTACCTTGCGGATGAATGGGTTCCATCGCGGGTACGACGACAAGTCGACCAGCACCGCCCACACCTCATCGGCACACCCCGGGATCGAAAGTTCGGTGGTGATCTGCATGGCAGCTTCTAACCGATCCTCTCCGCGAAAGGACTGAGCATGCCCCACAAGCCCGATCCCAACCTCGCGCGCCTGCTCGCCAAGCCGAGGCAGACCCCGCCGCCCCTGAGCCGACGCTGGCCACCTCGCTTCGTATGACCGCCGGAGCATCCTGGCGTCCTTCAGCGCCCTCGCCCGATCCGCAGCCTAACCGGAGCCCTACACTATGCCCCTGAACGACCTCGATGCCGTGTGGTTCAGGATCCACCCTGACAGGCAGTATCGCCTCCGCAAGCAGTCGCCCGCTGAGTTGCAGCAATGGCCGGCCCCACTTCACGAGGGCCTGACGGGATGGTGCATCATCCGCAAAGACGTTGGCACGATGGAGTTATTCGCCCTCACGACCGGCGAGACCTGGGGCGACAGTGACGAGGAGCTAGGCCCGTTCTTCAACGACATGCGTGAGCGGGCAGCATGAGCTTGCACACCTCATTTCGTCATTCTGCCTACGGCATCGGCGAGGGCATCAAGGATGACTTCGAGATCGTCGGTCGCCTTAAGCAGGGTCGCGATACCATCGCGTTGTGTGCCTGCCGGGTTCTCCGGGAGACCGGCCAGCAGTGCAGCGACCTCGTGCACCTCCACGCGGGCACGATCAACCGCCAACCCGATCATCTGAGCCTCGGCGGGGACGAGGCCGCCATCGGTTTCGCGACGACCCAAAAGACGCTGCATCGTCGTGACAGTCGCGGCCAAGGCAAAGAGATTGCTTGTTGCTGACATCTCAGGCGCGTCTGCCTTACCGCCCACATGGGCTTCGTTGCTCATGTACGAGTCCAATGCCGGAGCGCAGTCTTGGGTACATATGCGCTTCGTAGGCGTCGTCTCGACGAAATTTAGAAATTCACCCAGGTTTGATCGGCCAAGCTGTAGCTTCTCAAACCTCGGCTTCTCGTTCCACGACGACGCGCGGCACTCGGCTCCGTAGTCCACCGCCCCTACTCCTTGCCCGTCGCCTTTTTGATCTTCTGCGGGCTTGGCTCCGGGTTTTTAGTGACTGTCGTCTTTGTGTGGTTGGCCGCGTCGCGTTGCTCGGCCGAGGTGGGGTGCCCCTGCTTATCCAGGTGCTTTTCGCCAGTCCGTTCCCCGGCCTCACGTTCCTTCGCGGACCGATGGGTGCTGGCGGCTTGGTCATTGGCCATGAGGCTCTCCTATCGCTCAGCCAATCGCCAGCACGTTCCGAAGTTCGTGGTGACGTGGGTAAAGTGCGCTTTCGCCCTTCAGAAGCTGCGAAAGGTCTGCGGATACCGACTACCGCACAGCAAGAGGAGCGCACTCGTGAAATCTCTTAGCTGCTGCTATATATCATCCGTACTGGCTGTTCATTTGCTGTTGTCTACAGCCAGCCAAGCAGTCGGGATTTGACCATGCGCGGCCAAGGCAAGCCGTTCACTGAAGGCCAGTCGGGAAACCCTGCCGGTCGCCCCAAAGGCTCCCGCAACCGCTCGACCTTGGCCTTGGAGCAAATTTTCGAAGGCGAGGCGGAGAAGCTATCTCGCAAGGCCATTGAGATGGCGCTCGACGGTGACGGCCCGGCGATGAAGCTGTGCCTGGACCGCTTGCTGTCCCCGCGCAGGGACCGCAGCATCACCTTCGACCTGCCGGCGATCAACTCAGCGGCCGATCTACCCAAGGCGACGGAGGCCATGCTGCGCGCCGTAGCATTGGGCGAGATCACGCCCTCAGAGGCCGCCGACATCGGCAAGGCGGTATCGGCTCACATCGAAGCGATCACCGCCGCCGACCTGTCCGCCCGTCTGGCCCGCTTGGAGGAGCCGAGCCTATGAACCTCGCTAGCCTGGAACGCCGTCTCCGTGAGATTGAGGGCCGCCGGTCGGATGAGCCAACCGTCTATCTAGCCTGGGGCCACACTACCGCCGAAGCCGAGGCCACCCTCGAACGCGCCAAGCGAACGGGCGCTGTCACCGAGAAGGACGAGGCCGTTGCACTGGTCTGGCCCGACGCGGGGCCGGTGCCGCTGTCCCGCTGGGTCATTTTCGGCCGCAAGCACGAGGATGATCTCAGCGACCGCGAGCTTGAGATCCTATATGAGGCCAACGAGGCCGAAGCCGTGCGGAACGAGCGTGAGGCGGCTGCGGAACGGGGCGAGGATCTATCCCACCTCGATGACACGGACGTTCGGGTTCGCATCATCCGCCGCACGAGCCGAGATCGAGTTGGCGACCTACGGTTCCTGGCTGTCCGTGAGAACCCGACGCCGAAGATCCATTGGTCTGCCCCCGGCGATGGCCTCATGCGCCCGTGCGGCTGTCCTAGCTGCCAAGCTGGCGAGACCTCACCGCGCATCGCCTATCCCGCCCATCAGGCCCGGTTTCAGGCGTGGCTCAAGCGGTACGTGCCTGGGGAGGGGCTATTCGCATGAACCTCGCCTCCCTCGCCCAGCGCCTCACCCGCCTGGAAGGTCGCCAAGGCGCCGGCCGCATCACCGCGATCTGCAACCTGGCCAACCACCCGCCTGCCGTCCTGGCCGAGGCTATTCAGGATTGGCGCGCCTGGACTGCCGCTGGCAGGGCGCGCCGTGCTGGCTCCACCCTCATCCTGCACGCCGAGCGGATGACCGTTGCCGAATGGACCGCCCGGCATAGCCCACGCATCAGGAGTCTGTCGTGAAGCTCATCGACCTTGAACGCCGCCTCGCCCATATCGAGGCCGCTCGTTCCGTCGCTGCACCGACGCACATCCTCACGGATCGGGCGCTAGGCGACCCGGCCGGCGACCTTGAAGCGGCCGACGCCCTGGCGAACTTGCGGCAGTGGATAGAGCAGGGGCACGCTACGGTTCGGCATGGCGTGCTGTGCCTCAACCGGCCGGCGATGACGGCGGGGGAATGGGCTGTCGCGCACGTCACTGCAGATTAAACGGAACACTGAAGGTGCGCCCCCGATCCGGGCCTGTCGTCCGAACTGCCATGGGCGTTTTCCCGAAGCAGACGTTCGTTGGCCCTCAACTGACTTCTGTTCGTAACGGTGGACGGACGGCAGACCGTTGCCCAAAAGAGCAAGCACCTCACACACGAAACAAATAGGTCAGGCCGACAATCGTTGACGCGTTCGGGACACCAGCAGCCCGAAGCCCTTCGAAGACATCGCCACAGAACCAGCCTTTGCAGTCCGACCACCGGCTTCAGATAGGGCACGCTCCAACGTTGCGATGGCAGGTAGGCTAAGGAACCCATCGGCGATGATTATCGACAAGCCACCGACCATGGCGCCGGCAATCGCATCGGCAAGGTAGTGAGCGCCCTGAACCAGAGCAGTTGCCATGAGGCCGAGGGATATCGGAACCATCATGAAAAACAACCAGCGAAGACGGGACGTGGTGCCAAGGAGAATGATCGCAAGGCCCCAATGCATCGAGGGAAAAGTTATAATCCCGCCGCCTTCCGAGCTGTCGAGGATACGCATCGAACCATCACGCAAAGCATCTAGTTGCGCAATCGGTGTTGCTCCAATAGCGACGGTCCTAATTAAATCAGGGGTGATATATGCACCATAACCGTAAGCAGGAAATAGGCTAGACAGACCAGCAGTGATCAGAAAAGCGAAGATAATCGATATTGCTGCACGCTCGGCGATTTTATAAGCAGATCCGAACCACCCGCCGAACAACATTACGATGAACATCGACGGAAAAAACATATTATACGCGATACCCATAAACCAACATAAGGCTGGATAGTGACTCATCCATTCGATCACGGCCGCTCCATCAAATCCGAGGAGCAAATCTAAAGATCGATATAAATCGTCACAAAGCGGTAAACTTGGAGTCTGCGCAGAGTAGCATATAACGAGAATAGGCTCCCACGACAGCAGAAATATCGCCGAAGTCTCAAAGATAGTAGAAGCGTATGTAAGGCGTGGCGTCCATCGCCTGATGATTTGGCGGATGAGAATTACTACCACACCGAATATGAGGGAATGCCAAAGCGTTGATGACCGACCAATGTCGAGACCGGTTGCTGATCCAATCGCTCTACCCGCAATAATAACGATTGCACCGATAAGGTAGACGTGGATGCGCATTGTACCTCGCATGAGCACGGCATCTTAAACCTTAGGTGTAAAAAAGGGATGATCAGCTTCGGCTGTTGTCAGCGGAAGGACGGCCAAGCCACTCAATCGCCGGAAATGGGCAACATGGCTCATTACTGACGGTGACGTGCAAAGCGACTTGTTAACCGACTGGTATGGTTGATGATTTATGACCGCCTCGAATTGAGGTGACTTCATGCGCGTCCTACTGATTGAAGACGATACGACGGTCGCGCAGAGCATCGAATTGATGCTGAAGTCTGAAAGCTTTAACACGTACACGACGGATCTCGGGGAAGAGGGGATCGACCTCGGGAAGCTATACGATTACGACATCATCCTCCTCGACCTAAACCTGCCTGACATGTCGGGCTACGAGGTACTCCGCAAGCTCAGGATTGCGAAGGTAAGGACCCCAGTCCTCGTGCTCTCCGGCATGAGCAGCATTGAGGACAAGGTGAAGGGCCTCGGCTTCGGTGCCGACGACTATCTCACCAAGCCGTTCCACAAGGACGAGCTGGTCGCGCGCATTCACGCCATCGTTCGCCGGTCACAGGGACACGCCGAGTCGCTTGTCACCATCGGTGATCTGATCGTCAATTTGGACCAGAAGATCGTTGAAGCGTTAGGCCTGATCGTACCGCTCACGGCCAAGGAGTACCAGATGCTGGAACTCCTTGCCCTTCGGAAGGGCTCGACCATCACCAAAGAGATGTTCCTCACCCATCTCTACGGCGGCATGGACGAGCCGGACATAAAGATCATTGACGTCTTCATCTGCAAGCTGCGCAAGAAGCTGGCGAAGGCAAGCCAGGGCAAGAACTACATCGAGACCATCTGGGGGCGTGGCTACGTGATGCGTGAGGAAGCCCTGGCCATGTTTGCTGAAGTCAGCTGACAGCCTCGTTTACTGAACGGTATGGATTGGAGCGTGATTTCCCCTTACCGTTCGCATTGATAGGGCGTGCTACGCTGCGTTGGATGCACCGCGTTCAGCCAGTACCTCTGCTTCATGCATGATCAACAACTTGCCAGCTTTGATCGCGGCATAAGTTTGCTTCTCTTCAATCGCCCTCTGCATTTCGAGCAGATAGGGAGCTGAACTCGGCATGTACGCCAGTACCGCAGAGGCTTGGGCGTAAAACAAGTTCTCCGTCTCCGTTGTATCCTCTGCAAGATGGATCACCTGCACTGTGAGGCAGAGCTGCTTGCACGGCGTATCGGCTTCGCTCTCATAGACAATCTCACTCTCACGAAGAAAGCGGCACTGCGTTTCGACGACGAAGCTGCAGCTCCGATCACCGTTACGGATAGCTGCGCCATTGATGATCAGGCGCTCTAACGGCTTGAGAGTGATGCGAAGGGGCATAGCGAACGCTCATATTCCACTTTAAGCCGAACGTGCGGCAGAACCTGTTAACCCTTCGTCAACGAAGTATTTCAGCTGCAGCAAAATTCGTAGATCCAGCGGACTTTAGCGGATCGTTTTTAGCAATTTGCAACGCGTCGCGTGTTTTTTAGGCGAGCCGCAACAAGCGGTCTCAAATCCGAAAATGGATTGCCTACTATGTCCAATTACGACGTCACCTTGTCGGCTGCGACCCGTCAGAACCTTCTGTCGCTGCAGGACACGTCCGCGCTGACCGCGATCAACCAGAACCGTCTTTCGACCGGCAAGAAGATCAACTCGGCACTCGACAGCCCGGTCAACTTTTTCACGGCTTCCGCCCTGAATGATCGTGCAAGCACCCTGTCGAGCTTGATGGACGGCATTTCGAACGGAATTCAGAGCATTCAGGCTGCCTCGAAAGGCATCGACTCGATCACGTCGCTCGTGAAGCAGCTGCAGTCGACGGTCACTCAGGCTCAATCGGACGCGGCTACCAACCGCCCCACCGAGACGGGTAGCTCGTACATCGCAATCGCAACCGGTGGATCGCTGGGATCGAAGTCGGCCAAAGATCTCACCCTGGATACGAAACTTGGCGGCGCAGCCGCTGCGGACGCCAGCATTAGCGGCGGCGTCATCACCGACGCGAACCTTGGCATCTCCGCCACCGCCACAGATACTATCGGTATCTCGATCACAGCTGGTAGCAAAACCTTCACCTCGACCAGTTTGACTAATGCTTCGACAGTCCGTGATGTCGTCAACGAGATCAACAAGTCCGGTATCGCAACGGCTTCGGTCGGTGATAATGGTAAGTTGACGGTTACAGGTATCGGATCTGACACTCTGAAGATCGGTATCGGAAGCGGCGCCTCTGCTTCTGCGGCGACGACCAATGCGCTTTCTGGTACTGCGAACTCCAATACCAAGTTCGGGTTCGCACTTTTGGATGCAACCACTGGTATCACCGCAACTGGTAACTCGACTGTGCGGTCGAACCTGATCTCCCAGTTCAACGATCTGACCACTCAGATCAACCAGCTGGCGAAGGATGCTGGCTACAACGGTACTAATCTGCTGAACGGTGATAAGCTTACGATCGCTTTCAACGAGAAGAGCGGCGCCGGAGCATCCAAGCTTGACGTGCAGGGTTCGACGCTCACGGCTTCTAATTTGGGAATCACTCAGGCCGGCACTACGACGACCGCCACGACCTTCAACATTCAGAACGACTCTGATCTCTCAACAATGTCAGATAACTTGAAGTCCGCGCTGGTTTCGCTCAAATCCCTGAGCTCCAACCTCGGGTCTAGCTTGTCCACTGTGCAGACTCGTCAGGATTTCACGAAAAATATCACTAACGTTCTGACCACTGGTGCTGACAACCTGACGAACGCTGATATGAACGCCGAGGCGGCCAACTCTCAGGCTCTCTCAACCCGTCAGTCACTCGGCATCTCGGCGCTCTCGCTCGCGAACACTGCGAACCAGGGCATCCTTCAGCTGCTCCGCTAAGCGAGACCGAAGCTACTGAGCTACGCGGCCGGGGATCGAACCCCCGGCCGTATTTTATTAGTTTTCCGTTAACCATGTTCGGCAAGCCTCGGCCGTCGCGACAGGAGGCTTTCATGGGTGTGCCGCAGCTGAAGTTCCCAGTGGCAGAGTCTCATACCCCGTGTATGGCCCTCTACGCCTTGCTTGAGCGCGCACTGCAGGATGGCGATCACGATCCCTACGACAACGATATCGTGCAGATCGGGAACGCCCTGATGGCTAGCACCAAATCGTTCGGGATGCTGTTCGTCGTCCTTGATGAACGTCTTGAGCATCGCGACTACGCGGGGGCCCTGCAGGTCGGCGCTGCCTTGGTTGAGCACGAAGCACTGCTGCTCGACGTTGCCTGCGGGAAGCCAGTACGGCACGCTTCCACCGTCAACTGAAGTGCCGGACCAGTCACTTCGCGGCTTGACCTGAGAAAACCCGCTCCCGCTGTGCCCTTTGAGAATATGAGGCGTCACAGCTCATGCGGTTGCGAGTATCGGGCGCGCTCCCGCCAACTCGCTGCGGCCGTGGCTGGGCTGCGGCCCTTCCCTTCAATGGATTGCCCTTTGTAGTCGCCACGGGCGATCCAAACCGACTTCGACTTCTGATATACCGACAAATCGACTTCCGTGCCGTACAGATCGACCCGTACCGTTGTCGTCATCGTCATACCCCTAGGAACTTGGCCGAGCTTTCGGACGGCCGGGCGTGTAGATACCGGCCTGTCGTCGCAACCGAAGCGTGCCCCAAGGTCGCCTGCACCAAATGGATTGGCGCGCCCCGATCCAGGGCATGCGAGGCGTGGGCGTGCCGGAGCCAATGCGCCGAGACCTCGACGGGCAAGCCGGCGCGAGCCGCTGCCGCCTTCACGATCCGATGTACCGCGCTTGGATCAAGCGCCCCGCCCTTCCGGGAAAGGAACACGGGCGCGTCGGCGGATGCGCCTGCCAACTTGGCGCTTGCATCGCCCCGCAGGACCGTAAGCACCTTCCACGTCGCGGCCGAGAGCAAGACGACCCGCGTCTTGCCGCCTTTTCCGAACACCGTCGCCTGCCCCGCCTCGTCGCGTGGCGTGAGATCCCGCCAACGCAGGCCGCAGACCTCGGAAATGCGCAGGCCGCCGCCGTAGAGCACGGTCAGCAGCACCCGGTTCCGGAGGGCCCGTTCCTGCCGGATCATCAGCAGCGCGTCGGCTTCCGCCATGATGCGTTCGGCCAGCGTGTTCTTGATCGGCGGCACCTTCACGGCCGCGCCGATGTTGAACCGCAGGAAACCGACCTCTTGCGCGAAGGCGAACAGGCTCTTGAGCGCCGCCGCCGTCAGAGCGACCGTAGCTGACGATCCCTTCCGACTGGCGACGTATTCCTGCAGATCGCCCATCCGCACCGCGCCGAGCGGCTTGCCGACATGTGCCAGGAAGCGCGCCGCCTCGCGCTCGTAGTTCCGCCGGGTGTTCGGGCTGGACGAGCGGGCAAGCCATAGCCGGATCATGTGCGCGTCGTCGTCGGCCTGGGCCGGGAGCAGCGCGGGGCCGGTCGGTTCGTGGATCGGGACGAGGGCGGTTCCGGTCACGGCTAGATGACCCCGCGCCGACATCGGCTTTCGATCACGCCTTCAAGCTCGGTCAACGCCTCGTCGCGTTTTTCGTCAGGTATCAGATCTAGATCGCTGCATAGGGGGAGGTTGAATGCCCGTTGCATCTCGCTCTCGAACACGTCCGCGACCCAAACCACGCCCGGCCCCTTGCCATGCGGATGAACGCGAGCCTCGAACGAGCGCCCGAGTACGGAAAAGCGATGGGACAGGGCCATGTGACCTCCGATGCAAGATAAGCGTTCTTGTCTTGCGTTCGTAGAATGCAGGCAAGCTATCAAATTCGCAAATCCGTAGCTGCCTACTTCAGTACGTAAGCACGTATTGACGTAGGCACGCACCTTGTTGGGTTCGGCCGTCAGTTAGCCTTCCTCTTCCTCAAGGTACGCCATTAGCGCTGCCTCGATCACCTCCTGGTGGCTGGCGTCGCGCTCGAATGCAAACCGCCGGAGCCGTTGGTAGCGAAGCTCGGATAGCCGGAGGGTTAGGGATTTAGTTCGCGGCTCCGCATCGGATGCTGGACGAGCAGACGGCGCCGATGAAACTGGAGCAGTGCGGTCGGGGATAGGCGTCGCAGGTGCCTGCCCTTCCCCTCGCTGCGGCACCTCGGACGGTCGCGGAGCGCCCTTCGTCTGGATGAGGCCATCGAGGGACATGGGTGGCTTGTTTGACGCGTTCATCGTGCTACCTTAGCCTTGCTTGCGTCCTTACGCAGTTGCGTCAGTACGTACTCAAGCACTTCCTTAACTTCTCGCGCTGCTGTTGTCTCGGGCTCGAACTCGGTCACCGCACGTCCGGTGATCGCGGCGGTCGGAAAATCCGTTCGGTCGTGGATGACAGTGGGGGCGAGCTTACCGTGCTTCGCCAGCGCCATCACGGCCTGCATCTGCAGGCGCGTCCGCGGCTTCGCCTGCGTCAGCACGAAAACAAACGGGCAGCCCGCGTCCTCGATCAGCGCGAGGGTGTCGCCTACCGCATCAAGGTCGTCGGGGGAGGGACGAACCGGCACGATAGCGAGGCTAGCATGGCCCAGCAGGCTGCGTAGTTCGGGCCGGACCGATGGGGGCGTGTCCACGAATAGGTACTCGATCCCGGCAGCAGCCAGTCGCTCGGCGCCTGTCGCAAAATCTGCAACCTCGATCCGCACGAGAGCCGGCTGCTGATCTTCGCGTCGGTTCCACCAGCTGGTAAGCGAGCCCTGAGGGTCGGTGTCGAGTAAGGCAGTTGCGTGCCCGGCTTGGTGGGTCGCGACTGCAAGGCTGCGCATCAGGGAGGTCTTGCCGGCTCCCCCCTTCTGACTTGCGACTACGACGACGTGCATCAGTGCCTCATTGCGTGCTTACGTAATGACGTAGTTGCGCCAGCCCGCAGCTACGTCCTTAGAGTCGTGGCCGCATGGTTAACATAGAGTTAGCGCCTGTATAGCGCTCACCCGCCGTGGCACGGCCGGGATGCGCAGAGCCGGGCGAGCCTCAATGATGGGGCCGCCGCATGCGTCACTATATCGGCTGACACTCGCTGATTCACCGTGCGGTTTAGATCACTTGTAAACCTCGGCGTTGCCAACCTTCGCGGGTGGGCGAGGCCCCCTGCCGCGACGGCGATCTAATGAGCATGCTTCTTTTGATCACCGACGACCTTCACCGCGGGAGGCGCTTAGCGCGCGACTTAGGGATGTTCGGTGCGTGTCAGATCTATAATCTCTACGAAGACGCCGGGCCACCCAAGGGCGCCAACCTCATCGTCAGCGACATCGAAGGCTTACACTCCGAGGCCCTGGTTCTCCTGCGGCGTACCCTCGACCAAAGCCGAGGCGAGGGCGTGCCATATCTCTTTCTCGTACATGGCAACGCGGCGCGGGCTGAGGCACAGGCTCGGATCCTTGGCGCCACCGATACCCTTGCCGCGAACGCCGTCGCCCGCCTCATCGCTGCTAAACTCTCAACTATGGCCGAAGGCGATCCAGTGCCTGTAGCCGCACAACGGCAGGCAGTTCGTGCGAGGTTGTTTCTGACGGATACCTTCTTCTCGGGCCATGTCATCACCCCGGACATCGCC
Organism: Methylobacterium litchii; assembly: GCF_038442315.1. NCBI lineage: Bacteria > Pseudomonadati > Pseudomonadota > Alphaproteobacteria > Hyphomicrobiales > Methylobacteriaceae > Methylobacterium > Methylobacterium litchii. Next base: position 25,184 of record NZ_JBBXMY010000024.1, on the reverse strand, counting down.
GACACCGGCACCGATCTCATCGTTGAGGCTGTTCAAGAGACGAGCGTTCACGATTGGGTCCGAGCGGTGCAGCGTTTCGACGACGTGACCCACCAGCACTGTCTCCTCGTCGCCGGATTGGCTGTCGCATTCTCAAGCGTACTTGGTCTTGGACCAAATGCTCGCCACCATCTCGCGAAGGCCGCCCTCTTGCACGATGTCGGCAAAACGAAGATCCCAACCGCAATCCTGAATAAGCCTGGTCGGCTCGACGAGGCGGAATTGGCTGTCATGCGCACGCACCCGGCGGAAGGGTACGCTATGCTTGCCGGCGGCGGCTTCGACGCATCGTTGCTGGCAGTCGTGCGCTCCCATCACGAGATGCTCGACGGATCTGGTTATCCCGATAAGCTCAGAGGCGATCAAATTCCCGACCTGATCCGCCTCGTGACGATCTCCGACATCTACGCGGCTCTGATCGAACGGCGACCGTACAAAGCTCCGATGGATCCGGTGAGGGCTTATGGCATCATGGAAGGCATGGTGGGCCGCCTCGACGCCGATCTCCTACGCGCGTTTCAACCTGTGACTCACAACCAAAGCCGTTTGGCGACGGAGGCCGAAGGTCAGGTCGTTGCCTGAAACACCGAGGGATCAAGCCAGACGAACTTTTCCTCACCAGACCATCACGCCACGCGTGTGATCCCACCCTTGATAGCTGAGCGGAACTGCACATTGATGGAGGCGGCGGAGCGATGACGGACCTCACAACTGAATCGCCGCCCATCCGCATCAATAACCAGATCAAACCTCTCTGGGACCTCAGCATACATCCTTACATGAAGTCGCGCTCCGCCGTCCGAAAGGTCGCGGATTGAGCACGCGAGAGGGCTACGACCCGGTAGATGGATGCTAGCAGGCAAGAGTACGCGGGTCCGCCGTTGGTTGCGTCGCTCCTCCATACCAACGGTCCAGTCATCCAGACTACGGCTGATGCTTGATACACCGCTGGCCGCCTGTCGCATGCTGTTCAAGATATCTCCCGTCGCACGCGTCTGTTCATCCATGGCACCACTGACACCATCGACGTGCGCACTAATAGTTCCGATTGCTGCAGTAATGGTCGTTAGGCTGGCCGTTACCTCGGCCGAGACGGCTTGCATGCCGGCAACCTCTCCACCGATCCGAGTTGTCGCCGCCGCAGCCTGACTAGCGAGTTCCTTCACCTCTGTCGCAACGACCGCGAAACCTTTACCTGCAGCACCAGCTCGGGCCGCTTCAATTGTCGCATTCAGGGCCAGTAGGTTGATCTGTCGGGTGATACCAGCGATCACCGCACCGACTCCATCCATCGCGCTAGCAGCAGCTTGTAAGCGCTCCGTAGCGGCATTCGCTTCACCAGCACGCCCGTGGATATCGTCCACGATGGACTTCGATTGCGCCATGCTGTTGGAGATTTCCAACGCAGCGGCATTCATAGTCTCAGCTGCATCGGTGACCGTCTGAACATTGTCGAGGGTTTGTTCCGCCGCTTCGATAGCGGTTGAACGTGCCTCCATGTTGGCGGTCACATCGGTGGCATACTTGACGATCTTGGTCAGGCGGCCGTTCGGGTCGAAGATTGGGTTATAACTCGCCTGGATCCAAACTTGGCGGCCGCCCTTCCCGAAGCGCTGGAACATACCGGAAGAGAAATCACCATCGCGCAGGCGTTGCCAGAACGCAGCATAGTCCGGTGTCTGGGCATAGCCGGGCTCGACGAACAAGGCATGGTGCTGTCCCCGGATCTCCTCGATCCGATAACCGACCGCCTTGAGAAAGTTGGCGTTGGCGTTGAGCACAGTTCCGTCGGGGGCGAACTCGATCACTGCCTGGGACCGGTTGACCGCATCGAGCTGGCCGGTCGCATCAGCTGTCTGCAGCTTCCGTGCCGTGATGTCAGCGGCGAACTTCACGACTTTTACTGGAACGCCGTCACGATCACGAATGGGGTTATAGGTCGCCTGGATCCAAATTTCCCGACCGCCTTTGGCGATGCGCCGGAACTCGCCGGAGGCGAACTCGCCCCGGCCGAGGCGGTCCCAGAAGCCGCGATACTCCGCGCCCGCCTGCTCGGCGGGATCCACGAACAGGCTGTGGTGACGCCCCTGGATCTCGTCGAGCCGGTAGCCGACCGCGGCGAGGAAGTTGGCGTTGGCGGTCAGGATCGTACCGTCGAGGGCGAACTCGATGACCGCCTGGGAGCGGTGCAGGGCGTCGAGCTGGCCGTCGTGGTCGATGGCGCGCAGGACTTGGTCCGTGACGTCGGAGGCGAACTTGACCACGCGGACGACCCGCCCGGCCCTATCGAGGACGGGGTTGTAGGTCGCCTGGATCCAGACCTCACGCCCGCCCTTGGCGATGCGCCGGAACTCGCGCGTCTGCGCCTCGCCACGGCGCAGGGCGGCCCAAAACGAACGGTACTCATCGCCGTCACGTTCGACGGCAGGGACGAACAGGGTGTGATGTTGTCCCTTCACTTCCGACAGACGGTAGCCCACTAGGTCGAGGAACAAGCTGTTGGCGGTGAGAATGGTCCCGTCTGGGGCGAACTCGATCCGTCCGCGGGATCTATCGATAGCCGACATCAGGGCGCGCAGATCAGCGTCGAACAGCGGCACCGCACACACCTCCACGTGCCGCAGTGGCACGGCTGCGGTGTACAAGGCTGCTAGTTAAATGAGCGTCATATGAGCGGTGAGACGTTTGATCACACGTTCAGGATGCGCCGCCCAACCCAGCGAGCCAGACGAATTACCTACTGGACATGGAGCGTGAGCTTCATCTTTGGGTGGATGCCGCACTGAATGATGAAGTCGCCGGGCTTTCTGAGCGTCAGCGTGACTTGCTTTCCCGGCTCCTGGTCACCGGCATCGAAGGCGAACTGATCCGCCTCGATGAACGCATGGTGGACGGTATTACCGTCACCGTTGATGAGGGTGATGGTATCACCCCTATGCAGGAACAAGTCTGCGGGCTCGTAGCGTCTACCCTTTTCCAGTACGATCCGTACAGCACTGGAAATGTCTGCGCGTGCTGACGCGATTGCACCGAGTCCGAAAGATAAGACAACGAACGGGACGAGGGTTCTGCGGGCGTACATTTACGATCCAGCTTGACAACGAACCTCTGCAACGGCGCTTGATAAGGTGCTGACAGACAAATCTCTAAAAATTGATGGTCGTCGCTTAGCAAATTGCCATATCGGCACGCCCTACACCCCGCCTTGTCCATTCCGATGTCCGGAGGGCCGCTCGAACCGGACTAGGCTAGCCTCGACGCCGCGCGCCGGTTCGGGCCCGATTATCAGTACGCCGCAGGCATCAACCCGCGTCGTCCCGTGCTCCGGGTGGACCGTGAACAGTTCGGCCGCCGTCCATCCGAGCCGGTGAGCCTCCGTGCCGAGGCGGTCGCAGAAGTCGATACCGCTTTCCCGGATCGCGGCCCACTTCGCCGGAGCGAGGTAGCGGCAGGGCGAGGCGTGCGGCGACAGGTTGTCGAGCGCGGCCCGCCAGCCGGCGACGAGATCGGGGAGGGGGGCGACATCGGAGGCCATGCGGCCGAGCTACAGGACCGGCTCCGGTTGAGCTATACCCGTCCGCATGGATCAGCCGGCCGACCTCATCGCGCAGGACGCGGCCGAAGCCCTGATCGCCCTTGGCTGGCCAGTGACGCCTTACGGCCCCGATATGGACCGCTGGCAGATTGGCGACTTCATCCTGACCGACGCTGACCTGATGGCGCTGGCAGGGCGTCCGCGTCGCCTGTCACTGTCAGAACTTACAGTGAGCCGACCGCGCGAGCGGCCGGGCCCGATTATGACGAGTTTACCGAAAAGTCGGCATAACTCGATAACCTATCGTCACGCGACCGGGATCAGCGGGTGCTTCTCAGGGGTGATGTGCGCCGCTGCCTGTGTTGGCGTCCCCAGGATGGAGACGAAGCCCCGTAAGCTTCCTCGACAGGCGACGGCGATCTGGCCTAGCCGATGGCCGCTCGTTTTCGGTTAACTTCGACGGATCACGCAACGGCGCGGCATCGTCTTGCGGTTTCGGGGAGCATTGCGGTTCTCATAGCGACTGCCGGTTGAACCATGGCCCACGTCGCTTCTGTCGCCGCTAAACAGCTCGTCGGGTGAGCTTTGACAATCGAGCTACCCGGCGATCTTGCGAGGTATATAGCTCGTTCACGATCAAGCGTTCGAGAGCTTTCACATGCAAACGCATATGTCGGGTTGTCATTGCCCGCGAGTTGCGCCATGTGCGCACGCATCGAAGCAATGAAGGATCCTATAAGTGAGTGAAGACTACACGGAAATTAACCTTGGTATCATTGGGCAGGTCGGCGATATTGTCGCAGCCTACGTATCCAACAATCATGTCTCTGCCGCTGACCTGCCGAAGCTGATTGCGACTGTTCACGCCGCGATCAGCGGTCTCAATCGCCCCAGCGCAGACGGAGAAGTTGAAGAGGCGGGTGTAGCGAAGGCCACTCCTGCGCAGATCAGGAAGTCCGTCCAGCCTGACGGCTTGATCAGCTTCATCGACGGCAGGGCCTACAAGACCTTGAAACGACACCTAACCTCGCACGGTCTCACCCCGCAGCGCTATTGCGAGCAGTTCGGCCTGCCATCCGACTACCCAATGGTCGCTCCCTCCTACAGCGAGAAGCGCTCGAGTCTTGCCAAAGCGGCGGGCCTTGGGCAGCAGCGTGGACGCAATAATGGAGCTGAGGATACGCAGCCAGGACCGAAGGGCCGGAAGAACGCCGCTTAAGATCGATGTTGCTTTGGCACCGCCGCCTGCTTTGGCGTCTCCGGGATGGAGACGAAGCCCCATAAGCTCCTCAGCAAGCGGCGGTCACCAAACTTAACTGATCAGACCTTAAGATCAATTTCGTAAGGGTGCTGGCTGACTGCAAACGAGTCTGCGCTTGCCGTAGTGATTGGTGCAGTGGAATGGGCGCCATCATCGTCATTGCCACCTCCGCGGGTGGCCTCGATCCGCTTGTACGGATCGTCACAGCGTTGCCGCCTACCTGCCGCGCCTCCTTATTCATCGTTCAGCACGTCGGGGCGAACCAAAGCATCCTCCCCGACATACTTGTTCGGAGGACCAGCCTTCCTGCTGCCTTCGCCCGGCATAGCGAGATGATCCAGCGCGGACGTATCTATATTGAACCGCTCGATTGCCACATGCGGTTGTGCCCAGGTTGGATCAGTTTGGACAAGGGGATCAAAGTGAACTTTACGCGTCCAGCGGCCGATCTACTCTTCATCCCGGCCGCCGAAGTCTACGGCGAGCGCGTCGTCGGGATCGTGCTCAGCGGCAGCAATAATGACGGGGCCGAGGGTATACGTGCGATCACGGTACGCGGTGGTCTTGGCCTAGTGCAGGATCCGTCCGAGGCCGAATTTCCCGAGATGCCCCTGGCCGCGCTGAGGCTCGATCACCCGGAGCCACCCCTTACTGCCGCTCGATTGGCCGAGCGGGTTATTGCGCACTGTGCGTCTAACGATTGAAGTTATTGCAACCCGTCTCGCCGAAACGATGTGGCGGCAGGGGCGAGGGCTAGAGACCCAATGACATGCGCCGTGCTACCTCAGGGCTAGAGCACGAGCCATGTGCGCGCAGGCAATGCCACCATGTCCCGACCGCCCTCTCTCCGCCATCTGGAAGAAATCGACCTCCTCGAAGCCCTCGCTGCACTAGACGCGGCCGAAACCCTCATCGCGCTCGGCTGGCCGGTAACACCACCGGACCACTCGCAGGCACGGTGGAAAATTTTTGATGAGTTGCTGACCACGACCGAGTTACTTGTGATCGCCTCGTTCGTAGCGATCTGCCCGCGGGTCAACCGTTCGAGGCCGTGATGTCGAGTGAACCGCCACGGACTGTTGGCCGGTTGCGTGATGAAGGGATCATCACGAACGACGAGGTCACGGCTGCGGTACAGGCTTACCTCGCAGATCCGAAGGCGCCTCCATTCGAGTTCGAAAGTGGACACGTCCTTTACGTAGCGAGGGCTGTGCACGCGTACCGGCAGGCGAGAGAGGCGATGGCGGTTCGGGGCGTCACGGAGGTCTACCGCAGGACAATCGTGCGCACCGCCGTGATCCTGGCGACACCTACGGACAAATGAGCACGCTGTCAGATCCGTCCCTCGTTTCAGTCGAAGCCCCGAAAGCACAGGTGCATGGCCACCCGGGCGGCGCGCTTCTCACCCGATGAGGCGTTGCGGGCGCGTGCCCATCACGGCCGGCACCTTAAGTAAGGCGTCTGGTACGCAGGTCAGACCTACTGAGCCGACTTGCTCGGGTCGTCGGCGGGGTTGATGTAGTTCAGCCCGAAGGGCCCGGAGCCGTTCACCTGAAGCTCAGCAGGCTGCTCGGTGGTCCAGAGCGAATGCGGCATGTCCTTAGGCAGGAACACGAAGCCGCCCGCGCGCAACTCCTTGCCTTTCGCCTTATCGATGGTTGTGCCGTGCTCGTGATAGATCGAGCCCGAGAGGATCGTCAGCGTCTCGGCCTCGGAATGGGTGTGAGGCGCGATCACCGTGTTGGCGGGAAACTTCACCCGTAGGACAAAGGGGCCGGGCTTACTCGGATCGCCCGAAAGCATGCTGATTTGCGTGCCCTTCGGCAGGTCCGGCGGTCCCGGCTGGTAGGTCGTGCTCGTCGCATCCGGCAGGGTGATCGCGCCGTGCGTTCCATGGTCCTGCGCAAGACCCACGCCCGTGCTGGCGATCAGAGCCGCAAGACAGGTGGCGATGGTCCGAAGGCGTAGGGTCATGGTTCGTCCTCCCCGCCCGTTCGTGGCGGGCTTGATGGTCACTTAGCGCGCAATCGAGCCTTGGCTAATCAGGCGGCAGGTCAGGCCACCGCTGCGAGCCATAGCGAAGGTCGGGATAATCGACCCGACACCCCGGCCGCATCGCCGTGCCTGAGTTGTCTAGGCGATAGCACGGCTTCGCTAGCTCGCATCGAACCCGATCAAGGTCCGCGTCCGCGCCGAAGCGTGCCACGAGCCGAGCGAGCCTGTATCGGCCCCGCCGGGGGCACAGGTCGCAGTCCAGTCGCACGATGACGAAGGGGTAATCGGCAAGCGTCTGTGGATAGGCCATGAAGCTTAGGCCCACCGCCATAGGGACGTGCGAAAGCGCGCGTTGTAATCCGATCCGGCTTGGAACATTCAGCGAACAGACCCGACCTTCGGCGCTAGTTCAACGGCTCCGGCCGGACGCGCGACAAGACAACGGGGACGGGTGTGGACACCTTCCGGAAGAGTGAATGACGGCGAAGGCTTATGCTGCCCCGACGCCCCCACCGCTCCGGGGCAAGCAACTGGCCGCGCTCCGCGCCATCGCCTCGACGCCCGGCGGGCTCCGGCTGAAGGCTTACCGGGGCGCAATGCCTCTGCTGGATGCGATGGGGCTGGTTGAGATGAGGGCTACTTCCCGCGCCGCCCATCCTGAGGGGAGGGCATGGTTCCTTACGGCAACCGGACGCGAGACCGTTAGAGCCTACGGGGTGGATGAGGCTTAGGTCTTACGCTACCGCCTTAGCCGCCTCACGCACTTGCCGCGTCGCCTGATCGACCCCCTCGCTCGCACGGGCAATCGCCTCCACGCTGCCCGCGATCCCCGCCACCCCATGCGAGGCAGCCTGCATCGTACCGGACATCTCACGTGTCACCGCCGATTGTTCCTCCACGGCCGCCGCGATGGCAGCTGAGATTTGATCCAGCGCTTGAATGGTCCCGCGGATCGAACTGATCGCGTCTACCGCTTGGCCGGTCGCGGTCTGTGTCGCGGCGATCTGTGCACGGATCTGATCGGTCGCCTTGGCAGTCTGCTCGGCCAACGCCTTCACCTCGGACGCAACGACCGCGAAACCCTTGCCTGCCACGCCCGCCCGCGCCGCCTCGATGGTAGCGTTCAGCGCAAGGAGGTTGGTCTGAGAGGCGATGCCCTGGATCAGGGCGACGACCTCACCGATTTGCGCGGCCTGACTGCTCAGTCCAGCAACGATGCTCCCTGTATGCTGGGTCTGCTCAACCGCTTGGCTGGCCATCTGAGCGGCGCTCGTGACCTGCTGGCTGATCTCACTCACGGAAGCCGACAACTCCTCCGCTCCAGCGGCAACTGACTGGATGTCGCCCGAGACACGACCCACCGTATCGGCAGCCTCGGCCGCCTGCCGCGAAACATCCTCGACCGCCCGTCCAATCGCATCGAGATCCCCGCTGATCGTGTGCTGCGCTTCGACACGGCGCTGGCGCTCATGCACCTGTGCGGTGATGTCGGTGGCGAACTTGACCACCTTCACCACGACCCCATCCCCATCGCTGATCGGGTTGTAGGTCGCTTGGATCCAGACCTCGCGGCCTCCTCGGGCGATGCGCCGGAACTCGCCGGCCGCGAACTCACCCCGGCCGAGTTTCGCCCAGAAGGTGCGATAGGCATCACCTGCCCGCTCCGCGGCATCCACGAACAGGCTGTGATGCTGTCCCTGGATCTCGTCCAGGCGGTAGCCCATAGCGTCGAGGAAGTTGGCGTTGGCGTCGAGGATCGTGCCGGTGGGGTCGAAGGCGATGACCGCCTGCGAGCGGTGCAACGCGGCGATCTGGCCGTCAGCGTCGAGCCCACGAAGCTTCTGGGCGGTGACATCGGTGGCGAACTTGACGACCTTCACGATGCGTCCGGCACGGTCGCGCACGGGGTTGTAGCTCGCCTGGATCCAGACAGGACGTCCACCCTTGGCGATCCGCTTGAACTCGGCGTTCTGGAACGTACCCGTGCGCAGGGCATCCCAGAAGGTGCGATACTCAGCGCTGTCACGCTGAGCCGGGTCAACGAACATCGCGTGATGCTGCCCGCGTATCTCGGGCAGGGTGTAGCCCATAGCAGCCAAGAAGTTGGCATTGGCAGTCAGAATGGTGCCGTCGGGCTGGAACTCGATGATTGCCTGTGACTGTTCAAGAGCATTGAGCTTGGCGCGCGCGTCATCGCTGCCGAAAGCGAACATTGGCGTGTCCTCGAATTCGTAGTTTGTTGTATGCCAGTCTGGGGCAGCTCAATTAATTTTGCGCGACCGAATGCCGGAAGGTGCCAATTTCACGCAAATTTTATCGTATTGATAATTAGATTAGTATTTCAACCAACAGTTGCATCAATCATAGTTCATATTGGGTGTCTGCTATACTCAATATTGACCAGATCAATCCCAAGATTAGCGTCCCCGAACCTTTCCAATTTGAGCCTGCACGCTTAGGCGGCGAGATCCAGACAAGATTTACCACTTTCATTGCGTTGTTGTAGGGAATGCCGTGTTCGCCTTTTCGTAGTGCGTGGCTCGGGATCAGGTCTGCTGATGGATGGAGGCGATCATGGCGAGGAAAGGCATGAAGCAAGCCTACTGCCGCATGATAGTATGGGCTGCTGCAGCCCTGGCGACGCCGGAGACGAGATGAGCCGAATGTCGGATCGCCTGGGCCTCGCCCTCCCGCTGTACATCCAGTTCACACCCGAGGCGATAAAGGTCATCGACCGCCTCGGCGTGACCGCCACGTATATCCCCATCGCTAACGACCCAGAACGCCGCTTGCAGACTGGGCGGGTCTCTCGCGAGCAGGGCGCGGAGATCGCCAACGCAATTGTGCAGGCACTCACCGACGAGATCCTTTGATCCCACTGTTGCGCGGCAAGCAGCTCGCGGCCCTTTGCGGCGACGCGCGGCGGGCTGCGACTGATGGCTGACCGGAGCGCCATGCCTCTGCTCGAAGCAATGAAGTTTGTCGAGCTGCAGACCGTTTCGCGTACCGCGCATCCCGAGGGGCGGTCGCGGCTCCTCACCGCCGAAGGGCGAGAAACGGTGAAAGTCCACGGGGATGATGAAATTGGAAACGCGACTGCACCGACGAGGCCGCGCGGTTGCCCTGCGCTGCTCTGACGGCGCTCGGGTGAGGGTGAAAGCCCGGTCGCGGGCCTAGTGGAGGCTGGACAGGTGAAGCATCGATGAATGTGGCTGACGCCCCGGAGCGAGCTGCAGCTAAGCGCTATCAGCATCCCCAACTGCAACGTCGGCATCCTGCAGCCAATCAGGCAGCCCTGGGATGACCTCTCCGGCTACCTCGCCAGCCGTCGCCAGAGCTCTTTCAGCCTTCGCCTCAGGCTGCTCCGCGCGAACCTCTGCAAATAGCTGTCGGGCCCGACGATCAAGCTCTTCGTCGGAAAGCCTCGCCTCGCCAAAATCAGCCATTCGATCCCCCTGCTCGCTGCCCACCGCAGTTGCCCCACCGCCTGATCCGATCCGAGGTCAGACGGCGGGGCTACCGGTGTCCAGCCGGGTGAACCGCCATGCAAAACGGCTCGATCCCACGATTGGATCGCACGGTTAGCGCCTCGTTATTCTGCTTCATTCGCCGGAGTAACGCTTCCGTGTGCGACCTCACCACCCATGTACAAGCGCGCTCGGCCTTTCGTCGCACAAGGCCACTCCCTCCGAACCGTCAGCGGCGCGAGCAGTTGGCGCGTGACCACGATGGAGGAAGTTGCGATGTCGAACCCAGCCAAAGGGCAACACGGCGACGGTCAGCGTCACAGCACGATGAGTGCTCAAGAGCAGAAGGCGGCCGAAGTTCAGGAAGCCGGAAGCGCCAAGGTTGGTGCCGGTCACCCTGATGTCCATGAGGGCGGGAAGGCCGAGGCCCCCACGGAAGGCAAGGGGCATCCCAAGTCGGCGGCGTCGAACGCGCCGCAGGGTGCAACCAGCGACGAGGCGATTAGCTCGGCGACGGCGGGGAAGGCTGAGAAGGAAGCCGCAGCTGCAGCCGGCGCCGAGAAGGAGCAACACGGACGCGGCCACCGCAAGGCCGAATAGGGCTTACTCGTTCAATCTCGTGCTCGGCCCCGCCCCGATCTGATCACGGGGCGGGGGAGCGTCCGATCTCACCAGCGGGGGCCGGTACGCAACGCGGCTCATGAGAAGGGTGACGCCCTTGGGTTAGCGCTACGTGTCGCCCTATTCAGTCGAGGTCCCACTGCGGGACGGTGAACCACCCTCTAACGTGCGATCCGCCTCGCGCAGCGCGGCGTTGAGAACCCGACGTTGGCCCTGAGCATCGCCGATGGCTGCCCACGCTCGAAGCAAGGCGATCACGTCCCCACCTTCATCCCCTAGCGGATCGCTGAGAAACGCTGTCACTGGCACGTCCAGGGCAGTCGCGATGGCACGGAGAAGCGGATTGTAGAGGTCGGGTCGGTTGCTCATGCCCCGCGTTACGAATTGGAGCCGGTCGAGGTTTCAGCCTGCATTCAAAATTCGGTATTTCAACACATCACAAGTACGCCAGCACTTCGAGGTGTTGCCGCCGACCCGATCCGCTGAACGGGGGGGTGCCAAGTGAACCGGGCCGGCGCATCCTCTTGGGAGGACGGCCACAGGGTAGGCCGATCCAACACGATGGTGAAGGGCAGGGGCCGAGCCGAGATTACCCAGGCGGCAGGCAGGAGCCTACTTCTTCAAATTCTTGGTCCGCCGCTCGACCAGCTTACGGACGGCATCCGCCCGCCCCTCGGCCTCGGCATCCGCCTGAAATCGCGGGAGTTGATCCTGCGGACGGGCCGGGTAGCGGTTCCGCTCACGCCACTCCCTGATCCATGCCAAGGTGGTGTAGATGCGTCCGCCCAGCTTCTCGTGCTCCAACTCGCGCCGGGTTGCAGCATTCCGCAATCCTAGCGCCGACATGGTACCGTCAGGGAAGGCGAGCCGCGCGGCGGCCTCCAATTGCAGCGGCATATCGTCGGTGATCTCAGATCGATCCGGAAGAGGGCGGGGCGGCTTCGGCTCACTCCGACCTACCAAAGGCTGCTCCCGCCGCATTTCTTCAAGGTCCACGCGGAGTTGCGTGAGGATCGGGGCGTACTGGTCGCCATATTTCTCAACGACATAAGCCGCGAACTCGGTGGCGCGCTCAACGCGTTCGATGGTGATAGGGCCGGACCGATCCGGCCACGGCGCCGGGCGCCTCACAGCGGGATGATCCGCATGGGATCCGGCGTTGCCTTCGAACCCTTGGGCACCGCCTCTACAATCACGGCACCATCCTTGAACACCACCCGCACATCCGAGTAGCCCGCCGCTCGCATGGCGCGGATCGCGCGAGCGATATCGGCTTGCGTCACCTTGGCGGGAGTACGGGGCATAGGCACTGCATCCGGGACCGGCTTCCCGCGCATCACTTCAAGTTCGGTATTTAGCCGATTGAGGATCGGCCGATACACCTCGCCATACTTCTCTACGACATAGGCGAGGAACTGCACGTCGCGTTCGAGGCTGGCGACGGTGATGAGCTGCGCCAGTGCCACTGGACGGTTCATGGCCTTGCGAACCGGCGTCTTCATTTCGGCACCCGCCGCCACGGTGGTCCCAGAAGGCTGATATCCTTGGCGGGAGCCTCCCACTCGGGGTGCTTGCGCAGCCATTGGTCGAGATCGTCCTCCCCCGTCTCTGGTGTGCCGGCGACGGGAAGCCCGCTAAGCCGATCAAGGGCGACATCTATCGCTCGCCTATCCCATCGACGTGTCCCTGGCAGCGCGCCTGGCAGTCTCCCAATGGCGACCCAATGCCTAAAGCCGCTCGGGGTGAGGCCGCAATAGGCTGCGGCCTCAGTGATAGGAATGCAGCGAGGCTCAAGGGGAGGGCGGTCAGGTGCCAGTATCGCGCTCGCTATGGCCTCAGACATCAAGCCGGATCTCCCGACCATGCTGACATCCGACCTTCTCACGGCCGATGAAGCCGCGAAACTCCTTCGGATCGGCCGCCGCACCTTCGACGCCCACGTGGCGCGGGGGGACATCGCCTACATTGCAGTCGGCATGGGTCTGAAACGAACCCGCAAGCGGTTCGATCCGGCGGATTTGGCACAGTTCCGAGAGCAGCAACGGCGCGTCGAATGCCCTCCTGAACTCAGCCCAAAACAGGCTAGAGGACACGTATCCGGTTCAAAGAGCGTCGATTTTGCCGCGATTTTGCGAGAGCGACGCGAAGAGAGGAAAGCTGATCGGGAGAAACGAGTGAATAAATTCGGAGCAAAGTGAGCACTGAAGATAAAATCAGAGCTAGATAAAGTCTATGCAGGCCAGCCCGGCCACTTTAACAAAACTGCAACAAAGTTGTATAGTAGCAAACCAACCGCAATCAGTGCCCCAGCAACCGAGATGGCCAGAGAAAACGCCCAAAATCCCATGAAACCAACGAGCACTTTGCCGTGAGCTTTTTCCATGGCCAGGATCGCCGCCCGCTTTTCAGTTGGGTCACCCGTTCTATTCGCTACTTTGATCTGCTTTGAGACATATCTTCCAACCACAATCATCTTTACGACTTCGAAAGTGATGAATGTGGTGAGAGAAACAACCAGTGCTAGAGCGACGAAGATTGAAGCTTTGTCGGGCAACTGCCCCTTTGTGAAACTCCAAACCGTAAATGCTCCGGCATATCCGGCGGCCAAAAGCGCGTTGTTATAGGTAGCGTTTCGCTCAAAGACTTTAGTTTGAATATCGCTGAGGGTCTTCAGAAACTGCTCATCTTCTTCCGCCTGCAACTGCGCTTGGAATTGTGTTAGATCTAGATAAGCGTCAGGCGGCGGTTGAACCCCGGCAAAATCCTTAGGCGGTGGATTGGCCAGATCAGCTTATCGAGCAGCAGCAATGGCCGCGCCCGTCACCTCTGCCAAGGCTATCGAGCCTGCTGGCGGTCTGCTCGATCTTGGCGGGCCGTAAACCAGTAGACGAAGCCACCAGCCACCGCGAGCATTACCGGGGCAGCAATGGCAGCAGAGAGAAATCCTCCGGTCATTCCTCGATCCTCCTCAGAACGCGCCGTGCTGCCAAATGTAGGCTCACGCTCATGAACAACCAAGCGGCTACGAGCAAATTCAGGTCCCCAAGGGGGATGTGCGTTGAGGAGGTCACATAAGCGACTATCGGCGCAAAACACCCGACCGCAAGCGCAGCAACAGCCGCGCCGTTGAACCATGTGGCCGTGATCTTGATGCGCTCGTTACGTGCAGCTTTGTTCATTGCGCCCTGCGCTCCCGGAACCGGATCCCGGCGCCGCCCCCGTTCTCGGGGATGAACTCAAGCCCGGCGGCCTCGAAGGCAGCGATCAGCAGCCGCGCATTCGCGGCGATCATGCGCCCCGTCTCCGGCTTTGCCTCAAAGGCGTTCACGGTTGGCTCCGGCACGCCCGCCGCCTCCGCGAGATCCGATTGCCGCCAGCCCAGGAAAGCGCGCCCCGCTCGACAGAGGCGAGGGGTCAGGCGGATCAGTTGAGCGGGCATCGCAGACGCTAGCGGTTTCGGATCCACAAATTTTAGCGTCAGACCAAGCCAAAAGCAATGTCTGTCGCATAGGGCTATTGACAGCACTTGGGTCCAGCCTCATCCTATGTCTAATACACAGGGTTAGGTTTCTCAATGTCACACTCCAGCCGTGCCCGCTCCTTCTCTTGGTCCGCCGCCCTGCGGACTATCAAGTCCGACCGCGCTCCCGTGATCCCCGGCCTGCTCGCCGCTCGCGGCCTCGCCTCGGCCTACGCCCGTTCGCGCAACCTTCCCCTCAACATCACCACCCGCTCCGGCCGTGGCGAGACGTTCGCCGTCTCTCACAAGTTCGACCGCGCCGCGATCATGACCATCGCGACCCTCGCCGCTCGCGATCACCAGAAGCGTCACGGAGGCACTTGGGCCGCTGCTATGGCCGTCTGCCTCAAGGCCGCGTGGCAGTCCGCTAAGCTCGCCCGCAACGGCATCGTTCACTGAGCCGCCCCGCCATGGCCCATCCCCTCATCCGTACCCCTGCCCGCCAGCTCCTCGACGCCCGGCAGGATCACGCCCGGTGCCTCCGGCTTGCCGCTTGGTATCGCCGCCAGCTTTCGACCGGTGACGCCTCGATGCGCGACCGACACGCCTGGGCGCTCGGACAGGCCCGCAAGCTTCGCACCCGCTTCCCGCACCTGCTTTCGAGGGAGTTCGCCTGATGCCCGCCGCGCTCACCCGCCGCTCCGCGCTCGCCGCCGCTGTCGCGCTCATCACCTACCGCGCCGTCCCCGTGACCGCCGCGCCGATCTACGCCGCTATCCGCCGCGCCGAGGCTGCCGACGCCGCCGACCGTGAGGCCGGGCGCCTCGCTCACGCCATGCTCCGCGCCGGGCGCCCCTTCCCCGCAGGCTGGAAGCCCTACCGCGCCGGCCTGCGGCAGGCCCGCAGCGCCGCCCGGTTCGAGCTTCACGCCCTGACGCCCTCGACGGCCGAGGCCGCCGCCGCCGCCCTGATTGCCTACTACCACCACCGCGCCGCGACCTCCGGCGAGCCTGCCACGGCCCACCACGCCGCCCAGCGTCGCCTGCGGAAGGTGTTCCGTCGCCCCGGCGCCGTCGTCCCCGCCGCCTTCAAGGGAGAGGTCGCGTGAACGCCGTATCCTGCCGCGTTGCTCTCGCCGCGCTCGCCGCTGCCGCTTCGGCGCCCGTCGTTGCCAAGGACCGGCATACCGTGCCGACCCTTCGCGGTGACGATACCGCCCGCCTGCCCGACCACGCCGCGCTCTGGGCGCACCTGCCCCTGCCGTTCACCCCTGCCGAGGCGTGGCACCTGCTCTCCCCCGCCACGCAATCCGAGATTGGCGCTGCCGTGATCGGGATGGCGCTCGCGCAGTACATCCACGGCGACTCGATGGCCGAGGCCGATTGCTTCCGCGACGACGCCCTGCGCGAGGCCGCCAGCGAGGTTGAGCACGACATCCTCAACCGGATGGACGACCGGCTGTGGACCCTGTTCCCCGACCTCTACGGCCCTGACGGCGATCACCCCCGTTGGGCGCTCGCGGCCGGCATGGTTCACCCCCTGCCCGATCCGCCTTCCTAGCCACGAAGATCCAGCGCGAGCCGGTAGCGGGTCGGCCACACCAGCCGTGGCACCCATCGTAGGCACGCCGACCCGCCCCTTCTGACCGCCACCAAGACCACCGCCACGAGCCCATCACGGAGCGCGACCGATGACTCATGTCCGCAGCATCCCCGATTTCAGCCGCCCTCTGCCGCCTCGCGAGGCTGCGCAGCGGCACGAGCCCATCAGCCGGTATCTCACCCTGCCGCAGGAAGACGCCCCCGGCACCATCGAGCCTTGGGAGGCCGTCGCCCCCGTCCGTCCCGACACCCCGCACAGCGTCGCCCTGCGCTTCCTGAACGCCACGGGCGAGGCCCTGACGGCCGTCCTCATCATCGTGGGCGGGATCGCCGCCTACGGCTTCATCCCGACCGTCTGAGCCGTCGCCACCGCGCGGCGCTCACCCCGCCGCGCCTCCTTCTCACCCCTGAGACCGTGAGGCCTTTCTAATGCGCAATCTCTTCCGCCACTCTGTCGAAGCCGCCCCGTCGCTCCACGAGCGCGCTGACACCCTTCGCGCCAGTCTGAGCCGTCGCGACGTTGCGCTCGGCGCCGTCGTCGCTGCCGCCGCGCCCCTGCCCGCCATGGCCGCGCCCGTCCCCGTCGAGCGCGTCGACCTCTACGACCGCCTGCTCACGCTCTACGCCGAGGATCACAACGCCCGGCCGGCACGGGACAACCCGGAGACCGAGCGCGCCGCCGAACTGGTCGCCTCCCGGCTTTGGGATACCGCTAGGGCGGTTACGGACCTCCCCGCCCCGAAGACCCTGGACGGGCTGCGCGCGACCGCACTCGCCGCCGCGATCATCCATGAGTTCGCGCTGTGCGGCGGAAAGGACATGAACGAATGCGCCGCCGTAGGGCTGATCCGCGCCTCGCTCGCCGTCACCGGCACCCCGCTCCCGCCCGGCTTTGTCGGCTTCGGGGACGAGCCAGACTTCAGCGAGCGCGAGCAAGCCTCGATGAACCAGCGGCACAGCGCCGTGCCCGCCTGGGCTGTCGCGGAGATCGAGGCCGAGGACGCCGCCAACGCCTGACGCCGCCACCTGCGCGGCGGTCAGTCCTGCCGCGCCTCTCATCCTCACCGATCCGAGGCCGCTACCATGCGCAACCCGTTCCGTCGCCAGACTGAGACCGCTACCCCCACCCTCCGCGACCGCGCCGCCGACCTGTCCGCCCGCCTGGCCAGCACGACCCGCAAGCCGGAACCGGCTGCCGTGCCCGCCGCAGAACCGGAGGACACGGTTAGCCTTGAGGGCGCCGCCACCCTCGATTTCCCCGCCTACGCACTGGACGACCCGCTCAAGACCCCGACCGAATGGGCCGACAGGTTCAATTCGCCCGCGATGGCAATGCATGTTGCCGACCGCACCCTGCGCATGACGAAACCCGAACTGATCGCCTTCATTCGCAAGGCCGGCGAGACCGACGCGGCGACGCCTGAGATCATGTTCCGCAACCTCGACGCCTCGCAGGAGACGCTTGAGGGTTGGGGCAAGCTACTTAGCGTAGCCCGAACCCGCTACCTCGTCGCCGCCTCGGCCGCCTGCCTCGAAGCGGACGCGGAGAGTGAGGCCACAGCCGAACCCGCGAGCGCCGGCCCGGCCGCTCCCGCCGAGGACACCTTCGCCCCTGCGCCGACCGGCCTTGCTAACGCCTGCCGTTGGGCACTTCGGCATCGCGCATGGGTCGATAGATCCTTGGAGGCGACGGACTGGTCCGATGAGAAGTTCGACGCCGAAACCGGAAAGACGAACGCCGTCATCACCCGCGCGATCAACGAGCCGTCCACGCATCTAGCCGAGATCGTCGCCAAGGCCGCGCTCGCGTTGGACGACTTCGAGCGGTTCCAGGTCACGCCACATCGAGACATCGATGACGGCACGCGCATCGTGCATACCGTCCTGCACGAGGTCGCAGCCTTCCGCGCCGAGGCTGCGCCTGCCCCGGCCAGCGGTATCGACTTCGGACCCGACGCGCACATTGCCGAACTGGCGGCCGAGTTCTGCGAAGCCTACGCCGCCAACAACAGGGCCGACCGCGAGCACATGGCCGGCGACATGCCTGAGGCGGAATGGACCCCCTACTATCGGCGCACCGTCGCGTTGATGGACAAGCTTGAAGCTACCGAGCCCAAGACCCTTCTCGGCATGGCCCTTAAGTGCCTCGCGCCTATCGGCCTCGCGGGTTGGAACACCCCGGCGGATGGAAACACGGACGGGATGGACCCATGGGAGCGCGTCGGCGCGCAACTCGTGGAAGCGACCATGGCCGGCGCCCTCACCCCGTTCGCCGCGCCTGACCCTCACCCGGCCGACCTTCTTGCTGCCGCTGGCATCTCTCTCGAAGCCCTGCCGGTCCCTGAACTGTGCGCGATCTACGACGTGGCCGACACTCTCAGCGCTGTAGCGTCCGCGCTCACCTGCCAGCCTAGGCAGATGACCAACGGGGACTTCAACGGCGCCGGTCGCCTTGTCGAGAACACCGCCTTCGCCTTGCACACGGCCCTAGAAGCCGCCGCCGGAGAGCTTCGCCGCCGCACGCTCACGGATGCATCGGAACAGGAACTGCGGGCCGTGACCCTCGCGCGCCTGACCATCGACAACGGCGACCCCGTGCAGACCGCTGCGTTCGCCCGCGAGCTTCTAGCGATGGTTGAGCCGTAGCGCCCGCGCCTCGCCCAACCTCTCGCCCGGCCAGCACGACCAGGCGCCCCTTTCCCCTTCCGAGATATCCCGATGTCCAACGTCGTCGCCTTCACGCCTCGCTCCCGCCCGCCCGAACCAGCCTCCCCGGCGCCGCTCGCCGGCCTCGCCCTCCGCGCTCACCTTGAGGACGCGGCACAGACCGCCCTTGATGCGGCGGACAAGATCATCGCCGCCTTGGACAGGATCGACGGTTCGGACACCCCGCAGGGGATCGAGACCGCTTCGGCCCCGCGCCCGGCCGACTCCTCCGCATCGCTCGCGCAGATCGTCCGCCTGGGCGACCTAGGGGATTTTCGAACCGCTATCCCGCGCCCGCGCGCCGCGCGCGAGGAAGCCCCCACCATCCCCTTGCCAGAGCCCGAAACCGCCCTGGCGCCCGAGAGCGAAGCGGACGACGCGGAGGGTTTTGCAACCAGTATCGCGCGCCCGTGCGAGGAAGCCCCCGCCGTGATTGAGGCGCCGCAAGAAAAGGCCCAAGCCGAGTCCGCACCCGCCGCGACGGCAGAGGTCCGCCAACTGTTCCCGCCCCTGGCATGGGGCGGCGCTGGCAATGTCGTGGCCGCTGCCGGTTGCGCGGTCCTGGCCCTCGTCGGGATGCGCGCGTGATGCCGACCACACTCCCCACCAGTACCGCCCGCCCCGTGCGCCGCCTGTCGTTGGGCGAGACCGTCCGGTTCCTATTCCTCGTGGCCGAGGTCCGCCTTTTGGATCTCCGCTTGTCCGCGCTCTACAGCGGCACCGAGCGGCGAGGCCGCGAGCCTCACGGGCCGACCCTGTTGCGCCTCGTGCGGCGCTGGCTCGCCGTGCATGAGCGGATCAGAGCCCTACTGCCCGGCGTCCCCGAGCCGCCCCATGTCAAGCAGGTGCGCGCCGTGTTGGGCTTCCTGACTGAGCGCACCTGATTTCGAGATCCGTCCCTCTGGCAGGGGTCGGACGCGGCCGGGACTGACGCGACTGGCACCCTCGCGTTGGCGCCCGGCCGCACTTGTTCAGCCTGCGGCATCGATGGTGGTTAAGTCACATGCCACAAGAAGGTCTTGGTATTGTTCTTTGAATACTCTTATTGATTGAGTAACTGCATCGGTCAGAATGAAGTGACTATCATCATTCTCAACGCCTCTACCTCTGTTGAATATAGTAAGAGTATCGCCATTCTCGTCAGTAAGAACGTTTCCATTCTCGTCTGACAGAGCCACTTCTCTCGGATCAACATCTTCGCCGACGCCAAATTTAATTGGCGAAGATCTATCTCTCTTAACGTGCTTAATTCCATTGCAAACAGCTTTGACTACTGCAAAGTGCGGATATGCATTGGCGCGCATCACGTCATCAACGTTGCGTTTTCCGGCGGTGAATAGGTGATCCCTCACATGATTGGTCACTATGCACGCAAGATACGCCCGCCGCCTAGACGCTGGCTCGTGCAAAAACTCTACGATGGTGGGGACCACGATTTCATCGACGTACTCAGCAGGGGTCATGGCCACCTCCTCAACGTTGACTTAACCACACCGCCCGGCCGACATGGGCGGTCATGGCTGCGCTCGCCTTGGCGAGTCGTGAGCCGGATCAGGAGACCATCGCCGCGAGATAGACCCTGAAACGACAACAGCCCCGACCCGGCAAGGTCGAGGCTGTCGAAAACCTGGGGCTCTGTGAGGAGCGTGTCACTACCCCTCACAAGCCATAGCTCCCCCTCGGGAGTCAAGCCGGAACGGCAATTCCGGCATCGGGGAAGTCGTGCCTGGACCCTAGACGCGGCCCGTGAGGGTTCGTGACCGATGTTCGTTGAGGAGATCCGCCGACAAGCGGAGGCGGCCCCACGCGCCGCGTTGCCTGCTATCGCGTCTGCGATGTGGAAGGCGTTCGGGGAAGGGCACCTATCCGAGACTGAGGCCGAGGCACTGTCCGCCTTGATCGAAGCGCGGCGATTGTCGAGGGCCGCACACAGCGGCGGACAGAGCCCGAACCCAACGGGAACCCCTGCCGCTTGCGTGACAGATGCCCCGCTGGATCGCCAGAACAGGCCCAGGACGGGCACGGGCTCCCGGCCGCGCACCGATGCCAGCCTTGAGCGCAGACGCCGCTGGGCGGCTTCTGGACGGCTCCCGCCGGCCCTCGCCGCGCGCTTCACCGTCGCGGAACAGGCCGTCTTGTCCCTCGTCGCGGCTGAGACGGCTCGCGAGGGCGACTGCCGCCTATCCGTTCCGCATCTCGCCGCCGTGACGGGTGTGGCCGAGCGCACGGTCCAGAACACAATCCGCGAGGCGAGGAAGCTTGGACTGCTGACCGTCGAGGAGAGACGGGTCACGGGCTATCGGAACGATACCAACGTGCTGCGGATCGTAAGCCCCGAATGGACGGCGTGGCTGCGGCTGGCACGGAAGGGTGTCCCCAAAATTGGAAAGGCCCATGGCAATCGCAGGGGTGGGTGCAAATCCTTGCACCGGACTCCTACTCAGATCTTAGAACAGGGAAAAACGGGGACGCGGCAGGTACCGAAAAGAGGAGCCGCAATCCCGATTTCGCCTTCACGGGCAGGCGCGCGGAATGCAGGCGCATGAGGCCGTCGCTGTGCTATGGAAGGCGACGCGACGGCCTCACGCTGATGGGGATTGAAGGACTGCCGAGAGGCAGCGTGGTACAATAGCCCACGTGCCCATCCGAGATCTGTCACGACTCGTCGCACTGGCGTAGCTTCGCCATACGGGTATGTGAGCGCCTGAACCGATTTATCTCCGCGATGAAACCTCGGTTGTGTCGCACGATCTTACTTGGCTTCCACGATGACCACGGAACCCGCTGAACCCTCTAATGCTACTGATGGCGAACTGGATCGTGTAGATCCCGTTCTTCCCGGACAAGTGCAACGACACATTGGGGCGCTTCTTGCAGGGGTCTATTCAAACGAAAGCATCGAGTCTGATACTACCGCGCGCTTCGCCGATCTTATATTCAAGCTTGATGCTGCACTTGGTCAAGCCCAAGATCGCAACGATACTGAGTTCCGCGAAAATATTCTAGCTGTGATGCCAGCTTTGCGTCGGTTTGCTGTGTCATTGACCCACAATCCTACGACAGCAGACGACCTCGTACAGGCGTCTCTTCTCCGGGCATGGACGCATCGGATACGCTTTGAGCGAGGGACGAATTTCGAAGCATGGATCTTCACCATCCTGCGCAACCAGTTTTACAGCGACCATCGCAAGCATCGTGAAGTGCAGGATGAAGAAGGCGTCCACGCCGCACGGCTGATCTCGCTACCTGAGCAAGCCGGGCACCTCGATCTTCAGGACGTGAAGACAGCTCTCGCTCAACTCACTCCGGCGATGCGTGAAGCTCTGATACTCGTAACCGTTGAGGGATTGAGCTATGACGCTGCCGCCGCGATCATGGAATGCCAAGTGGGTACCGTGAAAAGCCGTGTCTGGCGTGCACGCAACGAACTGGTTCACCTCCTCGGGTATACGGGTGGCGAAGTCGGCAACGACGCCCTCATGCTCTCGACGCAGGCCGCATTAAACAAGACCAGCACATGAGCCAGGATCACGTTCCAAACTGCGATGCCGGGTTGGCACTGTCGGATGACCAGATCCGTGAACGCGCCTACGACATTTGGGAACGGCATCATCGCCCAGAGGGCTTCGAAGCGCAGTTCTGGCTCATGGCCAAGCGTGAACTCGAAGCTGAGCGGAGAATGAGGGCGGAGCCTGATGCTGGGGAAGTATCTGCCGTTCCCGCCGAGGAGGTCACCGAGCCAAACCCAACCGAGATCGGCGAGCGTTGACGATCAATCTCTCGCCAAGAGGCCGACGCTGATCGCATAAGTGCCTCAGATTTCGCCAAATTGCACGCCGTACTACAGAATTGACCTACAAAAATAATCGCGTGGCGAATTGTGTCGTAGAAGGGTCGGAAACCGCAGGAACTGATCTTTGGATGTATGGAGGCTGATACAATTTTTTAGTGAAAGCGATCTCCTGGATCTCGTGAAACCATGCTGCGTGCGAGCAGCAAGCCAGCAACCATCAGCGCCTCACGTAAGACCGGCAACATCTCTTTGGCGCCATCCTCTTCGATAAGCCCGTGGGCCATTAACAGATGGTCGGCGACGAGTTCGAGGGCGGATCCAGATTGCATTGAGTTTGCCGGCGGCGGGATGAAGCGTCCAACGTTGCCATAGGCAGTCAACGGCTCTGAACCGCTTGGGCTAAACTCTGTAAGCGAGCCTAGATAACCCAAGAAAGTATGGTCAGGTGGACCAAATGATGGGATCGCGCCTCCTGCAACCCAAGCATAGTCACCATTCTCTCGGCGAAGTCGATGACGGAAGCTATATTCGCTTCGATTTTCGCGAGCAACACGAAGAAACTCAATAGCTATCTCACGATCATCGGGATGTACGGCGCTCAACCATCCATCATTTATTGCTGAAGCTGCATCTCGGCCAGTGAATGCACACCATTCCGGGCTCACATATGTGACTTCGCCATTGGCATCCGTGACAAAAATCATCTTAGAAACCATTCTGGTCTGCGCGGCACTCAGCATGAGATATTCCCATACGTAGAGTACGAAGCAGGACCTGAAAGGTGGTTGAATTGTAACTTGTGCGCGGGGCCTGATTTGACCCAAAGTCATGCAGGTGCTGAACGCGAGTAGCACTCAATGCCCCATCAACGATACCGGAGGAGGGAGCTATCTCTGAGGAATACGCAATGCTTCGGCGAGTCGCGGAAGCGCTCAACATGCCAGTAGAGAAGTTCTTCTCCAAAGAGCAATCACAAATAAGATGTGCGAGCACTGACGAGTGTCAGCGCCTTTGGGCAGAGCTTACAACGGAGGAAGGGCGCCGATATGCTTTGCAAGCTCTCCAGAATATTGTGGAATTGGAGCAACAAAACCAATCAGGAGCTTGATGAAGGTGGGTAGACCCCATTGAAAAGGTCACCGAGCGCTTTCCGCCGAAACAGGGTTCGCCACCGCCGCCGCTGATGCTCCGGCCGGTCGTGGTTCATGTGGCACCGCTGGCAGACCGCCATGAGGTTCACGTCACGATTGTCGGCCGTGTCGTGATTGCGGTGAGCTGCCGCCAGAACCACGCGCGTCGTCCGGACGGAGCCAAGGACGTCGTCCTCCCCGACCGCGAGGCAGATGACACGGCCCACGCCGTCGCGCCAGGAAGCGGCCTGCGCGTCCCACCAGCGGCCATCGCCAAGATGCCAGACGGTCTGCCCATGCGGTCGCCCGCAGCTCTCACAACGGCCCTTGGCGCGGCGAAAGCGGATCACTGCCGACAGCTGCGGCCAGTCGATGGGGTAGAAGAAGCGGTGCTCGCGCCGGATCGGCATGGCGGGATGATGCGATGGCTAGCCGTGAAGCTGAGCAATAAGGCATCTGCGCAGCATAAGCATCTCAGTGGTGAGGCGCCGATTGGGTCGGCATCTGGCCGTCCGTCTTAGCTGCCTGCCGGATGCTCGCTAGGAACCTCGTTTGCATCCACTGCCTTGGTCTCTGCGAGATACGCGGAGAGCCAGCATGGGAACGGACACCGACGCGGCACGGGAGGCCTTCGGAATGGTCCCGCCGGGAAAGCCGTTGGGTCAGGAGAAGCTTTCAGACGACACGGCAGCTGCAGGGCCTACGTCCCCTGGTAGTCCAGAGGGTGAGAATGATCAGGGTCCCGAAAGCGGCGGCTACGACAACCGGCCAGCTGTCCCGTCGTCAGACAACCGGAAGGGCGGATACGGCGCGGGCTGAGCCGAGTGCTCCGTCCCTTCATTGTTCGGCCGAGACGCGGTCTGTCAGACTTTGACTTCTTCGGCGTGTAAGCCACCCGCCCTGATGTGTTCTGGCAGGTCGCCGTGATCATAGTAGCCCGCCTCGTGCGCCATGGCGTCCAAGGCGGCAATCGGCCCTGATGCAGAGCCCGTCCAGAGGATCGCACCCGTCGCCTTCTGACGGATCTGAAACACGCGCATCACTGCCTCGCTCTGATGGATGCTGAGACAAGCGCCGCCTTAATAGCTCGTTCCTGCAGTTCGGCTGCCGGGCTAGAGCCGTGCCCTGGCGGGTTGAATCGGTTGGGGTTGGCGATCTGGCTGGCGTGTGATTCGCTGGATGGGCTTGTGATGGAGGAGCGCCATGCCTTCAGCCCTGTCGGTCGATCTGCGCGAGCGTGTGATCGCCGCGATTGAGGCGGGCGCCTCGCGGCGTCAGGCGGCCAAACGCTTCGGTGTTGGGGCGGCCAGCGCAGTCCGTTGGCATGAGCGCTTTCGACAGGACGGTAAGATCGCGCCCAGGCCCATGGGCGGCGACCGCAACTCGCAGCGTCTGGAAGCGCAGGCCGCTCTGATCCTTCGGCTTAACGAAGAACACCCGCTCTCCTTTCTGTGTTTCGGCGTGCAACTTTGACCCCCTGAGGTGGGGGATCGGCGTCCAATTCTGACCCCCTGAAGCTTGCTCTTGCAGACTGCCCTTCGGGACGACCGGACGGGTGGTGGGGGATGAAGGGCGT